>CAZMYL010000001.1:0-39416 GCA_964570505.1 uncultured Pseudomonadota bacterium
TTTATTTTTAAAAAAAATAATGTAAATTCTGATTATTGATACTTATAATTTATATCATTGTATATAATATGTTTTATTATTGATTTTTATAATTTTTTTAAAAAGGTTCTTATGAAGAAAAATATTTTTTTTATTGGGTTTCTAATTTCTATTGTATTTATTACATCACTTATTTGTTTGGAAAAGTTACCTTTAATTACTTCATTTATTAATTGTAAAAAAGATAAAGTTGAATCTTCATATAATACTTCTGAAACTAAAAATGAAATAAGTGAAATTATAACTGAGCAAGATTTTGAAAATCTTAAACAAGAAAATGCTTCCATTGTAGTCAAAATATATGCTGATTGGTGTGGTGGTTGCCAATATGTAAATACTTTTTTACCAGCGCTTCAAGAGCAATTTAAAAAAGATGTTATTTTTTATTCTATAAATGCAGATAATGAAAAAGTGATGGATCTTTTATCAAAGTCAACTTTTATTGAAGAGCCAATTGCTTATTTGCCAACATTTTTACTTATAAAAAATGGAGCTATAAAAAAGCAAATTGTTGGTACTAAAGAATTTGCTGAAATGAGTGCTATTATTAAAAAAACTTTCGATGTGTAACTTATTTCTTTTTAATTAAAATATACGCACGTGCAGTATGCGGATATGATTTTATATGATTTTTAAAAGCTTGGTCTGTAGGGAAATATCCTGCAAACATATCAAGCTTTGCTAAGTTTTTTTTAAAAGCACTTCCTGTGTCAACAAGAACTCCAATCCGCAATTCTCTTCTTTTGTTAATAGGATTCCAGCATTTAAGAAGAATAACTTTTCCAAATCCAAGAAGGTCGATATCTCCTGCATACGTAACATCTGCACGAGGCTTTACTTTAATTGGAAATTTGTTTTTTTTCCTTTTTTCTACATAACTATAAAACCAATATTTATTTTCATCTTTCATTCCATTGTCGGCAGAAACACGGACTAGTTTTTTATCGTTTTTAGAAAAAACTAGTAAACTGCTTCCCTGCATATTTAATTCTTCAATTCCTTTATTTGTTAACCATGCAAAAGGTTTTTTGTTAAAATCTTTTTCTGGAGCTCCATTTAAAAAATCATTTTTTGTATATTTAAATCTTTTCAAAACATCTTTCTTTAAAGAAATTTCATTTTTTGATAAATCCTTTTCATCATCTGGAAGTGTGTATAGAGGATAGAGATAGTCTTCATTTTTATGGTATGAGGCGGGTATTTCTGTAATACGATATTGTGTTGTTATAATTGATTCTGGAGGTTGAGCCCATCCTTTAGAAATAGGATTTATTTTTTGAGATGAATCTCCATGCCATCTATAAAAAATAAAATTTTCATTTAAAAAGTTAGGATTTTGTAATTTTTCAGGATTTTCTTTTGCTGTTTTTGATATAAATTCTAGAGTGTTTAAAACATCATCCATAGTGATACCAAAATTTTCAAAAAGTCCTGGCGTTACGGTTATAAATTTACTGGGATATTTATTAATTTTTTTTAAAAAATCAGCTGTTTCATCCATTATTTTTATAATATCATGATGATTTGTGATGAAAATTTCATTATGTAATGGATGTTTTTCTATGTTGAATAATTTTAATAAAGAAGAAGTTGACGATTTATTCAAAAATAAAAAAAAGAAAAACATTAATTTTTTATTCATGCAACCCTCGATTTTGAACAGTATTAATAAGCTGCGATGATTTATAGTCAAAATATATTTTTATACATAAAGCACTAAGAGCAAAAGGGCTAATAAGCCAATATTTTTGTATCCATTCTTT
Organism: uncultured Pseudomonadota bacterium; assembly: GCA_964570505.1. Taxonomy (GTDB): domain Bacteria; phylum Babelota; class Babeliae; order Babelales; family CAIQNR01; genus CAIQNR01. The sequence goes on from CAZMYL010000001.1 coordinate 1,803, forward strand.
CCAAGACATAGAAGAATCAAGCTCATATTTTTGAACAAAAATTAATAAGTTTTCTATAAGAATGTCTAAAAAATCTAAAATTTGATCAAGTGAAAGAGATTCGATTGTGTCTAATAAGTATATAGTTTTAACTTCAGCATGAGTTTCAAAAACTTTAGGGAATTGATGTTTAAACGAGTTTCTTATAAGAATAAAAATAAATTGTGTAAATTCCTTTATCATTTCTGAATCATGTAAATACTTATATCGCTTAATTTCTGCCCACATATGTAAAATAGGTTTTATAGATTGTTCTTTTTCAACTTCATTTATGAGTCCTATAATATGTTCATTAGAAAAAATTATTCCATCATAATTAACATGATTGTAAGAAAAAATTGGAATGGAAAAAAACCAAAAGTCAGTATGAAGTTTTGTTATTGCATTAATACATGGATCAATTCTTTGTATGATATAAAAACGATCTAATGTGTTTTCTAAGGAAATTTTTTCATGATTAATAGATTGATTTTCACTATTTGATATAAGACTTTTTCCTATTAATAAAAAAATTATAAAAAATATTTTTTTCATAAAGCGTGCTCCCTCCTTTATTATGCTTATGATTTTATTATTGTTTAGGCAATTTAAATCAAAGAAGATTTAATATAAGCATATTTAAAGTATAAGCAGCAACAATCTTGTGAAAAAATAGTATTTAAAAAAGGCCTTTTAAAAAAGGCCTTTTTTAAAATTAAATACTATGAATTACAATTACGAAAGCTGATTTAATACATCCTCAAATGCAGGTATAAATTCATTATATTGTGAAATACCATCATTTTGAGCAGCTTCTATAAAGCGAAGTCCATCTTCAAGTGCTTGACGAGCTAATTCAACATGACCATTGATTAAATTTTGCTGTGCTCCAAATGCATATCGTAAAATATTTCCATCGCCATTTGATGCGGTCATAATAATAGTTTTTAATGTTTGTAATGCACTATTATTTAAACGAACAGTATTATTTGGTATTTCATCAGTAATTACTTCTTCTATAATCATATCGTCATTTGCATCAGGCATATCAGTATCAGGGGTAGAGGTTTCTGATGTATAAAATGGATTATAAGCTTTTATTCTTTCCCAAAGGGTTTTATTTTGTAAACTTGTTTCATTTGGTACAGGCGCAACATCATCAAAATTGTATTGACTATTTTCTGTTGGTTTACCGCCAAAAGGCCACCAAGCGGAACTTTGTGCTAATCCAACATATAGTAAACTTATAAAAAGCAATGATTTAAATTTATTCATTAACAAACTCCTTTATGGTTATTCCATTTCCCCTTTGAAATATCTATAAAAACATTTCTAAAAGAAATAATATCAATGTTATTACTTTATTATCAATAGTTTTTTTAAAAAATATTTAAATACAGTTTTTCCATATAAAGCTAGTTTAGGATTAAAAAAAAGAGCCACTTTTATAGTGACTCTTTAATTTTTTATAAATGAAATTTCTTATAAAGAAACAAGCAATAAAGAAACAATCGACATAAGCTTAATTAAGATGTTAAGCGAAGGTCCTGATGTATCTTTGCAAGGATCTCCAACTGTATCACCTACAACTGCTGCTTTATGCGCGTCGGAACCTTTGCCCCCAAAATGACCAGCTTCGATATATTTTTTAGCATTATCCCAAGCTCCACCGCCGTTTGACATCATGAGAGCTAACATAACACCACTTACTGTAGCACCAATTAAAAGACCACCAAGTGCAGGAGCTCCTAATGTTTTAAATATAAGTACAGGAAGTAATGCAGAAATAAGACCAGGTAAAATCATTTCACGAAGTGCTGCTCGAGTTGAAATTGCAATACAACGTTTATAGTCTGGATCAGCTTGACCATCCATTAAACCTTTAATTTCTTTAAATTGACGACGAACTTCAATTACCATTTGCCATGCAGTATTACCTACAGAACGCATTGTTAATGCTGAAATAAAGAAAGGCATAGACCCACCAATAAACATTCCAACAAGAACCCATGGGTTTAGAATGTCTATTGTTTCTAAATGAGCGCCTTCTGCATATGCTTTAAACATAACGAGTGCGGTCATTAATGCTGAGCCTATAGCAAACCCTTTACCCATTGCTGCAGTAGTATTTCCTAAAGCATCAAGCTTATCTGTAATGTCACGAACTGGTTTTCCAAGTCCTGCCATTTCTGCAATACCGCCAGCATTATCTGCAATTGGACCATATGCATCAACGGTCATAGTAATACCAACAGTAGACAACATAGAAACTGCTGCTATAGCAACCCCATAAGGTCCTCCACCAAAAACAAATGCTAAAAGAACTGCAAATCCAAGTAAAATTACTGGGGCAGTAACTGATTCCATTCCAATTGATAGACCATAAATAATGTTGGTTGCAGCACCTGATTGGCAGCTTTCTGCAAGTTTTACCACAGGGTTTCCACCAGTGTAATATTCAGTAATTAAACCAATTACAACACCTGATGCACAACCAATTATTACAGCATAAAAAAGATCTATAACAAAGCCATGAGAAGTTAAATACCAGTAAGAACCACCAATAAATGATGCAAAAGCAACATAAGTAGCATTACGAAGCATTGCCGCAGGGCCAGCTTTAAAGATTAAATTTGATAATAATCCAACAACAGAACCAAGGAGCCCTAAAGCTGAAAGAACGATAGGAAGCATCGCTGCGCCTTTGTCATCAGGAAATAATGCTAAAGAAAGAAAAATTGCAGATATCATAGCGCCAACGTATGATTCATAAATATCTGCACCCATACCAGCAGTATCGCCAACGCAGTCTCCTACGTTATCTGCAATAACTGCAGGATTTCTTGGATCATCTTCTGGAATGCCAGCTTCAATTTTTCCTACTAAATCAGCTCCAACATCTGCTGATTTAGTATAAATTCCGCCACCAATACGAGCAAAAAATGCAACTAAGCTTGCGCCAAATCCAAAACTTGTAAGAAGTGTTGTAATGTCAGATCTATCTCCGTAGTAAAACATAATGAATGTCATACCAAGCAGACCAAATGTTGCAACGGCAAAACCCATTACACCACCGCCAAAAAATGCAATCATAAATGCTGAATATTCACCATTGCGTTTTGCAGCCATAGTTGTACGAACATTAGCAGAGGTTGCTGCTTTCATGCCGATAAACCCAGTTATCATAGAAAAAAAGGCGCCAGCAGCAAAAAGAGTTGCTGGTAAAATACCAACAAAATGATTAATTAGAAGACCGAAAATTGCTACAACTAAAGTTATAACTTTATATTCTTCTTTTAAGAATGTCATAGCACCTTCAGAAATAGCATCAGCTATTTTTTGAGCTTTTGGGCTATTGACTTCTTCTGCATTTATTTTTGCAAATAAGCCTAAGACCACTAAGGATCCTATTCCTATTACTATAAATAACGATTGGTATAAATCGATCATACCATCACCTCTTATGTAAAATTAGATTAAAATATCGCAATAATCGTAGCAATCATGCATTTTTTGTCAAAATTCACTCAATAAATACCTTAGCTTTAGCTTAAAATTGCTATTTAGTAAAAAAGTAATTTAGGTTCATTTTTATTAAACATTAATATAGGTGATAAGAATTATTGAAGATAGCCTTCAATATCCCATGCATGAGAAAAATCTAATTCATAATCTTGCAATGGGTTATTTTCAATAAAAAAATAAACAGACGTTATTTTTTTATTGTATTCATGAATTGTTTTAAATAAGCCCTGAATCCATGAAAGTTTTTTATAGGTTGAAAAATTTTTATAAAATGGAGAATGAGAAAAGTGTAAAAAAAGAATTTTTCCGTCAGAAGAAATAGTATTTTTTTGTAAAGAGCTCTCATTTTTATTTTGAGAATTATAAATACGCACCCAGTGACTAATTATTTGGTGTATATTGTATGACTCGCTTTTGCTAGGTAATAAATTCATTTTTTCTATTGAATATGTATTATTTTGATTCCATTTAAAAAGCGAAATTTCTTTATTTTCAAGCGAATCATTTTTTAATAAAAACGATTCATTTTTTGGAAACAAAATAATCATTTTTTCAGTATATATAAGATATCCAGTTGCGCCGAGTATTAAACAAAAAATAGAAAAAGGTAGTATTTTTTTTATCATAAATCGCTACAGGTAAGTATACATTTTGCAATTGTTTCTATTATTACTTTTTTATATTCAAGAAGATCATTTTTGTATGGAATTCCAATTTCTATTGCAATCGCTGGACTAATTAGTCCAAATAAAGTTTTGCATGGAAAGCCTATTGGTTGATGAATTAAAAAAGCATTTAAACATTCTTTTTTGAGACTTTCATAAATTTTTTCAGCATAATTTTTTGAATTATTATATTGATGTGCATGTGACTGAAATGCTGAGATAAGTGTGAGTTTTTTTGAAAAATTATTAATATTTTCATAATTATGCCATTTATTAAAAAAAATAAAAATTTCAGGCTCTTCTGTTTCTATACATTGCAATGAGATATGTATATTTGGATTAATGATATTAGAAAAGCTTGCAGGTTGAAGATCTTCTAATTTTTCTCCTGCTATTCGCGTAATTTCAACGTTAAAAGTATCATTTGAATAACAAATATAGTTTCGTAAAGATTCTGCATAAAGAAGAGTTATATTTTTTTCATATTCATTATTAATGGTACGATTGTTTTGTGAAGGATTGATAACAATTAAATATGCCCCTAAAGGGCATTTATAAAATAATAAAAGTGAGAATATAATTTTTTTTATTATCTGCATGCTAAATCGGTTGTTAAATAAGTTGCTAAAAATGTATTACGAGCATTACTTTTTGTATTTTTTATAGCCATTGCAAGAGCTTTGACTTGTCCAATAATTATACATATTTTTTTTGCCCTTGTTAGGGCTGTGTAAATTAAATTTTTCTGTAGTAATGTAAAATGCTGTGTGAAAATTGGAATAATTACTGCATCAAATTCAGATCCCTGGCTTTTGTGAATTGAGATTGCGTATGCCAAAATTAATTCATCTGTTTCTAAAAAATCATATTCAACATCTTTTTCTGAGTAAGCAACGCTTAAAGTTTTATCTTCTTGATTGATTTTTATTATTGTTCCAATGTCTCCATTAAAAATGTTTTTGTCATAATTATTTTTAATTTGCATGACCCTGTCACCAGTTTTAAATGTATGAAATGTTTTTTGAAGAATTTCTTGCGTATGGTGAGGGTTTAAAAGATTTTGCAAAGTATCATTAATAGTTTGAGTTCCAGCAGAACCGCGATTCATAGGAGATAGTACAATGCTTGCTTCTTTAGATATATGATATTTTGGAAGTGTTATTTGAAAAATTTTTTTTAAATGAGTGGGTATATTTTCAGGAAATTCTTCTCGTATAAAAAAATAATCTTGAACTGTTTGAGGAACTTTTGATTCAGGAAATTCACCTTTATTAATACGGTGTGCATTATAAGTAATTAAACTATTTTCCGCTTGTCTAAAAATATAATTTAACCGAGTAACTGCTATTTTTTTACTACTGATAAGGTCATATAAAAAATTTCCAGCACCTACAGAAGGCAATTGGTCAATATCACCAAGAAATAGCACATGAGCAGTCAGTGGCAATGCTTTAAAAATTGCGTTTGCAAGAAAAATATCAATCATCGAAGCTTCATCAATAATTAAAAAATCAAGTTTGAGTGCATTTTGCTCATTATGGCTAAAACCCATAATTTGAGGATTAAATTCTAAAAGTCGATGCAGTGTTTCTGCATATTTACCAGTGCTTTCTGTGATTCTTTTAGCAGCGCGACCTGTAGGAGCTGCTAATTTATAGGATATTTTTTTTTGATCTAAAATATGTAAAAGCTTTTTGACGAGTGTCGTTTTTCCTGTTCCTGGACCTCCAGTAACAATAGAAACTTTATTATCAAGTGCTCTTAAAATTCCTTCTTGTTGCAGTTCATTAAGATCTACTTCGTGTCCTTTTTTTATTTGAAGCAAATTGTATGCATCAGAAGTTTCAAATGTTTTTAAATTTGATTCAAGAAGAGTAATTATTTTATTGGCAACATTTTTTTCGGTCCAATAATATTGCGGTAGTGTTATATAGTGTTTTTCATTATGGGTAAGAAGTGTAATAAGTTTTTCTTGATATAATTCATGAAGCGCATTGGTAAGTGATTCTTTAATTGTAATTAATGATAACTCAAGAAGTTCAACTGTTTCTTTTTTTAAATGTTCTAGTTCAACATAAAGATGTCCGTTATTTGTTTCTTGAGATATGGTAAACAAAATTCCAGCTTTTATTCTTTTAATTGATTCTTTGGTAAAGCCAAGATTTTGAGCAATAGCATCAGCAGTTTTAAATCCAATTCCCCATATGTCTTGTGCAATTTTATAAGGATTTTCTGTCATAACCGTGATTGCAGAAGCTCCATAGTGTTTGTAAATTTTTGTGGCATACGAAGCAGAGGCGCCTTTTTCTTGTAAAAAGATCATGACATTGGCAATTGCTTTTTGTTCGCGCCATCCTGTCAAAATTTGTTCAATGCGTTTAGGCCCTACACCAGGAATTTGGGTAAGTTTTTCTGGATGATGTTCAATAATATCAAGTACAGTTGAGCCAAAAAAATCAACTAATTTTTCTGCATAAACTTTTCCGATTCCTTTGATAATTCCAGAACTAAGATATTTTTTTAAACCGATAATAGTTTTTGGAAGAGCTACAGAAATTGTTGTTGCTTCAAATTGTTTTCCAAATTTTGGATGCACAATCCATGTTCCATGAATTTCTACGGTACTTCCCGGTTGTAGTGAAGGCGCATGACCTTTTACTACAACCGTTTGATTTTTTTCTAAATGCATTACAAATACAGAAAAGCTGTTTTCATCATTTTTATACAAAAATCGATCAACTGTACCTGTAATAACATCCATAATTGTAACTAGCTATTAATAAAATGATCAAAAGTACCATAATCTTCAGGTTTTAAGCATTCTTTTTTATAAAGTTCACATGCTCTTGGTGCATTACGCATAAGATCTTTGAGGAAGCATTTTAAATCATTTAAAAATAAGAAAAATTCTTTTGCATTTGCTCTTTCTAGTGCTGCAAGTTCATCTATAGTGCCAAAATCTTTTAAAATAGAATTTGAGCGATTAGCATTTGTAATCCAAATATTAATGAAGCTTTTGTTCATTTCTCTTACTGCAGGTTTTTTTGTTTTTTCGAGCAAAGGTCCAGCTTCTTTTTGAAAAATTTCTTTTATTAAGCTAAGCATAGTCAAATATTTAATATATTCAGGATGATCTTTTGAGACATTTGTTTTTATTAAATTGAGTTCTAATACAACAATATCTTTAAGCGTATAGCGTTTGCCTTCATATTCAAAAATGCCTACATAGTTACCATTTGCATCTTTTATGCCATTAATTAAATGCATAATTTTTTGACATGTTGAAAAGCAATCATTAATTGATTCTGCATCTAGAATTCCTAAAATACCATCTACTTTTACAAGAATAGTCCCTGCAAAAGAAACTTGTTGAGGAACTAAGTTTTCTACTGTTTTTTGCTGAATAGCGTTGGTATGTGTATTTGTTGTAATTATTAAAAATGGCAAACTTAGTAAGATAAGTAATGGAAGTTTTTTATATTGTTTTTTTAACATTGAATTCCTTTATTTTAAATATTAAAAATCTTTTTCAAACGTAAAAGCAACGCCATAAGCATCTCCAAATCCAGCATTAAGTAAAGATCCATAAGCTTTCAGTGCTAAAGTCCAGGTTGAAGTTGACAAGGGAGGTCGCTCTATTCCTATCCAAATACTTGAAGACCAGGCTTTGCGTCTTCTTGCAATGTCTAAATTAACATGCGAAAGAACAGTTTTTGGAGCATTAATACTCATAAAATGCTCTGGTGTATGAAACCAAGAGTCAAATCCAATCATTGGAGCCCATTTGCCAGCAGCCATATATTTTTTAAGACAGCTCGTAGAGTGAAATAGAACACCAGGAAAAACTGTTGCATAAAACATTTTTGGAAAAAACATATTAGCAAATTGTAAATTAAGGAAGTTTATTTTTTCATTAATTTCAACATTATTATTTGCCCAGTCAAATGCGTTAAATTCCTCAGGAGTTGCTTGAATTAAGAAAAATCTTTGCAAAACAGATGGCATTTGAACTTCAAAATTCATTTTAGAAATCCAGCTTAAATTATCTGTAAAATTAATGGTTGAGCGATAGCAAAACCCTAATGCCCAATGATAATCGTTGCCCATATGTCTTTGAATAAGAAGTGTAGAAAGTCTATTAAGAGCTGATAGCCCAAACTGTTCAGCATTGTTTTGAATAAGTTCAACATTTGCTTCATTGCCAGTACTTAAATATTCCAACCAAGGATTTATTAAATCACTATAAAGATTAAGAGGGTGTCCTTGCTCATCGCGATTAAAATATGTTCCATAAAGTCCATTTTTAAATGCAAATGCAGTTGGAATTGTTACTGTTAACCCTAAGGATTGAAATGTTCTATAGGTATCTGCCAAGCAGTACTCTGCTGTTACTTGAGTATCTCCAATTCCAAGACGATCAGAAATTAAATGTTTGCGAGCAAAATCCATTACATTTCCATTAAATTCAGCAAATAAAGGATAATTATCTATTCGCTCTTTTTCTTCTTGAGTTAAATGAAAGTTGTTAAGAGTGTATTGGAGTGGTACTGAAAATGTAAATGCCCATCCATTTTCATACGTTTTAATTCCTTGAAACATAAAACCAGCAGTATGTTCTTGCATTTTTAGTGGATGGAAAAGTTCTAAAACTTCTGGAACTTCAATAGTTGTAAATTCATTTTCATCAAGAATTTCCATTATGTCGTGCAGTTTTAAATTGATATAACTATCTATATGAGATGATGTTGTTGTGTAGTTTTGCTTCCACATAGATGATATGAAAGGTGTTACTTTAAATTCACTGTCGTATATTGTCATTATTTGTAAAATAGAAAGATCTATAGGGGGTCTGCTTAATGGAGCATGAGTTCTTTGATAAAGTTCTGTTTGAAGAGCTTTTTGAAGATTTAAAGAGGTGATAACTTCAAGCGTGTTAATTTTGGGAAATCTTGTTGCGTGTTGAGGGTCAACATGCATTATTTCAGAAATATCATCATCATTATTAAATAAAGAAAAATCAAAATTGTTTGGCTCTTTAGGTTCTGAGGATTGCAATGAAAATGCTATTAAAAAAAAAGAACAAATATAAAAAAATTTCTTAATACGCTTCATATTTTTATTTTCTCACGTAAACTTTTGAATCCAAATATGGATAGGTTTAAAAGATCATTAAAATCACTTAGTTATCACTAATTAAGCTGATAGTATATAGATATAAAGCTAAAATGACAAAAATGGACATATTCTGGGTCGGGTAGGGGTTTAAAATTTATAATAATCATTAGGAGTTGCAATGATTACGGATCATCAAAAAATATTTATTGTAGAAGGTAATATTGGTGCGGGAAAATCTACATTTTTATCTTTAATAAAAACATTATTACCTGTTCAAATTGTTTATGAGCCGGTAGACAAATGGCAACATGTTGGCGATGGAGAAAATATTCTTGAAAAATTTTATAAGGATACTAATCGCTGGGCGTATACTTTTCAGTCATATGCTTTTATTACACGTGTTATTGAACAAAAAGAATATGCAAAAATTAATCCATTTAACATACAAGTGCTAGAAAGGTCTGTATATTCAGATCGTTATTGTTTTGCAAAAAATTGCTATGAAATGGGAACACTTTCTTCTTTGGAATGGTCATTATATACGCAGTGGTTTTCATGGCTTGTAACTAATTATGTACCAAAGCCAACAGGTTTTATCTATTTACAAACAGATCCAAAAATTTGTTATGAAAGACTTCATAAAAGAGCTCGTACAGAGGAAGTTGGTGTAAGTTTTGAATATTTAGAATTATTACATAAAAAGCATGAAGCATGGTTGATTGAAAAAAAAGATATTTTGCCAGAGTTGATAGACATTCCTGTTTTAGTTTTGGATTGTAATCAAGATTTTGAAAATAATCCTGAAGTCATGGAATCTTTCAAATCTCAAATAGTTACATTTATGACTCAATATGCAGATGTAAATGGAGCACAAAAATAAAAGTCATAGAGTTTAACTCTATGACTTTGAGTAGTTTGAAAGTAAATTTTATTTACTGATCTATTGTATCTGCAGCAGAATTTCTTCTGCTTGGAATCGGGTTGTTAATATTATAGTATTCTGAATAATCAGATTTTCCAGGTTGTGCATCTTTTTTTAACACCCGCAACTGTATTGATGGATCTTCTGGACTTGTTCGCCAAGTGTAATTTTCTGAGTTTACAGAAAGAGGTTCTTCTTTTTGTGTAGTTGACTTTTGCTCTAAAGAAGATTTTGTTGTAGTTGCTTGCGGATTATTGGTAGGTCTTGGTTTTGGTTTTGGATTTTCTACTAAACCGTATTTTCCCCCTTTAGTTTTTCTTAGTTGGTATCCTTCTGGAATATTCGAGTTATCAGCAAATTTAAATGTTCCATCTTGTTGTTTAATTACTTGATTTTCATCAAAAAGGGCGTCTTTTTTTGGGCCAGCAGCGGCTTCAATATCGTTATTATATGGAGATGGCTTACTTTCTAATTGTGAATAGCGTAAAGGCTTAGTTGCTTGAGGAGTATGAGAGTAAACATCTTGAACTATAAGAGTATCATTTGCGTCATCCTTGTTCTTATCATTTAATGTACCAGATTTTTTTTGAAATTTACTTTTTATATTTTGAATACCATCTGTTATTTTTCTCCCAGCATTTCGGGCTCCTTCTGCTATAGTAGATCCAGATGTTTTTGCTTGATCAACAATTGTTTTGAAGGCATTTGCTAAACGAGAATTGGTTATTTCGCGCTTAGTTACTTGAAATGGAGCTTTGATTGCTGAAAGAGCATTGCGAGCATGATAAACGGCATTATTAAATCTTGGAACAGCAAACACTACCGGATCTTGAGCGGAAAAATCTTTATTTCTTTTATTTAATGCTTTAATTTCTTTAGTTGAAACGTCACCGCGTTTAGGTATTGGTAGATGTGTCTGTGGATTGTTTTTTAAATAAAATGGAGCAAGTGCGTCTTTGCGAGCTTGTATATTTTGACGATGTTGTTCTTTTATGCGTTGAGCAAATGTAGGTTTATGAGCAAATGTAGATTTGTATATATCTGCTAATCGAGCAGGTGTAGCAGTATTTTCTCCAATCACTCTAAGCGGAGCGTTTTCTACAACAACTTTTGATGCTGAAAATAACGCAGATGGTATGTTTAAAACAATTAAAAAATATAATAATTTTTTCATAAAACACCTTTATATTTAATTTCTGTTATAAATATAAAGTATTTAATTTTTGTGGTGTTTTACAATAATAATGTTAATAAATGTATTTTTAATGAAATATGTTAGGAGATGAATTCAGATAAGAAGTAAAAATTTAAAAGGGTTTTTATGTAACTAATAACATAAAAACCCTTTATTTATTTTGATATAAAATTATGCTATATCAGAATTTTTTTTACCACGGTAATTTATTAATGCTGCAATACCTATGCTACCTCCAACAATTGCAACAGTTGATCTATTGCATAAAAATGACGCTTTTGAAGCTGTAAAATTGCCGAAAGATGTTGCCGTTGCTGATATATTTGGAACAGATCCCCATTTATATGCACTCGCTCCAAGTGCTCCGATTCCTGCAATTGTTAAGTAAGGATGATTTTTTGCAAAAGTTGTTAATTGACAAAATAGGCTTGGTTTTTTTGTTGGGCTTGCTATAGGAGAGGTTTCGATAGTTGATCGTGTATCTGATTGAGTATCTGATGCTCTAAATTGAGGATAGGACTCACCAGTTAATCGTGCATCTGATCGCATATAGTATTCACTAGCTGATAGTGAATATGCAGTAAGCATCGCAATACTTAAAAAAACATTTTTCATTTTTATACCTTTCTATAAATGATAAATAGTTGAAAATTCTATGTATCACTACTTTTTATAAAATACTATGTGCACATTTTATATATCTCTCTATAAAATGCAATTTTTAGATTAAAAAATGGCTTACTCATTGTTTTTTAAATAACTAAAATATTGACTATTGTGCATCAAATTAAGTAAAAAAGTGAGCAAACTTCTTTTTGAAAAAACATGGGGTGATGCATGAGGGGGCTTATTAGGGCTTTGTTTTTTTCAGTTATAGTATATGGCGGATGGAAAAAATTTAACTCGGCATATCAAGATCTTTCTGTTGTTGTTAAAGCTGATGGAATAATTTCTGATAGCGCACGAGAATCTATTAAAGTATATGTTCAAGGTTTGTTAAAAAAAGCTTTACCTGTTAATGAAGTTAACTTTTTATTGCATCAAGCATTTCCTCATCTTGCAAAAGTTGTTGTTAAAAAAGATCCTTTTAAAAAGGTATATATTTCTGTTTTTCCTAGCAAGCCGTTGGCTGTTTGTAATGATTCAGTTGTGCTTTGTTCTAATGATCACGTTGTTTCAAAAGATTTTTTTACATATTCCTACATTAAGTCTTTGCCTCTTTATCAAGTGGCAGATGCTCAGTTTGCTACAAAGGCTGGGGTACGTGATTTTAAAGAATCTATACGTTCTCATATAAGTGATGATATATCGAATCAATATCTTATTGCATGGAATAGTCCGGAAGAAATTGTTTTACATGATAAAGACTCTTCTTTTTTGACGCTTACCGTAGACAAAGAGAGTATAAAAAATATGCATCCAATACTTGTGGCATACAACTCTATTAAACAATCATTACTAGAAAAAACTTCTACCATAATAAAATCTAAAAAAAATAAAATTCTTGCATGGAATATAGATGGAAGATTTAAAAATCAAATGATTGTAGCGCAAAGGGGAGTAGTGGGATGAAAAAAAATAAAAAAGGAAGTCAGATTATTACTGCACTTGATGTAGGTACAACAAAAATATGTGTTTTAGTAGGAGCTCTTTTAGATGATGGATCACTTGAGATTTTAGGTATAGGAAAAGCTCCTTCAGATGGTCTTAAAAAAGGTGTTGTTGTAGACGTTGCTCGTACTGTTCTTTCTATCAAAACAGCACTTAAAGAAGCTGAATTAATGGTTGGATTTTCAATAGAGTCAGTTGTTGTTGGTATTTCTGGAGCACATATACAATCACGTAATGCGTACGGTGCCGTTCCTATAGAAAAAGGTGAAGTTTTTAATAAAGATATAGAAAATGTTATTGCTGCTGCTCGCGCAGTTCCTCTTGCCGAAGGGCAGCAAGTTTTACATGTTCTTCCTCAGTTTTTTAGTATTGATGGAGGAGACAGAATTCAAGATCCTTTAGGTATGCATGGCATTCGACTTGAGACTCAAATTCATATGATTACTGGCTCGGTTTCTTCTGTTCAAAATTTAGTGACTTGCTGTGAACGAGCAGGCGTTAAAGTTCATGATATTGTTTTAGAGCAAATTGCATCTGGGCATGCTGTTCTTAATCAAGATGAACGCGAACTTGGCGTTGGCATGATTGATATTGGGGGAGGCACTTCTGATGTTGCTTTATATCAATATGGTAGCATTAGACATACAATGGTAGTTCCTATTGCAGGAAATCATTTTACTAATGATCTTGCAGTAGGGCTTCGCACAACGGTTAAAGACGCAGAGCGTATTAAAAAGGAATATGGTCTTGCCAGTCTTGATTTGTTATGTGAGGAGAAAGAAGTTGAAGTGGAAATGGTGCAAGGGGGAAAGAACCAAATAGTTTTGCTGAGTAATATAACAGAGATACTTGAACCACGAGCCGAGGAGCTTTTGTCCATTGTTCATGAAGAGATTTTAGCAAGAAATATGCATTATATTTTAGTATCAGGATTGGTGCTTACAGGCGGAGGTTCTTTACTTGATGGCATAGATGAAGTTGCAAAAAAGATTTTTAATATTCCTGTTCGTATAGGAAAGCCTCATATTATTCATAGTAATTTAGAAATTTTAAAAAGCCCTTTGTATGCAACAGGTTATGGGCTTTTACTATATGGTGTAAAAAAAGCTATAACTCATAATTTTTATGATAACGATACTACAAATTTTTCTCGCTTATTATATCGAATGAAATCTTGGGTATCAGATTTTTTTTGAATATTTTGTATATCTTTGAATTTTAAAAAAAGAAGGAGCTGTCATGATAGTATTTGATCGCGAAGAGTATGAAAATAATATACCTGTTGCCAAAATTTCTGTGATAGGTGTTGGGGGTGCAGGGGGTAATACTGTTAATTGCATGATTCAATCAGAATATGAAGGCGTTAATTTTGTTTGTGTAAATACAGATGCTCAAGCTCTTAAACTTTCTCAGGCTCCTGTAAAAATACAAATTGGTCAAAAATCAACAAAAGGATTAGGGGCAGGGGCAAATCCTGATATGGGTAAAAAAGCTGCAGAAGAAGATTTAGAAAAAGTTTTAGAAGCAGTTGATCAATCTGATATTGTCTTTTTAACAGGTGGAATGGGTGGCGGAACCGGCTCTGGAGCGCTTCCTGTTATAGTTCAAGCACTTAAGGATAAAGGAATTTTAACTATTGTTGTTATTACAAAGCCATTTAGTTTTGAAGGTAAACGTCGTTTAGCAATAGCAGAAAATGCGATTGAAAAAATTAAAAATCATGCTGACACTTTGCTTATTATTCCAAATCAAAAATTATTAGATCTTGTTGATGATAAAGTTTCTATGATTGATGGCTTTGCAATAATAAATGAAGTTTTAAATCAATCAGTAAAAGGTATTTCAGATATTATTACACGAGCAGGGCATATTAATGTTGATTTTGCAGATGTTAGAGAGATTATGAAAGATCAAGGACTTGCTGTTATGGGAACTGGCAGAGCATCAGGTGCTGATCGTGCTCGTCAAGCTGCTTTGACCGCAATATCGTCTCCTATCTTGGAAAATATGAATATTGCAGGAGCTCGTGGCGTACTTCTTAATATTACTGGTGGTTCAGATTTGGGACTGCATGAAATTAGTCAGGCAGCATCAGTTATTTATGAACAAGCAGACGAGCAAGCAAATATTATTTTGGGATCTGTAATTGATAATAGTATGGGCGATGAAATAGCAGTTACCGTTATTGCTACTGGATTTAAACAAAAAAATGATATCGAAAAAGAATCTCTTGAACCTGCTAAAAAAATAGAAAATCTTTCAGAGCCTGTTGTTGTTCAAAAAGAATCAGTTAAAGAAGTTTTTAAAGAGGTTCTCTTAGAAGAAAAAGCAGAAGTAAATTCTCAACATTATACTCAGGTAAACAAAACAGAATCTGTTGAAGTTTTAAAAGAAAATATTGTTGTTCCTCAAGAAGTTGTGCAAGAGCATACCGTTGTTTCTCAAGTTAATTTTTCAACTGATGATAGCAATAGAGAGAATAATGAAGTTAAAAAAGACGCATTTTATTTTATACCGCAAAAACAAGAACAGGTTATTCAAGTAAGTCATCCTCATTATGAGCATAAAATGGAAGGTAATATTGACATAAAAGATTTGGATATACCGGCTTTTATGAGAAAACAGGTAAAAGAAAAAATTCATAATGAGTAGATGATATTAAAAGTGAGCGTTAAATTAAAAAGGGCCATTTGGCCCTTTTTAATTTAATAGCATGATAAGTTTTGATTGATATTTTTAATCTAAGTTTAAATTGAAATTGTCGTATGAATTTTCAGCAGGATAGGTATCTTTTCCTTTTGTATATAGTATTAAAGGGTTACCAATCTTATAAGGTCTAAAACGAGATCCTAATAACCCATCTATTGTATCTTGATACTTTTTGTTAGATAAAAAGTATTCTATTTTTTCTTTTAATTCTTTAATTTTATTTTCATTTGTTTTTATTTTTTTATTTATTTCTATTACTTTTTCATCATACGTTTCGATGTTTCTTTTTAGGTTAACAGCATTATCTGTCTTTTGATCTTTAAATTCTTTTAAGCTTATATTGTCAAAATAATTTAATATTTTAGATCCATAGCCATTTGTATAAGACTCTACATAAGCATCTTCTAAAGATTTTTTTAATTTTTTAATTTTTTCTTCTATGAAAGAAATTTCGTTTTCTATTAAATTTACATCAAATTCAAATCTTTTTTCAGGATCTTCTAATGAACTTTTGATACCGCTTAATTCTGTGTATTTTTCATTATCTGAAGAATTTGAATATTTGTCAGGGTGTTTTGTTCGACTCATTGATTTAAATTTTTTATTAATTTGGTTAATACTTGAATGCATTGGAATATTTAAAGTTTGATAAAAATTAGAAAATTGATCTTCATTATCTGCGTTATCTATTTCTTCATCTAAATAATTTGTTGATGGTGTGTTTTTTTCATCTATAGTAGAGCTATGTTTATGCATAAAAGGAACTAAAGCAAGTTGTTGAATATATGAATTGCTATTATAAGTTTGATTAAATATAAGACATAATAAAATAAGATATTTTTTCATAAAAATTTACTCCTTGAATTTTATTTAATATAAATAATAAATAAAGACATAAATGAATGTAAATAAATTTTATTTGAAATATTATTTTTAATAAGTGTTTATTTTGTTTTTTAAAAAATTATGAAAAGGTTTTTATGCAAATGTATGCAAATGATTTTTGTACTATTGTATTTGGAGATGCCCTATCGGATTATAGTGTCGCTAATAAACTCCTTTTAAAAAATCATAAATTTTTTAAAAACAGCTATAAGTACCCTATTTTTACTCATCAGATTCATGGTAAAGAAGGTTTGATTATTAGATCTTTAGAGCAAGCTCAAAATTATGAGCAATTTTCTTTTGATGCTGATTTTATACTTACAAATGTTGCTGGAGTTATGCTTGGTGTGCTTACAGCAGACTGTTTGCCTGTTGCTGTATATGATAGGCGTAATAATGTTATTGGCATTGCTCATGCTGGATGGAGAGGTTCTGTAGAGGGGATTCTTAATGAAATGGTTTTTGCTTTGCAAAAAGAATATGGATCTTCAATTTTAGATCTTATATTTACACTTGGGCCTTGTGCAAAAGTATGTTGTTATGAGGTTGATAAAATTTTTGCAGAAAATATATCTGCTAGACAAGAGGGTGAAAAGTCTCTTGTTATGCGTCAAAGTAGTTATTATTTTGATCTTGTAAAGTACAATTTTTTATTATTACAAAAGCTTGGAGTCTCTTCCTTTTCTATTGATATAAATAGCAATCTGTGTACTATTTGTAATCAAAGTTTTCATTCTTATCGCAGAAACAAAACAACTTTCCGTCAAGTTAGCGCTATTTCATTGAAATAGACTTAATCCTCGTCTAGAATGAAATTTTCTTTATAATTTTTTCGCAATAAAGGATTAAACATGTTTTCTTATATAGTTTCAAAAATAATAGGTTCTCGAAATCAACGTGAAATAAATAGATTGAAGCCTATAGTAGAAAAAGTTAATCAGTTTGAATCATCTATAAGTATTTTAACAGATGAAGCTCTTACATTAAAAACCCTTGAATTTAGGTCTCGTCTTGCACAAGGAGAGACTCTTGATGATCTTTTGCCAGAAGCATTTGCAGTTGTAAGAGAAACAGCAAAGCGTTTTTTGGGGCAACGTCACTATGATGTCCAAATTATGGGTGGAATTGTATTGCATCAAGGTAAAATATCTGAAATGAAAACAGGTGAGGGTAAAACCCTTACAGCAACATTACCTTTATATTTAAACGCTCTTTCTGGCAATGCAGCCTTTCTTGTAACAGTTAATGATTATTTAGCTCGTCGTGATGCTGAGTGGATGGCTCCTGTGTTTAATCATTTAGGTCTTTCGGTTGGCGTTATTCAAAATAATATGAATGATGAAGATCGTAAAAATGCTTACAATGCAGATATTATTTATGCAACTAATAATGAACTTGGATTTGATTATTTGCGAGATAATATGAAATTTCGTTTGTCGGATTATGTACAGCGAAAACTAGCATTTGCAATTGTTGATGAAGTTGATTCAATTTTAATTGATGAAGCTAGAACTCCATTAATTATATCAGGATCAACTGACGAAGGCGCTAAGCTTTATCAAAAAGCTGATGAGGCTGTTCGTCGTTTACATAAAGATACGGATTATGAAATTGATGAAAAACAAAGATCCGTACTTCTTACAGAGTCTGGAAATGATAAAATAGAGGCATTTTTCCATCTCCAAAATTTATATGACATTCAAAATATTAATATTTTGCACCATGTTCATCAGGCTCTTAGGGCAAACACTTTATTTCGTAAAGATGTTGAATATGTTGTAAAAGATGGTGAAGTTTTAATTGTTGATGAATTTACTGGTCGTATTTTAGGGGGCCGTCGTTATAGCGATGGGTTGCATCAAGCACTTGAAGCAAAAGAGGGCGTTGATGTTGAACGAGAAAGCCAGACACTTGCGTCTATAACATTGCAAAATTTTTTCAGATTATTTGGTAAGCTTTCTGGTATGACTGGTACAGCTATGACCGAAGCAGAAGAATTTTATAATATTTATAAACTTGAAGTTGTATCAATACCTTCAAACCGTAAAGTTATTCGTATTGATAAAGAAGATGTTATATTTTTAACTGAACGGGCAAAATTTAAAGCAATTGTGCAAGATATTAAAGAGCGTTATGCAAAAGGACAGCCAGTTTTAATTGGGACTATTGCGATTGAAACATCTGAACGATTGAGCACTGTTTTGACTGAAAATGGAATACCTCATGATGTTCTTAATGCAAAACAGCATCAGCGAGAAGCTGAAATTGTTGAACATGCAGGGGAAGTTGGGCGTATTACCATTGCAACAAATATGGCAGGTCGAGGCACAGATATAAAATTAACACCAGAATCTGTTGATCGTGGAGGTCTTTATATTTTAGGTACAGAACGTCACGAAAGTCGTCGTATTGATAATCAATTACGCGGTCGTTCTGGTCGCCAAGGAGACCCTGGTGAGTCAAGATTTTATATTTCTTTAGAAGATGAATTAGTGCGTATTTTTGGTGGCGGTACATCTCTTAGAGATAAAATGATGAACTGGGCGGGAATGAATGAAGATGATGTTATTGAAGATAAATGGCTTTCAAAAACAATTGAAAATGCTCAAGAAAAAATAGAAAAAAATAATTTTGATAGTCGTAAAAATCTACTTGAATACGATGATGTTATGAATCAGCATCGTAAAGTTATTTATGCATATAGGTATAGTGTTTTAGAAGGCTCTGATGATATGCATGATCTTGTTCGAGAAATGATTGTGGCAAGTGTAGAAGCAACATTTGCACGTTTTATTAAAGATGAAATTGTGACAGAAGAAGAATCACTTGCTGTTATTGATTTTTTGTCTGCGATGTGTCAAATAGATAAGTCAATTTTTGATTTGAATGTTATAAATACAATGCGATTTGATGCATTTCAATCTGATATTGTTAATATTTTGCTAGAAGCATATGATCTTTATAGATCAAGTAGCGACGCAGATCGTATGGATGAAAGCGAAAAATGGGTTATGTTGGAAACAATAGATCAGGCATGGAAGCAACATATGTTTAATTTAGATCATCTTAAAGAGGGGATCTATTTACGTAGTTGGGGGCAAAAGAATCCACTTATTGAATATAAACGAGAAGCTTTCATTATGTTTGAAGATATGATGCAAAGTATTCGTTGGGAAATTGTTCATAGAATTTTCCGTTTAAATACTCAATTTCTTGATGCTCAGGCAATAGAAAAAAAACGTCAAAAAGAACTCGATTCATTAAGTATGATTTCTGCTTCTGTTGATAATAGCAATGAAGTTGTAACTGCAAAAAGAGATCCTGAGCGTGTTGGAAGAAATGAAAATTGTCCATGTGGTTCAGGCAAGAAATATAAAAAATGTTGTAATTAAGTGAGTAGTAGTTGTATATGAAGCATACAATTTTAGTTACAGGTGGGGCCGGTTATATTGGTTCTCATACGGCTTGGTTGTTGTATCAAAGAGGGTATCAGGTAGTTGTACTTGATGCCTTTTTTCATAATCAAATATTTTATCCTGAATGGGCAGTTGTTATAAAAGGGTCTATTCAAGATAAAAAAATTCTTGAATCTATATTTTCTACTTATGATATTGCTGGAGTTATGCATTTTGCAGCATCAATTGAAGTTTCAGAGTCATGTAAAAATCCATCGCTGTATTATCAAAATAATGTTGTTAATAGTCATGTATTGCTCGATGTTGCTCGTTATTATCGAATTAGTTTTTTTATTTTTTCATCATCATGTGCGGTTTATGGAAACCCATTAACAGATGTGCTTGCAGAAGATCATCCAAAATTTCCTATCAGTCCTTACGGTAAAACAAAATTAATTATAGAACAGATGCTTGAAGATTATGAAAAAGCTTATGATATTAAGTTTGCTATTTTACGTTATTTTAATGCAGCAGGATCTGCTTTTGAATATAATTTATATGAACAACATGTTCCTGAATCCCATCTTATTCCATTATTGTTAAATGCTGCGATACATGAAAAGCCATTTTCTATTTTTGGAAGTGATTATCAAACGCCTGATGGTACTGCAATACGTGATTATGTGCATGTTTTAGATATAGCTGATGCTCATGTAAAGGCATTTGAATATTTATATGATAATCGAAAATCAAATATTTTTAATTTAGGAACTGGTTTTGGATATTCAGTTCAACAAATTTGTAATCAGGTTCAAACAATATTGCAAAAAAAAATATCTGTTACTTATCAAGAGCGACGAGCCGGTGATCCAAAAAAATTAGTAGCCGATTCTTCAAAGATAACTCAAATATTAGGATGGAAGCCTGTAAATTCTTCACTTGAGAATATTATTACAAGTGCATATCATGGTCTTATTAAAAAAAATAAAAATCTTTCAATTGACCAAAATAATGCAATTATTGCTCATATGTGA
This sequence comes from uncultured Pseudomonadota bacterium, assembly GCA_964570505.1. Lineage (GTDB taxonomy): Bacteria > Babelota > Babeliae > Babelales > CAIQNR01 > CAIQNR01. Next base: position 22,877 of record CAZMYL010000001.1, read on the forward strand.
AATTAATTAATGATATATAATATGTAAGGAGTATTACTTATGAAAAGAAAGATTATTTCATTATTGATTGTGGGTTTTATGTTTTCTAATATGCAGGCTCTTAAAAAGGGTGATAAAGCTCCAGATTTTACATTATGTGATGAAAACGGAAATCAAGTTTCTTTGTCTGATTATAAAGGCTCTAATATAGCTTTATATTTTTATCCGATGGATGGAACTTATGGGTGTACTAAGCAAGCATGTAGTTTGCGAGATGGTTTTTCTGATTTAAAAAAAGCACACATAACAATTATTGGTATAAGCTCAGATTCTGAAAAATCACATAAAAAGTTTAAAGAAAAAAACAAATTACCCTTTATTCTTTTAAGCGATGTTGGTCAAAAAATTGCTGAGCTTTATGGCGTAACACGCGGTTTTTTATTTTCATGGATTGGAGTAAAAAGAGTTACGTTTTTAATCAATAAAGATGGATATATTGTAGATATTCTTAAAAAAATTGAGCTTAAAGATCATGCTCAACAAATTATTGATATTTTTAAATATAATAAAAATATCAATAATAAATAATAAAAATTATATCAAAGATATTGTAATGAGCTCCTCCTGTTCAGCTTATTGAGTTATTTTTTTATAAAAAAACAAGCCTAAAGCATTTTTTGCAAAAAAAAGTCTTGTTTTCTTTGATCTGCCTATGTTAGTTTGAACTATATAATAATTATTTCCAATAAAGGAGGATTTATGAAAAAGCAATTATTATTAGTTACAATGTTGTGTTTTGGTGCTCAAGTATTAGCAGAACAAAATGATAAAAAGTCTCAAAACAAATCTCAAAATTGTTCAAAAAATAATAGAAACAGAGGAAATAGGAATAAGAATAAATGCAATAAAAATAATGGTCCTATAGTTGGTACTGTAGAAGCAACTGGAGAAGGTGCTACCGGAGTTGTTAAATCTGCTGGAGAAGGAGCTGTAGGAATTGTTGAAGCAATTTTCCCTGGATTGAAAAAAAATAATCAGGAAGATATGGAATAAAAAATAGTATTTATATAAAAGTATTTAAATTAAAAATGGAGAGGAATAGATATGAAGAAAAAAGTATTAACGCTTACGCTTTTGTGTGTTACAGGTTATGTATCTGCTGGATGGTTTGATTGGGTTGACAAAAAAAATTCAAAAAAAGAATCAAAACAACTAAATACTGCTCGACCAAATATATCACGCGAGTCTAATGCAACGCCATGCGGTTTTTTTAATGTAGAATGTCATGAAGATTGTAAAACTCAATGTTCAAAAAAAGAAACAAAAAAAGAAAAATGCACATCTTCAAAATGTAAATCTACAAAATGTGCATCTGGTAAAAAATGTAAACAAGGATCAAATAAATAAAGTTAATGAGTAATCTTTTTTAAATGTTTTTAATTGGGAGAATGGTATGAAGAGAATAATATTATATAATTTTTTATCATTATCCTTAGTGCAAACATTATATTGTAAAGAAGAAAGTTTACGAAATCGTCGTCATGAAATGCTTATGAATGTTAATTGTACAATGAATAATACTTGTTATTGTTCTCCTGTATATAACAGTTCTCATACAAATCCATATGTGGTATCGTCTGTGCGTATACCTCAAAAATATAGACCATTATGTCCAGATTGTGGAGGTCGTAAGCAAAGAAAAAGAATGACGCTTGAAGAAGTTGAAGATGCTCAACTTGCTATTAATACTGATAATTTGAAAAATAGTCAGAAAAAAATTGATAAATCTGAGTCTGAATTTGAACAAGATATTGATGAGCAAGATAAAGATCATCACTTTGTAGAGTAAAATATTTTGATTTTTTATAAATAAAAAGGGGCCAATACGGCCCCTTTTTATTTATAATTATATATTAAAATGTAAGTGTTGATGTTGAGATATCAAATGCTCCAGCGCCAGTAGTTCCTACAGCAATATTTGTTCCACTGAAATAATTAATACTTGTTTGAGCCATGCCATCTGTTGTTTTAAATTGTTCTTTAGACGCTCCTGCTGTCATTAAAGCTTGTGCTTGTTTTTGTAAGCTTTTCGCTTGATTATTAAGTAGTTTTAATAGTCCATTATTGTCACTGTTTATAAGATCATAAAATATTTCTTGTGCTATAAAGCGTGTTGTTTCAGAAGCTGGAGATCCTGTTACGGAATATATATGTCCATTTAAGAACTTTACAGGAGTTTTTGTTGCAGGAGTTTCTGTAAATATTTTTTTAACAACTCCACAACGACCCCATATGTAATTTACTGATGCATTATGATTTGCAATTTGATCTGCAAGGGCGGTAGCTAAGAATCCAATTGATGCTGCATTATCAAGTTGTAGTGTTGGTCCATTTGAAGTTTCTGTTTGAGCGTTTCCTAATTTTTCAAATAGTACACTAATTAATCCATTTTGATTTAACTCTGTATCTCCATTTTCTGTAGTTCTTCCATAAATATTATAACTTGGAGTTTCTTTAATATCATAGGTAAGATTTGATGAATTAATGCTTTCAAGTTTTCCAATATCAGTAAAAAGATCAGGTAGAGAACTGAGAATATCTGTTTCATCAGCTACTGCGCTGTTCATATTTGTTATGTAATTACTGAATGATTGATCTTCAAAACGTAATTCAGGGTGAGCTGCTGATGATGGATCATTTGAATCTCCTTGCCATTGATTAAGAGCGTTTCTTAGTGCTGCAGCAAATTCAGCCATTTCATTTAGTTTATTTGGGTTAACAGAAACAGTGTTGTCTGAACTAACTTGAAAATATTGATCTTTGTTATTTGGTTCTCCGTTAATACCACTTAAAGCTTGCGCTATTTTTACTAAATTAGGATCTGTTAATTCTAGTGCTCCCGCTGTAGATGTTGATGATCCATTGCCAGATCCTTTTGCAGCTGCTACTAAATCAGGAATGATGGTATCAAGAAAATCTTCTCCAGAATAGCTAAATCCAGGTATAGCGGTCTCTTGGTTGTTTGCATACATATTCATATAAGAATAAGCATCATTCACGTCTTTGAGTGCTGTAATAACTCGTTCAGCCCATGTTGAAATTGAGTCTGATTGATTAAATCTAAATGCTTCATTAGTTTTGTCGCCGTTATAAATTGCTATTTGCTCATCAATTTGACCAAAAACACTTACAGGTGTTGTGAAATCTTCATTTGGATCATTAAGTGAATGTATTTTTTCATATAATTGATCAAGGTTTGCAACTGAAGAGTCATCAGCTCCCATATAAGTATCATTTGGTTGAATAAAAGTCATTGCAATATTAACTACATTAGGATCTGTGTTTGCGGAGCTGCTACTAGATGAAGAACTTCCAGATTTATTTTTAAGCATGTTGGTAAGTGTTGTTGCCCATGCACCTAGGTTGCTTGATGGTGTGCTTGTTGAAGAAATATTAGCAAGGAATGCTGCAATGTCGCTTGAGCATTGTGTAATTGCTTGTACATTAGGAGTATTATTATTGATTAATGTTGTTTTATAAAGTGGTTGTAAATTGTTTGCTATTTGAAGAAGATTTGAATTTGAATTGTCGCTGCTTGCTCCGCTTGTACTGCCACCTGAAAGATTTGCAATAACGGCATTAGTGTCTTTTAAAAAAAGAAGTGGAGTTCCTCCATTTGCTAAATATGTTTGCACAGCTTCAAGAGCTGCTTTTCCTTTATCGGAAGAAGCTGTTCCTCCACGACTTGGTATTGCAGCATTAAGCATTTCTTGTATTTTAGCTTCTTTTTTTTCTGATGAAAGTATAAGTTGGCAAACTTTTTCAGGATTTGCTCCAAATGCTTTTACAAATGGTCTAAAGAATTCGAGTAAATAGTTTACGTATCCGCTTACTCCTGGCATCATTATTGCTTTACATGCTTTTGTTAAATTTTCTGTGGTTACGCCATTTTTTTCAACATCATTAATTGCTGGTGTAAAATAGTCATCTCTAAGGTCTCTTGCTTGTCCTAAAGACATAGTTTGAATAATTGTTGGGCTTATAAAAAGAGTGAGTAATAAACCAATTTGATTTATTTTTACTTTCATAGTTCTTCTTCCTTTATTTAGAACGTTAATTGAAATTTACCCCACATGGTAAATCTATTGACTGAATTATTTTGTTTTGATGTTTCAAATGAGCCCCCAAGTTCATAAAGTTGAGGATGATTTGTATTGTTATAGTAACTTACTGTGCTGTAGATAGAGTTAACAAAAAGATTAGTATTTGTTGCTGATGATAAATCTATATCATCAGGTTGTATAAGATAATCTCCTTCAATAGCTCCACTTGTACCAAGCGATCCTATGGTCCTTAATACGTTACTTGAGTTATTGTTAACAAGGTCTGCTACTTCAGGTCCAAGTGCCCATTGATTTACAAAATAAACATTTTCAGATTCTTTTATAAACGCGGTGACACCAAGAGTTATATTGAGTTTGTTTTTTATAAAAGCAAGATTAATAACTGAGTAACTTGAACATCCAGGTGTAACATAAACATCTTGAGTCATTAAATTGATCCCAAATGTTTTAATACCTGCAGATCCTAATGTTTCAACAGTTGAGGCTCTATTTTCAGAATTACTGTACATTGCAAGGTAACGAGTCCATGGACCACGTTTTAAGTCAAAAGATCTTTTTTGGGTATTTTGTATGAGATATTGATTTTTAGTACACCATGTAAACCAGAGATGGACATCTTTTTTTTCATAAATATGTGAGTGTCCGTAAAGTCCTAAAATAACACCAAAATGTTTGTTGTTTCCAAGCATTGGTTCCCATAAATATTCAGCAGTAGGTTTATTACTTGCAGGAAGTACTGCTCCAATAAAAGGAGAAAGATAATTAGTATTTCTATCCATGAAGTCATATCCAAGAAGAAGCTCTATATCACCACAACCCGATTTTTTTTGAGGACCATCTATTTTACCGTAGAGCATTCCTGATTGTTTAAAAGCAGTTGTCATATTAGTTGCAGCTGCAGGAAGACCATCAAGACCTAGGTCTGTATTAAGTCCTCCACCATCAACTAAAACAGCTTCGGATAATTGAAGGTCGTGTTTTACATGCATAAAAGGAATTTGTATTGCTACCCACCATTTTTCTTTAAATCCATAACGAGCACTGATTCCAAAACCAGCAAATGTTTCTACAGGATCAAAAGTAATAATACTTGATGCGTCTTCGTTAGTTGTAAAAATATTAAAATTATATCCAATAATGTTTTGTGTAGAAGCTGTATCACTTGCAGGAGCTTCATTCATACTCAGTTGAGAAAGGTTGTTAAACAAAAAATAATCACGAAGGCCACTATTGCTTACCGATTTTCCTCCAAATACAGATGCTTGTATTTGAGGTTTGTTAAGCACGCTTCCATCTTCAAAGTGTTGATCCATGACGGTTGTAAAGGTAATGTCTGTTGGTAAAATAGAGAATGGCTGAGCTGATAAAAAGCTTTTTCCTGAAATATTTTCACCATACACTGATTGAGTTATAAGTAAAAATATTGTCAGATATCGGCTTAATTTTCTCATGTATGTCTCCTTGGTATGACTTGTAATTTATATTTCCAATTCATAGCATTATTAAAAAGCAAAACGCAATTTTTCAGATTATTTTTATTTGGATATCTAATTGGCGTTAAAATTGATCCATGATAAACTTTTTTATAAGATATATTTTCAACTTCTTATTTTTTGAGGCGTATATGATTTCACGAGTACGCGGTACACGCGATATTATTGATGGTAAAGCAATGGAGTATCTTTGTGAATTGCTTGAAAAACATCTTAAAAATTATCGTTATTCAAAAATATATTTACCGCTTATTGAATCATTAGCTCTTTTTAAACGTTCACTTGGTCAAGAAACTGATGTTATTTCAAAAGAAATGTTTGTTGTTACTTCTTCATCAGGACAATCAGATGAAGAAATTTGCTTAAGACCAGAAGCTACAGCTTCTGTAGTACGTGCTTTTGTAGAAAATGGTATTCAGCAAACTCCTTGGAAGGTTTATACTATTGGTGAAATGTTTAGATATGAGCGTCCACAAAAAGGAAGATTTCGACAATTTTATCAATGTAGTATGGAAGTAATTGGTTCATCATCTGTTGCAGAAGATGTGCTTTTTATACAAATGCTTAATAGTTTTTTTGCTCAAAAATGTGGATTTGTTGAATTTGGACTTCATATTAATTATTTAGGATGTCCTGAAGATAGAATTCGTTTAAAAAAAGAGCTCTATTCATTTTTAGATGCATATAGTGATGGTTTATGTAATACATGCAAAACAAGAAAAGATACAAATGTTTTGCGTGTTTTTGATTGTAAAAACGAAGACTGCAAGAAAATATATCAAACAGCTCCTGTAATTACAGATACCTTATGTGAAAATTGTAATCACGAATGGCGACAACTTAAAAATCAACTGGAAGAGCTTTCTGTTTCTTTTTTTCATAATCCAAGACTTGTCAGAGGACTTGATTATTATAATAAAACAGTTTTTGAATTTGTAAGTCCTTTACTTGGAGCTCAAAGTGCTTTTTGTGGGGGAGGAAGATATGATAGTTTAATAACTGCCGTTGGGGGAAAAGAAGATCAACCTTCTATTGGCGCTGCAATTGGACTGGATAGAGTTTTAATGATGTTTGAAGCTCTTAAGAAAGATGATTTTCAAAATACTCAATCTCTGCATCTTATTTTACCTTTATCTGCTCAAGAATATAGTGCTGCATTACAAATGGCGTATGAATTACATGTAAAAAATATATGCACAGATATTCTTTTTGATGCATCTTTAAAAAAAATGATGACTAAAGCAAATAAACTTGGTGCAAAATATTGTCTTATTCTTGGTTCTGAAGAAGTTGCTTTAGGAAAAATAACAGTAAAAAATATGACAACAGGTAAGGAAGATTTAATGAAACAAGTTGATGTTGCTGCATTTTTAAAAAATATACATTAATTATTCATAGTGATGAGTATCGGTAAAGGCATTTTCAATATAAGTAATTTTTTTTTCTTTACCTTCAACTAATGCAATATCAAAACGAAATGCATTTTCAGAATAATTATTTTGAGATAGAAAAAATTTTGCTGTTGTAATAATTTTTTTTTGTTTTGATATTGTTATTACTTCAGAAGTATTAAAATAGGTATTTGTTCTTGTTTTAACTTCAATAAAAGCAAGAATATCTTTTTTTATTGCAATGATGTCAATTTCTCCACCACGAATAGAAAAATTTTTTTTTATAATAGTATAACCTGTTTTTATGAGATGTTTTTCAACAAGCAATTCGCCTTCTGTTCCAATTATTTTTTTAAAAAAATGAGACATATGACTTTTTATTTGCTGTTGAAGCAACTTTAAATTTTTTTGAATAGTTAGGATACATTGCAAGCTTTTGTTCTAAAATGCCTTTTTTAGTTGCGTCATGTTGCGCTGATGCAAGCTTGTATTCAAGTTCTAATGATAAGAAATCAAAATTTTCAATCATGCTGGGAGTAAATGTTTTTCTTATTTGTTCTAATCGTTTTTCAGCGGCAGCATAACTTCCTTTTTTCATATATTGATTAAAAATATCTGTGTTATGTTCATAGAGTTTTCTATAACAATGACTACGTATCTGTTTAATATCTTGAGAGAATGGATGATTTTTTTTTAATAATTCATCTGATAGTAAAATAACTTCCTGTGTGTTTTTTTGATCCCTGTCATGTGTTGGTAGGCAGTAAAATAAACTTATTAATGCTTTGTATTGAGCATAATCAATATGTTTATCTGCTGGGTATAACTTTATAAATTCATTATATTTATCAGCAGCTACTTTCCAGTTTCCTTTTTCAAAATAAATATCAGCAACTTCTATGCGAGCTTCTTTTGCAAGAATCATATTTTTTGTGATTGTAATAAGTTGCTCAATTCCTTTTATAGCTTCTTCAAAATATTCAAGCGCTATACAAGCGTTAATATACTCACGAAGCTCATCTTCCGTCATACCTTTAATTGTTTTAGAAGCACGTTCGTTATATATTTTTTTTTGTTTATTTTTTTCATCTTTTTCTCCTTTTGTGAGCGTGTGTTTAGTAATTAATGCTTTTGGATGTTGTGGTTTTATATCAATAGCTGAAACAAACGCAATACAGAATAGTGGTAGAAAGTAGATGAATTTTTTTTTCATTATTATGCTCCGCTTCAATTTTTTTGATTAGACGGAATAAAAACAGGTGCATAAGGATTATAAATTTTGCTTGGATCTGGCCAGTATTTTAATCCCTTGCTTTCTAAGTATTCTTTAAATTTTTTTATATTCTCATAAGCAGGATCTTCTACTATAAGTATTTGGTGTAATGATTGTTGTGCTTTATATGATTTTTTTGTGCGATCAGCAATCATTGATGAATAGTAAATTTTTTGATTTTTACTAGATTTTTCTTTTGCTAATATTACAAATATTTCTCGTTTTCTTTCATGTCTTTTGATTTTTTCTATTAATTTTTCAGCGCTATAAAGAGGCATTATCATTAAAGAAATAAGAGCTATAATAATCATATTTTTACCTGTTAAAATAATAATCTATATATAAATAGTGCCATTTTATTAAAAATCTTCAACTCTTGATTATTGTTTTAAGCTTAAAAGTTCTTTTTTTTTAGATGACTTATCAATTATGACCTGAGTTTGATATTGTTTATACTTATTTGTGAAAATTAAATGATTACAATGTTTATTGGAGATACAGAATGATTAAGAGAAATATAGGTGATATTTTTGTTGAGGCTGAAGTTTTTTCAAATATAAATAAAGAACAATATGAGATTGAGGCAAAAAAGGAAAATATAGGTTTAATACGCTATTTACAAGATAAAATGCTTATTACTGAAGAACAGCTTGCTCAAGCATACGCTACACAAAATGGTCTTGAGTATATCAAAGTTATTACAGAAGAAATGGCGGATCCTCTTTTGCTGGCAAAAGTTCCTTTAAAATTTTTAAAACAACAAATAGTAATGCCTATTAAATATAAATCGAATACTTTTTTTGTAACGGCAAATCCGAATGATTTTCAACCGCTGGATGAGCTTTCCCTTATATTTGGCAAAGGTATTGCGGTTGTTGTTTCTACACAAAAAATAATTCTTGATGCTTTAAATCATTATTACCCTCTTGAGGGTACAGATCAAATGATGGAGGATTTGGAAGAAGAAAGCGATGTTTCTGGTTTATCATTTGGTGAAATTGATGAACGAGATATTATGAGTAGTGCTAATGATGCCCCTATTATTAAGCTTGTAAATTATATTTTGCTTCAAGCAAGTAAAATGAGTGCATCTGATATTCATATTTCTCCAGCTGAAAAAGAGATAAGAGTAAGACTTCGTGTTGATGGTATAATACATCAATTTATGAGTATTCCAAAACGAACCCAGGCTGCAGTTTCTTCTCGTCTTAAAATTATGTCCGGTCTTAATATTGCAGAAAAAAGAAAACCGCAAGATGGTCGCATAGAAATTAGAGTCGGAGAAAAACGTGTAGATATTCGTGTTTCAATATTACCTGCAAGTTTTGGAGAAAATATTGTTATGCGTTTGCTGGATAAAGATAAAGGCTTTTCAGATCTTGATAGCATTGGTCTTAGTGAGCGAGATTTGAAAGAAGTTAAAAAAGCTATTGCTCAGCCAAATGGAATTTTTTTAGTTTCTGGGCCTACTGGTTCTGGTAAAACAACAACATTATATTCTGTTTTACATCGTTTAAATGATCCTAAAGTTAATATTATTACAGTAGAAGATCCGGTTGAATATCAATTACAAGGTATTACGCAAGTTCAAGTTAATCCTAAAGTTGAGCTTACTTTTGCAAATGCATTGCGAGCTATTTTGCGTCAAGATCCTGATATTGTCATGATTGGTGAAACTCGAGATCAAGAAACTGCTCAAATTGCTATTCAAGCAGCTTTAACCGGTCATTTAGTATTAAGTACTATTCATACTAATAGTGCTCCTGCAATTATTACTCGTTTAATTGATATGGGTATTGAGCCTTTTTTGATTGCATCATCTATTGTTGCAGGTATTGCACAACGACTTGTTCGTAAATTATGTGCTGAGTGCAAGGCTCCTTATACGCCAACAGCAGAAGCGCTTGAAAGTTTAGGTATAAAATTAAATTCTGGTGAAAAATATGAATTTTATAAACCAGTAGGATGTGATGAGTGTAATCAGTTGGGCTATAAAGGTCGATTGCCAATATTTGAAGTTATGGCAATGACAGACGATTTGGTAAAGTTGACTATGGAAAGAGGAGCCACTTTAGCATTACGTAAACAAGCAGAAAAAGATGGAATGACTACTTTAATTCAAGATGGTATTAGAAAATTACAACTTGGTTTAACAAGTGTGGAAGAGGTTGTTTCGGTTGCAACTGCTCATGCAGAGAGCGATTCTGGCTTAGAATCTGTAAAGGAAGTAAAAGAAATTGAAAGTGAATGATAAAAAATGCAATAATTAATTATATAATTTTACCGTAAAGGCTTTATATGATTAAAAAAATAAAAGTAATAATTCTTTTAGTAAGTTTTTATAATATTAAAACTGCACGTAAAATTTCTCCTTCAACTAGTTTTCGTTCTCTATCGGCTTATGAACAGCCTCGAGGTAGTAATGCCTCTCAAATTGCAGCAAAACAATCTATACGTGATGCTTTAGATCATTCTGTATTAAGCAAAGGGGAAAGAGAAATTTATGCTAAAGAGTTAGAGAGCTCTGCTCCTTCTCGTGATCCTTTAACAAAGGATCAATATTCTAATTATATAAATAGCCCAAGGGATAATAATATTAGAACAGAAAATGGTGTTACATCTGTTTTGATGAGAAAAACTGGCGAGTATTTAGATATAAAGCCAACTACTGTAAGGGAAAAAAGTTTAAATGATGGTGTATCTGCTTTAAAACCAGTACGTTCTCTATCGGCTTATGAACAGCTTCGAGGTGGTGATGTTTATAAAATTGCAGAAAGAGAGTCTGCGCGTAAGTCTTCAGATCGTAATTCTGTGTTAAGTAATCGGGAAACAAAGTCAATTGAAGAAGAAGTTTTTAAAGAATATAATATGAATGAAAAGCACCATTCTAATCCCTTGGTAAGTTTTTTTAAAGGGATTGGAAATAGACTTGGACTTAGAAAGTCGCCTGAAAAAAGATATAGTGAGCGTGTTGAAAATTTAAAAAAATCTTCTTTAGAAACAATTAACAAAGAAGAGATTCCTCAATCGTCTTCAAGACCTTCTTCATCAGAATCTATTTCTGTTGTTTCTGTAAAAAATACTCCTCCTCCACCACCATCTTCTAGTTCAAAACCTAAGTTCAATTCTCTGCCTAATACATCAAAATCTTCTTTAAATAGTTCAGCTAAAGAGTCTACTTATTCTATTCCTGTAAAAAAGACTCCTCCACCTGTTCTGCCAAAAAAAGCACAATTAGGTATTCGTTATAATAGTAATCAAGTGAAAAAAAATGAATCTACAAATGCATATGAATTTACTGATGGTAAGGTTATTCCTGAGGGTTATCAATTACGAAAAACTGCAGATGGCTATGGTTTGGTAAAAAATCCATTTAAAAAGCCAATCGCTAAAAAAACTCCTCCTTCTGTAGCACCAAAACCAACAGGTTATTTGTCTTCTAAAGCAATAAGTGAATTACCTGCCCCTGTTGTTTGATTTTTTTAAATTGTTTTAAAAAGAGCTCCATAATTATGGAGCTCTTTTTTTTTGATTATAGTATCTTTTTAAGTATGAATACGCACCCTATTTGTGTTGTAAGTTAAGAAAGTTTTAAATAGAGTTTGCTATGAGAAGTTTTGGTTTTATAGGTAAATTTTTTACAGCATCTATTTTTGGGATAATAATTGCAGCGTTATGGGTACAATTTGATGATCGTTTTTTAGATATTGCGCATGATCAAGTAGCGCTCTTTTTTAAAGAAAAATATAATGCACGATTTTGTGCAGAAAAGTGTTATATACAACCATTTTCTTTATCTATTAAATTTGAAAATATTCATGTTGATTCTTTTAATAATACAGATAAATGGTCATGGTCAGCAGAATCTTTTATAATGCGATGTAATTTTTTTTCTTATTTTGTATCAAGAAAAATTGCTCTTTCTCTTTATTTAGACAAAATACGTGCCTTTACTATTTTAGAATCAGGAATTGGCTCTCTTATTGATCATGTTAAGATAATTTTATCTGGTCAAAAAACAGAAGGAGCTGTTTTTCTTAGTAGCATTTCTTTGCAAAATATTTGTGCTGAATATAGTAATAATAAAAATGAATTAAAAGGTTTTATAGAAGGGTGTTTGGCAGGTGAGAAGGTTAATAATCAATTTGTTACTAATATTCTTATTAAAAATGCTGTTTGCTGCAAAGATAATCGTGACTATATAGCCGATTTAAAAGGAAATGTTGCCATTACTTCATTTTTAGATGACACATCTAAAAAGCCTTATATTACTTTTGATTGTTCGTATAATAACCCTCAGCTTCCTGACGATAGTCGATATATTTTTTATAGTAAAGGCTCTTGGGATGGGGATCATGGATCTTGTATTATGCATACACAAGATCATTCAGTTTTAATTCATCCTTGTACACTAACTAAAAAAGATAATGAATATATTTATACAGCAAAATTATTTATAGAATGCGATCTCTTAAGAAGGCTTTTAATGCCTACAATAAAAGATTCTTTAGAAGGGACTTTTGAGATTTCTATTGAAGGCTCTTCTTCTGGTTCATTAGAAGTAATTTCTAAAATTAATCAAATATCATATAAAGGTTTTGTATGTGAAAATATTGTTATATCTGCAAAAAAAGAATGTGAGGATATTCAAGGAAAAGTATTAGTTGATTTTAATGATGTTAGTTTAGATGGAGCTTTTACTTATTCATTACAAGATAAAAAAGGTAATTTTTCATTAACTAATAGCTCTGTTATTCCAATGTATGGCTATTGGCAAATTCCTATATATAAAGCAAATATTTTAGGAGATTTTTCTATTGGATCTGAAAATTATATGGAATATACGGCTGAATTATATCATACAAAAACAGATGAAACTGTTTTTATTAATGGATCATTACATCATAAAGATAAAAATATTATTGTTCGTGGGTGCCTTGGTTCTCAATTATATAGTATTGATATTGCGACTCACCCTTTTATTATTAATTCTGCATTGTATACGGATAAAGATGGCAATGAATTAATATCATGTATATTTTCTGATGTGTCTCATTTTAAAGCATGTATGAATTATCAAACGGTAAGAACATTTGCACGTTCGTGGTATGACAGTTTTTTACCTGGAAAAGGGTTATGCACTATTTATGGCGTTATTGATAGAAATGGGATTATAGGAAATCTTGAGATTGCAGATGCGTTAATTCGTTTGCCAGGAATGTATAATTTTATAGAAAAAGGTTCATTGAGTTATAATTATAATATGCATAGTAATATGTTAATTTGTAACGATCTTAATTTTGATTTACATAAAGGTCGTATTGCAAGCAAGTCTATTAAAATTCAATTTTCTGATGACAAAAAAGATCTTTTCTGTCATATACCTCTTAATTTTTATCATTGTTTTTTAAATACTCATAAACAATTATATTGTACGCTGACAGGATCTTTTTTGTATTCTTATAAGCATAATTTTTCAAAAATAACAGGTTTTTGTTCTGTGGAAGATATGAATATTAAGGATAATATTTTTGCATCTGAATTATATGACTCGTTCACTTCCGATACATTTGGTTCATCAAATAATGATTTTTTATCAGCAACTCAACTTTCAATTGATGTAAGCACTCAACAACCTGCAACTATTACAACTCCAGTTTTGCAAACCAGTGCTCAATTTAAATGTTTTATAAAAGGCACAGTAGAAGATCCATCTTTTGAAGGGAAATTATATTTACAAGGTGGAAAAATTATTTTCCCAGCTCATAATTTATCTATTTCAAGAGGTAAAATTACCTTTCTTTCAGGTCAAAATAATGATCATTTAGTGGATGTTTTTGCTGAAGGTCATATTAAAAAATATCTGGTTAGTCTTTCAATAGGCGGTTCTTTACAAGATCCGACTATTAGATTTCAATCTACGCCATCGCTTACTCAAGAACAAATTATGGTACTGCTTTTTGGTGGTATAGAAGAGCAATCGCTTAATATTATGGCTCCAGCACTTGTAATGTATAATGCAAAGAATTTTTTATTTAGTGAATCATCTCAATATGAAGCAATAAAAAACAGTTTAGTTCCTTCATGGTTACAACCTTTTCAACGCGTTAATTTTATTCCAAGATTTACAGATCAAACAGGAAGAGGAGGACTTAAGGGAGTTCTTGAGGTAGAGGTAAATGATCGTTTAAGAGGTGCAATAGAGAAGAATTTTAGTTTGTCGGAAAATGCAGCAGCAGAAGTAGAATATTTGCTTTCAGACGATGTTAGTTTAAAAGTTAGTAAAGATGATCGTGGTGATGTGGGTGCAGAAATGGAGATGAGATTTAAATTTTAGTGAAGGTAATGTATGTCATTTTTTAAAAAATATAATTTTTATAAAAAAATATTATTGGTATGTCTAAGTGTCAGTTCTTTTCTTATAGAAGCTTTACCAAATGAAGCTCGAAGCAATTGTATTTCTTTTGCGCGTGATCATTTATTATCTGCAGATTTTTTTAATAATGGAGTTGTTGATTCATTTTTTTTTACACCTGACCAATCACAAGACCTTAAATATATTTTAGTTGGTCTTATAGATTCAGAGAAAAAAATGATAAAAGCTGCTCTTTTTCGTTTAACGGATAATGATATTACACAAGCAATTATAGATGCTCATAAGCGTGGTGTGTTAGTAGAAATTGTAGTAGATAGCGGTGCTTTAAACATTGATCAGTATAGTAAAATTTCAGTGCTTGAATCTTATAGTATTCCTATTTTTGTGTATCAATCAGTTGATCTTTTAAAAAATAAGTTGAAGAAAAAAACAAAAATAAAAAAATATCAATCAATTATGCATCATAAGACATTTATATTTAGTGATACTATTGGAGGATCGGTTATTGTTTGTGGTTCTTTAAACCCAACATATGCAGCCTTTCATGGTAATGAAGAAATGGTGATTATTCGAAACAATTCTATTTTTTTTGAAAAATGGAATAAGCATTTTGAAAAATTAAAAAAACGCTGCATGTAAAAATATGTATAGTTTTAAAATTTTGATAGTAAAAAAACCGTGTTTTTGTGCACGGTTTTTTTAATTTTTTTATCTTTATAGAGGCTTCACTACCACGATTCTTTCTTAGCTGAAGAGCAATCTAATCAATATATTTTTAAAAATCAAATTATTTTAAAGCTTGGTCTCGCATCTGAGAAGATGTAGTGCTTTTATAAAATCTTGAGGAAGCGGTGATTCAAATAAATAAGTTTTATCTTTAAAAACAAAGCTTAATGTGTTGGCATGTAACGCTTGCCTTTGAATATATTTTGATGATTTTCCATACAGAACATCGCCTATTAGTGGATGTCCAATGCCCGTCATATGAACACGGATTTGGTGAGTTCTTCCTGTTATAGGTTCTGCTTGCACCCAAGATGTTTCTTCAAAATATTCTAATACTTTATAATTTGTTTCTGATGCTCTTCCTTGAATGCGATGAGTCATTTTATTTCTTATTCTCATATCGCGACCAATAGGAAAAGATATGTTTCCTTCTTTGTCAGGATGTCCATTAACAATACACATATAAGTTTTGTGTATTTCTCTGTTTTTAAACATGTCGGCAAATTGAGCATGGGCTTGTGAGGTAAGGGGTATTATCATAAGACCTGATGTATCTTTATCAAGTCTATGTACAATTCCTGGTCTGTCTGCATATCCAACATTTTCTATATCTTGAAAAGTAGAGGTTAACCAATCAATAAGGGAAAGGTCAGGTGAGTTTTTATGAGGAGGGTGTACAACAATTCCAGCTGGTTTTTCTATGACAGCAAAGTCTTGATCTTGATGAATAATTTTTACTTTTATAAGTTCTTTTTTTTCAGGTGTTAATATTTCTTTGGGTGCAAGTAGGGGGATGGTAAGAACAATAACATCATGGGGTTTAAGAGCAATACCTGATTTTTTTGCTAATTTTCCATTTACAGTAATAGCTTGATCTTCGATAAGATTTTTAAATAAACTACGTGAATAAGCTGAAAAATGCTCTGACAAAAATATATCAAGTCGTTTTTCCGCATCAGTTTCGTTTGCAGTAAGAGTAAAAATTTCACCAGGTTTTAACATTAAGTTCCTTTGAGCTCGATTATGATTAGATTGTATGTAGTTTACTTGTATTTTTTGTATGTGGATAGACAGTTTTTTGTAATTTCTATAAGGTTAAAGAACCTATTAGGGGTAAACGTTGTTTCCATAAGTATGTACCGGTCTGTTTAGTAAGGAAGAGCAACATGATATCAGAA
>CAZMYL010000001.1:39426-135968 GCA_964570505.1 uncultured Pseudomonadota bacterium
GAAAAACTTTTTGATGAGATCAAAAATAATATTAAAGATGTCATAGATAAGGAGTCTGTTTTAGGAAAGCTTTTATGGGAAGAGTTGCTTACGGCTCATCCTGCAGATTTAGCCCGATTTTTAGGTAGTTTATCTGAAGAGAATTTTAAAAAATTATATATAGATTTTCCTTCTCATGTTAGTTGTGCTGTTTTTCGTGAATTTTCAGAGCCGCTACAAGCACTTGCCTTAGCAACACTTAATGATAGTGGTAGGGTTGATGCTCTTGGTTGTCTTACAACAGATGAACTTACCGATTTATTCGAGAGACTTTCAGATAATGAATTAAAGCAATATTTAAGTTTATTACACAAAACAGATCGTGAAAAAGTTTTGTCATTGCTTAAATTTAATCCAGAATCTGCAGGTGGCATAATGGATACTGATGTGCTTGCCTTGCATGATGATTTGACTGTTCAAAAAAGTATTCAACTTCTTCAGAGATTAGAAGTTAATCAAGAAATTCATCGTCAAATATTTGTTATTGATAAAAATAAACGTTTACTTGGGCATATCTGTTTAGAAGATTTAGTCCTTCAAAAACCACAAGCACGTTTACATGAATTTATGCGTAAAAATCTTTTGGTTGCGCGCGCTGAAGATGATAGAGAAGTAATTGCAAATAAAATGGTTCATTACAATATGATGATTATTCCTGTTGTTGGTGAAGAAGATTATTTTTTAGGTGTTATTCCAAGTTCAACTTTGATAGATATTATTGAAGAAGAATCAGCTGAAAATGTGTATCGTATGGCTGCTATGACACCGGTTAAAGGTACTTATTTTGATGCGTCTATTATAAAGCTTTTGTATCAACGAAGTATTATTTTAGGAATGTTGCTTTTGGCACAATCTCTTTCAAGTGCAATTATAAAAGCGCATGAAACATTACTGATTACATTTGCTGGCGGTGTATTGATGCAGTTCTTGACAATGCTTACCAGTGCAGGAGGTAATGCAAGTAGTCAAACATCAGCGGTAGTCATTCAAGGAATAGCTTCTGGGGAAATTAATAGAACTAATATTAAAAAATTTTTAAAACGCGAATTTTTTTTAGCATTTTGGATAGCATTATTTTTGGGATTCCTTTCATTTTTAAGAGTGTATGTAACAAGTCATCATTTACTTGGTAGTATAGCGGTCAGTTTTTCACTTGTTGTTATTGTGATGTCCTCAATTATGATAGGTAGTTGCATACCAATAGTGCTGCGTCGTATTAATGTTGATCCGGCATATTCTGCGGGTCCAGTACTTGCTACTTTGATGGATATTTTGGGTTTATTGATCTATTGTAGGGTCAGTCAACAAATTTTTACTTATTTTGAGACATTTTCTTGACAAAAAGATCAGTCATTTATACCTTATAGATACTATTTTGAAAGGAGCCGCTAGCTCAGTCGGTAGAGCAACAGCCTTTTAAGCTGTGGGTCGTTGGTTCGAATCCAACGCGGCTCACCATATTCATCAAAGATATGGTGAACAAAAAGTTACATTGAATTACAAGTCCCCATCGTCTAGAGGCCCAGGACACTGCCCTTTCACGGCAGTAACAGGAGTTCGAATCTCCTTGGGGACGCCATACTATAATTAAATAAAATTATATTTTAATATCTAAGTCTAATTAAGATAATCTTGTGAGATTATTGCAAAGTGTATTTTGTGATAAAATTTCTTAAGAAGTGAGTTTAATGAATAACTATATAGACCCAGATCTTCTTATAGTAAGCAAGATTGCTTATGAATCAACTGGATTAATGCAGCATTTATTGAAGCAGGAAGTAGAGGGTAGGGAATATGGGGCTTGTACATTTAGTATCAATAATCAATCAATTGTATTTCGTATTGCAAAAATGACGCCCAAAAAAATAGGGCAATTTGTTACTCTATGGAAACGTATTGGGGATGGCCCTATTAAGCCGTATGACATAGCTGATCCTGTTGAATTATTTATAGTATTTGTGAGAAGTGGTGATAATTTTGGACAATTTATTTTTCCTAAAGATGTCTTACGAGAGAAAGATTTTATATCGCAAGCAGGTATCGGTGGAAAGCGAGCAATGCGTGTCTATGCACCTTGGGAT
This sequence comes from uncultured Pseudomonadota bacterium, assembly GCA_964570505.1. Classification (GTDB taxonomy): domain Bacteria; phylum Babelota; class Babeliae; order Babelales; family CAIQNR01; genus CAIQNR01. The sequence continues at coordinate 41,547 of CAZMYL010000001.1, forward strand.
AAACCTGAAAATAAGCATGCTCAAAATACACAAGCTTGGCAACTGTTATATTTTGCTCAAATAAAACCTGTTCTTGATATTGAAAAAATCCAGAATTTGCTCATGAGGCTATAGTGAAATTTAAAATTATAATTGTAGTAGATTTTTTTTAGTTTTATTAAAGTTTTGCCTTTGAAATAGGCTTATAGTATTTTTTTAAAAAAAAGGTGTAACGTGATTTTTTTAATATAGAGGAGAGTTGTATGGAAATTGCATGTAGTAAGTGTTTGTATATAATGCCTAAATCACAGGCGATAGGGTATTTTGGAGCAGAAGTCTTTTCTCTTTATAGAGAAGTCCATCAAGATATTTTAAATTTAAAAAAATTGATTAGAACTGATTTTAAAACAGAATCTCAGCTTCATAGAGGTGTAATTAAAACATTAGAAGAAAGTGTTTTTAATATATTGATTGCATTTCTTAATCATTTAGAAATTAAATGTTTTGAGTGTCGTGATTTTACAGGATGGAAAGCTATTTTTGTTAAAGATAATAGTATTAATTACAATAAAACTACTTTCTTTCAAGAGAATCAATTATGAAAAAAGTGATTATAACTTTTTTTTTATTTTTAAACATGTCTGCTTTTAGTAATTTAGAAAAATTAAATGATGGTTTGGGCGCTTACTTTCACAAACAAAATCAAATGAATATTATGGATAGAGATTTAGGTGTTAAAAATGAATTTATTATTGCTAAAGAATTTTTGTATTTGATTTTTTATCTTATGCTTTATAAAAATATTTACCTTATAAACGACAAGATTCTTTATTGTAATAAATGTAATAAAGAACTTAATTTTTTTTATATATATACAATTTGTATATATGATAAAAATGAAAAAATATTAAAAATCTTTAAAAAATTACTTCTTAAAAAAGATAAACAGCGTTTAACTCAGTTTTTAATAAAATTATGTAATGTAAAATCCATAGATTGCATATATTGTAATGGCTGTTTTGGATGGAATGTTGCGCAATGAGATTGTGTATTTTTTTTCGCGTCATCTTAAGAGCTTATCCGAAAATTAAATAAATAGAGCATCTCTTTTATTTATCGGCTAAAATAGCCATTGAATTTAAAAAAAAAGGAGATGCTCTAATGCTTAGAATATCAGATAGTTTCTGGAATGAAATAAAAAATATTTTTTCTGCTAAAAAAACTAAAGTTGGAAGACCTCGTCATGATGAATATCTTGCTTTATGTGGCATATTTTTCATTATGGATAGCGGCTCCCAATGGAGCAATTTGCCTAGTGTTTATGGTAAGCCTTCAACTGTGCATGGATGGTTTGCTCTATGGGTAAAACAAGAAATTTTTAATGAGATTCTTGAGCTTTCTATTGCAAAAGCTATAACAAAATTAGGAGCTCCTGAGTGCTTTATCACTGACACAAGCTCAAGCAAAAGTCCTTTTGCAAAATTTGGTAAGATTAATCCAGTTGATAGAAAAAAATATGGAATCAAAAAAGGAGTAGTTATTGATTGGAATAGAATCATACTTTCAGTTATTGTTGATGCAGCAAATAAACATGATTCAAAGATGCTTCTAAAGCATATGCCGACATTAAAAAAATATATCATAAATAAGCCAATTGTTATGCTTGCAGATTCTGCATTCGATGTAAAAAATTTGCGTGAAAATTGTGCAAAAAACAACATAGCTCTTCATGCTGCTACAAATAAAAGGCGTGATAAAAATAAAAAACAAACATATCCCAAAGGTCGCTGGCGTATAGAACAAATTTTTGGCATTCAACAATGGCGTCGAGGCATCAAATTTTGTTGGACAAAACTTGATTGTAATTTCCTAGCTTTATGCCAATTTTCCTCTGCTATTCATAATTTTAGACTAGCTGGAGTTTTCGGATAAGCTCTAACATTTAAAAATTAATATTAATATTTACAGTTGCTACTATTGAAAATGAACTTATTGCATTAAGGGCTTCTAGATTATTTCTGCTTTTTTATAATAGTCCAAGTTTAAGCTCGTATATAATTTCGACATAAAAAGTATAACTTTTAACTGTTAAAGTAAGATTGAAGGATTTATTAAAGAATTGCCCAATTTTGCTTTTTATCATATTCTAAAACTTTTGATTGTATTGATAGATAGGCTTTATATTAAGGTTAAATATGAAAATTTCCCTACGCTGGTTATGTGATCATTTACAAGTTCAATGGACTGATATTGACGTTAATCATTTAGTCCAAGAATTTAACACTAAGACTGCAGAAATAGAAAAAGTTGTTCATTATAAGCTTGATATAACTCATTTTGTATTTGGTCGGATTAGTAGCATAAAAGAAAATATTATTTTAGTTGCTCTTCCAGAATTAAATCTTTCAATAGAAGTTCCAACTAGAAGTTCTGTCAATAGTGATCAATGGTATCTTTTCAAAAAAAATAAGGATACTTATACATGGGCTTCTTATTTAGATATGCATTCAGAAAAAGAGGGTCTACTTGGTAATTTTTCTATTTTAGAATCAGATGCAATATCAGGGATGTGGCGTCAAAATGTAGAAGTAGAAGATTATATATTAGAAGTGGATAACAAATCGATTACCCATAGACCCGATATGTGGGGTCATCGTGGATTTGCTAGAGAAGTAGGGGCTCTATTAAATATTGATATGGTTCCAGAAGAGAGCCTTCTTGAAAATTTAGATATTATTTTTTGTAATAATAATTATGAACAAACAAATATTTCACAGTCATTTCCTCTTACTGTACATAATGATACAGAGGCATGTTCAGCAATTGCTGCTTTATATATTGAATCAATTGAGAATAAACCATCAAATTTTTTTATGGTAATGCGTTTATTACGTGTTGAAAGCAAAGGAATCGATTTTATTGTCGACACTACCAATTATGTAATGTTTGATATGGGACATCCTATGCATGCATTTGATAAGGATGCTATTAAGAATAATATAATGACCGTGCGTATGGCAAAAAAGAATGAATCATTAGAACTTCTTGATGGAACTCTATTAGATCTTAATGAAAAAGATATTGTTATTGCAGATTCAGATAGAACATTAAGTCTTGCAGGCATCAAAGGAGGTAAAGGATCTGGAATTACTACATTAACTAAAAATGTAATACTTGAAGCAGCTTGTTTTGATGCTGGAGTTATTAGACTGAGTAGTATGCATCATAAAATTCGTACAGACGCTTCTGCTCGATTTGAAAAATCACTCGATCCACAGAGTCCTTTAAAAGTTTTAGCTCGTTATATATACATAATTAAAAAATATGGTATTAATTTTTCATATATTTCTTCTGCTATAGTTTTTGGTGAAAAAACAATAAATCCTATTATTAATATTGATAAAAACTTTATAGAATCTGCTTTAGGAATTACATTACCTGAAAATTTTATTAAAAAAACATTAGAAAAAATAGAATTTAAAGTTGATGAAAAAAAAGATGAAAATAACATCCTATACACTATTACAGTGCCATCATTTAGAGCTACAAAAGATATTTCGATTAAAGAAGATATTGTAGAAGAAATAGGACGTTTTTATGGATATGAAAATATATCTTCAGATCTGGTATATGCAGGAAAAGAACCTCAGGGGTATTCTTGGTTTGACAGAGAATTTCGATTAAAAGATTTTCTTGTTCAAGAGGCTCGTATGCATGAAGTTCAAAATTATGCACTTTTTGATAATGATTTTATTTCAAAAATAAACTGGAATATTGATAATAGCGTAATACTTAAAAATCCACTTTCTGTACAACGAACTACTATGGTTACATCACTCATTCCTCATTTATTGCAAAATATTGATACTAATATGGCAAATAATGATTCATTAGCTTTTTTTGAATGGGCAAGAATCTGGAATAATACAAATCAAATTATTACGGAAAAAAAAGTTCTTGCAGGAATTTGGTATGAACGTAAAAATGGAATTGATTTTTATGAATGTAAAGAACATATAATTAAATTTTTTGAACTACTTGATTGTTCAATTTCATGGCAAAAATTAGAAAAATCAACTCAATGGGCAAGTGCTCATCAAACAGCTCAACTTGTTCATAATGGAAACATTATTGGTAAAGCAGGCAAAGTAAGCAATGTCTTAATGCACAAACTGGGTGGCGGAGAAGCATTTATTTTTGAATTAGATGCTGATTTTATTAAAAATTATACATCTACAATTCCTACTTTTAAGCCTATTGCAAAATATCAATCAACATCATTAGACATTACCACCTTAGTATCCTTATCTTGTACTGTACAAGAATTAACAGCATGCATATTAGAAGCAGATAAACGTATTTTTGATGTGTTTTTACAAGATATTTTTATTAATCCTGAGTGGAGCAATATTAAATCTGTAACAATGCGATTTAATGTGTGCGATGAATATAAAACAATGGATAAACAAGAAATAGAAGATGTTTATCAAAAAGTACTACTTTCTCTTGAACCATTCAAAATTCGAAATTAATAATGAAAATTTTTCCATCATTTTATTGTTATATTGGTACTTTTTTAATTGTGCTTGATCGTTTTACTAAAATTTTAGCACAAAAAAACAGTACTTATGTTCATGATGTTACATCATTTCTTTCATATGAACTTGTTCATAATACAGGGGTTTCTTTTAGTCTATTTGCAAACAAAGGCCCCATTGTTTTTTGGATTTTAACAATATTTATACTTATAATATTGTATTTTTTTATTAAAATCATGATGCAACGTAGTAAATTGGGGCTGAATGTTTTTGGAGAAGTTTTAGTTATTGCAGGTGGTTTTGGTAATGTATGTGATCGAATATGGTATGGGTATGTTATAGATTTTATTTCTTTTCATTATAAAACATGGTCATATCCTCATTTTAATGTTGCTGATATATGTATTGTACTAGGTATTTTTATTATGATGATTCAACTCTTAAGTAATGAAAATAAATAAAGATACATGAATATTATTTTTAACATAAAAGCTTTTTTTGCTTTTTTATTAGAATTGATTTATCCGTCTTATTGCAGCTTTTGTAAAAATTTTTTAAATAATCAACAGGATGTTTTTTGTAACAATTGTGTACAAAAAATTCAACCAGTTGTTAGTTATTCTATGAAAATTACATCAACATATTCTGTAATTGTTTTTTCTATAGGTGCATATACATATCCACTTAAACAATTAATTCTTGCAAAACATAATAGAGACAAATTATCTGCACAAGATTTAGGGCATCTTTTATGGAATAAATCAGATCTTAAATACGCCTCTTTTGATTACATTGTTCCTTTGCCATTACATTGGTCTAGATATGCGTTTCGTTGGTATAATCAATCAGAAGAAATGGCAAAGATTATTCAAAAATATAGCGGAAAGCCTCTATTAAATATTCTTAAAAAAAATAAAAAAACAGTATCACAATCAAATCTTTGTAAAGAAAAGCGAATGCAGAATGTAAAAAATGCTTTTTCTGTTGATTGCACAGAAAAAAAATATCAAAATTCTATAATAGTATTAATTGACGATGTTATGACAACAGGCGCAACAATAACAGCTGCTGTAAATGCTTTGCGAAAATTAAATCCTTCTAAAATTATTGTTGCTGTTGGCTGTAGAGTGATTTGATTTTGCCTCTTATTATAATCTGTGGTAGCTTAACCGCTGAAAGTTGTATTAACCGTTATTATAAGCTACGTAAAGGAGTTCTGTTATTATGCAGAAAAAATGTTTGTCAAAAAATAATATGATTGTTTTGGCATTAAGTCTTTTAGTGATACTTCCAGGATGTTGGAAATCAGATTCATCAATTACATCAACTAAGTCTTTAAATGATGGAAGTTCAGCAATGCTATCAGTTGATGGAAAAGTTTTAATTAGTGAAAAATCTTTCCAAGATTATTACGATAATTTACTTGCTTCTAATCAAAACCCTCAATTGCAAATGATGCTTCAATTACTTCCAAATGCAAAACAAGAATTATTTAAAGGCCAAGTTAATGAAAAATTAATTTGTTTCTGGGCAGAAAAAGATGGTATTACAGCATCTGATGAATATAAAGAAAAATTTGAACAAGGTGTTGAAGTATTAAAAGTAGGTTTAGCAGCAGAGTTCTTTAAAAAAGAATTTGTTGGTGATCTTGCAGTAACAGAACAAGAAGCTCTTGAATTCTATGAATCACATAAAGATTCTCAATATCTTATGCCAGCTGCTAATGGAAAAGCTCCTCAATACTATTCATTTGAACAAGTTAAACAACATATTGAACAACAAATTCAAAATGAAAAATTAGCAAAATTATTCATTCAAAAATTAGGTGAATTAAAAAACAAGTATAATGTTGTTGAAAATACAGCTTCATTAAATGCTGTTTCTGAAGCGGAAGAAGCAAAAGCAGAAGAAGCTGTAGTTGAAGCATTAAACCAACAAAATCTTGATGATATGGTAGAAGCTGGGTTGGATGGCGCAGCTGAAGATATTTCTTCAGAAGAATTACCTGCTCAAAGTTTGTAATTCTCCATTAGATCGGATAAATATAAGGAGAGAGTGATTCACTCTCTCCTTTTTTATTGTGTTAATTTTTTATTAAGAAGGTTATTAGTTATGAATAGTATTATATTGTTATGTATAAGTATCTTTTTTTTACATAGTATAGAAAATAATGCATCTACAGATAAAAAATCTAATTCTATGTCTACTCAAAAAAAGACAAAAAATAAAAATAAAGAGATTATAAAAGAAAAAAAAACTACAACTCATAAAATTTTAAGTAGTAATGAAAAAATAATTCCTATCAATAAAAATGCTCAGTTAGAGGATTGTATAGGTGTTGTAATTTATACAACAGAAGAACCTATTGTTTTAACTAAAAAAGATTTTGAACGTGATTCTATAAATGGTGCGCAGCAAACTAAAGATGATGTTATTATGCAACATATTATGGCACATCATGCTCGTGTTATGTACAAAATGGAAGCATCAGAAGAAATGATGGAAAAATATTTACAAAACATTATGGAGCAACACAACCTTACAAGAGATCAAATTAAAATAATGTTTGAGCAAGCTGGATATACTTTGCAAGAAGGTATCGATCAGTTAAAAATGATGTACCTTATTGATAATTTATTAAATTATAAAATTAAATCACGATTAATTATACCAGAAGAAACCATTCAAAAATATTATGATGAAAATCCAGAATATACAACGGCATCATATACTATACAAACAGGTTTTATTAAATCAGATGATATTACACCAGAACAAGTTGCTGATTGGTTAAACATAAAAAATAATTTTAATCATATTGAATGGTCTGACAGTTATACTCTTAATGATGATGATATTTCAGAAGAGAGGTCTTTTATTAAAAAATTATCACCTTATGAAATTTCTGATTTAGAAGAGGTTATTGAAGGTTTTGAAATTATACGCCTTTTAAAAAAACGTGAATCAATTTTAAAGAAAATGGAAGAGCGCCATAAAGTAATTATAGAAACTTTGCGCGCCCCAATGTTTGAAAAATTACTTAAAGAATATAAAAAAGAATTACTTGCAGAATATGAAGTAGTCACTATTAATTAATCGCATTCTTCTTCTAAGCTATCTTTTTGAGATAACTCATAAATTTCAAGTGCCTTCTGTATGAAGGCATTTTTTTTATTTTGTAAATGTATTTTATCTTGGCAATACCCTGCAAGTAATTCTGGCAAATCCATGTCTACTTTAAGTCCTTGCCGTTTTTCTCGTGCAATCGTGGTATGAATAGGAATAATACCAACAATGTAATGCGCATTTGCACATGCACGTTCTACCGCTCCAATATCGACTAAATCTTTATGACCGGTAGGAACATAATAAACAATTTTAATAACAGCATTGTTTATATTTTCTTTATAAATAGCATCAAGTATTTGTTTAGTGTGGTCTTGGTCATCTTTATCAAGATTTACATCAATTTGAATAAATGGACGCATAGGACCTTGTATAAATTCATATTTTGTATTTCCTGGAGATGCAGTAACAAGACAAAATCCTTTAGGCTCTTTTCGTTCTCCAAAATCTACTCGTTCAATTGAGCCTGAATAAACAATAGCAGGATAGCCGTCAGAATTTAAGTTTTGATGTCTATGTAAATGCCCAAGCGCTACATAATCAAATGGCTTAATACCAAGTTGAGAAGGCATAAATGTTGGATCGCTTCCATAAATTGCTCGTTTTTCAGATCCTGAAAAAATTCCAGAACTAACAGTTAAATGTCCTGCAAGAATTGATGGAATTGTTGGATCACATTGAGCTGATAAATTGGTAATAATAGAAGTAACAGCTTCAGTAATATAACGAGTTATTTCATCAGCATTTTTATGCATATGTTTTTTATTTAAACTGATAGTATTACGTGTTGGCCATGGAATTCCAACAATTTGTATCGGCCCATTTTTTGTTTGCAATCGTAAAAGTTCTGGTTTTTCAATTACATGGAAACCATCAAGAGGTACTTCACTAAAAATTTCTAAGCTGCTTGCCTTTCCAAAACTTAATGGATTGTCATGATTACCTACAATAATAACAATAGGTATACCTGCTTTATAAAGTTTTAAAAAACAACGCATTAGTAGTTTTTGTTGAGTAGGGCTGGGATGAGATGTTTTATATGCATCTCCAGAAAATAAAAAGAAGTCTATTTTTTTTTCTATACCATAATCAATGCAATAATTAAGGGCATGCTCAAAATCTAAAAGACGGGAATGAATACCCGTCTCTGGATCAATTCTTCCATAATTTTCCATGCCAAAATGTATATCAGCGGTGTGAATAAATGAAATCATGAAGCATTTTCAATATTATTATTTTGTGATGATGAAATAAAAACAGGTATTTCTTCATTGGTAGAAGAAGTTGTTTTATGTTTCAATTTATGAGCATAATTCAATTTATTTATTTGTCTTTCTCTTCCAATAGCAAGAGCATTTGCAGGAACATTTTCAGTAAGTGTTGAACCAGCTGCAGTAAATGCATGTTCTTCAATAGTCAAAGGTGCTACTAATGTGTTATTACTTCCAACAAAAACATGATCTTTAATGATTGTCGTATGTTTTAATGTTCCATCATAATTACAAGTAATAGTTCCTGCCCCTATATTTACAGAATTTCCAACTTCTGCATCACCAAGATAGCTAAGATGTTTAGCTTTTGAATGTGTTCCAATAATAGATCGTTTAACTTCAACAAAATTTCCAATAACCGCGTTATCTTCGATAATTGTTTTTTCATGAATATGAGCAAAAGGACCAATTTTTACAGATGATTTAAGGCAAGCATCAGTAATAACAGTATGAGAATAAATAATACTGTCATTTCCAATTGTAGTATCTGTTATTAAACTAAAAGCACCAATTGTACAATTTTTACCAATCTTTGTAGTTCCTCGTAGTTGAACTCCTGAGTCTATAAATGAACCCGGCTCAATAGTAACGCTTTGATCAATATGAACATTTTGCGCAATATTAAATCTGACGCCATGATCCATCCAATATTGAATAATTTCTGCTTTTTTTACTTGTTCAACTGCCCATAGCTCTTTAAAAGTATTAATTCCTCGAATAGAATCAAATGATGCAGATAGTGTTGCCACTGCTAATTGATTGTCGCTTGCTAATTTTACTAAATCAGTAATATACCATTCCTGAGAAATAGAACTTTTTTGTAACTTTGATAAATGTTCTTCTAAAAATGAACGTTTTATTAAATAAACACCAGCATTAATACAACAATTTTCTGAAAGATCACCTTCAAATTCTTTTGCTTCAATAATTTGTATGCTGTTATTTTCTTCTACTACTCTACCATATCCTGTGGATGTTGATTCACAATTATGTGATGTTATAAAGCTAAAAACAGCATTTTCTTTAGTATGCTTAGCATATAATTGTTCTATAATTTCAGCAGTAATAAGAGGCATGTCTCCATTAATTACTAAAATATTTTCAGCATTCCACAAAGATTGAGAACAAGCTAATGCGTGTCCTGTTCCTTGTTGTTCATTTTGTTCTATAAAATTAATTTTTTTGCCAAAATGAGTAGCAATCACTTCTTTAATAAGTTCTTTTTGAAAGCCAACAACAAGAGCTGTTGGAATATGTAAATTATCAAGAACTTTCGTTGGATAAAGAATCATTTCTTGACCACATATTTTTTCAATAAGTTTTGTTTTGCCAGTTTTTAGACGAGACGATTTTCCAGCTGCAAGAACAATTGCTTGAATATTCATAAGATTCATAAGACACCTCTTTTAAATTAAAAAGCTGGAGCTGCAAATTTTAAAAAAGATACCATATATTTTTTTTGAGGTCTAAGTTACTTTTTTTAAAAAGCAATTTTATGTAAAAATATTAAAATTACTATAATATAATAGTACTTATTATATTATTAATTGTATTAAAATAAACATATAACTTACCATAAAGATAAAAGATGAAACGATTATTTTTTTTAAATGTGTTAATAACATTCTCTTATGTATTCACTTCAAATCATCATTTAGAAGTTAGTCAATATATTGACGGTGCTATAGAAAAAGGTTCAGATGTTTCAACAGCTGCATCAATTTTATATTTTGGTAAAAGTTCAATTTTATCTTTTACTGAAAATGGTTTTAAAAATACAATTTGTGTATATTGTTGAGTCAATTTTAATTCGCTTCGAGCAAGATGCGGGCATCAAAATAAATGTAAAAATAAAAAATAGAAAGTATTTATATGATAGAAAAAAAGGTAAATGAGCATCGTATAAAACGGCATAAACTTTCTGATAATATAAATGGAGATGTGGTTTATTATATGCAACGGGATCAGCGAATTCATGATAATTGGGCTCTGTTGTATGCTCAAGAAAAAGCATTAGAATTTAAAAAATCACTTATCATATTAGTCTGCATAGATGATAGTTTAAAATGGTATCCACAAACGCTAAGACAGTATGACTTTATGATGCAAGGACTAAAAGAAATTGAACTTGAATGTCACAAGCTAAAAATAATATTTGATGTTGTTATAGGTCATCCAGAAAAAGTAGTTACTGATTATATAAATGAACATAAAATAGGTGTTTTTGTTACTGATTTTAATCCATTAAAATATTATCAAGAAAGACTTAAAGAAATTACTCATAAAATTAATTGCTCTGTATATGAAGTAGATGCGCATAATATAGTTCCTTGCTGGATAGCATCCCAAAAACAGGAATATGCCGCTCGAACAATTCGTCCAAAAATTAAAAAATTACTACCTTTGTATGTAGTTGATTTTCCTAAAGTTAGTACACATTCATTTTTTTCTAAAAAGAAATCTGCTCCCATAAATTGGCAATCGATTAGTAATAAATTACTATTTAAAAATAGTATAATGCCTCTTGACTGGATCAAACCAGGAGAAAAAGCTGCTCATAAAGCTTTGGATCATTTTATCAAAGTAAAATTAGAAAAATATAATAATTTAAGAAATGATCCTACTTGTGATGCTCAATCAAATTTGTCGCCGTATCTTCATTTTGGGCATATTTCAGCACAAAGAATTGCTTTAGAAATTAAAAATACAAGAATCTCAGATGCCTTAAAGGAATCTTTTTTAGAAGAATTAATTATTAGAAAAGAGCTTTCTGATAATTATTGCTACTATAATAATAACTATGATTCTATAAAAGGAGCTGCTCATTGGGCTCAAGAAACATTAAAGAAGCATACTCATGATGAAAGAGAATATATTTATTCAAAAAAGCAATTTGAAAATGCTGAAACTCATGATGATCTATGGAATGCTGCACAATTAGAATTACTTTGCCATGGTAAGATTCATGGATATATGCGTATGTATTGGGCTAAAAAAATACTTGAATGGTCTAAGACACCAGAAGATGCATTTTCAATAGCAATATATTTAAATGATACATATTCAATTGATGGTACTGATCCAAATGGATATGTAGGAATTGCATGGTCAATTGCAGGCGTTCACGATAGAGCATGGTTCCCAAGAAAAATTTTTGGAACAATAAGATATATGAGTTACAACGGATGTAAAAGTAAATTTGATATAAAAAAATATATCTTGAATATTCAGAGCAAATATTTAAAAAAAATAAAAAATGAAAAAAACATCTAATAAAAAAGGTCCGACTTTTTTAAGTACAGACCTTTTTTATTTAAAAACTATTTTGAAAATAAATTATCGAGCATTATTTTTATAAAATCCACGATCGTTGTTTTTTCTCGAATTACTGGGTCTTGAGGAAGAAAATCCATCTCGATTAAAACGTGATTCGCGAGAGTTGCTTTCACGGCGACTTGATCTTTCTTCGCCAAAATTAGATCTTGAAGGTCTTTCTTCTCTGGTACTAAAATCATCTTTTGAAAAAGATGATTGGCGTTTTTCTGAAGATCTTTCGCTAAATCCAGAATTTCTTCTTGAAGATCTTTCATCTGTAAAATAAGATTTATTTTTGTTTCTTGAAGATCCAAATGATGAATTTGAACGTGATGAAGACCCACCTCGTCTACCACCAAATGATTGTGGAGCAAGTTTTGGAGCATTTTTATACTTTTCAGGATCCATCATGCGTTGAATAGCTTCCCAATTGCGTTTGTCATGTCCTGCAATAAAATTGACAGCAGAACCTTCAGCGCCAGCTCTTCCAGTTCTTCCAATACGATGGATGTAGTCTTCTGGACACTGAGGAAGGTCGTAATTAATAACTAATTTAATATGAGGAACGTCAAGTCCACGTGCAGCAACATCAGTTGCAACCATAATACGATAACGACCTTTACGGAAAGCAGTCATAACTCTTTCTCGTTTGTTTTGACGTAAATCGCCATGAATGCATTCAACTTCATGCCCATCGCGATCAAGATTATCTGCAATAATTTCAGCGCTTCGTTTTGTTTTTACAAAAACAATAACACTTCCTTGTTCTTGATTAATTTCGTTAATCAAATTGTCGTATTTTTCTGTTTCTTTTAGATTTACTGTTCTTTGTGTAATTGCTTGGACAGGTTTTACTAATGAATCAACAGAAATACGAGAAGGGTTTTTTAAATATTTTTTAGTTAAATTTTCAATTTCTGGAGCAATAGTTGCTGAAAACATAAGTGTTTGACGTTCTTTTGGAAGACGTTTAATAATATCTTCAAGTTGAACACTGAATCCCATATCAAACATTCTGTCTGTTTCATCAAGAACTAAAAAGCTAAAGCTTGATCCATCAACTGTTCCTTGTTCTAAGTGATCAATCATTCTTCCTGGAGTTGCAACAATAATACGAGGATTTCTGCGTAATTGACTAATTTGCTTGCTGAATGATTCGCCTCCAATTAAAAGAGATCCATATGTTCGTTCTCCTCTAGGGATAAGCGTGCATATTGTTTTAAAAACTTGTTGTGCAAGTTCACGAGTAGGGCATAAAACAAGAGCAGATTCTGATTGATTGGTAAGAACATAAGAAACAAGAGGAACTGAAAATGCTAATGTTTTACCAGTACCTGTTTGAGCTGATCCAAGAACGTCTTTACCTTCCAAAGCTAATGGAATTGTTTGAGACTGAATTGGAGTTGGAGTAACAAAGTCTAAAGCTTCTAGGCTTAATTGCAAAGCATTAGGTAACGCCATATCGCGAAAGTTTTTCATAATGTACCTTTATAGTTAAAAACAAAAAGGCCACAATGCTTTGGCTATACGGCCTTCTTTTTTGATTAATATTTTATTTATTTACGCATGTAATTGAGATTTTAAAGACAGCGTGAATCTATAATAGAGAGTATATCATTTTATAAAAAAAGCAAAAAATAGCGCTGTTATATTGATGATAATGGTCTTTTGAGCATATTTTGTAAAAAATAATTGAAATAATTTAATTTTGTTATTTTAATAGTCTGGCTGGAAGTTTCGCTATAATTTAATGAAATACGTAGAATCTCTAATAAAATATTATAAAGGTTTATTTTTTATGAAAAACAAAGAGTGCTGTAATTCTGTAAATGATGATTATATAGTATGTACTTGTATGGAGGTCATGCGATCTCAGCTTCAGGAAGCTATTTCCGAGGGATCAGACACTTTTGATAAGCTTTCAGATAGGCTTGGGGTTGGTACTGGCTGTAGTAGTTGTGTGCAAGAAGTTTGCGAGATTTTGAAAGAAGAATTGAAGAAAAAATAAAAAAAGTGAAATTAGATTTGAAATTGCCTTCAAAAAGGATTATCCTGTCAGCACGTGTCTGAATAAGATTCGTGCCGATGATCAAAAAGGCGAGATTCCCGAGCGGTCAAAGGGGGCGGTCTGTAAAACCGCTGGCTCCGCCTTCGTAGGTTCGAATCCTACTCTCGCCACCATCTTGCAAAGGTGGTTGATTGAAAATTTGAAATTTCAGGAGTAATTAACCTGAATAGTTTGAAATATTAAGGTGCGGGAATAGCTCAATTGGTTAGAGCGACAGCCTTCCAAGCTGTAGGTTGCGAGTTCGAGTCTCGTTTCCCGCTCCAAAAAATATGAGATGCTGGTGTAGCTCAGCTGGTAGAGCAACTGACTTGTAATCAGTAGGTCGCTGGTTCAAATCCAGTCACCAGCTCCATAATGTAAAAGAATGGAGAGATTTGTGTTTTTTGCATTTTTCTCTATGCTTTTAAAAATGCCCCCGGTGGAGCTTCTTTAATAAAGTAGCCCACGTAGCTCAGTAGGTAGAGCACTCCCATGGTAAGGGAGAGGTCATCGGTTCAAATCCGATCGCGGGCTCCATATGTTTTTGCATATGGTCATAGATTTTAGTAAAACGCGTTTACGATTTTGAAGGTATATGAGTCATGGCTAAAAATAGAGTTACTACGAGTTTATGTTGTTCGAATTGTAAAAGTCGCAACTATACTCAAGTTGTTGCAAAAAAAAGGACAGTAGGTTCGTTACAATTGAAAAAATATTGTGCGAAGTGCCGTCAGCATTATGCTCATAAAGAGACTAAGTAAGCGTAAGCTTGCGGGAGGCCAGTAGCTCTAACGGTAGAGCGGCAGACTCCAAATCTGATGGTTGGGGGTTCGAATCCCTCCTGGCCTGCCAATTTATTGAATCAGATGCAATTCAGTGAGGATATGTACGGTGGAAATGATAAAAGATTTGATACATTTCTTTAGTGGTGTTCGAGAAGAATTTTCAAGAGTTGTTTGGCCTGCAAGAATTGAGCTTTTTGGCATTACAATAATTGTTTTGTTTTTAGTTGCTTTTTTTGCAGTGTATGTGGGCGCAATAGATTTTATGCTTAATGTATTTGCTGCCAGAATTTTTTAGTATTTTAAGGGTATAATACGCTCATGAAACGATGGTATGTTGTTCAGGTATATGCAGGTTATGAAGATTTGGTCCAAAAAGATATTTTGCGTCAAGTTGAAAAGCGCGAAGATGATATATTTGGCCAGGTTTTGATACCATCAGCTCGATTGAAAAGTTTTTTGTCTCTTTCTGAGGGGGTCGAAGATGAGCGCTTATTTCCTGGTTATATTTTAGTTGAAATGGAAAAAAATCAACAGTCTATTAACTTGATTGCTTCAACGCCGAGAGTTTTACGATTCTTAGGTGGCAATGATCCTGTTTCTTTAACAGAAAAAGAGATAGGAAGAATATTGGGTCAAGTAAAGGGTGAGGTTGTTGTTGCTCCTGTCGTTTGCGACGACTTTGTGGAGGGCAGCGAAGTTGATATTCAAGAAGGTCCTTTTGCTGGATTTGTTGGTATCATTGAAAAAGTTGATAAAGAGAATGAGCGGTTGACGGTAATGGTTAGTATCTTCGGGCGGTTGACGCCTGTTGAGCTTTCTTTTGATCAAGTTAAAAAATAGAATTAAGAAGGTTTAAAATGGCAGAAATTAAAGCGAAAGTTAAAGTTCAGCTTTCAGGTGCTGCGGCAACGCCAGCTCCTCCGGTTGGTACAGTTCTCGGGCCTCATGGGGTTAATTTAATGGAGTTTTGTAAGGCTTTTAATGCGTTAACAGCGCAAAAAAAAGGTCAAACAGTTCCTGCAATAATTACAATTTTTAAAAATAGAACTTTTGAAATTACAATTAAAACTCCTCCTACGACTGAGCTTATTAGAAATGCTATTAATATCAAAAAGGGATCTGCAAAGCCTGCAAATACTATTGTAGGTAAAATTACTATGCAGCAGATCGAAGAAATCGCAAAAATCAAGCTTCCTGATCTTAATGCAGTTGATATTGAGGGTGCTAAGAAGATTATTGCGGGAAGTGCTCGTAGTATGGGCGTTGAAGTTGTAAATGGTTAGTCAGGCTTTGTGAGGGATGCAAGGTATGGAACGAGGTAAGAAATACAAAAATGCAGCACAGGGTCATGTGAAGGGCGAGCTTTTTACTCTTGAAGATGCTATTAAGCGAATTAAAGAAAAAGCGTATGCAAAATTTGATGAAAGTGTTGACGTAGATGTTAATGTTGGCATCGATCCTTCAAAGGGTGATCAAGTGGTGCGTGGTTCAGTTATGTTACCACATGGAAACGGTCGCAAAGTTAGAGTGATCGTTTTTGCGCGTGGTCAATATGCTGAGGCAGCAAGTGCGGCAGGTGCTGATGTGGTTGGGCTTGAAGATCTTATTGATAGAATCAATGGTGGATGGCTTGATTTTGAATATGCTGTTGCAACTCCTGATGTTATGGGAACTGTAGGACAATTAGCGAAATTACTTGGTCCTCGAGGGTTACTTCCTAATAAAAAAGTTGGGACAGTGACATTTGATGTTGCTCATATTGTTAAGGAGTTAAAAAGTGGAAGAACCTTCTTTAAGAATGATAAAAATGCAGTAGTGCATTTTACGCTTGGAAGGGTGTCTTTTGATAAAGATAAGTTAGCTGATAATGTTCGTGCTTTTGTTAAGGCATTGGTAACTTCTAAGCCAGCTTCTTCAAAAGGTAGGTTTATTAAAAAAATAACACTCTCTTCAACTATGGGTTTAGGGACTAGTGTTCACATTGAAGAATTGATCAAGTAAGGTGGCCGCATGAATCGATTAGGAAAAGAAGCTATAGTTGCTTCGTTAAAATCAGATTTTTCTCATAGTGAAGCAGCCTTTCTTGTTGGTGTAAAAGGTTTAACTGTTGAGCAGTTTAGCCAATTACGTAAGAAATTGCGTGAACAGGATGCGCGTTTGCAAGTTGCAAAGGTTCGTTTAATGAAACGAGCTCTTCATGATTTTTCTCAATTAACAGATTTACAGCCATATTTGAATGATCAAATAGGGCTTGTTTTTGCAAAAAAAGAAATGACTGTTGTAGCTAAAATTCTTTGCGATTTTTCAAATGATGTTGAAAAGTTAAGAATTGTTGCGGGAAGTATGAATTCTGGCGTTCTTAATGAGCATTCAGTAAGAACAATTGCATCTCTTCCGTCTCGTGAAGTTTTACTTTCTCAGGTGGCAAGAGGGTTGCAAGCTCCAACGGCAAATTTTGTTGGTGTTTTACATCAATTAATTGCGCGACTTTTATATGTTTTAAAGCAAATAGAAGAAAAGAAACAAAACGTTTAAAAATTACGATAAGTATTAATTAATTAAATATTCAGGAGTATATCCATGTCTAATAAATCATATGAAAAAATAATTGACCAAATTGGTGAAATGACAGTTTTAGAACTTGCAGAAATGGTTAAAGCATTAGAAGAAAAATTTGGTGTTTCAGCTGCTCCTGTAGCAGTTGCAGGTGCGGTTGCATCAACAAGCGCTGCAGCTCCTGCTAAAGCAGAAGAAAAATCTGAATATAAAGTGACTTTAAAATCAGTTAAAGATGCTGGTAATCAAATCAATGTAATTAAAGCTCTTCGTCAAGTAACAACTCTTGGAATTGCAGAAGCTAAAAAAGCTGTTGTAGAAGCTCCAACTGTTTTAGCAGAATCAGCGTCTAAAGATGATGCAAAGAAGATGAAAGAAACATTGGAAGCAGCAGGGGCAGAGATAGAGCTTTCTTAAGCGTTTTCCTTGTAATGAAGCGCGTCGTTTTTGGGTGTACGTACCGTTTTGTATAAGGAGCGGCTGAATGAGTAATATGCAGGTGGGTGCCATCAATACGATTAGAAAATCGTTTGGTGATTTGAAGGATATTGTTCCTGTTCCCAATTTGATTGAAATTCAATCAAAATCTTTTAATGATTTTGTGCAATTAGATTATTTGCCTTCTGAGCGTCAGCAAATAGGGCTTGAAAAAGTTCTGAAAGATATTTTCCCTGTTGATTATAATGAGAAAATATCTTTGGAGTATGTTAGTTATGAATTAGGGAACTGGGCATGTACGTGTGGCAAGCTTAAGGGAATAGAAAGTCGTTATAGTTGGTATTGTCCTATAACTAAAAAGTCTGGCGTTTCTTCTATAGGCAAAGGGAGTTCTGCTCCTAAAACTGCACGTTATAAAACATGTTCTTCATGCTTATCTCGTGTTACTATTCAATTGCCCATGAGTGCTGACGAAAGTCGTGTAAATGGGCAAACATTTTCTATGCCATTAAAAATCAAGGTTCAATTGGTTTGCTGGGATGTTGAAGGTGATAAAAAAGTTGTTCGAGACATTAAAGAACAAGATATTTTCTTTGCAGATATTCCTGTTATGAGTGATTTGCATGAAAAAAATGGTAGATTGCTTTTAGGTACTGATGGAACATTTTTAATTAATGGAATCGATAGAGTTGTTGTAAGCCAGCTCCATAGGTCTCCTGGGGTAGTTTTTGCTCAAAGTAAAAAAGTAAAAGATTCTCGTGGTAGGCCGTATTATTCTGCAAGAATAATACCAATGCGCGGTTCTTGGATAGATTTTGAATTTGATAGTAGTGATCATCTTTATGTTCGTGTTGACAAGAAAAAGAAAATTCTTGTAACTACTTTTTTGCAGGCTCTAGGTGTCTCTAGAGATCAGATGATTTCTCAGTTTTATAATTCTCAAAAAATTTATGTTGATGGACAAAAATTTTACAGTGATATAAATAGCATGTTGCTTGGTCTTCGTATAGAAAGAGGTATGATACTTCCAAAATATGAAGATGTTCTTTTAGGTAAAAGAATAACAACAGATATATTGTCGCAGTGTAAAAAATTAAATATTACAAGATTGTCTTTTGTGAAAGATAATCTTATTAATAGAGTTTTTTCACAAGATGTTATGGATCAAAAAACTGGTGAAATTCTTGCATTACAAGGTCAAACTTTGACTGAAGAATTGTATATGGATCTTATTGATCGAGACGGTTTATCATTTAATTTGGTTACTTCTTCTGGTTATGTTTTTCAGCCAACTTTAGCAACTACGTTATTGCAAGATCATTGTCATACTCAAGATGAGGCTTTGAAAGAACTTCATTCAAAAATATGGCCTGGAGATAATTCTTTAATAGAAGAAATTAAAGAACGTCTTGAAAATTTATTATTTAATCCTCGTTTTTATGATTTAACATCTGTTGGGCGTATTAGGATTAATAGAAAATTAGGTCTTTCAGTTTCTGAAGAGCAAAAAGCGCTTACGCGTGAAGATATTGTTGCAACAGTAAAATATTTGCTTGGTTTGCGTGAGCGTGCTGAGGGGGAACTAGATGATATTGATCATTTAGGAAATAGAAGAGTTCGTCTTGTTGGTGAGTTGTTAAGTAATCAAGTTTATTTAGGCTTTTTAAGGATTGAACGTATAATACGTGAACGTTTTAGAATGCAAGAAGCTCATGCAACATTAATGCCTCAAGATCTTCTTAATGTAAAGCCTCTTGGTGCTGTTTTGCGAGAATTTTTTGGAACAGGTCAATTGTCCCAATTTATGGATCAGACAAACCCGCTTGCAGAAATTGCTCATAAAAGAAGATTGTCAGCTCTCGGGCCTGGCGGTGTTATGAAAGATCGTGCTACATATGAAGTTCGTGACGTTCATACTTCTCACTATGGTCGTATATGTCCTATTGAAACACCAGAAGGTCAAACAGTTGGTTTGATTTCTTCATTGTCTTCTTATGCAATGGTAAACGATTTAGGTTTTATAGAAACAGCTTATAGACCAGTAAAAGATGGTAAAATTGAAGATAAAGTAGTCTTTTTAGATGCTTTTTCTGAAAATAATCATTATATAGCGCAAGCTGACGCTGTACATCCTGGTGCTAAAAAAATAGAAACAAAAACAGTTGTTGCTCGACATGCTACAGATTTTACTGTTGTTTCTACTGATGTTGTTGATTATATCGATCTTTCGCCAAAACAGCTTGTTTCTGTTTCAGCAGCATTGATTCCGTTCCTTGAACATGACGACGCATCTCGTGCGCTTATGGGTGCAAATATGCAACGTCAAGCGGTTCCTTTGATTAAAACAGAAGCTCCTTTGATTGGTACTGGTATGGAGCGAGAAATTGCAAAATCATCCAATGCTTCTGTAGCAGCTAGAAGATCAGGTATCGTTGAATATGTTTCCGCAGATAAAGTAGTTATTCGTTCTGACGAATCTGAATTTGATTCAGTAGAAGATTGGGCATCTCAAGGTATTGATGTATATCATTTAAAAAAATTCCAAAAATCTACTATGAGTACGTGGGTTCATCATACTCCAATTGTAAAACAAGGGCAGCGTGTTAAAGCAGGTGATGTTCTTACTAATGGCTCTGCTATGGATAATGGAGAGCTTGCGCTAGGTGCAAACATCTTAGTTGCTTTTATGCCATGGCATGGATACAACTTCGAGGATGCTATTGTTTTAAGTAAGCGTCTTGTAACAGATGATGTTTTCACTTCTGTAGCAATTGATGAGTATGTTGTTGATGCTCGAGATACAAAACTTGGACCTGAAGATATTACTCGTGATATTCCTAATGCAAGTGAACATGCATTATCGGCTCTTGATGAGGATGGGATTATTAAAGTTGGATCACGTGTTAAACCGGGTGATATTCTTGTTGGTAAAGTTACCTTAAAAGGTGATGTGCAATATTCTCCAGAGGAAAAATTATTACGAGCGATTTTTGGTGAAAAATCAAGAGAAGTTCGTGATACGTCGTTACGAGTTCCACCTGGGGTTGAAGGCATGGTGACTGATGTTAAAATTTTCTCTCGAAGCGGTATTCGCAAAGATAAGCGTTATAAAGAAGAAGTTTTAAAACAGATTCAAAAATTAGAAACTGATTTTGCTCAACATTCTTTGTTTTTAAAACGTATGATGTTGGAAAAAATAGTTGCTTTATTGGATGGACAAAAACCATCTCAAAAAGATGCGTCTGAATTTATCACTAAAGGCGTTTTTGATGCGGCTAAAATTCTTCAGCATGATATAGAAGCGGTTCTTGCGCTTCGTCCTTCTGATAAAAAAAATGCAGAAGAAATTGAGCATTTAGTAACAACTCTTCAAACACAGTTACATGTTCTTGAGGGATTGCGCGAAGAAAAAATCAATAAATTTAAAAAAGGTGATTCGCTTCCTTCTGGCGTTATTAAAATGGTAAAAGTCTATATTGCTGCTAAGCGTAGTGTGCAAGTAGGTGATAAAATTGCTGGTAGACATGGTAACAAAGGTGTTGTTTCTACAATAGTTCCCCGTGAAGATATGCCATATATGGAAGATGGAACGCCTGTTGATATTGTATTAAATCCAATTGGTGTGCCTGCTCGTATGAACGTAGGGCAAATTTTAGAAACAATTCTTGGTTTTGCTGGAAGAAAGATTGGTAAAAATCTGACTGATCTTTTGAAGAATCAAGGATATAAAGAAGTCAAATCATTTCTTGTAAAATACTTTGAAAAAGATTTTATAGATGCATTTGAAAATACACATGGAGAAGAAGGCTTAATGGCTCTTGCTCGTAAAACAGCAAAAGAAGGCTTAAGATTTACAATCCCTGTGTTTGAAGGTCCTCAGTTTGAAAAAGATATTAAGCCAATTTTGAAAGATCTTGATATATCTCAAAATGGTTCATATCGCATTAGAGATGGAAGAACTGGTGAGTATTTTGATCAGCCTGTAACTGTTGGTTCAATTTATATGATGAAATTAAATCATATGGTTGATGATAAATTGCATGCTCGTTCTGTTGGACCATATTCTCTTGTTACGCAACAACCTTTGGGTGGTAAAGCTCAATTTGGTGGTCAAAGACTTGGTGAAATGGAAGTATGGGCATTGCAAGCACATGGTGCGGCATATGCATTACAAGAAATGTTAACTTATAAGTCAGATGATATTACTGGTAGACATAAGGTTTATGATGCAATTGTTCATAATGATCAAATTGCTGATCCAGGATTGCCAGAGTCATTTAATGTTTTAATTAAAGAGTTACAGAGTTTAGGGTTGCAAGTGGATCTATGTAAGATTGGTAAGGAGGAGGCTAATGAATAGTCAAATACTCCAAAGATTTAGGGAGTACATAAACGTAACTCAGTTTAATGCATTACGTATTAGTTTGGCTTCCCCAGATAAAGTTAAAGCTTTGTCATATGGTGAAGTTAAGAAAATAGAAACTATTAACTATCGTACGCTTAAACCTGAAAAAGATGGATTGTTTTGCGCAAGAATTTTTGGTCCTGTAAAAGACTGGGAATGTAATTGTGGAAAATATAAACGAATGAAACACCGTGGTGTTACTTGTGAAAAATGCGGGGTTGAAGTAATTCAATCTCGCGTTAGAAGAGAACGTATGGGGCATATAGAGTTAGTAGCTCCTGTTTGCCACATTTGGTATCTCAAAGGCATCCCAAGTTATCTGAGTTTAGTTTTAGATTTTTCGGTTAAAGATCTTGAACGAGTTGTTTATTTTGATACTTCTATTGTTCTTAATCAAGGAAATTCACCATATCCAATAAAAACACTTATTTCTGCATCAGAAAGTGAAGCTTATATGGAAGCTCACCCTGAAGATTTGCTTTTTAAAATAGGCAGTGGTGCAGAAGCTGTAAAAGAATTATTAACAAGTATTAATTTGCAAGAAGAAATAGCCCGTTTAAAAGAAGAATACAAACGTACCAATTCTGTAGCTGTTCGTCATAAATTAATTCGAAGAATTAAAATATTCACTAATATAGCTCAATCACACCTTCGTCCTGAGTGGATGGTGATGTCAGTACTTCCTGTATTGCCTCCTGATCTAAGGCCTTTGGTCCCATTACCAGAAGGTGGTCGATTTGCAAGTTCTGATTTAAATGAATTGTATAGACGTGTTTTAAATAGAAATATTCGTCTACGTCGTTTATATGAAATTGAAGCTCCTGAAGTTATTATTAAAAATGAAAAGCGTATGTTACAGGAATCTGTAGATGCTTTAATTGATAATGGTCGTAGAGGGCAGCCTGTGCGTGGATCTAATAAACGTCCACTTAAATCTTTAAGTGAAATGTTAAGAGGGAAACAAGGTCGTTTCCGTCAAAATTTATTAGGTAAACGTGTTGACTATTCAGGTCGATCTGTAATTGTTGTTGATCCTGAATTGAAACTTGATCAATGTGGATTGCCAAAGAAAATGGCTCTTGAATTGTTTAAATCTTATATTTATGCAGGGCTTCTTGAACGAGAAATTGCTCCTAATTTAAGGGTTGCAAAAAAGATGGTAGAAGAAAGTCATAATGATGTTTGGGATGTTTTAGAAGACATCGTAAGCAAACGTCCTGTGCTTTTAAACCGTGCGCCAACATTGCATAGATTGGGTATTCAAGCATTTCATCCAATTCTTGTTGATGGTAAAGCTATTAAAATTCATCCATTGGTTTGTGCTGCGTTTAACGCTGACTTCGATGGTGACCAGATGGCAGTTCATTTGCCATTAAGTGATAAAGCTTGTAAAGAATCTGAAGAATTAATGCTTTCTACTCGAAATGTTTTGTCTCCTTCAAATGGGCATCCTGTTACAGTTCCTTCGCAAGATATGATTCTTGGGTTGCATTATATGACAAAAGTTAGATGCAATTTAAAAGGTGAAGGTACTATTTTTTCTAATATTGATGAAGTGGTAACAGCATTTCAATGTGAACAAGTAGAATTGCACACTCGTATTAAAGTAAGATTGAATTCTGGTGCAGTTGTTGATACTGCTGTTGGACGTGTTTTATTACATCAAGCGTTGCCAGAAGGTTCTGATTTTGAGTGGACTAATAAGATTGTTCAAAAAAATGATTTAAAGAAAATCATTAGAGTTATTTATGCTAAATTTGGACAAGAAAAAACTGTTGTTTCTTTAGATAAAATTAAAAAACTTGGTTTTTATTATTCAACACAAAGTGGTGCTTCGTTTTGTATAGATGATCTTTTATCTCCTGATTCAAAAGATAGTATTTTGAAGAATGCTGAAAAAGAAGTTGTTAAAGTTGAAAAGCTTTATCAAGATGGTGTTATCACCGATGGTGAGCGTAAAAATAAAGTTATTAGTACATGGTTCCAAGCTACAGCTGAAATATCAAATGATATGTTACGTGGATTTGAAGAGCAAGATCATCTTGCATTTAAAAATGAAGACAAAGCTCTTCATCCATTTAATTCAGTATATATGTTCTTGGTTTCAGGAGCTAAAGGTTCAAAAGAGCAAATTAAACAGCTTGTTGGTATGCGTGGATTGATGGGTAAGCCATCAGGTGAAATTATAGAAACGCCAGTTAAAGCAAATTTTAAAGATGGATTAAGTGTATTTGAATACTTTATTTCTACTCACGGTGCTCGTAAAGGGCAAGCTGATACAGCTTTAAAAACCGCAAATTCTGGTTACTTAACACGACGTTTAGTTGATGTTGCTCAAGATGTGGTTGTATCTATGAAAGATTGCCAATCTATGGGTTATAGAACTGTTACTGATTTGCGTGAAGGTGGCGATGTTATTTATCCATTAAGCGCAAGAGTTTATGGTAGAGTTGCTGCAACAGATGTTAAAGATCCTGTAACAGGTGAGTTGTTTGCAAAGCAAGGTGAAGTTATTAGTCGAGAAATTTCAGAAAAAATAGAGCAATCAGCTGTTTCTGAAATTGATGTTCGTTCTGTACTTGCTTGTCAAGCAAAACGTGGTGTATGTGCTCAATGTTATGGTTATGATTTAGCTCGTTGCGAAATTGTAGATGTTGGTGTGACTGCAGGTATTATTGCAGCACAGTCGATTGGTGAGCCTGGTACACAGCTTACTATGAGA
The DNA here is from genome assembly GCA_964570505.1 of uncultured Pseudomonadota bacterium. Classification (GTDB taxonomy): domain Bacteria; phylum Babelota; class Babeliae; order Babelales; family CAIQNR01; genus CAIQNR01. The sequence goes on from CAZMYL010000001.1 coordinate 66,729, forward strand.
ACCTTCCACGTAGGGGGTACTGCAAGTGGTGAGGCTACTCAGTCAGCATTTTATGCAAAGCATGATGGTATTGTAGAATTCCGTGGCGTGAGAAGCATTCTTACACGTGATAATAAAAATATTGTATTAAGTCGTAAAGCAGAGCTTATTTTAAGATCTGATGATGGACGTGAAATGCAACACAATATTATTGATTACGGTTCTATTTTACTTGTTGAGCAAGGGCAGAAAGTAAATAAAGGTGATAAACTTGTTGAATGGGATATTAATGCATCTGTTATTTTAACAGAAAAAGAAGGTACAATTCAGTACGTTGATCTTATTAATAATATTACTATTCAAGAAGAATATAACGAAAACTCTCAATCTACAGCTAAAATTGTTCTTGAACATAAGAGTGATAAGTATCAACCAGGGTTTATTATTCTTGATAAACAAGGTAATGAAGTTGCTCATTATTATTTACCTTCAGGAGCGTATGTTTCTGTTGCAGATGGTGTTGAAGTAAAAGCTGGTGATGCAATTGCTCGTATGCCTCGTGAAACATCAAAATCTAAAGATATTACTGTTGGTGGTTTGCCTCGAATTGCAGAATTATTTGAAGCAAGAGCTCCAAAAGAAGCAGCAATTTTATCAGATTCTGATGGCGTAGTTTCCTTTGGTGGATTGTATAGAGGTATGCGTAAATTAGTTGTTACTTCTGATACAGGTGTTGTTCATGAATATCTTGTTCCTCGCGGTAAGCAAATCAATGTTCAAGAAGGCGATATAATTAGTGCTGGTGATCATTTGACATCTGGGGAACCTGTTCTCCATGATTTATTGCGCATTTTAGGAGCGGATCACTTGCAGCATTATATTGTTGACCATATTCAACAAATTTTTAAATTACAAAATGTTGATATTAGTGATGGGCATATTGAAATTATTGTGCGTCAAATGATGCGTAAGGTTCGAGTAACTGATCCAGGTGATACTGATTTCTTAATAGGTGATCGTGTTGATAAGATTCATTTTAAACAGGTGAATCAAGCTATACGAGAACAGGGTAAAAAAGTTGCAACAGCAACTCCTATATTAATGGGTATTACTACTGCATCGTTAAGTACAGAAAGTGTTATTTCTGCTGCATCTTTCCAAGAAACAACACGTATTTTGACGGAAGCTGCTATTTCTGGGAAAATAGATAATCTCTATGGTCTTAAAGAAAATCTAACTATTGGAAAACTTATTCCAGCAGGAACGGGGATTTCATCATTTAGAAAGAAATATTTAGGTGATGATATTTCTGATTTAGAACGTAGAGCTCGTGAAGAAGAAAAAAAAATGCGAGAAAATTCGTTTTTTCGCATGTAATTTGAAATTAGTTAAATAATAGTGTGAGGCGCGTAGCTCAGTGGTAGAGCACTGCTTTGACGTAGCAGGGGTCAGCGGTTCAATCCCGCTCGCGCCTACCACATAGATGGAATATTGATTTAAGTATTAATTTTTAGGTAAAGATTGAGATTTTTATGAAAAAACATGAAAAAGATACAGGTTCTGCACAAGTTCAAATTATAGCATTAACAGATGATATTGTGCGTTTAACTGCTCATGTTGGCCAGCATGACAAGGACTTTAGTTCTCGTCGTAGTATTTTGAAAAAAGTGGCAACAAGAAAGAAATTTTTAAATTATTTGAAGAGAACTGATTTTAATACATATACTAAAGTAGTTGATGTATTAAATAGTAAAAAAGCGTAAGTCTCTTCATACAAAACAAATTAGAGAGACTAAGATATGTCTAAAGGTATATTTACATTGCCACAACGTGGCTACTCGGTGAAAATTAATGCATTAGCTCGTCAGGCTCATGGGTCTGCACTTTTGCAACAAGGTGGTACAGTTTTATTAGCAACAGTGGTATCAGCTCAAGCTGACGGATTTCCTGGATTTTTTCCACTCTCAGTTGATTATAGAGAGCCATTTTGTGCAGTAGGTAAAATACCTGGTGGGTATTTTAAACGAGAAGGTAAATCTTCTGATAAAGAAGTATTAACTTCTCGAATTATTGATAGAGCAATACGTCCTTTGTTTCCAAAGGATTATTTTAATCAAGTTCAAGTTGTTGTTACTGTTTATTCTGTTGATAAAGAGCATACTCCTCATTCATTGGCTCCGTTGGCAGCATCTATTGCGCTTTCAGCATCTCATGTTCCTTTTATGGGGCCTGTTGGAATAGCTGAAGTAGGACGTTTAGATGGTAAATGGATAATTGATCCAACGTATGAACAAAGTCTTGAGTCAGATGTTAAAATAACTGTTGTTGGTACTGATGAAGGTATTTGCATGGTTGAAGGTGCGACTAATGAAATATCTGAACAAGAATTAGTTGATGCTTTATTTTTAGCTCATGCGTCTATTAAAGAACAAGTTGCTTGGCAAAAAGAAATTTTTGTTAATAATCAAACGCCTAAAGAGTCTTCTGATTTTGGTATTAATTGGGATCAGTGGGAAAATAAAGTATTTGATTTCTTGAATGATGAGCGTGTTGCTCCCTTGTTTAATAAACCAAAAGTAGAGCGTAATGATGCAATGAAAGAATTGCAAAATAATTTCTTTACTCATTTTGCTGATGAAATAGCTTCATATGGTGAAGAAAAGAAAGCTATTTTTGAATATATTTTTGATCAAGAATTAAAAGAACGTGTTACAGAAATTATATGTAAACAAGGTAAGCGTATTGACGGTCGTGGATATACCGAAGTTCGTTCTATTGAAACGCAAGTAGGCTTTTTACCATTTGTTCATGGTTCTGCTTTATTTACTCGTGGAAATACTCAAAGTTTGGCAACATTAACACTTGGTAGTGGTCAAGATGAGCAAAAAATAGAAGATATTATGGGTGGTGAAGTTGATGGTTCTTTTATGCTTCATTATAATTTTCCAGCATTTGCAGTTGGTGAAGCTAGGGGCTTAAGAGCGCCAAATAGACGTGAAGTTGGGCATGGTCATCTAGCTGCATCATCATTTAAATATATTCTTCCTGATAAAGAATCTTTCCCTTATACCATAAGAATAGTATCCGATATTTTAGAATCTGATGGTTCAAGCTCTATGGCTACAGTGTGTAGTGCTACTATGGCATTTCTTGATGGTGGTATTCCTATTAAAGATATGGTTGGTGGTGTTGCAATGGGTCTTATTAAAGGTAAGACTTCAGATTTTACTGTATTAACAGATATTAGTGGATTTGAAGATGCTTTTGGACTGATGGATTTTAAAGTTGCAGGTACAGAAAAAGGTATTACTGCAATCCAAATGGATATCAAGTATAAAGGTGGATTGTTACGAGAAGTTTTTGAAAAAGCTCTTGCTCAAGCTCGTGATGGTAGAATTCATATCTTAGGCGAGATGAAAAAAGTAATGTCTCATCCAAAAAGTCAATTATCTGAACTTGTTCCGCAAGTTGTAACTCTTAAAATAGATACCGATAAAATTGGTGCTGTTATTGGTAGTGGCGGTAAAGTTATAAGAGAAATTATCGAAAAGACAGGTACTTCAATTGATATTGAAGATGATGGAACTGTTAAAATTTTTGGACAACCAGGTCAGGGTATTGATCTTGCAGTTGGCTGGGTAAAAACGCTTGCCGGTAAAATAGATAAAGGTACCATTTATAATGGTATTGTAAAACGTATTGCAGATTTTGGAATGTTTGTTGAATTAGTTCCTGGTAAAGATGGATTAGTTCATATTTCTATGATTCCTAGAGAGAAGCAAAATAATTTACAAGCTGCTTATCCACTCGGATCTAATTTACAGGTTGAAGTTGTTGAATATGATTCAGAATCAGATCGTATTCGTCTGAAATTAGCATAAAAAGGTAGATTGCTTTGTTAAAAAGTAGACATGACGGTCGTGTGTGGAATCAATCGCGTACAATAAGTGTTACTTATGACGTGCAGGGAACTGCACATGGATCTGTTCTTTTTAAACTTGGAAATACTCAAGTTTTGTGTTCTGTAACAATGCAAAGCGGTGTTCCTGCTTTTTTAAGAGGAAAAGGTAAAGGGTGGCTTACTGCTGAATATGCTATGCTGCCCGCATCTACTTTTCCTCGATCTCCAAGAGAATCTTCTGTTGGTAAAAGAGATGGTCGTTCTGTTGAAATATCCCGACTTATAGGCAGATCTCTTCGTGCAATACTTAATTTAGATTTGCTAGGTGAACGTACTTTGTATGTTGATTGTGATGTAATTCAAGCTGATGGAGGAACGCGATCAGCTGCTATTACTGGTGCATATTGTGCATTACGTTATGCATTAATTAACAAGAAATTTCCGTTTATGCCTGAAGATGGTTTTTTACAAGATTCAGTTGGGGCTTTATCTGTTGGTATTTCTCATGAAGATATTTTATTAGATCTTAATTTTAATGAAGATATTTCTATTGATGCAGACTTTAATTTTGTTATGACTGGATCTGGAAATATCATTGAAATTCAAGGAGCAACAGAGTCAATGCCTATTGAGTGGAAAAAAGTTCAATTGATGCAAGAATTGGCTGCTCGTGGTATTATTGATATGTTAAAAACTCTCTCTTAATAAAGAGCAATCTGAAAAAGATTATCTAATGAATATATCAAAAATATTTAATTTATTATCAAATAATAATTATCAAGAATTTCCTGTTTTATTTTTTACTTATGAATTTGAATTTCCTTCGCTATTTTTTTCAGATTTATTTAAGAAGTTATCGAAGATAGATACTATTTTTTTAAAAAACATTCATTCGTCGTTACTCTCAAAAGAGTTGTTTGAAGCAGAAATTAATACAACATTTTTAGGGGAAACGCGTACCTTGTGGCTTGGATCAATAAGTGATTTATCTACTGCTGAACAATCAAAAATATTATATATTTGTCAGTCTTATAAAGGTCCGCATAGAATTATTGTTTGCTGTGCTACAAAAGAATTACCAAAATCTTTTTCTCATTCAAACATTTTTAATATTGATCAAGAACTAACACATTCAGATAAAGAATCTATTATTTCTTTTTTTTATCCTTCATTAACATATGCATCTATTCAAAAAATATCAGGTGGAGCTACTAATTTAAATAAGATTGATAATTTTATTATGCTTGCCCATTACGCAATGGTTTTAGGTAGAAATAGTGATGCTTTTGTTAGAGATTGGTTGCCAAAAATTATTATTTCAGAGTCATCATTATTTACTCTTTCTCAATATTTTTTTTCTAAAAAAAATATTCAATTTTGGAATGTTTGGAATGACATCAAATATCAATACTCTTCTACTTTTTGGACCGTCTATTGGACTGAGCAGATATGGCGTGCTTATTATGTAATTGTAATGCAACAAAAAAATAATATCATTGATGCGCGTAAAATGGCGTATAGATTACCTTTTTCTTTTATACAAAAAGATTGGAAAAATGTTACTTTAAGTAAACTATCGCAAGCCCATTCTATGCTTTATCAAATTGATTGGCGTATTAAAAATGGTGGATCAGAAGATCATTTTGATTTGTTTTTTTATAATTTCTTTATGTAAGTTTTTTTATTAAACCATTTCTTTCTTGGGAAGAATCATTCCTCCAGAAATAATCATAGCCATTGCATCTTTACTACTTATATTCATAACAATAAAATCTTCTTTTTTTGCAATTATAAAAAATCCTGAAGTTGGGTTTGGGCTCGTTGGTATAAATATCGTGTAAAAAGAGATTTCTTTTTCTGGTGCTAATTCTGATGGCAATTCATTTGTTAAAAAGCCAATTCCATAGGTTTGATTTTGCGGGAATTTTACAAGCACTACTTTTTTTAAGTTATTTTCATCCGACGGAGAAAATGCAGAGGTTATTTGTTTTACACTCGTATAAATTGTTTTGAAAATAGGTATTTGTGATAATATTTTTTCTCCTAAATCCATACATGATTTTATTAGTAGTGATTTTAATAAAAGACCTAAAAGAATAATAATTCCTAAGCAAAGTATTATTTCAAAATGGGGTATATTGATTAAAAATGGAATATTTATTGCTTTAAGTGGTTCAAGTGTATTTTTAATAAATTTAAATGAAACGCTGAAAAATGAAAGTGTAATAGTTATAGGAAGAAGTGTGAAAAGACCTACTAAAAAAAGTTGAGTAAGCGCATCAAAATATTTTTTTATTATATTTATAATCATAGTAAATCCTGATTTAAAAGATTTAAAAGCTCTTGTGAAAGTAACATGTTGATTTCTTTAGTTTGATTGCTGTCAGGCCCTTCTGTTGTGATACGCAAAACAGGCTCTGTCCCTGAATAGCGAACTATAATTCTTCCATTGGTAAGTTGTTTTTCATTTTTTTTAATAATTGATACAAACGGCTCTTTATTAAGATCTTTTTTTATATTTATTGGAAGATTTACAGAATGTTGTGAAAATTTTTTAAATGATTCAAGATTCCAATTTCCTGTTAAAATTACTGATTCTACAATCCGTAATGCAGTAAAAATACCATCAGCAGTTTTTGAAAAATCGCCTAAAATAATATGTCCTGATGGCTCTGATCCTATAAGAGCATTATGTTTATTCATTTCATTAATAACATTTCTATCTCCAACAGGTGTTCGAATTAAAGTTTTTTTGAAATTGTTGAGATGTACTTCAAGGCCTTGATTGCTCATAATCGTTCCAATGCAGATAGGTTCATTTTTATAAGCAGGATGATTTAATAAAAGAGCAGTAATGTCATCTCCATCTTTAATTGTTCCTTCATGAGATACGGCTACTACACGGTCTCCATCTCCATCAAAAGCAAAACCTATATGAGCAACATTATTAATGACAGTATCTTTTAATTGGCTAGGATATAATGATCCTGCATTAAGATTTATATTTTTACCATTTGGTTGATTATGAATCATAATAACATGAGCACCCAAAGTCGTAAAAATTTTTTCTGCACATACAACCATTGCTCCTTGAGCACAATCAAGGACTACTGTAATACCCTTCATAAAATGAGAAGAAAATTTTTTAACGATATTATTAATATAATGAGATAATGCATGGGTATCTTGTATAACAAAACCTAAAGATTCATATGTATTTGATAAAGAAAGTGAATGATAAAGCTTCATAATACTATCTTCATCTTCTGATGTTAATTTTCCATCTTCTTTAGTCATTATCTTTATGCCATTGTCTTGATATTGATTATGAGATGCTGTAATCATAATTCCAATATCATATCTAGGATCTGTTTTTATTGCGTAATATAATGCTGGAGTAGGTAATACAGATGCATCATAAATTGTAACATTATGATAAAGAAGACCTGTTTTTAAAGCTGATTTTAGAATGTCACATGAAATACGTGTGTCGTGACCTAAAAGAATTGTTTTTTTTTGTTTTTTTTCTGTTATCCAATGGCCAAGTACAAAACCTAATTGAATTAATTCATGTGGAGTTAAAGGTGATTGTCCAAATTTTGTTCTTATGCCATCGGTTCCAAAAAATGATGTATGCATAATTATTCCTTAGTGTATAGGTTCACGTATTATTGTCATTGTTGGATTATATTTTATCAAAGTACTGTTAATTGGTATATCAAACATTGATCTTGTAAGAGTTATAGTATTAATACCATTTTTTAAATCACGCGCATCAATATGTATGCTTGATGTATAGAGCATTTCTTTAAGTAAGGATCTTTTTCCAATAATTGTTACATCTATTGTAGCTGGAGCATCTATTTTTGATTGTGATTTATTATAAAAATAAACAGGGATAGCAATTGTTACAGTTGTTTTTGATGATCTGCTCAGTATATTCCATAATCCATATGAACATAATAGTGCAAAAATACTAAGAGACAGATTGTTCAAAAGATGATTTTTGAGAAGTATTGCCATAAAATTTTCCTTTATGAGTAGTAGCTTTTGTTAGTGGCATATTAATGTGTTCAAATATTTGTTGTAAAAGTATGTCTGTTGTTACATCTTTTATTAATTTACCTTGAGTAATTAAACTATAGGTCCTTAATAAAGGATTATGTCTATACATAAAAGCATCTGTTTTTTGAGTAAAAAATATTCCATCTTGTATCCATTGTTCTTCTTGTTGTAGTTCTTTAGTGAGCCAAAAATCAATTGATGTTTTTTCCCATGAATCATTAATACTGATGATTTTCCCATTTTGATTAATAGTTATAAATTGATCTTGATTATAAAAAGAACTTGTTGTGATTGCTTCTAGTAAATCTTTTGTAATGGGCGCTTCTAGAGGAGTAGCTGATTTTTTTGTAAAGCCTATAAGTGAATTATTTTTTTCAATAATGCAGGTAATACGAATATTTTTATTAGAAGCAAAGAGTGTTGCTTGTAGTAAAATTTCCGGCCAATTTAATTCCTCAGACTTTTTAGTGTTAATGGTATGAAGGGCAATAAAGTTCTTTTGGAGTGTTTCTTTATGAAGTGCTATTAATAAACTTAATGCAATTGGAGCAAGAATAAAAAGTATAGAATTAATAGTTGTCATTAAGAAAAAATCTGTTGCAAGGAAAAGAAATATATAACTATATAAGCAAAAAAGAAGTGGTTTTTGTGTGTCTTTTTTAAACCAATAAGTAAGATACATTATGCCAGAAAAAATAATAAAAATTTCTCCTATGTCTTGCCAGCACAATATAGAAAGAGACCATAATATTTCTTTGATCATAAAGTTTCCTTGTTTTAAGTAATGATCAATAAATGATATGTCACTGTATACAAAAAAAACTTTAGATGTCGATTGTTGTATTTTTATTAATATGCAAAAGCTAAAAAAGTATTTATTATAGCTCTGCTTAGAAGTTTAATTACGATTTTAACATTTTAAAGAAAGTGTTTGTATGAAGAAGCAAATAATTTTAACAGGTGATCGGCCTACAGGACCATTACATGTAGGACATTTTATTGGTTCACTCAAAAATAGAATTGTTCTTCAAGATACATGTCAGCAATTTGTTATGATTGCTGATTTACAAGCTTTAACAGATTATTATGAAACACCAGATAAAGTTCATGATAATGTTATGCAAGTTATGTATGATTATTTGTCTGTAGGTCTTGATCCTGAAAAAACAACATTTCTTTTACAATCACAATTGCCAGCATTAGCAGAATTAACAATGTATTATATGAATTTAGTGACGGTTGCTCGGCTAGAAAGAAATCCAACAGTAAAAACAGAAATAAAGCAAAAAGGTATGGAAAAAAGTTTGCCGGCAGGGTTTTTGTGTTATCCCATAAGTCAAGCTGCAGATATTACAGCATTCAAAGCAACACTTGTCCCAGTTGGAGAAGATCAACTTCCTATGATTGAGCAAACTAATGAGATTGTAAGAGCATTTAATCGTTTATATAAAAAAGATGTTTTAGTAGAAGCTCAAGCATTAATTCCTAAATGCGCACGACTTTCTGGTTTGGATGGTCAAGCAAAAATGGGAAAATCATTAGGTAATGCATTATATCTTTCAGATTCTGCTGATGTGGTTATTAAAAAAATTAAAGGTATGTATACCGATCCTACTCATATTAAAATAGAAGATCCAGGTAAAATAGAAGGCAATACTGTTTTTGAATATCTTGATGCTTTTGGGTCAGATCAAAATTTTATAGAAGAGCTTAAAGTTCATTATCAACGTGGCGGCCTTGGCGATATGAAAGTTAAAAACTACTTGCTTGAAGTAATGCAAGAGTTTTTAGAGCCAATTAGAAAAAAAAGAATATTATTTGAACAAAATTCTGATGAAGTAAAAAAAATTCTTATGAAAGGAACTCAAAAAGCAAATGAAATAACACAAAAAACATTAATAGAAGTTAAAGAAGTTATGCATTTATTATGGGAATAGTATGAAAAAAGTATGTATTGTATTGATTATGATAAGTAGTCAAGTTTTGATATCTGCTGATAACCATAGACCAGTAGACCAGCAATTTGAGCAATTAGCTTTAGATAATCGACCACAAAGTGGTACTATAACTCCACCAACAACAGGTACACCTGCTCAACCACCAGCACTGAAAAGACAAGAACGATTAAGAGATGAGGCTTTAAGAAGAGCTTTAGCAGAACATAGAGAACTTGTTGGTAGAATTCCAAGACCTATTCTACCTCAAAGACTTAATTTTGATGAAAATAGCCCTTTAGAACAACATCCATAATTACTAAAAATAATAAGTTGTTAGATATTTATTATAGATGTTTAACAACTTATTATTTATTTTGAAAAGTGCTTTGTGATAGACTTTCTCTTTATTCAAAAAATATATATAAGGAGAGGGAGTGCTATGAGCAAAGTATTTATACGATATATATCAAATTTTAATCGCACAATATCACAATGTTTTCCTGTGTTTACAGCGGTTTTTTTAAGTTTGTTGTTTACAATATCCGTTGTTAGATATGTTTCTGAGACACAACAATATGATCAATTAAAAGGATTTCGTGTTGCAGCCTTATTTGATAATATTTAAATAATGGTTAAAAAAGATGAATCAATAATTTTTAGTCCGTCTTTAAAACGTGCAGAAATTAGTGTTTTTTCTGTTTTTTGTTCAATAGATTGAACAATGCCAAGTCCAAATTTAGGGTGTTTTACTGTTTGATGTTTTTTAAAACCAAGAGATTTTTTTTCAGGTAATGATTGAGATTGCGAAATAGTAGAAGTTTCATTTTTATGATACATCATTGTTTCGGAATCTCTTTTTTTATGCGGATAGGTAGAAAAAGTTAGAACATTAGATGATGTTTCATTAATTTTTAACCACTCAGAAAAATAGTTTTTGACTTCATACATTTGCCAATTACCTGCATAATCAAATTTACAGTATGATCTTGGAATTTCATCAATAAATCGTGATGAAATTTGTTCTTCCATTGATCCATAAGTTTGTCTAAATTTTGCATGAGTAATAAGCAAATTGTTTCGAGCTCGCGTAATTGCTACGTAAAAAAGACGGCGTTCTTCTTCAAGATTTTCTTGTGATGTAAGAGATCTGCTTGATGGAAAAAGATTTTCTTCCATCCCTGTTATAATAACATGCTTAAACTCAAGTCCTTTTGCAGCATGAATTGTCATAAGCATTATGCCAGAAGAACCTTGATCTTTATCAGTTTTTTCTTGAAGTAAAGATATTTCATTAAGTAAATGTTCTAATGTTGGTTTACCTTGTCCTGCAAAAAAATGAGCAGCATTTAAAAATTCTTGTAAATTTTCTATGCGTTCTTGAGCTTCGTTTTTTTCATAAGTATCTTTTATATGTGCAATATAATTGCTGTTATTAATAACAGCAGCTACAGCTTCTGGTGCGTTGTCTGTTGATTTTATATTTTTAAAAATATTTAAAAAAGATTCAAGAGCTTTTGCTTTTGATCCTGTTATTAATTTTTCTTGTAAAAGTTTTTCACTTATTTGATGAATATTAAAAAGAGGTTCTTGTGCCCAGTGTGTTAAAAAGAGCTCTTGAAATACATCGCCAAGGCCACGAGCTGGGCAGTTTATAACACGATTAAATGCTATTTTATCAAATGGGTTATTGATGAGTCGTATAAATGCAACAATGTCTTTTATTTCTTTACGTTCATAAAATCGAATACCACCAATAATGGTATAAGCAATACCATATTTTATAAGCGCTTCTTCAATTAATCGAGATTGAAAATGGGTTCTATATAAAATAGCTGATGATGTTAGTTCTTGAGTAGTATTGAGTAATTCACAATAGCGAGCAATGATGTCAGCTTCTTGATATCCAGAAAGGCATTGTAATGCTCTTGCACAATCAGATCCTTTATGATCAGACCATAAATGTTTTTCATTACGATTATTATTATTTTTTATGACAGTATTTGCAATTTCTAATATTGGCTCTTTTGAACGATAATTTTGTTCCATTTTTATAAGCGTTGTGTCTTTAAAATCATTTTGAAAATGCATAATATTATCAACAGTAGCACCACGCCATGAATAAATAGACTGGTCTTCATCTCCAACTGCACATACAGAATCAATAGCAAGAGTTTTTTCTTTTGAAAGACTCATTAATTTTAATAATTCATGTTGAACATGGTTAGTATCTTGGTATTCATCAATAAGAATGTGTTTAATATATTGATGATGCCACATGCGTACAGATTCATGTTTTTGTAATAATCGAGCGCCTTCCAGTAGAAGGTCATCAAAGTCAAAAGAGTTACTTGCCCGTTTTTCCTTTTCATACATTGTAACAATATCATGTACATGACGATCTTGAATCGATAAAAGCTGCTCTTGTTCATTAAGAGTTTGATTTTTTAATTTAGAGATAAGATAAGATAATTGCTGAGCTGTTTGTTTTTTATATAAAGGGCTGTTTTTTAAAAGTCGTGTAAGAAGTGAATGTTTATCATCTTCATCAAAAATCGAAAAATTATTAAAAGGAAGTAACTCTTTATGAACGCGCAATAAATATAAGCAATAAGAATGAAATGTTCCAATAAACGGAAGTGAATGGTTTGTATTAAGTGTATGTTGAATACGCTCTTTCATTTCTTGAGCAGCTTTATTGGTAAATGTAAGAGCAATAATTGTTTTTGGATTAACATAGTTATTGAGAATCATATGGCTAATACGATTAGTAATTACTCGTGTTTTGCCAGAGCCTGCTCCTGCAATAACTAAAAGCGGCCCTTGCGTGTGAAGAACCGCTTTTTGTTGTTCGGAGTTGAGATTTTGTTGATGTATTTTTTTTGTTTCCATAGGTGAGAAGTATAACTTAAGTATTAATTTTGACTATGGTTTGATGCATAATGTCTAATTATTGTTTGCCTAACTTTTTTTTAATAGCTGCTATAGTACTTGCAAGTTTAATAGCTTCATTTTGTAAAGGGTCAATTTTTTTTTGTCTTTCGTTATCTTGTTTTTTTAAAGATTTAGCTTCTTGTTTTTCTCTTGAAAGAAAAACTCTTTGTAAAAAAGAGGCTTGTCTGTCTTCATAAGGAGTTTCTTTTAAAGCTTCTATTTCTTTAATTTTTTCATCAAGATCTTTTTGTAACCGTTCTAAACTTTTTTGAATCTCTTCTGCTTTTTTTTCTGTAAAATTTAATAAAGGATTAGTTTGTGTTCTTTTAAGTCCACTATCTTCATAATATGGAGGAGCAGGGTCGTAGCATGTATTATGTGATATCTTTTCTATTGTTCCATCAGAAGCGGATCTTTGTCGTTGATGTGTTTTTTTTGGAGTTGAATAAAAAACTGCAGATGCTGGTGGTGCAGAAGGGGTAAATAATTGATCTGTATGTGAGTAATCACTTGATGACTCGTCATGACATGTAGTTAAAGAAAATGAGCGACTTGATGAAGGTATAGCCATAGGTAATGATTGAGGAAGTGTTGGGTATAGTTGTGAAGCTCCTGATTGAGGATGTATTGTTTCATATATTGCATCATCTTCATCGTCACTTTCTAATGTATAATCACTTTTTAATGTTTTAGAAACATAAGATACTTGAAATGAGGGGCTATGAATTTTTGGTTTAATTTCTGACTGGGTAGGAGTAGATTGTGGAGCAGGTGGTACTGGTAGAGGAGTCTTTTTTATAGAAGGGTTTCCTATTATTTCACCGGTTTCTTGATTATAAAGAACTACTTTAATTGGACCTTGATCTTTACTTTGGTTTGCATCAGATTCCCATATTTTTTTTGGTAAAGCAGTTGAAGTTGGTTCTGGTGCATGTATGTGATTAAATTGGTTACTATAGTGTTTTAATTTTTTACTAGATCCGTAGCTGTTTTGTAGTGCCAAGAGTGTGGTAAGTGTAAAAAGTATTTTCATGATACTTTTCCTTCTCTTTGGAATAAAAACGACATATATTTCAAAATTTATGTTGAGTATGTTGAAAATTAATTCTTACATAACTACAAAATTTTATTAGGATAAGTAAAGATTTTATAAGAAACAAATATACAATAAAAAATTATAAATATTATTGCATATATAAACTTATTTTAAAAAATCACTATGTATGCTTTTAAATTGATTTAATATTGTCTGAAATAAACGGATGCTCTTTGTTTCATTTTCGGTTAATTCTCTATTAGAAGATTGTAATTGGTTATTAAGAAATGTATTAAATTCTAAAATTCTTAAAATATTAGTTGCTGTTTTATTATAATTATAAACTCCACAAGAAATAGAATTATCTATTAAAACAAGTCTAGAAGATGCATTATTACAAGTTTTTTCAATATTTTTTATTTGTAAATCAAAAGCTTTTGATTTATTGACGCATAAAATAATTAAAATATTTAAAATTAATTTACTTTTCATAGATTGTTCTTTGTATTTAAAATAATAAAAAATTTATATAGAAAATATACTAGAATAGTAAAAAAATAAAAGGTCATTTGTAATAAACAACCTTTTATTTTTTTTAAATATTTTATTTTTTAAAAACCAAATCGTTTTGCAATTGATGTAGTATTTTGTCCAAAATCTGAAGACATGGTGTCATGTAGGTTAACAAGTAAATCATTACGACGTTTTGAATAGCGTGTAATTCTGTGATTGTTCATAGATGTTTCTATAAACAATCTTCTTGCTTCTGCTAAGGCTTTACGATTTTCTATTACTTGAGCATCTCTTTCTGCTATTTTTGTATCAAATGCTTCTTTTGTAAGTCCATTTAGTTTTAAAGAAGGTATAATCCTCATTTCATTAATATATGAACTTGTTTCTTTTTGACTAGCAGATGAACAAAGAGTTGCTTTAATTTCATAAGCAATTGTTTTTTTTTGTGCTTCAAGAAGGTCTTTATATTTTCTTGTTTCTTCTCTGATTTTTCCAAGTGCATCAAAAAATTCTTTTGTTCTTAATGTTTTATGCGCTTGAATAATATCATCTTTTTTAAAATTTAAAACGAGCATTAAATTTAAAAGCCAGTCTTTTTGTTCTTGTGTTAGTTGGTACGACCTTAAATCTATAACATTTGTATTGATAGGATTACTGTCAAATAATAATTCTAAAGAATCACTTACCCCTTCTACTGGGTTTATTGTAAATTCGTGGGTTTTTTCTGAGAGCTCTTTAACTTTTTTATTTTCAGTCAAAGATTTAAGAACAGAATCGAGCTTTTTTTTGTGAAATTCTTTTTGTTCTTCTGAAACTGTAGATCCTTCTTCTGAAGTATTTATTGTATGTTTTTTTCCTTTATATGAATTTGCATATTGTGAAGGGTCTTGATACATAATATCACGCAACGATTTTATTTTTGGTGAGCTTTGTTCTTGAGAAGGATCAACTAATTCAAAACTTTCTTGTCTTTCTAGTGACTCTTGTAATGGTTCTGATGTTGCTGGTGTACACTCAAGTTCTATTGTCTTTGTGGCTGATTGAATTGCAGTTTTTTCTTTCTTTCTCTTTTCAAAAAATTGCCTTTCTTTGTTTGCTCCATTATTTAAAAATGGTATGAGTAAAGTTATACAAAGATAAGTTTGTAAGGCATTCATAAATACTCCTTTATGAAATAAAATTATAGATGCCTGTGTTTTCTAACTTTGTCTTTGAATAAAGTCAAGTATGTAAAAATATTTATTTTTGATAATTTCTTAATGCTTCAATAAGAGGCTCGATTCCTTCTTTGCTTTTTGCACTAATAACAACACTTGGGTAATATTTTTCGCGCAATATTTTAGGTGCATGCAATTCTTCGGGCATGTCAGCCTTATTAAATACATAAAGCATAGGTTTATGAACTTCAAGATCGTTTAAGATTTCATGAACAACATGAATATGATTTTCCCAGTCAGGATCTGCCATATCAACAATGTGAAGAAGTAAATCAGCATGTTTCAATTCGCTTAGTGTTGATTTAAAAGCATCAATAAGTAAATGCGGAAGTTGTTGAATAAATCCAACGGTGTCAGATATAACACCTTTCTTTTTGCCATCAATAAAAATTTCTCGTGTAGTAGTATCAAGTGTTGCAAAAAGTCTGTCTTCTGCAAGAACATCAGCTTTAGTTAATTGATTAATAATGGTTGATTTCCCTGAGTTGGTGTAACCAATGAGGCAAATTTGAAAAACATTATTAACAATTCTTTGTTTTGCACGTGTGTCGCGATTTTTTTGTATATCTTTGAGTTGACGTTGAAGACGATTTACTTGCTCTTCTAAGTGGCGAAGCTCTCTTTCTTTTGCAGTTTCTCCTGGTCCTTTGTTCCCTATACGGCCAGATTGTTGGCTCATAAGAATACCTTTTCCGGCTACTCGTGATTTTTGATGTTTAAAAAGAGCAATAGCTACTTGCATTTTTCCTTCTGCTGAATGAGCAGATTTTTCAAAAATTTCTAAAATAAGTTGAGTTCGATCAAAAACTTTTGCGTTTAAAAGTTCACTTAAGTTACGTTCTTGAAGTGGTGTTAATTGATCAGAAATAATAATCTCTTCATATTTTTCAGCGTCACAAAGGGCTTGGACTTCTTCCATTTTTCCTTTGGTAAAAAAATGGCCTTTATCAATTGATCGTAATTTTACATAAATAATATTTTCGTACGGAATTTCATTAGATTCTACAAGGTGTAAAAATTCATCAAAATAGGTTTGAATATTCGCTGCTTTGGTATAAGGAGCATCGACGGCAATAAGAAGTGTTTTTGGATGAAGCTGAGTGTCGTAAAACAATGGTTTTGTCATAGAGCCCTCTATTTTGATGGTGATATTCAATAAAAAATAAGCTGTAAAATAAAAAGATAACGTATTGATTATATCGATACTTGCGATATTTGCAATGTGTGCTACACTTATGTTTCTTGTATTTGAGCTTAAAAACGTTTTAGAAGGATTAATGCATGGCAGTATGTATACGACTCGCTCGCATGGGAAAGAAAAAAGCTCCTATGTATCGAATAGTCGCAATAGACAAACGCAGTAAAAGAGATGGCGCTTTTTTAGAAAATCTTGGCACATATAACCCACTTTCAGGTGAATTAGTTCAGTTTCATGCTGAAAAAATTCAATCATGGGTTGAAAAAGGTGCTCAGATGAGTGCGACAGTTGTAAAATTACAGCGTCAGCATAAGCGTTCGTCGGGCGTAGAAACAAAAGTAGTGGCTCCGGTTGTAAAAAAAGCTAAAAAAGCTGAAATTCAACAAGAGGCAGCTGTAGCTCAAGAATAATGAGCTTATGAAAGTTTCAATTCTAACTGTTTTCCCAAATCTCTATACAGAGTTTTTGCAAACAAGTTTAATAAAAAGAGCGCATGAACAAGCAAAAGTTTTTTTTGATGTTCAGGCGTTCTCTTCTTTTTGTCAGCCAAAAGAGCATATAGACGGTCCTGTTGCTGGGCATGGTTCTGGAATGGTTATTAGGCCAGAAGTTGTGGAACGTGCGATTAATAATCAAGAAGCAGTGCATGGAGAAGCTTTTAAAATATTTTTGACGCCTCAAGGTAAAAAATTTGATCAAAAAATGGCTTTTGAGTTGGCTGAAGTATTAAAAGAAAAGAAACATATAGCTTTTTTTTCTGGGCGTTACGAAGGAATTGATCAACGAGTTCATGATGAATACGCTGATATTGAAATTTCTTTAGGTGATTTTGTTTTAATGGGTGGAGATTTGCCTGTTATGACAATACTTGAAGCTTTGTTGCGATATATTCCAGGTGTTGTTGGCCGACAAGAGTCTGTTATTAAAGATTCTTTTTCTGGTCCGTTTATAGATTTCCCAACTTACACGGCTCCGCGGGTGTGGAGAGATAGATCTATTCCTGAGGTGCTTTTAAATGGCAATCATGCTGAAATGGAAAAATGGCGTACAGACTATGCAATTAAATATTCTGTTAAAGATCATTTTTCATGGGTTCGTTCTCATTGTGTAACTAAGAAAGATTCTGATCGGGTAGCTAAATTTATACCATCACATTATTGTGTTCTTATGCATAGTCAGGTAATGGTTCAGCAAGTGGTTGGGACTTCTTCTGTAACTTCTATAGATGTTCATGATATTGCAAGATCTGCTCGAACTTATGGAATTAAAAATTATTTTGTAGTAACTCCTCTTGTAGATCAGCAAAAAATTGTAACTAAAATTTTGCAGTTTTGGGATGAATCTGGGGTTGCTTATAATCATAATCGTGCTGATGCTGTTTCAAAAGTTGAGCTTAAAGATTCATTAGAAAGTGTTATTTCTGCTATAGAAATAAAAGAAGGTGTAAAACCCGTTATTATTGGAACTTCTGCAAAAAATGTTCATGGTTGTGTTCCTATTTCATATAATGATCAAGCTCTTGTATGGTCTCGAGAAAGGCCTGTATTATTTATTTTTGGGACAGCTCAAGGGTTAAGTTCTGAGCTCATTAAGCGTTGCGATTATTTGTTAGGGCCTTTGGAGGGCTTTTCAGATTTTAATCATCTTTCAGTTAGGTCAGCTGCGGCTATTATTTTTGACCGTTGGTTAGGTAAATATAGCTTTACATCAGACTAGTCAGATGAATGCTTTTGTTATATACTAAAAACTCTTTGTAAAAGAAAAATATTTTACTGAAAAACAAGCAGTAAAGATCAAACAGTAAAGGAATGCCTTATGAAAGCTATTAAGCTTACAAGAGAAACAATTCGCGACCTTGGGGTTGTTGAAAGAAATTTTCCAAAATTTGAAATTGGGGATGCTATTGAAGTTTCTCAATGGATTGTTGAAGGAACAAAAAAGAGAACGCAGATTTTTGAAGGTGACGTTATTGCAATTCATAATAATGGAGCTTCAAGCACATTCACTGTTCGTAGAATTGGAGCAGATGCTGTAGCTGTAGAAAGAATTTATCCTTACTATTCACCAGTTATTGAAAAAATTGAAGTTTTGCGTAAGGGCGATGTTCGTAGAGCGAAACTTTATTATATGCGTGATCGTATTGGTAAATCAGCTCGCGTAAAAGAAAAGATTTTGACAAAAGAAGCAAAAGCTCGTCAAAAAGAAGCCGCTGCAAAAAATATAAATGTTAAGATGCAATCTGATGTTGCTGAAGTTGCTTCTGTGACAAGTAACTCTACTGCAGAGTAATTCAAGAATATAGATGTAATGAATTTCCTTTTCTTGTTTGGTCTTGTCTTTTTATCAGGATGTTTACATCGTAATGATAAGAAAGATAAAGAATCAAAGGCCTCTAAAGTAGAAATAAATAATAGTGAAGGAGGAGCTCTTGTTTCTCCTTCACAAGATTTAAAAGCTTTACGCCTTCAAGTTTCTAACTTTGAAAATTCTAAAGTTAGTTATTCATTATCGCAAAAAACTTCAAAAAAAAGTATTCAAGCTCATTTAACTGATATACCAGTTGTTTTGGGAGCTGTATCTTTTAATCAATCTTTTGATAATAATAATAATCGACATATTACTTATGTATCATCAAATTCTTATGATGATGTTCTTTCTTTTTATAAAAATGATTTAGTGCAATTTGGTTGGCGTGTTGTACTTTTTTATAGTGATGCAGATTCTTCTTTAATATTTGCAAAAAAACCGCATAAATATGCGGTTTTATCTTTAAAGAAGAATAAAAGTTTTTGGAAAAATGCTACATCTGTATTTGTAGATATTACAATTTCTTATATTTAATATCACTCAAGCAGTTTCATAAGAATATTAATCACAGGAATGAGTCTTTTTCTTAATGTTATTTCACTATTTTCACCAAGTGTGGCTACGAGCATTTCATAATTAAATGTTGTTGTGAATGCAACAATAAGTTCTTGTACATATGTTCTTACTAAATCAGCATCAGATTGATTAGTGGTATAAGCGTTGGCAAAATTGCTTGCAAGATCTTGAGGATTTTGAGCATTTTTTCTGCCTTTATCTCGAGCTTCTAAATAAGCTGTAAATCCTGGTGTACTGAGTGCAATTAATAAATTATTAAGAGCTGCACGAATTTTGTTAAAAAATAATTTTTTATCATCATATGCTTTTGTATCTGGTTTTTTCATAGATCCTGATATATCAAGTAGATAATGAAAACAATCTAAAACATTATCATTTGCAACGTAATCATGAGCAACAGTTATATTTTCAGGAAGTCCTTCCACTGGTATAGTAGAAACGACTAAAGGAGCTGACATAGCTCCTGGAGTAGAGCAATTAGAAGCAGATATCAAATTATAACTGTACGAAAGTAATATGCAGTAAAGAATCTTAATTATTTTTTTATTCATTGCTACCCTTTCTTTTTTCCCCTTTTTTTTTCTTTTTATATATTAAAATATAAGTTGTTTGTGCGCTGCATGGTTCATAATTTTTTGTTTTATAACAGCATGGATTTAAATATAAAGCGTCATTAACTAGACTTGGTCTACGAATATTACCTCCATGAAAATCACATCTTTCATTGTTAGTGCATATGGTTTTTGTTAAGTTAAATATTCCAAAAACCAAATAAAATAATGTGATATATAAAATATTAATTTTCATGGGGTTTATCCGTTATAAATCTAATATTTAATTGTTATCTTCCATATTATCGTCATCATTTTGTTTTCTTTGTTTTCTTTGTTTTCTTTGTTTTCTTTGTCCTTTCTGTTTTTTCTGTTTTTTCTGTTTAGGTTTTATTACTTCTGCTGATTCTGCATCATTGCCATTTACAACAATAACTGTTCGTTGTTGACGAGATCCTGCATTCATCATTGCACCACCCATCATTCCTCCAAACATACCACCTGCAAAACCAGCTCCAAATCCACCACCCCTACTTTCTAAATTAGTGCATGGTAAAAGTATAAGAATTGTGAGTAAATTTATTATTTTTTTTAGTTTCATTGCGTAACCTCCATTTTATTTTTAAAAATTACATTACTGTAGCAGTGTTTTCTCCTAAGACAGTTGCTTCTTTTGGTAATTCGTTTTCAGTTTCGTTTGGCATATTGTTTATTTCATTCATAAGAGGCTGAGCAGTTTCTGGTTGCTGTTGCTCTTGAAATTCTTGTACAGGAGCTTCATTATTTTCTGTGGTAATAGCTGCTGCATTCTGAGTTGCTTCATCTTCTAGAGGCATAGCATCAATTGTTGTAGGATCGTTGTCTATTAAAGCAGAATCATGATCTTCTTGGGAGGGTTCTTCTATAATTGCATGATTTTCAGTTGATAGAGATAATTTATGATTTATTGTTGAAGCAAGATTAGTTGATGGTTGAATTGTGGGATATGATTCTTGGTGACGTATATTTTCTTTGTTAAGTATCATAATTAATGGATTAAGACCATCAAAAAGCATATTTAATTTTTCATCAATATCATGTAATTTATTGGTCATAAGAGATAATTGTATATCAAAGTTTTGTAACGTTTGTTGATTCATTTCTTCTGCATAAATCGATGAACTTATTAATAATATACTTATGATTTTTATTTTTTTATTCACAGATAAAACCCCCTTTTTATTTATATATTATTTATTATTTTGCCGAATTGTTTTTTGATCAGATCGTTTTTTAAATCTTTGACCATATTGTTTTCTGTATATTGATCGCTCTTTATTTTTTTTATTTTCTTCTTTATTTATTTTTAATTGGGCTTCTTGTTTATTTTCTTGTTTTATATAATTTGCAGCACAATTTGGGCGTCTTCTTTTTTTTATAGTGCTTAAAGAAGCATTTTTATTGTAAATTTTTTTATTATCTTGATTGTTGCATGAGAAACATGATTTTAAGTTTTGAAGTTTAAAATAATCAATTTTTTTATAAATTATAAGCATTGATGATAGTGACAAAATTGCCATTGCAAGCAGCAGCTTTATATTCTTCTTCATAACAATCTCCATTTAATCAACTTTTTTATAACCATTCTCTTATAAGGTAAGATATATAGGTTACTGTGATCAATAGTTTGCTCGAAAAGATTGTTTTAGAGCTTATTCTATAATAAAGAACGAGTTATTTTGCTTACAGATCCTGCTCCTTGAAGAAGCAATACACCAGAATCGGGTATATTTTTTTGAATGTAAGATATAAGTGAAGCATGGTTATCTTCATAAGGAACATAATCAACTGTAAATGAAGGATTATGTTTACGAATTTCTTCAACAAGCTTATTGCTTGTAATATTTGTTATTGATTTTTCCCCTGCACTGTAAATATCTGTGATTATTAAATGATTTATTTTTGTATTAAGGAAAACAGTAATAAAGTCATCCCATAAGCTTTCTGTTCTTGTATAGCGATGAGGCTGGAAGATGACAGTAAGAGGTTTTAAATCTGCTTGTCTAACTGCATTTTTTAATGTGCAGATAATTTCTGTAGGGTGATGACCATAATCGTCAAAAATTTCTATATTTTTATAAGTTCCTCTATAGGTAAATCGTCTATCAACTCCTTCAAAATGAGAAAGTGAATCAATCGCATTTGATATAGGAATATTTGCTTCAAGGGCAACTGCTAAAGCAGCAACGCTATTAAGAGCATTATGCTCTCCTGGAATTGAAAGTTTTACAATGTGAGCTTCTTGTGTTTTTTTTATGAAAAGTGAATAGGTTGTATTTTTTTTCTCAAGAAAAATTTTAGTAATTTGAAAATCTGCCTTATTTGAAAAACCATATGTAATATAATTACTTTGAGTAAGTGGTAATAAAGATGCAATATTTTGATCATCTATACATACAAACGCTTTTCCATAAAAAGGAAGTTTGTTTAAAAAAATGTTAAAAGTTGAAATTACATCGTGTAAGTTTTTGTAAGTGTTCATGTGTTCAATATCTATAGATGTCAGTATTGCAAACATTGGATTAAGGTTTAATAAAGATCGATCACTTTCATCAGTTTCTGCTATAAGGAATTTTCCTTTTCCATAATGAGCGTTAGAGTTTATCTTTTTAAGATATCCACCTACGACTACTGTAGGATCAAGATTGTTTTCTAAAAAAATGTGAGATATTAATGATGTAGTAGTTGTTTTCCCATGTGATCCTGCCACCCCAATAGAAAATGATTGCCGCATAAGTTCAGCAAGGACAAGAGATCTGTGAATAATTGGAATTTGTAAATTTTTTGCATGTATAAATTCTTGATTCTCTGAAGATATGTCGGTTGAATAGACTAAAAAATTAATAGAATTTTGTAAGCATATATCGCTATTGTGATAGGGTGCAATAGTGCATCCAAGTTGAATTAGATCTACAATGCTTTTTTGGTCATGATTAGTATCACATCCAGAAACAACATATCCTTTTTGAATAAGAATTTTGGCAATGCCACTCATTCCTATTCCGCCAATACCCATAAAATGAAAGTGTGTTTTTTCTTTATACATATATTGTTTGCTTACACGTATGAAATTTATTTTTAATAGAGGAAATTTACTATTAAATAGTAATTTAAAAAAAAAATTATGTAAAAAATTTATGTAAAAAAAGAAGGCTCTGTTTTTATCAGAGCCTTCTTTTTTTACAATTTAATTCATTATTTAAAATAAAGAATTAATCCATAACCACCAATTACACCAGCTGCAAATTCAAGAAGTTTACGAGCATGAGTTAGGTGAGTAATTTTTAGAACATTAATTCCAAAAGATTCTACACCTGCGCAAAGAGCTATAACAGAGCATCCGAGAGCTGTTATAAGATTAAAAATATGCCTGTCTGTATGGAATTGTAAAAAAACAGGATCTTGTGGGTCCATTAAATAAAATATGATAGCTAAAAGTCCGCAAATGCCAGCTGCAATACCAAGCCCTTTTTTTGCGCTTTCGAGACGTACATGTTTAAGAATATTAACGCCTGCTCCTGCAAGACCAATAGAAAATGATACAAATGCTGATAATGGTAGCACTAGTAAACGTAAAGTTGCGATATCCATAACAAACTCCTTTAGGATATACGGTTAAACTAATATTTTTTATATTGATTTATTGTGAAAGCATATTTTTCAATAATAAAAGTTTGTTTTTTAAATTATGCAATTCTGTAAGTATTGTTACAGTAGGTTTTTCAGAAATAATTGATGTTTTGTGAGAGCCAATTATAGTGTCGTCTTTTTTGTTAGAAGA
This sequence comes from uncultured Pseudomonadota bacterium, assembly GCA_964570505.1. Taxonomy (GTDB): domain Bacteria; phylum Babelota; class Babeliae; order Babelales; family CAIQNR01; genus CAIQNR01. Next base: position 90,760 of record CAZMYL010000001.1, read on the forward strand.
GAGTTGCTTTTTTGCACCTGCAATAGTAAAGCCTTGTTCGTACAGTAATGTTTTAATGAATTTAAATCGTAGAAGATCTTTTTCACTGTAAAATCTTTGGCCACCTTCTGATCTGTGCGCATTAAATCTAAATTCTTTTTCCCAAAATCTTATAACAAATTGTTCAACACCCAGTGTTTTTGCAAGTTCTCCGATGCGAAATTGTCGTTTTTGCATCTTCATTCTGACCCTTTATAATAAAACCTTTCTTAATTTATTAATTATAGTTGAAGTAACAGTTTACATAAAAAAAAGTAAAGAGATTTTCTTTAAAGAGTATTAAAGTATTTTACATTGTTTGCTGACGAAGGGTTTTTATACCTATAAAATCATAATTTGAAATTTCATTTTTTTTAAAAAATTAAATTAAAACTTTCTTATAAAGAACAAGCTTTTAATTTCTAAGTAGCGAAACTTCTTCTTTGTTGTTACAATTAGCCTGGTTTCACTTTCAAATATGATGATGTTTTTATCCTTTTTTATAATTTCAGCAGTGAATTAAAATTAACGCATCCATTCATAATTTTTAATTAAAGGGTTCGTATGTATTTTTTAGGTTCTGATGTTTCTATAAGTTATTTTGTTGCCAGTATTGTTTTTTGGGGTCTTTTTGGATCTATTTTAAATTGGTTTTTTGGACCAACCAGAAAAAATTTAATTGCTTCGGTTCATGAAGGTTTTAAGCGAGCAATTATTTTAGCAGGGATAGTTTTCTTGCTGGGTATGGTTATGAATTATTTTAAACCACAACAACAAGAGGGAACGTTTACAGCAAGTCAAAAAGTTTCAAAAATTTCAGAAGAACCATTAAATTTTGATGTTGATTTTTCTAAATCTCATCATGATTCTGTTGTAACTAAGGTACAAACAGATGTTGCTGAATTTTCATTTTCATCGCATGGAGCAACTTTAATAGATGCTGTATTTACACGTAAACTTTCTGGTGACAGAAAGCAGCTTTTTACAATTTGGAAAGAAGATTATTTTAGTGAAAAGCAATATATGCCTTTTATGGTAGCTTTAGATTCAAATACTCCATTTGAGTATGATTTAGTGGACCGTGAGGAATTAAATAATAGAGTAATTTTGACTTATAAAGGGCATTCTGATCAAGGTGTAATTATTAAAAAATTTACTGTTTATAAAGATACTTTTGTTATTGATTTTTCTTTAACATTGCAACCAAAAAAGAGCATGCGTCCTCGTGTTATCTGGTCAAGCCCAGCGCTTAGAGAGTTAGGAGAATATGATTCAATTAATTCTATTGCTTGTACTAAAGCAGGAAAAATGATTATTACTCCAGCAGTAAAAATTATAGAAGATCAAGGATATATGCATCCAGAAATATACGGATCAGATAATAAATATTTTTTATGTGCAATGATCAAAGATCAAAATAAATTTGTTGAAAGAGCTTATTCAAAAAAGCTTCAAGAGCAGGCATATCATGCATATCGCGTTGATGCTATTAATCATTCAGTTATTTCTTATTTAGAAGGCAAAGAGGTTGTTGAAGATACAACATGGGATATGAGTTTTTATTTTGGTCCAAAAGAATTAGAACCTTTAATTCAAGTAGATTCTCGTTTGGAAAAGATTCTTGATTATGGGTGGTTTTCTTTTGTGACTAAACCAATGTTAAGCTTTTTAAAATATTGTGATTCTTATACTCATAATTATGGTTATGCCATTCTTTTAGCAACATTGTTTTTAAAGTTGCTTTTGCTTCCTTTTACGTTTCGTGGCGATCAGAAAATGAGAGAGTTTCAGGAAAGTCAAAAACGTTTAGAATATTTAGAAAAAAAGTATAAAGACAATCCGGAGCTTTTAAATCAAGCTAAAGCAGAGCATGCTTTAAAAAATGGAATGACTATGTTAGGAGGTTGTTTGCCTCAATTTATTCAAATGCCTTTTTTATTAGGATTGCAAGGTGCTTTGCGCAATTCTCTTGAATTATATGAACAACCTTTTTTATGGATTAAAGATTTATCAATTCCTGATACTTATTATTTACTCCCATTATTAATGTTTATTAGTTTTGTTTTTTCATTCTTTCTTAATCAAAAAAATACCAAAGGTGTTAGAGGTGTTTTATGGCCATTAATAATAGGTTTGGTTATGGGTGGTGTCGGAACAATTATAGCTTCTGGTTTGGGCTTATATCTTTTATTTAATACTATTCTCCATATTATTCAGATTCGCGTGCAAAGGGCATTTGGATTATGATAGAAAAAGTTCCAACGCTCGCTCAGTTATGTAAAACATTACAACAGGTGCCTTACTTAGCATCAAAAAATTTATATAGAGTTGTAACGTATTTTTTAACAGCAGAAGATGTAAAGATACATTCATTTGTTTCTGCTTTACAAGAAGCTCGAGAGGTTATTATTTTATGCCCAATTTGTTGTGTTTGGCGAGAGCGAAATAAACTTTGTGTTTTTTGTGATGATGCAAAGCGAGATACAACAATAATTTGTGTAGTAGAAACGTGGCAAGAGCTTTTAACTATAGAAAAAACAGAAGGATATAAAGGATTATATCATGTTCTTGGGGGGGCGATTTCTCCTCTTGATGGTATTGGTCCAGAGGATCTTTCCATAGAAAAACTTATGTTAAGAATTTCTGGTGAGGTTAAAGAAGTTATTTTAGCTACAAATCAAACACCAGAAGGAGAAGCTACTGCTGCGTATATTGCTCGAAAACTAAAGGCTTTAGAAGTTAAAATTTCATGTTTAGCTCGTGGTATTCCTGTAGGTTCAAGCATAGAATTAATGGATAAATTAACAGTTTATAAAGCGCTTTTTGAAAGAAGGCCTTTTTAATATATTAAGGGAGGAAAGGGTGATTAAATTATCGCTTGATGAATGTAATCAAAGAATTAAAAGACGTGCAGCTCTTAAGGTGCTTATAAAAGAAAAGTATCCTGATAAAAAAGGTCCAATATTATTTTTTGGGGGATTAGAAAAAACAAGAGAGCCTTTTTATCAAGATAGTACATTTTTTTATTTTGTAGGTATTCAAGAACCAGGCGTTATTTTTTATGAAAATGAAAATAATGCTGTATTGTATGAGCCTTCTTATGAAAGTTCTCGTACTTTGTGGGTTTCAGACTCATATAATTCTGAAATTTTTGAGCATATAGGTATTGCAGAGCGGTTACCTTTAGGAGAAAAAATTAAAGGTTATTCGCTTGATATATTTGGATCAATAGCGATTTATAAAAATATTATAAATGTTATTAATCAAGCTTTAGATGTTGATGAACATGTTTTTATTGTCGTAGAAGATGCGTCCGATGATGTTCGTTTTGTTATTGAACGACTCTGTTTAGCTATTACTTCTTTACGTGAAAGAATTATTGATATTAGCTTATTAAGTGCCTCACTTCGAAGAATAAAAGATCAACAAGAGTTGAAAAACATATATAAAGCTATAGAAGTTACAATAACTGCCCATGAGGCAGCTGCTGGGGTTATACAACCAGGTAAACGAGAATCAGATGTTAATGCTGCGATTAATTATATTTTTACTGAAGGGCAAACTGTTCCTGCATTTGCTAGTATAGTTGGATCAGGTAAAAACAGTACTGTTTTGCATTATGTTGACAATGATCAAGTAATGCTTCAGGGGGATTTAGTAGTGATTGATATTGGAGCAAGTTTTAAAAGATATTGTGCGGATATTTCTCGTACATATCCAATTTCGGGTGTTTTTACGCAGCGACAAAAAGAACTATATGATATTGTTCTTGAAACTCAGGACTTTATAGCTGCTTCTGCTAAACCTGGCATGTGGCTTAATAATCCTGAGGTTCCCTCAAAGTCGCTACACCATCTTGCTTGTGAATTTCTTAAAGAAAAAGGTGGATATGATAAATATTTTCCACATGCAATAGGACATTTTATAGGGCTTGATGTGCATGATGTAGGAGATGCGAAAAGGCCTCTTGCAAAAGGAGATATTATTACTATCGAGCCAGGTATTTATATTTCAGAAGAAAAAATTGGCATTAGAATTGAAGATATGTATTGGATTGTTGATGGTGAAGCTATGTGTTTAAGCGAAAGTTTTCCTAAAACAACTGGTGAAATAGAAGAGCTTATGCGTAGTAACTCAGAAAAAGAGTCTGATAGTTCTGTAAAAAATATGGATGATAGTTTTTTTCCAGAATTTGAAGAAAAAAATTAATATTTTGACAAGAATAGTCTTTATAAATCGATAGAAACTTTATGTTTGTATTTGACCAAAATCTATTTTTATCGTAATGTAAGTCCTATCCGTTCATTAAAGCTGAGAGCATTAAAAAATTTATAGACAGTTAAAAGGTATTTTTTTATGACAATGAATAAAACGTTTTTCTTACGAGTAGAAGATCGTCAGCCAAAATGGCATCTTATTGATGCAAAAGGTAAAGTATTAGGTAGAATTGCAACAGAAATTGCAGACCTTCTTCGTGGTAAGAATAAGGTTACTTATACACCTCATACAGCAAGTGGTGATTATGTAGTAGTAATTAATGCTGAGCATGTAGTATTAACTGGTACTAAAATGGATGATAAAACATATATTCGCGTAAGTGGTTATATGGGTGGTAAAAAAGAAACTGTTGCTAAAGATATGTTAGCAAAACATCCTACTTTTTTGATTCAACATGCTGTTGAAGGTATGTTGCCTAAAAATAGATTAAAAAAGTTTATAGCAAAATATTTGCGTGTTTATACAGGAACTGAGCATCCTCATGAAGCGCAAATTGGCTTATAATATTTATATTATAGATTTAAAGTCAAAGACCCCTGGTTTTCAGGGGTCTTTTTTTATTTATATAATGAATTTAAAATTTTTAAAATTCTATAAATAGAATAAAAAAGCAGTGTGTAGAGATCGTTAAAGATATGAAAAAATTATTATTTAATAGAGATTTAAAATTTGATAATCATTTTTATAAAAGATTATATAGTTCATTGAAGTGGATAATAGAAAAATTTTGTTATTTAGAGCTAAAAATTTTTTTAAAGGACTTAGAATTTTCATATCTTGTATCAAAATTTTCAGATTAAATTGCTGCATTTGAGGATCAACTTCAAAATTTAAAATGGGAGTTGTTTTTGGATAAATATTATATGTCTAGTTAGTTTTAATATTATTTACTATAAAAAAGGTTCTCAATTAAGAACCTTTTTTATATTGAACTAGGAATTTTATTTAACTAAAAAAAATTCTAATGGTGTCTTGAAATGTTAAATAGATAAAAAGTAAAGCAAATAAGCCTATAGCTATATAACTAATTATTGCTTGAATTTTTTCATGTATTGGTTTTCCTATAATAGCTTCTATTGTGTAGATAAGAAGATGTCCTCCGTCAAGAATAGGCAGAGGTATTATGTTTAAAACAGCAAGGCCTACATTTATAAGAACAAGTAATAAAAGTAAAAAAACCATTCCTTTACTAGCGCTATCAATTGCTAAATGTATCATACCTAATGGGCCAGCGAGATTTTTTGCTGATTTTTTAATAAAGATATTTTTAATTTGTTTTATATTTTTAATAACAAGCATTTTAAGTAAGGATTCCGCTTGGATTATTGCATGAGTAAATGTAGTTGGGTGTATTCCAGAAAAAGCAATATGAATTCCTATTGATCCTTTTGTTTCGTCATCGTTATGCGTATTAAATGTGCAAGGTAACGTGAGTAATTCTTTATTTCTTAGGACAATTAAGTTTGCTGTTTTATGAGGATTTTCAGAGATTATTTCTAATAATTTTTCAACATTTTTTTCAACTGATATATTGTCTATTGCTATAATTTTATCCCCTTCAATAATTCCAGCTTTATACGCTGCTGAATGAGGAATAACTTTTTCTATTATATGATCTCCTGTTAAAAGAGGGCTTGCAGGAACCCCTCGCATAGATAATCCAATAAGGAGTAAATATGCAAATATAAGATTAAAAAGAACGCCTCCTGATACAATAATGAATTTTTGCCAGTACTTTTTTGATTGAATAGTTCTATGATACCCACCAGCTGTTTCAGGATCTTGATCTGCTGCTACATAAGCTCCAACAGGAATAGCTGAAATACAAAAAGTGGTTTCACCTATTTTTTTACTATAAATTTTTGGGCCCATTCCAATAGAAAATTCAGGAATATGAACATTGAATAATTTTCCAAAAATAAAATGACCAAATTCATGAATTGTTATAACGGTTCCTACGCCAAGAACGCCTGCAATTAAATATGGAAGTTTTAGATAGGCTAAAGATAAAATATCAAGTATCATCATTAAGAAATCCTTAATTAAAGTATTAAAAAAAATTTTTTTAATACTAACAATCTTTTATAGTATCGTCTATGAACTGATTAAGCTGAAAATACGATTGTTATATATAAAGTTTAATTTTTAAAAATAATTGCATAATCATAAAAAAATTGATGGAGATGATCTTTCCGGTTATTCTTCTTGAAAAAAAATAGAAAAAGGGTAAAATACCCATTGAACCTTTGACAAAGTTTTGTTTAAGCCCTTCAAGGCTGTGGTTATTAAAAATATTCAGAATTAAGGTTTTGTTAGTTTCTTGTGAATTTTAAGGTTAATTTTTACTGCGAATGGGATAGTATGCCTACAATTAATCAACTCTGCCGAAATGGAAGAGACAAGGTTAAATATAAATCTAAGAGCCCTGCTCTTAAAGCATGCCCTCAAATTAGAGGTGTATGTACACGTGTTTTTACAACAACTCCTAAAAAACCTAACTCGGCATTGCGTAAAGTTGCTCGTGTTAAGTTAACAACAGGAATTGAAGTTACTGCTTATATACCTGGTGAAGGACATAACTTGCAGGAGCACTCTGTTGTTTTAGTTCGTGGTGGTAGAGTAAAAGATTTGCCGGGTGTTAAATATCATATTGTACGTGGTACGCTTGATGCTTCTGGTGTTGAAAAAAGAAGGCAGTCTCGTTCGCTTTATGGTGCTAAGAGACCTAAAAAAGATTCTAAGTAAGGATTTGTTATATGCCAAGACGTAAGTCAGTTAATTTTAAAAGAGACATTGGGCTTGATTTAAAGTACAACTCTGAATTGGTTCAGAAGTTTATCAATGTTGTTATGAAAGAAGGTAAAAAGTCTGTTGCTCGTACCATTGTGTATGAAGCTTTGGATGGCCTTGTTAAAAAAAATAATGGAGATGCGGAAAAAGGTTTGAAAATGTTTTATAAAGCATTTGAAAATGTTGTTCCGACTATCGAAGTTAGACCTCGCCGTGTTGGTGGTAGCGTATATCAAATCCCAGCTGAAGTTCGTCCTGCAAGGGCAAATGCTTTGGGGATTCGCTGGTTGATTGCTGCTGCAAGGTCTCGTGCTGATAAAACTATGGGTAAGAGATTGGCTCAAGAGTTGTTTGAAGCATATGAGGGTCGTGGCGCTGCTGTTAAGAAAAAAGTTGATGTTCATAGAATGGCAGAAGCAAACCGTGCATTCTCCCATTATGCATGGTAAGGCGAGGATTTTATGAGCGTTGATTTACGTAAATTTAGAAATATAGGTATTGCTGCTCATATTGATGCAGGTAAGACTACTGTTACAGAACGTATTCTCTTTTATACAGGCGTTTCTCATAAGATTGGTGAAGTGCATGAAGGGGAAGCGGTTATGGATTGGATGGAGCAAGAGAGAGAGCGAGGGATTACTATTCAATCTGCTGCTATTTCTTGTTCTTGGAAGGGTTATCATGTCAACATTATTGATACTCCTGGTCACGTAGATTTTACTATTGAAGTAGGTCGGTCGCTTCGTGTTCTTGATGGAATGGTTTCTGTGTTTTGTGGTGTTGCAGGTGTGCAGCCTCAGTCAGAAACTGTTTGGAGGCAAGCGACTCGTTACAATGTGCCTTCTATTATTTTTGTAAATAAAATGGACCGTATTGGTGCGGATTATTTCAAGGTGGTAAAAGACGTCAATGAGCGATTGAATGGTAATGCTTTGGCTATGCAAATTCCTATAGGGACCGAAGAAAACTTTAAAGGTATTGTTGATGTTTTGACCAATAAAGCGGTTTTTTATAGTGATGATAAAGGTCTTGATGTTCAGTGGGGGGATGTTCCTGCTGAGTATGGGGATCAGGTTGCGGAATTGCGAGATGCAATTATTGCGCGTGCATCAGATTTTGATGATGCGTTGGCTGAAAAATATTTAGATGGTAAAGAAATAGAAATTGAAGAGATTAAAGCTGCTCTTCGTAAAGGTGTGTTAAAGCGGGAAGTTTTCCCTGCTTTTTGTGGTACAGCATTCAAAAACAAAGGTATTCAGCCTATGTTGGATGCTGTTCTTGATTATTTGCCAAGTCCTTTAGATGTTCCTCCTGTGGTAGGTGAAAATCCTGTTACTGGGGCAGAAGAAACAAGGGCTCCGGATTCATCAGCTCCTTTTGCTGGATTGGCTTTTAAAATTATGACGGATCCTTTTGTTGGTGTTTTGTCGTATGTTCGTGTTTATTCGGGTAGTTTGACTGCTGGTTCGTATGTATTAAACGCAACAACCGGTAATAAAGAACGTGTAAGTCGTTTGGTTAGAATGCATTCTAATAAGCGTGAAGAAATACAATCTGTTGAAGCGGGTGATATTGTTGCGTTGGTGGGTCTTAAAGATGTTAAAACAGGTGATACTGTAACTGATATTAAAGCTCCTATTTTGCTTGAAAATATTGATGTTCCAGTTGCTGTTATTTCTTCTTCTGTTGAGCAAAAAGAAAAGGGTGATTATGAAAAGATGATTACAGCTTTGCGTAAGATGACTCAAGAAGATCCTTCTTTTAAGTTGCTTTATAATGAAGAAACTGGTCAAACAGTTATTTCTGGTATGGGTGAGCTTCATCTTGAAATTCAAGTTGATCGTTTGCGTCGTGAACATAAAGTTGATGTTGAGCAAGGTAAATTACAGGTTGCTTATAAAGAAACTATTCAGAAGTCAGTTGATATTGAAGGTAAATATATTAAGCAGTCTGGTGGTCGTGGTCAGTATGGTCACGTTTGGTTAAAGCTTGAGCCTTTAGAAAGAGGTAAGGGTTTTGAATTTGAAAATAAGGTTGTAGGTGGTACTATTCCAAAGGAATATATTCCTGCAATTCAAAAAGGGCTTGAAGAAGCTATCACCACAGGTATCCTTGGGGGATTCCCTGTTGTTGATATTAAAGCGTCTGTTTATGATGGGTCTTATCATGATGTTGACTCTTCAGAAATGGCATTTAAGGTTGCGGCTTCTATGGCTTTAAAGTCGGGTATGAAGATTGCAAATCCTACATTACTTGAACCAATTATGAAGGTTGAAGTTGATACTCCAGATGAATACGTTGGTGATGTTATGGGTGACTTAAACTCACGAAGAGGTAGAATTCTTGGAATGGAAGAAAAATGTAAGGGGCAGCAAGTAATCAGAGCGGAGGTTCCTCTTAACGAAATGTTAGGTGGTTATTCTACTACGCTTCGTTCCTTGACTAAGGGTCGTGCTAGTTATTCAATGGAATTTGAATGCTATCGAGAGATGCCTAAGAATGTAGAAGAAGAAGTTTTGGGAAAGAAATAATTAGTGCTTTTTAGCGATTTCAGGAGTATTTGCTATGGCAAAAGATATATTCGAACGTAATAAGCCCCATGTTAATATTGGTACTATTGGTCACGTTGACCACGGTAAAACAACATTAACTGCGGCAATTACAAAGGTTTTGTCAGATAGAGGTTTGGCTGATTTTAAAGCGTTTGATCAAATTGACAACGCTCCAGAAGAAAAAGCTCGTGGTATTACTATTGCGACTTCTCATGTTGAGTATGAAACAGATAAGCGTCACTATGCACACGTTGATTGTCCTGGTCACGCTGATTATGTAAAAAACATGATTACAGGTGCTGCTCAAATGGATGGTGCAATTCTTGTTGTGTCAGCTGCGGATGGTCCTATGCCACAAACTCGTGAACATATTCTTCTTGCAAAGAATATTGGTGTTCCTGCGTTAGTAGTATTTTTAAACAAAGTTGACATGGTTGATGATCCTGACATGGTTGACATGGTTGAAGAAGAAATTCGTGATCTTCTAAAAAAATATGATTTTCCAGGGGATACAATTCCAGTTGTTAAAGGTTCTGCATTGCAAGCATTGCAAGGAGTTCCTGCTGGTGTTGAATCAATTAATAAATTAATGGATGCTGTTGATGCGTTTATTCCAGATCCTGTTCGTGATATTGATAAGCCATTCTTAATGCCAGTTGAAGGTGTATTTACAATTTCAGGTCGTGGTACAGTTGCTACTGGTAGAATTGAACGTGGTAAGATTAAAACTGGTGATGATGTTGAAATCATTGGTTTTGGTAAAACATTTAAAACAACAGTAACTGGTGTTGAAATGTTTAGAAAAACATTAGACAACGGTGAAGCTGGTGATAATGTTGGTCTTCTTTTGCGTGGTATTAAAAAAGAAGATATTGAACGTGGTATGGTTATTGTTAAACCTGGTTCAATTACTCCTCATAGAAAGTTTAAAGCTGAAATTTACGTTTTAACTAAAGATGAAGGTGGTCGTCATAGTCCATTTTTCTCTGGGTACCGTCCTCAATTCTATCTTAGAACTACAGACGTTACAGGTGTTGTAACGCTTGAAGCTGGACGTGAAATGGTAATTCCTGGTGATAACGTTTGTGTTGAAGTTGAATTGATAGCGCCGATTGCTATGGAAAAAGATCTTCACTTCTCTATTCGTGAAGGTGGAAGAACTGTAGGATCAGGTGTTGTTTCAGAGATCATTCAATAAGGTTTTAAATGAAAAAATCTAAGATTCGTTTGACGCTTAAGTCGTATGATCATCAATTATTAGATAAAGCTGTCAAGACTATATGTTTGACAGCTAAAAGAACTGGAGCCCAACTTGTGGGCCCAGTTCCTATGCCTAATAGAAAGAAATGTTTTACTGTTCTCCGTTCTCCTCATATTGATAAAGAATCAAGAGAGCAGTTTGAGTTAACAACGCATTGTCGTGTTTTGGATATAGTTTCTCCATCAGACCAAACAATGGATGCGTTAATGAAATTAAGCATTTCTTCTGGTGTTGATGTTGAAATTAAATAAATGAAGGAAGGCTCTTCATGGTAGGTGGTTTTTGGGGAAAAAAGCTTGGTATGACTCAGCTTTTTTCCGATAATAAAGTCGTCCCTGTGACTGTTATAGATGTTTCTTCTTGGTTTGTTACTGATGTAAAAACTAAAGAAAGAGACGGTTATACTGCAGTTCAGGTTGGGCGAGTAAGAAAGCGTTTTGAGCAGGAAACCTTCGCTCCTGCATGGTTGAAAGATAAAAAGAAATTCTTTTTGTTTGTTCGAGAAATACCTGTGCAGCATGTAGCGGAAGATATAACTATTGGTTCTCAGGCAAATTTTTATAATTTGTTTGCAGAAGGCGAAGTTATTAATGTTACTGGCGTTACTAAAGGTTGTGGATTTGCTGGTGTTGTTCGTCGTCATGGTTATGCTGGCGGTAGAGGAAGTCATGGTAGCATGATGGGTAAACGTCCCGGATCTATAGGTTTTATTGGTAAAAGCGGTAAAGTTATTAAAGGTAAAGAATTGCCTGGTCATATGGGTGTTGATAAGGTTACAATGCGTAATTTGCAAATGGTTAAAATTTTGCAAGATCAATGTGTTGTTGCCGTTAGAGGCTCTGTTCCTGGTAAAGCTGGATCATTAGTTTTTGTGCGCAAGGCGGGGTAAGACATGATAAACAAAAAGATAATGGAATCGAATCTAGCTAATGGTACTATTTTAAGTGCTCAAGATTTAGGTATTACTCCAGTAGAAAAAGATCAATATGGTTCGCCAAAGAATTTTTCTGTAGCAATTAGAGTGCTTCTTCAAAATTGGCGCCAAGGTACAGTTGCTTGTAAAAATAGAAGTCAAGTTTCAGGGTCAAATAAAAAACCTTGGAAACAAAAAGGAACAGGTCGTGCTCGTGCTGGTGCTGTGACTTCTCCTATATGGAGAGGTGGTGGGGTTATTTTTGGGCCTCAAGCAAGAGTTAGAAGTCTTAGAGTTTCTAAAAAGCTTTGGAAAGTTGTTGCTTTAGAGTTACTACATAAAGTTTTAAATAATCAAAGATTATTGGCTCTTAATTGGACATTGGAAGCTGATAAGCCAAATACTAAGCAAGCATATGCGGCATTAAAAAATGCAGGTATTTCAGGAAATCAGATTAATGTTTTTCTTTCTCCTCAAGATGGAAAGACTGTTGCTTCATTTGTAAATATTCCTAATGTTCGTGTTGTGTATATGGATGCTCCTAATGCGTATGATTTATCAGATGCGCAATATTGGGTAGTGTTTAATAATAATATGGATGCATTTAAACAGATGGTGACTCAATGGACATAAAAATTTATGATATTATTAAGGGGCCTGTAGTCACCAATAAAGCATATAAAATCAATAATTCATTTAATAAACTAGTTCTTGAAGTTCATATGCATGCTAATAAGCCTTTGGTAAAAGAAGCATTAGAAAAGTTATTTGAAGTTAAGGTTGATACAGTAAGAATATTGGTTCGTAAGCCTAAGTTGCGTTTAGTTAATAGACGTCCGGTTACAGGAAGATATTCTAAAAAAGCTATTGTAACTCTTAAAAAAGGTTACACATTAGATATGTTCAAACAATCATCAGTTAATAGTGTTGTAAGAGATCATGTGACAACAAAGACTGTAGCACAGGTTGAACAGGAGTAAGCGATTATGACAATTATAACTAGAAAACCAAGAAACGCTTCCTTACGCTTTCAAACTTTTTTGTCTTCTGAAGATATTACTACAACAACGCCATTAAAAAAGCTTGTTGTAGGTCTTAAAAAAAGTGGTGGACGTAATACTTATGGTCGTATTACTGTTCGTCATCGTGGCGGTGGAGCTCGTAGGAAATATCGTATTATAGATTTTTCTAGAAGTACGCGAGATGTTGAGGGGATCGTTAAAACAATAGAATACGATCCAAATCGTAATGTTCGTATTGCATTAGTTGCATATAAAAATGGCGTTCAAAAATATATTCTTCTTCCATTGGGATTGCAAGTTGGAAGTAAAGTATATGCAGGTGTTGATGTAGAAGCGAAGCCTGGAAATGCAATGCCATTGAGAGTTATACCTGTTGGTTTTACTGTTCATAATGTTGAAGTAAAACCAGGTTCAGGTGGAACATTTGCTCGTAGCGCTGGAGCTTCTGTGCAATTAATGGCTAAAACTGAAGAACATGCAACATTGCGTATGCCTTCTGGTGAAATACGTATGGTTCATCTTAATTGTTGGGCGACTATTGGTGAACTTGGTAATGCTGATTATAAAAATATTACATGGGGTAAAGCAGGAAGAACTCGTCATCTTGGATTTAGATCTTCTGTGCGTGGTATGGCTATGAACCCTGTTGATCACCCACATGGTGGTGGTGAGGGTCGTTCTAAGTCGGGTGCGCATCCGCAGTCTCCATGGGGTAAAGGTTGTAAGGGTACTAGAACGCGCAAGCGTAAAGATCCTCTGATTTTAAAGAGACGCAAGTCAAAAAAAGATAAATAATCAATAGTGAAAGATAGTGAGCTATGAGTCGATCAACGAGAAAAGGTCCTTTTGTTGATGTTTCTTTGGTACAAAAAATACAAAAAGCAAAAACAGAGAAAAAAAACGAAGCGGTTAAGACCTGGTCACGCAGAAGCATGGTGATTCCTGAGTTTATTGGGCATACTATCGCAATTCATAATGGTAAGAAATTTGTTTCAGTATTTATTACTGAAGATATGGTCGGCCATTATTTAGGTGAATTTTCTCCAACAAGAACATTCAGATTGCATAGTGGTCAGCGTAAAGCTGGGGTTGCTCAAAAATAGTAATTAGGATACACTAAAAAGCATTATAATAATGAATTTGAGGCGATAAATGCAATTTAAAGCAAGTGCAAAACAAATTCCTGTTTCTCCTTATAAATTACGAGCTCTTGTAGACGTAGTTCGTGGGAAAAATGCAACATTTGCATTACAGTGGCTTGCAACTCAGTCGTTAAGGCGAGTTGAACCTATTAAAAAGGTTTTAGAGTCAGCTGTTGCAAATGCAAAAGATCTTAAAGGAATTGAAAGAAAAGATCTTTTAGTAAAAGATATTCGTGTGGATCAGGGTAGAATATTTAAATATTTTAAACCTGGTTCATTTGGACGAGCTGCTGCCCAGCGCAGAAGATTCAGTCATATTAGTGTGGTGTTAGAATCAATAGAACAACAACCAGCTAGAGAGGCTTAGTGTGGGACAAAAGGTAAATCCAAAAGGATTCAGAATTGGGGTTTATAGAGATTGGGATGCTCGTTGGTTTGCTCGCGACGGGTATGGAGTTCAGCTTTTAGAAGATTTAGCTATACGTAAATTTGTTAATCAAAAATTGCGTAGTGCAGAAGTCGCTCGTGTAGAGATTGAAAAAGCTGGCGATAGTGTTCGAGTGATTATTCATTCGGGTCGTCCAGGTATAGTAATTGGTAAAAAAGGTCAAGATATTGATGTGCTTCGCAAAGATATTGCAAAGCTTATTAAGAAAAATGCAGTGGAAGTTTCTGTACAAGAAGTGAAAGCTCCAGATCTTGATGCTACGCTAGTTGCTAAGAGTATAGCAGAGCAATTGGAAAAACGTTCAAGTTATAAGAAGGCTATGAAAAGAGCTTCAGTTTCTGCTGCAAAAGCAGGTGCTAGAGGTATTAAGATTTGCTGTTCTGGTCGTTTGAATGGTGCTGAAATTGCTCGTTCTGAGTGGTTGCGTGTGGGATCTGTTCCTTTGCATACTCTTCGTGCCGATATTGATTATGGTTTTGCAGAGGCAAATACTACTTATGGCAAAATAGGTGTCAAAGTTTGGATTAGCCGCGGTGATTATCAGCTTGCATAAGTCGAAGAGGGGTATGATATTATGTTGATGCCAAAAAAGACTAAATATAGAAAGCAGCAGCGTGGATCGCGCAAAGGACTTTCAAAGGGTTGCCGTACTGTTGCATTTGGTGATTATGGGCTTGAGGTGGTTGATCCTGCTTGGGTTACAGCTCAGCAAATAGAGTCGATTCGTGTAACAATGGCAAGAAAGTTGAAAAAAGAAGGTTCTTTTTTCATGAGATTGTTTCCAGATAAGCCTGTTACAAAAAAACCAGCTGAAACTCGTATGGGTAAAGGTAAGGGTAATCCTGAGGTATGGGTTGCTGTTGCAAAGCGCGGCAGGGTTATTTGTGAATTAGGTGGAGTTTCTGAAGAAAAAGCACGTTTAATATTTGGAATTGTGAAATCAAAGCTTCCTATGAAAACTAAATTTGTTAAGCGAGAATTGTCTGTAGTTCAAGCCGGACAAGAAGTTAAGAATGAACAAGAGGTTATGCAATGAAAACAGATATTAATAAAGAGCTAAAAGAATTGTCTAAGGCTGAATTGGAATTGAAGATTGATAATTGGATGCGCCAGTTATTGAGTCTTAGATTGAGTTCTGTTTCTTCTCATGTAAAAGATTATTCTCAGTTTAAAAAAGTGCGTAAAAATATTGCTAGAGGATTGACTTTTCTTGGGCAAAAATGTGATTGCGTTTGCGATAGCAAATAGGGAAGAAATTTGATGGATATTCAAAATAAAAAGAAACGTTTGTTTGTAGGGGAAGTTCTTTCTGATAAAATGAACAAGACTGTTGTGGTTTCTGTAGAAAGAGTTTATAGACATCCTGTGTTTGGAAAAGTTCTTAAAGAAAAAAAGACTTATAAAGTTCATGATCCTAAGCAAGAGGCTTCTGTTGGGGATATTGTTGAGTTTTATGAAGGACGCCCTGTTTCAAAAACAAAATATATGTATCTTACTCGTGTTGTAAAAAACGCAATAGTTGCAGCAAATGATATGAGTTCTAAGGAGTAATTATGATACAAAAACAATCTTATCTTCAGGTAGCAGATAATTCTGGTGCTAAAGAAATGCAATGTATAAGCATTGTTGGTAGTACTAGAAAGCGTTATGCATATTTGGGTGATGTTATTAAATGTGCAGTTAAAAAAGCTACTCCTGGTGGAACTGTTAAAAAAAGTGATGTTGTTACAGCTGTTATTGTAAGAACAAAAAAAGAATTTCGTCGTGAAGATGGAACGTATATTAGATTCGGTGAAAATGCTGCGGTAATCATCAAAGATGGTGAGCCTGTGGCAACTCGTATATTTGGACCTATTGCTCGTGAGTTGCGTGCGCGAAAAGGTTTTGTTGGGTATCCGAAGATAATTTCTTTGGCTCCGGAAGTTTTATAGACATAAGGATAGAAGATTATTATGATGCGCATAAAAAAGCACGACAAGGTTGTCGTTATTTCCGGTAAAGATAAAGGAAAAGAAGGAGAAGTCATAGCTCTGTTGCTTAAAAAAGAAAAAGTTAAGGTTCAGGGTGTTGGCATTGTTACTAAGCACGTAAAAGCTCGTCAAAAAGGTGAAGTTTCTGCGATAAAAAAAGAAGAAACTTTTATATATCTTGATAAAGTTATGCCTATTTGCCCTTCGTGTAAAAAAGCTTCGCGTGTTGGAAGTAAGCAGTTAGAAGATGGAACACGTGTTAGAATTTGTGGTCGTTGTAAAGAAGTTATGTAAGGTAGACAGGGGTAATAAAAATGGCAAAAGCTCGCTTAAATGAACTGTATACCGAAACCTTGCGTTCGGATCTTCAAAAAACGTTAGGATTATCTAATGTTATGGAAGTTCCTCATATTACTAAGATAGTAGTAAATGTAGGGGTTAAAGAGGCTGTTACTGATAGTAGAATACTTCAGCATGTATCAAAAGTTGTTGCTGCTATTACAGGCCAATTACCAGTGCAAACATATGCTAAAAAATCTATTGCGGGTTTTAAAATTCGTGAAGGTATGCCACTGGGAGTTATGGTTACATTGCGTAAAAAAAGAATGTATGAATTTCTTGATCGTTTAATCAATATTGCATTGCCAAACGTTCGTGATTTTCGTGGTGTTTCTTCAAAACTTGATCGTCGAGGTAATTATAATCTCGGAATCAAAGAGTGGACAGTGTTTCCTGAGGCAGGATCTGAAGTAGGAAATAAAGTATATGGATTGAATATTACTATTTGTACAAGTACAGATAGTGATCAACATGCAAGTACTTTACTTAAGTCTTTCAATATGCCCTTTCGGTCAAATGTTAAAGAAAAAAAATAATTTAGGTTGATGTATGGCAAAAAAATCTTCAATAGTAAAAAATGAGCGTCGTCAGCAATTGGTTCTCAAATACAAAGAAAAGCGAGAACAACTTAAAGCGATAGTAAAAAATGCATCTCTTCCTTTGCAAGAACGATTAGAAGCGCAGGCTAAATTATCTGCTCTTCCAAAAAATTCTAGTCCGGTTAGAGTTAGAAATCGATGTGCTTTGACAGGTCGATCTCGTGGGTATATGGGAATGTTTAAGCTTTCACGTATTAAGTTTCGTGAATTAGCTTTGGATGGTGTTTTGCCTGGGGTTAAAAAAACAAGTTGGTAAGCAACTGTGTATAAGGAACAATAAGTATGTCGATTGATTCTATTGGTAATTTTTTGACCATTATAAGAAATGGTATTAGAGCTTCTAAGCCATTTGTAGTAACTCCTCATTCAAAAATGAATGTTGAGTTGGTTCGTATTTTGAAAGAAGAAGGTTTTGTTAAAAACTTTGAAATAGATTCTACTGATTTAATTAAAAAAATAAAAGTTGTTCTTAAGTACGTTCAAGGTGAATCTGTAATTCATCAAATTGTTCGTGTAAGTACACCTGGTAGAAGAGTTTATGCAAAAGTAAAAAATGTTAAACCAGTGGTTGGTGGTTTTGGTATTTCAATTCTTTCTACAAATCGTGGTTTAATGACAGATAAACAAGCTAAAGAGCCTCAATTGGGTCTTGGTGGCGAGGTTATCTGCAAGGTTTGGTAGGGGAGATATTATGTCAAAAATTGGAAGAAAACCGATTAAGCTTAATGCTGTTAAGGTTGAAGTTAAAGGACAAGAAGTTCATTATAAAGGGCAGTTTGCTTCAGGTGTTCATGTCATACCTGCTGAACTTGGTGCTGTTGTAACAGACGAAACAATAGCATTAGTTGTTGCTCAATCTAATAGAGATACTAACCGTTTATGGGGTCTTCATAGGGCTTTGTTAGCGTCAAAAATTGATGGTGCATTTAAGCCATTTGAAAAACAAGTTAAGATTACAGGTTTAGGTTTTAAAGCTGTACTTCAAGGGCAAAAAGTAGAATTTTCTTTAGGTTATAGTCATAAAATATATTTTGATTTGCCTGAAGGTGTAACAGTTGATACAGACAGGACTGGACAGTTGTTAACCGTTAAGTCTTCTAATAAAGAATTAATGGGTGAAGTTTGTGGAAAATTTAGACGATTAAGACCAACAGAGCCTTATAAAGGAACAGGTATTCTTGTTGCTGGCGATCTTTTTATTAAGAAAGCTGGTAAAGGAAAAGGTAAATAATTAATCGTTTAGTTATGTGGTAAGTTAGAGGAAAAAACGTGTCAGTTCAACGTAAAATTGAAAAACAAAAAATAAGAAGAGCTCTTTCTGTACGTGCTAAATTACGTAAAAATAGTTCTCTTCCAAGAGTTTCTGTTTTTAGAAGTTTAAATCAAATTTACGCACAAGTTATAGATGATTCACAGCATAAAACAGTTGCGAGTGCATCTTCTTTGCTTATGAAAAATTTTGAAGGTTCAAAAACAGATGCAGCACATGCTGTGGGTATGGAGCTGGCGAAATTAGCTTTAGAAAAAGGTATTACGCGAGCAGCATTTGATAGAGGTAGATTCTTGTATCACGGACGAGTGAAAGCTTTGGCAGAAGGTCTTCGTGAAGGTGGCTTGCAAATTTAGTGTAATAGGTCAAAAATGAAAAACGTAACCGAATTCAATAAAGAAGAACTTTCAAAAGATCAAACATCCAGTTGGGTGGATTGTGTGATTAATGTTCGAAGAGTGACTAAAGTAACTAAAGGTGGTAAAAGATTTTCTTTTTCTGCATTAGTTGTTTCTGGTGATCAAAAAGGGCGTGTTGGTCTTGCTCAAGGTAAGAGTCGTGAGGTTTCTGCTGCAATTGCCAAGGCAACAAATAGGGCGCGTAAGAATTTTGTAGAAATTCCATTAAGAGGTTCAACTATTCCTTATAATGTCAATGGTAAACATGGGGCTAGTAAAGTTATTATGTGTTCAGCTTCAAAAGGTACAGGTCTTATTGCGGGTGGAGCTGTTCGTTTGATTATGGAAGCGCTTGGTGTTAAAGATATTTTAACTAAGTCTTTGGGTTCATCAAATCGTAATAACACTGTTAAAGCTGCTCTTAATGCTTTGTCGCAACTAAGATCAGCTCAAACAATTGAAAAACTACGTGGTAAAACTATTGATCAAATCATGAAAGGTAGCCATGAACGTTCTAAGTAGTAGAGTTGAAATTGTAGAAAAGCGTAAGCGTGTTGGTCGCGGTGGAAGCCGTGGAGGAACTTCTGGTAAGGGAAATAAAGGGCAAAAAGCTCGTTCTGGTGCTGGAAGAAAAATATCTGCAGGATTTGAGGGCGGACAAATGCCTTTGCATCGTAGATTGCCAAAGCGTGGTTTTAATAATGCTCGTTTTTCGACTGCTGTAGAAATTATTAATTTAGAGCAATTAGAGAGATTTTTTGCTGAAGGAGACTCTGTTAACAGAATGTCTTTGATAGAAAAAGGGTTGCTTACTAGACATAGTGGTCCAGTAAAGTTATTAGGTAAAGGCGAGCTTTCAAAAAAGCTTATAATTACAGTAGATGCATGTAGTCAGTCAGCTTTGGAAGTTGTCAAAGGCCGTGGTGGTGAGGTTCATTTTATAAAAGAGGCGTGAGAAGAAAGTGATTAACTTACGAAACTTCAAGAACATTTTTTCTGTTCCTGAATTAAGAAGAAAAATAGCATTTACGCTTGGTGTGTTGATTGTTTATAGAGTTGGTTCGTATATACCAGTTATTGGTGTTGACGTAAATAAACTTCATGATTTTATGCAACAATCAACTAAATTAAGTGGTTTGCTTTCTTATTTAGACGTTTTTTCAGGTGGTGCACTTGCACAATGTACTTTATTTGCATTAAGCGTAGGTCCGTATATTACGGCATCTATTTTTATGCAAATAATGGGACATACTATTCCTGAATTAGAACAGCTTCTTAAAGAGGGTGATTATGGAAGGCGATTAATAAATCAATATACTCGTTATTTAGCGCTGGGATTGAGTATTTTTTATGCTTCAACTTATGCAGCTCTTTTAGAGTCTAATGGTTTAGTTATTGAATCAGGATGGATGTTCCGTTTCGTATTTGTTCTTTCATTATCTGTTGGCTGTA
The DNA here is from genome assembly GCA_964570505.1 of uncultured Pseudomonadota bacterium. Classification (GTDB taxonomy): domain Bacteria; phylum Babelota; class Babeliae; order Babelales; family CAIQNR01; genus CAIQNR01. The sequence continues at coordinate 111,212 of CAZMYL010000001.1, forward strand.
TGGCAGTTATTTGGCTTGGCGAACAAATTCAATTATTTGGTATTGGTGGTGGAAGTTCTATGATCATTTTTGCGGGTATTGTTGGAAGACTTCCTGATAATGTAATTAGAACTATTCATGCAGTTCAAACATCAAGATTAGATGCTGTTGTTGCTGTTTTAATTTGGTTATTTTTGGTAGCAATAATTGCATGTATTATTTTGCTTGAGCGTGGTGATCGTAAAATACCAGTTCAATATGCACGCCGTGTTATTGGAAATAGGGTATATGGGGGGCAAAACACCTATATACCATTTAAAATTAATAATGCAGGTGTTTTGCCAGCTATTTTTACATCATCATTTTTAGGCATAATTGTTGGTTTAATAACTTTTTTATCAAAATGGTTTAAATCATTAAATTATCTTGTTGATAAACTTGTTTGGACTGGTGCTTTGTATAATATTTTGCAATTAATTTTAATTGTTGGATTTTATTTTTTATATACAAGTTTTTCTTTTGATCCTGTTGAAATAGCGGATAATATCAAAAAAAGTGGTGGATTTGTTCCAGGCTTAAGACCTGGCAGAAAAACAGCTGAGTTTTTTGATCATGTTTTAACAAGATTAGGGTTAGTAGGGGCTATTTATTTAGGGATATTAGCTGTTTTACCAAATATTATGTCAGCTTCATTAGCAATGCCTTTTATGATTAGTGGAACGTCCTTGCTTATTATGGTTGGTGTTGCCCTTGATACTTCTGCTCAAGTAGAATCTTATTTGATTGAGCATAATTATGAGGGTTTTTTGTCTGTAGGTAAATTGAAAAAACGGGGATCATCGAGTTGAGCAGCATTAGACAAATAGTTATATTTTTAGGAGCTCCTGGTTCTGGGAAAGGTACCTTATCAAGAATGTGCGTAGATAGGCTTGGTTGGAAGCAGCTTTCAACTGGTGATTTATGTAGACAGCATGTTCAAGAAGGAACAGATATCGGTAAGGAAATAGATTTTACTATTAAATCTGGTAAACTAGTTCGAGATTCTTTGATCATTGAAATGGTTGCTCAATGGCTTTTTACTCAGGTAAGTGGGGTTGATCAAACTGTTATTTTAGATGGTTTTCCTAGGACAGTTGTTCAAGCGGAAAGCTTTATGAAAATGATAAACGATTCGTTTAGTCATGTTGTTGTAAAGGTTTATCAATTGGTTGTTAAAGATAGTGAAATTATAAATCGTTTATCTTCTCGAATAGTTTGTTCAAATAAAGAATGTCAGGCTATTTATTCGGAGAGAGGTTTAAATCAAGATGTAATACATATTAAAAAATGTAATATATGTCATTATGATTTAATTAAACGAAATGACGATGCTGTTGATAAAATACATACAAGATTAGATAATTATCATTATCATATTGGAGCTTTACTAAAATATTATCAAACTATCGGAATTGCGATTATTGATATTGATGGCAATGCTTCTACAGAAAATGTTTTTGAAGAAGTGTTGAGTTCTGAAAGAATGATTCAATGATTTCCATTAAAAATAAAATAGCTTTATCAAAAATGGAAGCTGCAGGATTGTTATTATCAGAAATTTTTGAGCATATGAGGTCTTTGATTGTTCCTGGTATTTCAACTTATGAAATAGATTTTTTAGTTGCACAGCAGTTAAGAGCCAAAGGATTAATTTCTGAGATGAAAGGATATGCAGGTTATAAGCATGTAACATGTATATCTTTAAATGATGAAGTTGTTCACGGTATTCCTTCAAAAGATAAAATTTTAAAAAAGAATGATCTTGTGAAGTTAGATGTTTGTGCTTCTTGGAAAGGGTACTGTGCTGATATGGCGCGATGTTTTTTTGTTGAGGATGCTGCAAATGATATTGCTAAAAAATTGGTTCATGTTGCTCAATCTTCCCTGGATAAAGGAATTATGAAGTGTGTGCCTGGCAATAGACTGGGAGATGTTTCTGCTGCTATTCAAAAAGAAGTAGAAAGTAATGGTTTTGGAGTAGTAAGAGATTTTGCAGGTCATGGAATAGGTAAATCTATGCATGAAGATCCAGAAATTTTGAATTATGGATTTGAAGGGCAAGGTGTTATTTTAAGAGAAGGGATGGCTTTTGCTCTTGAACCAATGATTACTGTTGGATCTTATGAAGTTTATATTACTGATGACAAGTGGACTGTTAAAACAGACGATGGATCTTTGGCTGCGCATGTAGAAGATACAGTTTTTATAACAGCACAAGGTCCAAAAATATTAACAAGATTAGAAACTAAGGGGAGGTAAAAAAAGTTATGAGTAAACAAAAAGAAGATGTTATTCGTATGGATGGCATAGTTCAGGAAACATTGCCTAATGCTATGTTTCGTGTTGAAATAGAAGGTGGGCATATTGTTTTGGGGCATGTTTCAGGTAAAATGCGTATGAATTATATTCGTATTTTGCCGGGGGATAAGGTTGCATTAGAATTATCTCCTTACGATTTGAGTCGTGGTAGGATTGTGTTGCGCTATAAAAATTAATGAGCATACAAGGTGAACTGATGAAAGTAAGAACGTCTGTAAAAAAAATGTGTGGTGATTGTCGAGTTGTTCGACGAGGCCGTATTATTCGCGTTATTTGTAAAAAAAGTTTACGACATAAACAACGCCAAGGTTAGTCAGGAGTATAGATACTATGGCACGTATAGAAGGTGTAACATTACCGTATAATAAACGTATAGAATATGGTTTAACGTACGTATTTGGTATTGGGTTAAAAACTTCACAAGGAATTCTTCAAAAGTTGGGTGTTGATTTTAATACTCGCGTAAAAGATTTATCTGATGAAGAGGTTGCTGCTATTCAGAAAGAGATTACAGCTAATTATCGAGTTGAAGGTGATTTGCGAAAAGAAATTACTTTAAATATTCGTCGTCTTCAAGAGATTGGTTCTTATAGAGGTTTGCGTCACAAAAGAGGGTTGCCTGTTCGTGGACAAAGAACTAAGACTAATGCTCGTACTCGAAAAGGTCCGCGTAAAGCAGGAAATGTTGTCGCAGCTAAAAAGAAAACTACGAAGAAGTAAGGTAATCAATGGCTTATAAACAAAAATCAAAAAAACAAAAAAAAGCACGTATTGAGTCTGCTATAGCTCATGTTCAGTCATCGTTTAATAATACACTTGTTTCTATTACAACAATGGAAGGTGATGTATTACTGCGTTGCAGTGCTGGAAAACTTGGTTTTAAAGGTGCGCGTAAAGGAACTCCTTTTGCAGCAACTCAAATTGGGCTTACTTTAGCAAAAGATATGGCTCCATTAGGAATTAAAGTTATAGAAGTTAATTTGCAAGGGCCTGGAGCTGGACGTGACTCTATTGTTAGAGCATTTCAATCTTCTGGTATAGCTGTTTCTATGTTGCGGGATGTTACTCCATTACCTCATAATGGTTGCCGTCCTCCAAAGAAACGTCGCGTATAATTTTATCGAGAGCTTTTAGGAAGTTATGAATAAAAAAAATCAAAAAAATTCACCATTAGAACAAGATTTAGGTACTCGTGCTGAGCAGAAAGCTGTTAGAGCTTCAAATAAAAAACTTTCTGAGTATGGTAAACAATTACTTGAAAAGCAAAAAGTAAAAAAAATGTATGGAGTTCGTGAAAAACAATTCCGTCGTTTTTTTAGTGAAGCAATGCGTCAACAAGGTGCTCCAGGGGAAAATCTTTTAAGTTTGTTAGAACAAAGACTTGATAATATTTTGTATCGTTTAAAGTTAGCTGTTACTCGCCGTCAAGCGAGACAGGTAATTGTACATGGACATGTACTTGTTAATGGTAAACGAGTGTATTCTCCGTCTTTGTTGGTACAAGTTGGGGATACTGTTTCTTTTGTTGAAAATGTTGCATCAAAAACTCAGTTTTTAGAACAAGTTATTGATAAACGTTTGAATATTGGTATTAAGGTTCCTGAGTGGTTAGAGCTTAATAAGCAAGATCGCAAAGGACAGGTACTCCGTCGTCCAGTTAGATCTGATATTCAAGTTCCAATCGAAGAACATATGATTGTTGAATTGTATTCTAAATAATTGTAAGTGAAGTGTATGGTGTGCGTAATAATGTGTGGGGGATTGTAGATGAATAAAGAATATCAACCGCTTACTATTCCACGTATTACGTGGGATAAAAAATCTATATCAAATAGATTTGGTGAATTGACAGCACAGCCTTTAGAGCCAGGTTTTGGAATGACTTTAGGGAATGCGCTACGTCGTATTCTTTTAGGGGGTGTTGAAGGTTCTGCTGTTACTTCAGTTATAATCAAAGGCGTTAACAACGAATTTGCAGTTATTTCTGGTGTGGTGGAAGATGCTATGCAATTATGTTTAAATATTAAACAAATTGTTGTACATAGCAAAGACGGTAAGCCTGGTAAAATGCGTTTGCATGTTAAAGATGGTGCTATTGCTCGTGTAGCAGATATTGTAGCAGATGAAAATCTTGAATTGATCAATACTGACCACATACTTGCGCATGTAGCATCTGAAGGTGAACTTGAAATAGAATTTTTTGTGCAACCTGGGCGTGGATATAAAACTGCACAATGGCCAGAAGGAAAAACATTGCAAGATGATTCGAGAATTTATCTTGATGCAATGTTTTCACCTGTTACTCAAGTAAGTTTTAATATTGAAAAAACACGTGTTGGGCAAGAAATTGATTATGATAGATTAATTTTACAAATTCATACTAATGGTTCTGTTGAGCCAACAGATGTGTTTCATTATGCGGTATCTGTATTGCGTACTCAATTGGAACATTTTTTGATTACTGGAGAAATTCCATTTAATGAAATTTCTACACCTCCAAAAGAAGATGTTAAAGTAAAACAAGATCAAGGTATGAATATTCAAATTAAAGGTATTTCAGTTGATCTTTTACTTAAACCAATTGATGAACTTGAACTTTCAGTTAGAGCACATAATTGTTTAATGAATGCTAATATTAAACGTATTGTAGATCTTGTTAATTTGTCTGAAGATGATGGATTACGTATTAAAAACTTTGGTCGTAAATCACTCAATGAAGTAAAAGAAAGCATGAAATCGTTTGGTCTTTCATTTGGTATGAATATCAGTGAAGATGATTTAAAACAAATTATGCAAGAATATGGTATTACAGCACCTGAAGCCCCATCATATGATGATGAGGAAGATGATCTTGCTGATGATCTTGATTAATAAGGAACAGCTATGAAACATCAAATAAATAAAAGAAAATTAAATGTAACGCCTTCTCATAGAAAAGCATTGCTTCGTAATCAAGTAATTCATTTAATTACTTTTGGCAGTTTGACTACAACTCGCGCTCGTGCAAAAGAAGTACAAAGACTTGCTGAAAAAATAGTTACAAAAGCACGTGTAGGAAATCATTTTAATGCTCGTCGAGCAGTAAAAGCGATGTTGCCTTATAAAGAAGAAGCTTTAACAAAATTGTTTTTTGAAATTGCACCTCGCTATGTAGAAAGAAACGGTGGCTATACTCGTTTGATTCCTCTTGGAAAGCGCATTAGTGATACAGCAACAATTGCAAAGCTTGAGTGGGTTATTTAAGAATTCTCTTATATTATAATTCAAAAATAAAAAATGAGTCTTACAAGATTACTATTTTGTAAAGACTCATTTTTTTATGTAGTTCATTATATGAACAATTTTTTTTATATATTATGCAAGTTCTCTGATATGTACTTTTGATCCTTGATTTTCTTTTTCAATAATAAAGTGTACAGGAAATTGATCTTTCATTGTTGTTAAATGCGATACAATAATTACTTTCTCAAAATCATCTTGTATTTTGTAAATAACATCCATAATACGTGAAAGACCTTCTTCATCTTGAGATCCAAATCCTTCATCAATAATAAGTGTTTGTAGAGAGGTTCCTGCGCGTCGTGCAAGAAGTTTAGAAATTGCTATGCGAAGAGCAAAATCAATTCTAAACGCTTCTCCTCCTGAAAACATTTCATATGGACGAATTCCATTGTTATCTGAGATATTAATATCGAGTGTTTCTTTAGTACCTCCTTTTTTGAGGTCACGTAAAGATTCGATAAAAAGATGGGTTTGATTATCTGTTAATTTGCTAAGTAAATCATTTGCTTCTTGTTCAATTTCTGGAAGCGCATCTTCTATTAAAAGTGCTTGTAGTCCATCTTTACCATAGGCTGTTGCAACTTCGCTATATTCTTGAGAAGCAAGTAATAAATCATGAGATTTTTTTTCGTATAACACATATTCTTTTTGCTGCTCATATAATTTTTTAAGTGAGCCTTCAAGACAACCTTTTTCTTTAATAAGTTCAGATGTTTTATTTTCAATAATGATTAAATCTTCATTGTGTTTTTTTTCAGCTATATTTAATTCGGCATGTTTTTTTGTAATTAATTCATGCTCTGCAAGTTTTTGTTTTTGAGTATTACATTCTTTTTTTTTCTTTTTAATAGCGATGCAGAGCTCACTAATCATTGCTCGTCGTTCAACCTGTAGGGCCTTTTGTTCAGTAATAATAAGCCATTGTTGCTCTTGTTCTTCTAGTAAAATAAGTTCTTTTTGAAGTGAAGATTGTAATTTTTCATCAGTCATACAATTTTCTAGTTCAGATGTAATATTTTTTTTAAGTAATTGTATATCTTTGTATTCACTATTATTTTCAAGAGCGTAGGCAGCATTTTTTTGCAAAATGCTAAGTTCTTCTATCTTTTTTTCTAAAATAGCTTTTTTTTCATTTACAAGAAATTGAAGCGATATTATTTTTTCTTTTTTTGTTTGTATAGCAGTTGCTTTTGAAGCTTCGTCTTGCAGTAATAAATCTATTTTTTTTGATACTTCTAGAGCTTTGTGTTGTGTTGTTATAACTTCTTTTATCCAATTAATAAGTTTTTTTAACTTTGTAAATCGATGTAATAAAAATTGATCTTGAGTTGAAAGTTTTCCAAGTAAAAAACGTTTGCGAGCTTGTGATACATTTTGTTCGCATAATGGACAACTTGGATTGTTAATATCATCAATAAGTTTTTTTTTCTCATAAATATGCTTTAGTTCGTTGTTTATAATGTTTCCAGCATCAATCCATTTTTGATAAAAAAATTTATATCGTTCAAAAAGTTTTTGTAATTCTTGTGTGTCATTAATTAATAACTGAGGAGGAACTTCTTTTTGTAAAGCTGTTACTTTGTTATCAAGAGCGTTTTTTTGTATAAGTAATTCATCTATTTCTTGTTGTATGTTTTTTTCTTCTTGATTATATGCATTGATTTCTAATTTGCATTTTTCAAGATCAATACTTTTAGTATGAATTACTGTTTGGTGTTCTTTATTTATGTGAGTAATAAGCTTTTGTTCTTTTTCTTGGTATGCAATTAATTGAGTTCTTAATGTTAGTTTTTTTTCAGTTGATTTAATTTCTTTATTAATTTTTTCTTTTAAAATTTCTTTTTTCTTTTTTATTTCATCTTTATCTGAAAGTTTTAAAAATTGAGTATGATTTTTTTTCCATTGATTAACAAGAACAAAAAACCGATCTGTCATTGATGTTGTATCAAGTATATTTCTTTTTAAATCAGCTTCTATAAGCGCATATTCTTGATATTTTATTTGTAATGTTTCTTTTTCTTCTAATGTTGCTTTTTTTAAACGTAATATGCTGTTTTTTTGTATTTCAAATTCTTGAAATAACATTTCTACCGTTTTTAATTTTGCTTCTTCGCTTTCTATAGCTAAGCATGCTTGGTTTATATGATGTGCAAATTTTTTTGCATATTCAGATTCATTAAGAAGTCTTTTTGATTCATCGCTTGCAAGTTTTCGTGCCTTTTCATACTTATTGAGACCTAAAATTGTAGCTAAAATTTCTTTTCGATCTTTAGGTGATTTTTTTGAAAATTCATTAGATTGTCCTTGTCTAATAAAAGATGAATTAATGAATCCATCATAATCGAGCCCTAAAACTTGATTAATAACTTCTTGAGTTCTGCGAATAGTTTTTTCTGTTAAAGGAATAAAAATGTCATTTTCAGGATTATAAGTTCCAAAATCTACATGTGCGCTTGGTTTACCATATTTTGTTGAAAAAACTCTGCGAATTCTATAGGTGTTTCCGTTCGAAATAAAATCAAGAGATACCATCATTTCTGTATGCCCAAGTTTTAAAACCCCTTGATCTGCTTTTGATGTTCCATTTGTTTTGCGAGCAGATCCCCATAATGCCCATGTAATTGCATCAAGTAGAGCAGATTTGCCATGGCCATTTTTTCCAGATAAACAAATAAGTTTATAAGGTCTAAAATCTATTACTTGAGGGATTGATCCGTAACTTAAAAAATTTTGTATTCGTAAAACGAGTGGAATCATAGTAAAGCCATTTTCCTTGCAATGTAGTTATGGTGGATCTAGTATACTATCAATCAAGAAAGTTAAAATAAATAGGGTATGGAGCTTGTTATGAAAGATACTGTTTTTCGTGCATATGATATTCGAGGAATTATTGAAACAGAATTAATGATTGATCAAATGTATGACCTTGGTAGGGCGATTGCATTTTACTTAGAAGAAAAATACACATTATTACAAACGGTAGCAATTGGTATTGATGGTAGATTGCATTCATCAGCTATTAAAGATGAACTTATAAGAGCTTTTCGTGTGAGTGGTATTAATATTATTTTTATTAATGTATGTACTACGCCAGTTATTTATTTTTCAGAATATTGGCTGCAAGTTGATGCTGCTTTTATGATTACAGCATCACATAATTCTAAAGAGTGGAATGGTATTAAAATTTCTTTGCATAAAAAATGTTTAACGCCTGAAGATATCCAAAATATAAAAATCTATTATCAACAAAAAAAATATATTATTTCAGATATCATTGGTTTTTATAGTGAGTATGATCTTGTTTCTGATTATGTAGATTACCTTGTTCGTTTATTTCCTCATTTAATAGAAAGTAACTATCCTATTGCGTTTGATTGCGGTAATGCATCAGTTGGATTAATTATGAAACAGCTTGTTAAAAAAATGAAATGGACACATGCTTTTTTGCTCTATGATGAAGTTGATGGTAATTATCCTCATCATACTGCCGACCCAACAGTGCTTAAAAACATGCAAGATCTTTTTAGATATATACAAAATTCTGATATTTCAATAGGTATTGGTTTTGATGGTGATGCAGATCGTATGGCTGTTATTAATAAAGAAGGTACTCTTGTTGCAGGAGACGTTCTTCTTTCTGGATGGGCTTACAACATAGGAGAAACATTAGGTAAAAATGTGGATCAAAAATCGATTGTTTATGATATTAAATGCTCCGATAGTCTTGTTGAAGTTATTAATAAAAGTGGTTTAGTGCCTGTAGTGTCTCCCTCTGGTCATTCTTTTATTAAGCATTATATAAAACAAAATAAGGCTCTTTTGGCAGGAGAGTTAAGTTGTCATTTCTTTTTTAATGATCGATATTTTGGGTTTGATGATGGTGTGTACGCAGCTTTACGTTTACTTGAATTAATAACAACGTATACTACATCTTTAAATACTATTTTATCCCGTTTTCCTAATAGAAAAAGTTCTCCTGAATTGCGTATTGCATGTCAAAAAGATGGGAAAACAATAATACATGGGGTAAAACGTTATTTTGAAAATAAGATAAATTATAAAATAATAGAAATTGATGGAATTAAAGTAGCAACTGCCAGAGGTTGGGGTTTAATTAGAAGTTCAAATACTCAGCCTGTGATATGCCTTCGTTTTGAAGGCTATTCTTCTGAAGATTTATTAGATATCAAGGAAGAATTTATACAAGCACTTGAACCGTATTTTTCCAAAGAATTTCTTTTTGAACAGGTGACATGGTGAGAAATATAGGATTGCATTTACGACTAACAACAACATTATTAAGCCTTATAAATAAGGCAATTGAACAAAAAAGTACTATAATGCAATGTTTTTTTATTATTTCAGATAACATGCAGTATGTTTCTTTTGCAGAAGGCGAACTTGAAGCTTGTCGTAAAAAAATTAAAGAACATTTTAAAGAAGTTTATTTACATGCATCTTATTGGGTTAATCTTGCTGGCATGCGAAGAAATGGCTGGAAAACTTTTAAAAGAGAAGTTGAACTTGCGCGTCAACTTGGTTTTACTCATGTTATTATTCATCCAGGTTCTGCAACTGGATGTAAAAATAAAAATGAAGGTATTGAATATTTAGCTAAAGCTTTAAATAGAGCCCTTGAAAAATATAATGATATTACTATTGTTTTAGAAAATACTGCTCATGGAAACATGTCTGTTGGGGGCGATTTAGAAGATTTTAAAGTTCTTATGGGGTTAATTACAGACCCTAATCGTATTGCATTTTGTTTAGACACTGCTCATGCATATGCGTATGGTTATGATATTTCAACAGATGAAGGTCTTAATGATTTTGTAAAGCTTGTAAATGATTGTATTGGGCTTGAAAAGGTTAAAGTTATTCATTTAAATGACTCAGAAAAAAGCCTTGGTTCTCGTATTGATAAACATGCTATTCCTGGAAAAGGTATGTTAGGCGAGCAGGCATTGCGACGCTTTATGAATCATCCTCAATTATGTAATATTTCTGTATTGCTTGAGTTACCGCCTTTAGAAGATGTTGAAGAAATGAAGCTATTAACAAAAGTTCGTTCGTGGATCGATGATCGAGTTTAATTACTTTTTGTTTTAAAAAATAGAAGGCTTAAAAAATAATCTTTAAAAAAATGCTTATAATCTTGCAATCATTCTAAAATCTATTATCCTTCTTGTGGAAGATCTTTTTCATGATTTTTAAATATGGTTGGGCCCATAGCTCAGTCGGTCAGAGCAATCGGCTCATAACCGAGAGGTCCCAGGTTCAAGTCCTGGTGGGCCCACCAACTCAACATAAGGGAGCAGCAATGAATATGAATCCCCTTCTTAGCCGTTTCATGGACCTTGTAGCATATGACAAAGTTGTTCATACTGTAGAAAATGAGATTGATGTTATTTTAGAAAATATTTTTGAAATAGAAGAATATTTAAAAAAACAGAATCTTTCCTTTGAAAAAGAAAAAGTAATTTTATCTGATTTAAAAAAAACGGTACATAGTCATGAGCTTCAAATGAAGTTATATGATGAAAAAGTCAGTAATGCTAAAAACAAATTAAATACTGCATCAAACAGTCGAGAATATGAATTATTAAAAAAAGAATTTGATCAAGCTTCTCAAGAATTATATGCATTTGAAGATGTACTTCTTAATGCATGGCATATTTTTGAAAATGCTCAAAAAAATTTTATTCAAAAAGAAGCTACTCTGCAAAATCAATTACAAGAAAATAAAGAAAAATTGATTGAACTAGAAAAGAAAAAAGAAGCGTTAGAGATTCTATTAGATGCTAAACGGATTGAGCGAATTGAAAAAGAAAAAAATTTGCCAGAGCAATGGCTTGCTGATTATACAAGAATGAAAAAAACATTCGATAATCCGGTTGTTCCTTTTGAAAATGGATCTTGCTCAGCATGTTTTGAATCACTTGCAGGAAATGAAATTGTTCAGCTTGCAAAAAAGCAACTTGCTCCTTGTAGGGGTTGCTTTCGTTTTTTATTTATTAAATCTTAATTTGTTTGAATACTATGCAAGACCAACAAACTTCTATTTTTGATGCAGTTATAGAAAATCCTGTTTCAGAGTATGTTATGCAGGATAAATACGATATATGGGATATTTGGATTGATGGTGCTTGCCGTGGAAATCCTGGGTCTTCTGGTGCCGGTATTTATATAAAAAAAAATAAAATATTTTTTGCTGGGTATGGTTTTTATTTAGGAAAAAAAACCAATAATGAAGCAGAGTATTATGCTCTTTTAATTGCTTTATTTTTAATTAAAAATGAAATGAAGTCATCTGATTTTATTCATATTACATCAGATTCTCAATTACTTATTAAGCAAATGTTGGGACTGTATAAAGTTAAAAAAGTTGAACTTCAGCAATTGTTTAAAATTGCAAAAGAAGAAAGCAAAGGCTTGAATATCAATTTTGAACATGTATTAAGAGAATATAATAGGCGTGCCGATTCTCTTGCAAATGAAGGTATTGATAATAAAAAGTCGCTTCCTCTTAAATTTCTTGATATGTTACAACGTTATGAAGTCTTTATTTAAAATATTTTTTACATTTTATTTTTTGTTATCTCATTCTGTTTCATATGCTTTTAATGTTAAAGTTTTACTTGCAACATTAAAGCCTGGAGAGAGACTTAAATTAAGTTCATCTGATGGTTTTTTTTTAAAAGACCCTTTGTCTAAACATCCTTTGAAATTGGAAAACTGTAGAAAAGCGTTTGATCTTTCTTGTTGTTCAGATGGTTTGTATTTAGAGGGAAAAAGGCTTTTTAAGGAAAATATTATTTTTGAATCATATGGATCTGTAACTCATTTTAATAATGAAAAGTATCTAGGTTCTTTTTTAATACAAAAGTTTGATAACAATTATTTAGTTGTCAATATTGTTCCTCTTGAAGATTATGTTTTTTCTGTTCTTAAAAAGGAAAGCTGGCCAGGGTGGCCATTGGAAATGAATAAAGTAATGGCGATTATAGCTCGTACTTATTGTTTGTATCGTATTATGTTGTCATATAAAAATAAATTGCCCTATCATATACGCAGTTCAAGTCATCATCAGATTTATCAAGGAGTTCATAATTGTGCGATCTCAAAAAAAGCAGTAGAAGAAACGGAAGGTCTTTTTTTGTCTTATAAAGGTAGACCTATTTTGGCAATGTTTGATTCTTGCTGTGGTGGAATAGTGCCAGGACATACTATTGGTATTGTTGATTTTAAAAAAGCTCCTTATTTACATCGTTTATATGCTTGTGAATATTGTAAATATTCGAAATTATTTAATTGGTCACAAACATATTCTCTTGATGCATTTATAAATCTTATTCAAGAAGAAATTCCTTTCATTGTTCATGATATTCAAGATATAAAAATTGTTGATACAGACAAAGCGGGCTTAGTTAAAAAAGTTATAGTTAAAAGTTCCAAAGAAACATTTTCTTTAAGTGGAGACCAAATGTACGGTCTTTCAAATAAAATAAAAAGTTATGCTTTTACTGTTGCAAAAAAAGGTAAAAAAATTGTCTTAAAAGGTAAGGGATTTGGACATCATATTGGGCTATGCCAATGGGGTGCTCGTGAAATGGTAAGGCTTGAATTCCCTTATAAAAAAATTCTTGATTTTTATTATCCAGATACCCAATTAATGAAATTTATTATTGATAAAGAATCTCATACAATAAAGGGTGGCGTATGCCAGGATATAAAGGGCATCTTATCGGAGGCGCAATTGCGTTTGCTTGCCTAACTATTGCTTTATCTTGTTGGCAAAAACCATCATTTTTTCTTGCAATACATTATTTTGTATGTGCTTTATTAGGTTCATTATTTCCTGATATTGATACCAAAAGTAGAGGTCAGGGCATTTTTTATAGAATAGTACTTATAGTGTTGGCATTTTTATTATATAATGGCCAACATTATCTTTTTATGCTTTTAAGTTTATTAGCTTTTGCACCCCTTTTAGTTGCTCATCGTGGGTTGTTTCATCGGCCTTTTTTTTTAATAAGTGTTCCATTAATAATATTTGGAATTTGTTTCTTTTCTGGTTTAGTTGTAGGTCCAATTGCATTTGGATATACTATTTTTTTTATAATTGGTTCATTGTCACATATCTTTTTAGATAAATTTTTTTAATAAAAATATTAAATATAAGCTTAATTTTGTATATTTAAATGTATAAAGTATTTCTTTTTAGAACATGAAAATCATTCAATTTGTATATAAGAACTTTGAAATGATATAATTGTTTCTAAGTCATTTTTTAGGGGAGTTTTGTAATGACAATTATATATACAATGCTTTATGCGAGCATATTGCTTAGTTCAGTCGCTTTATTGCTTTATATTTCTTACGTTGGGTTAATGTGGTTTATCGATAGAACTTTCACCTATGTGGCATTACTTCAATGGATAGGATTTGCACTTTTAATGGCACTTGCTTCTGGAGGGGTTTCGTATATAGTTCCGTATCATTGGCAGGCTATTATTAGTGTTATAACATCACATTTTACGTGTATGCTCGCCTTTCACATTTTTCTTTTTAAAATAGAAGAATTTCTTTCTTCGTATTGTGCTTACTCATTATCTTCTTGGCTTGTTTATAGTTTGATTGGTTGTGTATATACAGTGCTTTCTCTAAGTGCAATTATATTTTCTACCATGATTTCTGAATGGTTTTTTAATATTGGGTGTATTGCTATAGATTATTTAACCCGTACAGCCCTTTTATTTTCATTATTGTTAGAAATTAAATTGAGAAAGCATAATACTATTTCAAATATTTCATTGGTTGAAAATAAATATAATGAAAAAGAAGAATATCAAAATTATGATAATCAATGGTGATATATTTTTTTATGTAATTTTAAAAAGTTTTAATGCTGTTTCTGTTGTAATTTTTTCGACTTCTTCTATAGAAATATTTTTTAAATCGGCAATTGCTTGCGCAATAAGAGGTATATTTACTGGAGTATTTTGCTTTCCTCTTAGTGATTGTGGTGGTAAAAAAGGAGCATCTGTTTCAAGTACTATTTTGTTAAGTGGTGTAAGGATTGTAACTTCTTTGAGTATAGTATTTTTTGGATACGTTACTGTTCCTCCAATTCCTAAGACAAAGCCAAGCTCAATAGCTTTATTTGCAAAAATATCATCTTCAGAAAAACAGTGAATAATTCCTCGAGGATTATTGTTTTTGTATTCATCAAGTATTTCTAAAACTTCATATCCTGCATCACGTGTATGAATTACAATTGCTCTATCAAATTCTAAAGCAAGCTCAATTTGAGCTCGTAAGGCATCATATTGACGTTGTTTGTTGTAATCAGGGTAATGATAATCAAGCCCTATTTCTCCAATCCCAACTATTTTATAAACTTCTTTGTTGATGAGCCATTTTTTATATGTTTTTATATCTTCCATCCATGTACTATGTAGATCGTTAGGATGTGTTCCTATAGTAGCCCATACATTGTCGTAATGTTGCGCAAGTGTTATGCAATTTTTACTTTCTATGAGACTTGTTCCTACGTTAATAATGTGTGTGACATTATTAATTTTTGCATTTTCAATAATAGAATTTGCATGTTCAAAAAAATTATTTTGTAAAAGAACATCAAATTCTTTTTTTATCATGATATTGATGTGACAATGTGTATCAATAAACATAGTATTCCTTTAGTATTCGTATTTTTTTATTACATAGTATTGATATATTTATATAGTGTATTTTTTATGTAAATCAAATTATAAACATTTCAAGTTGACAAAGGTATAAAAAAAAATACGCTTAAAAACATGTTTGCTTAATAAAGCTTATGTACAATTAAAAAAAGTTTTTGAAAAGTAATGTAGCAATGCAGTGTTTTAACAATTTTTATCTATAGGGAGGATCAATGAATAAAAATGAATTGATCAATTCTTTAAGTGAAGAAACAACGTTCAGCAAAAAAGATGTGACACGTGTTCTTGATTCACTTATTCGTATCATAGAAAGAACGCTTAGAAAAGGTGATAAAGTTTCAATCACCGGATTTGGTACTTACTGGGTTTCTCGTCGTCCAGCGCGTCGTGGTATTAATCCAGCAACTAAAGAACGTATTGATTTACCAGAAGTGAGTGTTCCTCGTTTTAAATCAGGAAAACACCTTCGTGAACTTATTCGTTCAGTGTAATTTTTAAAGTGATAGTTACAACTATCCTATAAAGAAGCACATTATCATGCATATAAAGGGTCACTTTTTAAGTGACCCTTATTTTTTTTTAGAAAGCTTTTATAAAATAAAAATGTAGTTTTTTAAAAAAAGGAAATTATATGAATGTATATAAAAATTTTTTATTTTTTTTTATTAGTTTTGATTTGTTTTCAGCAAGAAATCCTGTTGCTAAAAATTTATTATCTGCTCCTTTATCAGTTAATCCTGTTAGAAGTTTTGAACAAAATCTTCGTAGAAATAATGAAGAAATTAACAAGGCCAAAGAAGTTCATGATGCGTCTGCGGTGAGTGTTAAAGAGAGAGTTAAACAAATTGAAGCTATGGATTCGCAAAAAACCACTGATAGAAGCCGTTCATCTTCTATAGTATCAAATCTTTCTGCAGTGGATAAAAAAGATAGTAAAGTTAGGGATTCTAATATTATTCAAGAACCTGTTAAAACAGCTCAACCAATTATTACGGAGCAGCCTTTGTTGGCACCAAGAAAACAATCATATTTTCAAAAAATAAATGAATTTTTTTTAAAAATAAAACCTCAAAGTCTAAAACAAAAAAAATTTGAAGATGAAATGAAAAAAGAAAACACTAAATTATGGGAAGAAAAAGATCGCGAAGTTAATTTAATTTTTGATGTCATGAGAAGGTCTGCAGAAGATATTAATAAGTATGTTGGAGATGTTACTTTTTCAAAAAATCCTGATAAAAAAATACAAGAATTAAATGAAGATATTTCAAAATTAAATAATATTTTAAAAGATTATCCAGATAAAATTGGATATAAAAAAGAATTAACTATTTTAGATAAAGAAATTCTTTTAAAACAATTAACATCTTTTAAAGATAAGCTTGATTCTTATCGAATTAGTCCAAAAAATGCTAATTCTTCTAAAAAACAATCGATAACTGAAAGAATATTGCCAAAAAAAATATTAGAAAAAGCCGAAAATTTAAAAAATAACATTTGGTTTTCAAGTCTACGTGTAGAGAAGCAATTTGATGAAATTCAAAAAAATATAAAACGATTAGAATCTGAATTGTCTACTAATAAAAGAACTTCTTTGATTAAAGATATTCTTGAAAAATATGAAAAATTTAATCAAAAAAGACCTGAAAAATCTGATCAAATCAATTCTAATGAATTAGAAGTTTTAAGATTAAATATTAATTTAATGAAGCTTGAGATTATTCCTAAAAATAAACTAGAAGAAAGGAAAAATAGCATAAGCTCTTTGGAAGAGTTTTATGGCAGTGTTAATACAAAAATTAATAATATTTCTTCTTCTAGTGCTGAATTATTAAAGTCCAAACTAATTGATATTCACAGAATGCTTATGGCAGAAAAACAATTGTACCAACAACATCAATATCAATTTGATCTTAAATCTAAAAAAGATGTTAGTATTTTAGATACTCCATATTCTGTTGACGAAGTCTTTACAAAAAATATTAAAGAGCTTGGCTCGTTAAATGATGATCAAATAAAAATTTTAAATGATATTTTGAAAAAACTTAATGAAGCAAAAGTTGCCTATATTGCACATAGTGAATTATTTCTTATTTTTAAAAGAGATGAGCTTATTAAGAAAATAGAGAAGATTGTTGAATCTAATTCGGAAAATCGAAAAAAAACGATTGAATCTTAATATGATACGCATATAATTTTTTATAAAATAATATATACTTAAATTTGTTATATATATATTGATATTTTATAGAAAATTAAGAGAGCATATTTATGATTGATCTTACTATTTTACGTCAAAATCCTGTTGATACAACAGCATTAATTAAGAAAAAAGATCCTGATTTTAAAACAGAACAATTGATTGCGCTTGATGGTCAAGTTCGGCAATTAATTATAGAAGTTGAATCGTTGCGTTCTCAAAAAAATGAAGTTGCTCAAAAAGCAAAATCTGGCATAACGCAAGACCTTAGAGACGCATCTTTACTTCTTGGAAAGCTATTAAAAGAAAAAGAAGCTTTATTGGAAGAAGTACAAAAAGATTTTGAAGCTCTGTATTTAACATGCCCTAACTTATTGCTTTCAGATGTTCCTGAAGGAAATAAGGAAGAAAATAAAGTAGTGCGTGAATGGGGAAAAAAAATTGAATTTTCTTTTCCTTTTAAAAATCATGTTGAGCTTGGAGAAAAAAATAATTGGTTTAATTTTGAAATAGCTTCCAAAGCAGCAGCATCAAATTTTGTTTGGTATGAAGAAGAAGGTGCTCGTGTTATATATGCATTAACTCGTTTGATGCTTAAAAATAATCGTAAATATGGCTTTAAGATGGCAATCCCTCCTTATCTTGCAAATGCCACAACCCTGACTGTTTCTGGAAATTTTCCTAAATTTAAAGAAGATGTTTTTTCTGTAAGTGCAGATAACTTATATATGATTCCTACTTCAGAAGTAAGTTTAGTAAATAAATATCGTGATACTATTATTGCAACTGATGATTTGCCTATACGTATGACTTCGTGGACAAGTTGTTTTAGAAGAGAAGCTGGTAATTATGGGAAAATGGAACGAGGTCTTATTCGTATTCATCAGTTTGAAAAAGTAGAATTAGTTTCTTTTTGTCGACCAGAGGACTCAGCACAAGAGTTAGAGATGATGGTTGCTTGTGCAGAAAATATTTTACAAGATTTAGGATTGCATTACAGAGTGAGTCTTCTTGCTGCACAAGATTGTTCTTTCCAATCAGCAAAAACATATGATATTGAAGTGTGGCTTCCTGGTCAAGATCGTTATTATGAAGTTTCTTCTGCAAGTAATTGTACTGATTTTCAGGCTCGTAGAGGAAAAATTCGTCATCGCAAGCAGCATGGCGATAAAACAGAATTAGTACATACACTTAATGCTTCATCACTGGCAATTCCTCGTTTAATGGTTGCGCTTATGGAAGTGTATCAACAGCCGGATGGGTCTATAGCATTACCAAGTATTCTTCTTGATGAAATGATTTGAATGATTATGTAAGGAGTTTGGTATGAAATTAAGTGCTGAAGTCTTGCAAAAAGTGCGGCATATAGAAATACATACTCGTAGGCTACTCAATGGCATAGTAACTGGTGATTATAATTCTTCTCGAAAAGGATTTGGTCTTGAGTTTGATCAGTTGCGCGATTATCAAGTTGGTGATGATGTTCGATGTGTTGATTGGAAGAGTTCTGCTCGTGCAGATAAAGTTTTAGTTCGTCAATATAAAGAAGATCGCAACAGAACAATAATGTTGGTTGTAGATGGCTCAGCTTCTATGTTGTATGGATCGGGACAAGATTTAAAAAATGATTTAGTTTCGCAAGTTGCAAGTGTTTTAGCTCTTACTGCTGATTTTAGTCGTGATACTGTTGGAATGATACTTTTTTCAGGCGATAAACAGCATATTATTCCACCATCACGAGGAAGGGCACATATTCATTTTTTAATGGAAACATTATTTGAGCATAAGTCATCAGGGGCAACTGGATTAAATGAAGCTTTGCAAAAAGTTATTGAGATGAAAAAAAAAGATATGATTGTTTTTGTTTTATCTGATTTTTTAGTGAGTGGTTATGAAAAAACATTAAAAATGCTCAGTAAAAGATATGAAACGTTTGCTATTGCATGTTCAGATCCGCTTGAAGAAGTTCTTCCTGGTATTGGATATTTAACTATGCAAGATCCTGAGTCTAATATTAAAATATGTATTTCTACAAAAAATAAAAATCTTCAAATTTTGTTAAAAGAACAGTTTTTTTCTATACGTGATGTTTGCCTTAAAGCTAGAGTGAATGTATTGTTTTTACAAACAAATAAACCATTTATTGGTGATCTTATTCGTTTTTTTAAAAAACAAATTTTATAATAAGGTAAATAAAATGGAACATGTGCATGGTGTAGATATTTTTGATATTTATGACATTGTTTATGAACCATGGTGGACTAAGCCGTGGTTTTTAGTGATGTGCTTAATTTTTATAGCGGTTATCACTATTTTTTTAACTATTTACGTTATGAAATACAAAAAAAAGACAATTTCTTTTGAGCAAGAAATATTACAACAATTAGATGATCTTTCTTTATTAATAAATGATGTAGAAAATGCGCACAATTTTTATTGTTCACTTACTGATATTTTAAAAAAATATCTTTCTTATGTGTTTTCTATTTCATCTTCGCATACAGATGAGGAATTATTGAATGTCTTTTCGACTCGTTCGGATATACCAGATTTTGTAAGTTATGAAGCTTTGCAAATTTTACAAGGTATTAATGTTATTAAATTTGGAAAAGGTAGAGCAGTGTCTGAGCAAATGTCTAAAGCTTTAGAATCTATGAAAGTTATTATATCTAAAAGTATTGACGTTGGGCTTGTTAAGTAGGAAAAACTTTTGAAGAGTTTTTAAAAAGGCTGAATTTTCTTTCTCGTTTAGGAGAGGTAGGTTTTGTTTTTTTTTCTTTTTCTTTAATTTTTTTTTCAATTTTTTCTATATTTTCTTCGATTGTTTTTAGTGTTGTTTCTCTTGAATTAAATGATGTTGATACATCAGCCTGTTTAAGACTTTCCTGAGATTTTTGTCGTAATAAAACTGGATGAGTTTCCATATTTATAGAAGGAGGACTCTTTTTGGTTAAAACAATTTGAGAATATTTTATTTCTTCATAAATAGGATCTTCTTTAAACGTATAACTATTTCGCTTTGGAATTGCTGGTGGTTTTAATGATATAGTAGTTGTTTTGGAATTAGATTGCTTTTGGGCACTGCTTTCTATAAATGTTTTGTAGGCTTCAAGCTCTTTAGCAGAAGGTGTCATAATTACAACATAAGGATTTTCTGTTTTAAAACTTTCTTCCAACTTTTCTATTTTTACATTTTTTTGTTTTTGCATTAATTGAACTTCACTCACTTTTATTTCAGGCGGTGTATTATGAGCAGTTTGAGAAATTTTTTTAAAAGAACCGTGTGTAATAATGTGAGCACTTTGAGTTTTATTATGGTATAAAGAGGTCAAAAGAATAAGTAGTACGTACAGCATAAAATTCTTTCTTAATACAGTTAATGGTATAAAATCATTATTTAATAGCTCTTAAAACATTTTCTTATTGTTGCTATTTGGATTATTGATATTATTCATTATAAGATTATAATCTTATTTGAATTTACAATTCAATGATTTTTATATAAAAAGTGACGATAAAATTACTTTTTGTATCTTTGGTTTTGTAAAAAAACACAAAATGTGTACCCTTTAATAATCTCTTATTAATAATTCTATTTATCTTTTCAGGGGTGTTAAGTGGCCTTTAAACATGCTAATCATGTAACGTCTTTATATATTCATTGGCCATTTTGCCCGTATAAATGTTCGTTTTGTCCATTTGTTGCATTTTCTAAATTTGATCGATTTATGAGTGATTATCAAAAATCATTATTAGTAGAAATGTATCAATTTGCTTCAGAGTCAAAAATTAAGAATAAATTAAAAACAATATATATTGGTGGGGGGACTCCAAGCACTTGGCCAGATGAACTTTTAATAGAGATGTTTGAGACCCTTTCAAGCTTATTTTGTTTAGATGGTATTCAAGAAATTACAATAGAAGCTAACCCTGGTACTGTTAGACAAGAGCAACTTAATCTTTGGAAAAAGCTTGGAATTACTAGAATAAGCGTTGGTGTTCAAAGTTTAAATGATGATGTTCTTCATAAATTAACTCGTTATCAAAAAGCTTCAGATGTTAGAAATTTTATGATGTGGGCGGGTGGTAAATTTCATTCCTTATCAATTGACCTTATTTTAGGTTTGCCAGAAATTTCTGATGATGAATGGAAGCGACAGCTTGAAGAAATTGTTACATGGCCTATTCAACATATTTCAGTTTATTTTTTATCGATTCATGAAGGTACAGCGTTGTATTTTAACGTTAAAAGGGACAAGGTATTGTTACCCACTGATGATTCGACGGTTGACTTATATCATTGGACTATTGAATTTTTAAAAATGCATGGATTTATTCAATATGAAATTTCTAGTTTTTCAAAAATAGGCTATGAATCTAAGCATAATCGCGCATATTGGTCACGAGCTTATTATAAAGGATTTGGTGTTGGAGCATGGTCTTTTGATGGTGAAAGTCGGTTTCAAAATGAGAAAAAGCTGCTTACTTATATAGAATCTCAAAATAATAAAGAAACGTGTTTAGCTTATAAAGAGACTTTAACTCCAGAAAATGTGCGTTTTGAAAAGATAATGTTAGGCTTAAGGAGTTTAGAGGGCTTTTTGATAAAAGATGCCCTTGAAGGACTTTCCGATATAAAAAGAACTGAATTTTTTGAAAAAGTTGCTATGCTAAATAATCAAGGTTTCATAAGACAAGTAGGGGATAAGATTTATTTAACAACAAAAGCTCTTGCTATTGAAAATGAGGTTGCCGTAGCGCTTGCTGTGTAGCGGTATAAAGTTAAAAAAATATCAATATTGTAAAACGAGGTGTGATATATATGGCAAAACATGTTGGAGTCAAGCTACCAGAAGATTTGATTTCTATATTAAAAGGTGAAAAAACAGTAGGGATTTTATCTACATTCTCAGAAAAAGGTCTTCCTCATACTACTCCTGTTCAATGTTTGTATCCTAAAGGAGTTGAAAGCATTTTGCTTGCTATTCATAAAGATCATACTGGTTATCACAATATGGTGTGGCAAAAAAAAGTAATGATTTGTTTTTTGGATGAAGGAAACGTTGCATACAGTGTACTTGGTCGCGCAGGGGTTGTTAGAGCTCCTTCTCTTGTACATCCATTGATCAATATTGTTCGCATTGATATTATCGACATCAAATGTGATCGCTCAGTACTTACACGAGTTGACTCTGGTGTAAAATGGAGTTATACCTCGTGGGAGGCTGAAGAGCTTTCAAAAAGTTTATTTGATGAGTTAAAAGAACTTTCTCAGACATTATAACCCAAAAAAGGGGAGCTGTAAGGATATGGAAAAAAATAAAAATCTTTTTATTTATTTTATTTTATGTGTCAATTTTCAAAATCTTTTTGGTGCTGCCAATTCATTGATGATGCCATCACCAATTTCTCAACAAAAAAATATACCAAATAAATCAATTTCAACGACTGATGAAAAAAACTATTCATCAGAAGAAGTTTTTACTGATGCTATAGAAAGCAAATTAGATACAGTTGATGTAATGACAAGTGGAAATTGGCTATTAAAGCGTGCCTGGTGGGAGAAAACAGAAGATCTCTATGAGCAGCTTAAAGATATTGTTGCAAAAGTCATGGAAATGCGCACTAATTTTTTATCTCAAAAAAATGAAATGGATCGTGTAATTGATGTTTGTTGTTCAGAAGTTGGCCTTGAGCAAGGTGAATTGTATGATATTGTTGGTTATGGGAAAGACCTTCTTGATAAACAAAAAGTAGAAGGATTGCTTACTCCAGAACAAAAGGCTTTTGCTGAAAAATTGACTGATAAAGAAAGAGATCTTGATCAATTAAAATTGGATATAAAAACAGTTTCAGAAATTGATAAAAAAATGGATGATGCATTAGATCTTTTTTTTAGTCAGATTGATACTTGCACTAAGTATGAACATAAAGCTTGGGAAAATTTTAAAGATATAGCGCGAGAGCTTGATGATAAAGAAGCAAGAAAGCTGTATTATAGTACTGAGGCTTTATTTAAAGATATAAAAAATATACAACAATATTTAGAAACTGATTTTTTAAATTATTTTAATACTTTGATGCAGACTGCAAAAACTCATACTCAAAAAATTAGTACGCAAGTTAATAGTTTAAAATCAGCAGGTATTGATCTTAAAAAAGAAATGAAAATTCTTGAAGCTCAAAAATCTCCAGATGCAAAACAAAAAAATGCTGAAAAAAAGATGCTTGAAGATAAAAAGAAAATGGAAGAAGAGCAAAAAAAGAAACAAGAAGCTTTAGAAAAAGCAAAATGGAGTTATCCAATTTCATCTACTTATTCAGCGGTAGTTAAAAAAATAAAAAACACATTTGAATCAAGTTCATTTTTAAATTCATATATGACTCTTTTAAAGGATTCGTTTAAGCAGCTTGGTAGTATAATATTGAATATATTAATTGATAGTTATAATTCAGTTAAAAATCTTGTAACTGGTGCTCCTAAAGATTCTGCTTCTAAAAAAGAGCTAAAGAATAATGAAATTAAAAAAAATAATTCTGTAATGACTGAAAATACAGTTACTAATAAAGAAATAGATAAAAAAGAAGTAGTTAAAAATAAAGATGAAGAAAAGCAAAATATAAAAAAACAAGTTGCTGAAAAAGCAAAAATTGATGTTAAAAAAATAAAAATATCGTCTGATCATGAAAGTGTAAAAGAAGATAATCAATTAAATAATAATATTAAAAAAAGTGATGATTTGCTCGATCAACAAAAAAAAGAAGTAATGAATTCTTCTGATGCAAAAGAAAAAAATAAAGAAGAAAATGAATTGATTGAATATTATGAAAAATCAAAAGATCATGAAAATCCTAATGAAGATACTCAATTTTATGATTTAGCAAATGTTCCAACTATGTAAATATTCTTTGTAAATAATAATATTACATGGTGTTTTTTTTCTTTAATCATTAAAAAAAGAAAAAAAACACCATAATTTTTTATTTAAAATAATGAGCACTTGTTTGAAAATGCTGATTATTCTTCTTTAAAGATCATTTTTTAGTTTGATTAGGATAAAAAAATCTGGTACAGTTTCGCTTATGTAATTGAAATGCCGGAGTGGTGAAATTGGTAGACACGCAGCCTTGAGGTGGCTGTGGGAGAAATCCCTTGGGGGTTCGAGTCCCTTCTTCGGCACCAATTTTTTAAAAAAGAGTAGTAGTTACAGTGATTTAGAGATTCGGGAGGATC
>CAZMYL010000001.1:135978-229504 GCA_964570505.1 uncultured Pseudomonadota bacterium
AAATACATTAAGTAATTTTTAATGTGTATTTACAAAAAAAGAAGAGATAAGAATAATGCAACTAATTTCTAGGAGTTTCTTATGATAAGTAGTAGTCGATCAACGACGTATGGTTTTTTCTTTTGGATTGCTTTAGCAGTTATTGGATCATATTTGGTATTTCCATTAGAACGTCATTTGAAATTAGGAATAGATTTAGTTGGAGGTTTTTATATTACTCTTCAAGTTCAGACAGATGAAGCTGTTAAGATAGAAATGCAAGAACGCATGATGAGCGCAGTGCATCGTTTAAGAGAAAATAATTTATCTGAGCCATTAAATAGTCGTGTTAAAGAGAATTCTTTTTCTTTAACATTTGAAAATCTAGAAGATACTTATAAAGCATTACAATGTTTTAAAGCGCATTTAGGTGATGTATCTGTTCATTCAGAAGGTTCAACTGTTGTGGTTAGATTAACAGATAATAAAGTTCAAGAAATTAAAAATTGGTCTGTAGAAAGTAACGTTGAAATTTTAAGAAAACGTTTAGATAAAACAGGCGTGTCAGAAGTTTCTATTTCTCGTCATGGCGAAAAAAATATTATTATTGAATTGCCTAATGTTGATGATCCTGATCGCGCAAAAGAAATGATAGGTAAGACAGCTCAACTAGAGATTAAGCTTGTTGAAGGTGCAGCTGCTTCTGAAGATGATTTGCTTGATCGTTATGACGGTCTTTTGCCAGAAGGTATGATGATTGTTACAGGTCAAGAAAAAGGCGATCGTACACGTTATTATTTAGTATCTGACTATGCAGAAGTTTCTGGTCGTGATTTGAAAAATGCACAACCTTCTTTAGGTGGTCGTACTGGAACTGAACCAGTAGTTATTTTTGAATTTAAACCAGAAGGTGGAGAAAAGTTTTATGAGTTAACTAGTAAGAATATTGGTAGACAGCTTGCCGTTGTTGTTGATGGGGTTGTATATTCAGCTGCTGTTATTAATGATGCTATTCGCAATTCTGGTTCTATTACTGGCGGTTTTACATGGGAAGCGGCTCAAGATCTTGCAACAGCTTTAAAATCAGGTGCTTTTGTTGCTCCAGTTACTTTTGAAGAAGAACGTCGCATTGGGCCATCTTTAGGAAGAGAATCAATTCGTCAAGGAGTTATGGCTTGTATTATTGCAATGGTAGTTCTTTTTGTTTTTAGTTTATGGTATAAAGTTTGCGGCCTTCTTGCCTTTACAGCATTGCTTTACAATTTGTTATTGATAATTTTTAGTATGGCTTGGCTTAATGCAACATTGACTCTACCGGGAATTGCAGGTATGGTATTAACAATTGGTATGGCGATAGACTCTTCTATCTTGATTTATGAGAAGATGAAGGAGTTGTTAAAATCTGGAATGCCCTTTAAGAAGTCAGTTGAAGAAGGTTTCTCTGACGCAATGGTGGTTATTCTTGATGCGAACATTACAACATTCTTGATGGGTTTAGTGCTTTATTGGTTGGGAACTGGTCCTATCCAAGGATTTGCTGTAACAATGATGCTTGGAATTCTTTCTACGCTTGTTACAGGATTGTTCTTTTTAAGATCTTTATTTTTCTTTGTGTTGCATCATACAAATGCAAAAAAGCTTAGTATTTGAAATTAATTTTGATTATATGGCGGTGTAGCTCAGGTGGTTAGAGCAGCGGAATCATAATCCGAAGGTCCGGGGTTCAAGTCCCTGCACCGCTACCAAAAAATATGCCTGTTGAAATATAAATTTCGATGGGCTTTTTTTATCTCATTTTTTATCGTTTATTATACTTAAAAACAGTATTTAAGGATGTAGTAGAAATAAAGGATTATATATCTATGAAATTTAAAGATGTTTCTAAAGTTTTATTCTTAGTTGAGCAGGCTAGTTCACGTTTGTATATTACAGAAATTTTGGCAGGTTTATTTAAACAAGTTTCTGCTCATGATGCTCGAGATTTAGCATATCTTGTTTTAGGAACATTAAATCCTCCTTATATTAGTACACAATTTTCTATTGCACAAAAAACTATGATTAAAGTTGTTGCTCGTTTAACTTCTTTTTCGGAAGAAGAAATTAATCAACGATCTCAGGTTGTAGGTGATATTGGTTCTCTTGTTGAGCAATTTACATGGGAGACAGATACTGTGCTTACTGTATCTGAAGTTTTTTCTGCATTAAAAAAAATAGAATCAATAGAAGGTGTTGGGTCAAATGAAATAAAAGTTTCTGAATTGTGTTCATTATTACAATCTTTGGATTCTCTTTCTGCAAAGTATATTATACGTGTTATTTTAAAAACTTTACGTTTAGGTTTTTCTGATATGACTCTTATAGATTCTTTTTCTTGGATGGAAGCAGGAGATAAATCTTTGCGCAAAGATTTGGAGCATGCTTATACCATATGTGCTGATGCTGGATTTATAATATATCAGTTAAAAACTCATGGTATTAAAGCTATTCGAGACATGCATATACAAGTTGGTATTCCTATTAGACCGGCTGCAGCTGAGCGGCTTGAAAATGCAACTGCTATTATAGATAAAATAGGTCCATGTGTTGTTCAGCCAAAGCTTGATGGATTTAGATTACAAATTCATGTTGATAATTCTCAAAAAGAACCAATTATTAGATTCTTTTCAAGAAATCTTTTGGATATGTCGTACATGTTTCCTGAATTTATAGAAATTTGCAAAAAATTTCCTGTTAAAACATTTATAGCTGATGGAGAAGCTATTGTTTATGACCCTAATACAGGATCATATTTGCCTTTTCAAGAAACGGTTAAACGTAAAAGAAAGCATGGTATAGAAGAAATTGTTTCAGAATTGCCATTGCAACTTAATCTTTTTGATATTCTTTATATTGATGGAAAAAGTCTCTTACATGAACAACATCATACTCGTAGACTAGTCTTAGAAAATTTTTATTTGGATTATCAAAAAATTTTAAATGATTCGTATCTTGTATCTAAAAATGAACAGTTATCTTTATTTCATCTGTCTAAAAAAGAAAATAACGAAAAAAGTATGCAGACTTTGCAAATTATTCAAGAAGTCTCTGTTCAAACTGCTCAAGAACTTGAATCCTTTTTTTTAAAAGAAATTAGCGCAGGTCTGGAAGGGGTAGTTGCAAAAAAAATTGATTCTTTGTATCAAGCTGGAAAAAGGAATTTTAATTGGATTAAGCTTAAATATCAGGCCGCTTCTAAGTTGGAAGATTCAATTGATGTTGTTATTTTGGGATATTACCCAGGAAAAGGTAAAAGATCTTCTTTTGGAATTGGAGCTTTTTTAGTTGGAATTTATAATCAAGAATTAGAAATTTTTCAAACTGTTGCAAAAATTGGAACAGGACTTACTGATAGCGAGTGGATAGCAATGAAAAAAAAGTGTGATGAACATATTATTTTTCATCAACCAAAAGATGTGCAATGTGCAAAAGAGCTATATCCAACTGTTTGGGTTCATCCTGTTAATGTTTGTGAAGTTATAGCAGATGAAATTACAATTTCTCCTCTTCATACTGCTGGGAAAACTGAAGATACGCTTGGTTTTGCATTACGATTCCCTCGATTTGTTAGAAATAGAGAAGATAAATCTTCTTATCAAACAACAAGTGTTACAGAGTTGAAGAATATGTATAAACGTACATAACATTCTTTATTGTCCTTTTTAGAAGTGTTGACGTTATAGTTTTTTTATGAAACTTTTAAATTGCATAACGCTTTCTAAAAAAGGAAATAAAAATGAAAAGAAAAGTTATATATTCCATTCTTTTTTGCTCTCTTGTTATTAACCAATTATTTTCAGGTTCATATAATGGAGTTGCACCTCAAGATGCTCCTCCACTATTATGGACAACTTTTGATCCAGTTATTACAAAGCTTATTACATCAGATTATTTTGCATTAGTTGCTCCATGGTCTGATATTAGATCAATTCCAGATTCAGATCTTAAAGGAATTCGTCAGAAAGTATTTGGTGGATCTGGTAACACATTATTAACGTCTGAAGATCTTTCTACATATCAGGATATTTTTTCTTTACCAGCAACGCTTTTTGATGCAATGGGTGGATCTGAAATTGAAGCTTCTAATCAAAATGTTATTCGATCTTTATATGGTGGATATAATAAAAATTATAAAACTGTAAGTGGCATTTTTATTGGTGGAACCTTTGTACGAGATGATAGTAATATTCTTAAAGGTATAAAATCTGGTGCATTTAATCATATAAATTATATTCGTTTAACGCTTTCTGAATATCTTATTGGTCGTTTGTATATAGCAGCATTAGGATTTAAAAATTCTCCTATATTGAATACAATATATTCGGATAATATTTCTGATGCTGCAATTATTAATAATTTTATTGAAAAAGCAGAAATTATGCTTTCTCAAATTCGTTATGCGCGTTCAGCTTTTCCATTACCAGATATATTTTCTCAATCATCAGCAATAAAATCTTCTACTTCAACTGCAACTCAAACATCAGGAACTAATTCTATTTTTGGATCTTCTAAAACAAGTTCTACTAATCTAAATAGCTCTTCTTCTAGTCGTATGAGTTTAACGTCTTCAACTTTACGTCCAATTGATACTTTTGCAGGTATTGTTCTTATTAATAAAATTCCAGGTGTTCAACTTGGTACATCGACTAATCCAATAACCTATCAATCTGCAGGTTTTATTTCTTCGGGGGAATGTATTAATAATTGGCAAAATCTGAATGTTGATACTTCAAATAATTGGTATATACAGCGAGGGCTTAGATATGGAGGCGAAGGTGCTGCAGGAGCTGCATATCTTTATATTTCTCAAAAGACTTCTGGTTTAGTTTTTAATACAGATTATTCACCCCAAGATTTTTTTATGATGGATCAAAATGCTTCTGCATCTGTACAAGCTTTTGAAGCCTTTTTTAAAGAAACAACTCCATGGGCATTTGTTATTTTATGTGAGCCAGGTGAGGTAGTAAATGGTCAGAGTACTACTGTTAATTGCCAAACATTAGGATTGATAAAATTAAATCCATTATTGTTTGTAAAAACGCCTGTTTCATCTAATGCAGTTCGTAAAAATGGATTAATGATTATTAATGGAAATACCAATAATGGAAATCTTGCTGCTATTAATGGAAAAGTTGGCGATACCTATGAATTAACAGATTTATGGTATGCTCCTCAAAATTTATATAATGAAACGTTTCCAGCTTCCTTTACCGATGGAAGTCCGTATCCTTATGCCTATCTTTTTTTACAAGGTTTGTATAATGGATATTTGCAAACAAGTTCATATCAGGCATTAGTAGAAAGTGGAGCTCTTCCTCTTTCTGATAATGCTACTCCTAATAATAATGTAAATGAAGCAATGTATGCACAAAATAGATGGAATACTCCAACTGTTGAGCAATGGCTTTCTTCAGATTCATGTCTTGATTGGAAGTTTTTAAGAGGTTTATTAGTCACCTATTATGCTGGTGCTTTAATGTATGTAAGAGAAGAAGCTTTTAGGTATAATGAAGCAAAAAAAATGACTTATTTAGAAGAAATTTTTATGAATCCTGAGGCTGACATAGAAGGTGTTTTTATTGGAAATTCTTCTGATTTTAAATATATTTCTGTACTTCCTTATCCTTTTGCAGTGATACCAAATGCAGTAAGTGGTATTCAAAAATTTGTAGCTTCAGTTGATGTAGCAGTTACAGATTTAGAATCTGCTCAATCTGTGGTTTCTAATTTGGGTGAAATTGAATCTCTTATTACTAATATCAATACAGCAGTAAGTGAATCTCAATCAGTATTAACGAGTGCACAATCAGTATCTACTAAAGCTAATGCTCAAAATGCACTTGCAAATGCTCAATCATCCGTAAGCAAAATAGAAAGTTTGCAATTAAAAGTTCAATCTTTGCAAATCCCATCAAATTTTGATCAAGCTGTACAAAAAGTTCAACAATCAATAAGCACTGCAGAACAAATTTTACAAAGCACTGAAAAAACAGTTGCGCTTGTTTCTCCTAAAGATAAAACTAATGCATCATTAGTAGCAGCTCTGTCTAAAATGAGTGCTGGTCAAACAAAAATACAAGAAATAAAAAATGGTCTTAGTCAATTTACAGATAAAATATCTTCGATAGATCAAATGAAGAAATCTCTTGTAACTGCTTTGGAAAAATCTCGTAATGCTATTTCTATAGCGCAACAGAAAGAAAATTCATTAAGTAATCTAACTACCGCCGTTACCAGTCAATCAGAAGCAGCGTCTGTGACCCCACAAAAATTAACGTCTGATCCTTTGACTATTCAAGAACCTGTAGTAAAACAGCCATTGAAAAATGAACCAATAACATCTTCTCAAAGTGTATCAAATGTTACCAGCCAATCAGAAGCGACTTCTGTGATCACACAAAAATCAACTTCTGATCCTTTAACTATTCAAGAGCCTGTAGTAAAACAATCATTAACAAATGAATCAACAACATCTTCTCAAAGCGTATCAAATACAAATTCTAATCAAAATAGTATTGTAAATTCAGTAGTGCCTGTGACAACATCAAATTCAAATTCAAGCTCTACAAGTTCTGTAACAAATACAAATTCAACAAATTCTTCAGGTTCTTCTGTAGTAACTACAAATCAAAAATCAACCTCATCAATGATGGGAATGTCAGTTCCTAAATTGATTATTTCTTCATCTAAAAAAAAGTAAGGTATGAATATGAATAAAAAAATATATAAATCATTTTTTGTCATAGTTTTATTAGTATCTGCTGTATCAAATTTTATTGCTGCTTCTAGTAATGTACCAATAGCGCTTTCTGTCAATTTTGGAATGCCACCATTGTTTGGATGTCAGTCTACAAAGTCAAAGCCTAAAATTGATTGTTCAATTCATCGTTTGGGTATATCTCAATTATCAAAA
Source organism: uncultured Pseudomonadota bacterium (assembly GCA_964570505.1). Taxonomy (GTDB): domain Bacteria; phylum Babelota; class Babeliae; order Babelales; family CAIQNR01; genus CAIQNR01. Next base: position 142,907 of record CAZMYL010000001.1, read on the forward strand.
AATAATGCAAAAATACTATCTGAAGCATCTGGATCTTATATTATGAATAATTATGGTCAAAATTTTTCTAATAAATTGTACTATACGAATTTTCATGTTAATGGATATTTTTCTTCTATAAGCCCAACTTTTACGTTTGTTCGCTTTGGCACTCATCAACCATTTGCATCAGTAGAGGGTATTACTAAAAGTGGGTATGATTGTCAGTCTTATCTTTATACAGCGGCTGATTATTTAATATTTTGTCAAAATATGATTACTGAAATTGATTTTTTAAATCTTTTTAAAAAGGCTAAAAGTTCGCTTTTTTCTGGTTCAAAACCTTTAGATTATTCTTCTGTAAATAGATTTATAAATACAACTTTTGCTAATTATTTAATGAGTCGTTTATTTTATAATTATTCATGCAGTTCTGGTAATTTGTTAGGAGGATCTTTACCATTTTTACATACAAAAGATGCTGGTATGACATTATTACAAAATTACATTTTTGATGAATGCTCTGTTTACAGTAATAGTGTGTATGCATGTAATAATTTTGATATTACAATGCCTTCTTTACGAGTTGATCCAAAAACAGCTTTAGCTAACAATTCTAATAATAAATTAGTTGAATTGAATTCTTTATCTTTTACTAGTCAAATTGCTGGTTCTAAAGTTTTATGCTCAGATTATTTTAATGGTGTAGGCTCAAATATTTTAGTATATGTTCCCTTACATTTTTCAGATCCAGGAACAACCTATGTTGGAACCGATATAACATAATTATAATCTTGTATATCCAAAAATTTTTAAAAGGATAAAAATGAAAAAATATAAATATCTTGTTGTGCTGTATGCTGGTTTTATGATTATGAAGCTTAGCTCAGTTACTTATTTTGATATGATTGAAGATACTATTGCTTCAAACGTTCCTGTTGCGACTTCAACAAAAGTAGTTATTAATGGGTGTCCCTTGAATGTTACTGATATAAATGGAGTAAAAAAAAGTTCTACAGTGGCTATTACCCTTTATGTTGATCCTAATAATATTGTGAAAGAAATTGTTATTCCATATAAGAATTCCTCTTTAGATGAAGGTAATTTTGGTATTATTTGTGGTAATGTTCAAAAATCTATTACTCCAATTTTGAATAATACAGGTAATAAAAATTATTGCCCAAAAGAGAAGCCTTATAGTGCGCGTTATATTATGACGTGGAAGTCTAAAAAATATAAAAGTGCAGCAGAATGTAATAATATAGATTCTGACACCATTTTGTTTTTTAGTGACAATGATGAAATGCTTTTTGCAATAAAATTTGATGGAATAAATAAGTATTTAGGATTAAATAAATCAGAAATTACATTAAATGGTTTTCCTATAAGTATTGTAGAAATGGGTAAACGATCAAAAAATAAAACTGATATATCTCCATTTATTAATGCCCCAGATGCTGATGGTCGTTTTAAATATCATTATGCTGTATATGGTAGTAACAGTTTATATAAAAAAGTTTTAATTAAATACGGAGCAATACAAGGTCCTTTTGCAGATAGCGGTGTTTATTATAATGTTGTTACTTTCCCAAATAATAACATATTATCTGGTAATAATTCTTCTGTGTGCGATCAGCTTATCATTTTTAATGATCAAACAGTTTGGGCAAATTATCAAAATTTACCATCTAAAGTGAGCGATTTTAATTTACAAAGTTTTTTAAATAATCTTCTTCCTAAAAAAAGTTTGAAGCCATGTCCTTCAGAAGTTCCTTATTTTATGCTTGATCAAAGTAGTATGATAAATAAAAATATATTTACTTTTATTATTGGATATGAAACTGAGACAAAAATTCAAGTATATGATTTTAATAAAATGGATGGATTGGTTGCTTATTCAAAAGATTATCAAGTTTCAGGGTCTACAGGTTATTATACTATTGTTGATGCTGTAACAAAACAAGTTAAAGAAGTTAGAAAATATACAGATATTAAAAAAAATACAACCACTTTTATTCCTCCAAAATTAACAGGAATTGGGTCTGTTCTTAAAAATTCAGATAATGCCTATATAGGTATTGTTACAAGTCTTGATGGAATGATTATGACAGATATTATTTATGCAGATGCGGATGCTAATTTCATTAATATATGGTCGATTGATAATTCAGATAATATGACTGCCAATTTGATTAGTGGATATGATAATGGTGTTTCTGTTAATGTCAGAGTTGAGGGTAATCAAATGGTTGCTACACTCACAACAGCTTCAGGTGTAAACACTAAAGTTGGAATGATGGTAAATTCTTCTGAAAGTTCTTCTTCTAGTCAAGGCGCAATGATGGAAAATGAATCTACTCTTACAGCTGCAGTAACTAAAGGAGTTGTTCCAGAATCAGCACTTACTTTTCAGGCTTTTCAAGAGAGGGTATCTAATTACGCATTTAAAAATGCGTATATTACTCCAACTGGTGAACGTTATATTTTATTTTAATGTATAAATTTTATTAATAATGAGGATTAAAAGGTATGAAATATTATTTAATAGTAGCTCTTTTGAGTTTATATTCTGATATTCATACCTTTACTGTTACAACTCAATCAAAAACACCAGTAAATACAACAAATCAATTATCAAATACTTCATCTTCAAATATTGTTGCTCTATCTACAACTTCTTCTGGTTTAAATTCTAATTCTCAAAATAGTTCTACACAAAGTGCTCTTACTTTAAATTCTGGTGCTGTAAAAAATAATTCAAAAGTTGTAAAGCAGTGGAGCGTAAAATTAAATGATTCTGATATTCCTAGTTTATATACGAGTCCTGAATTTATAACTGTACAAAAAACTGTGTATCAACTTTCTCAATTGATGAATTCATTGATTGGAAATTTTAAATCAGTTCAACAACAAAATAATCAAATTATATGGTCTGTAACCGCTCAATCGTCATCTGATACATTAAAAAATTCGAATCAAAATGCAATAAATTCTCAAGGATTTGATTATGTTAAAACATATAGTACTTTTCAGTCTTATATGTCTGGGCAAAGTACCTCTTTTGTAGCTTCTTTTCAAAGTGTTTATACTATTTATCAAAATTTATTTCCCACATTTAAAGAGTATATGCAAAGTAGTGGTAAAGAGGTAAGTGCAACATCTCAAGCTTATTTTACTAAGCTGCCATTTCAAAAAGATTCATATACAATTACATTATTGCAATCAATAAGTTCTGCAATTATTAAATATTTGACTGCTCGAGCATCGCTTATATCTGTTCAAAATTATATTCAAAATAATGGATCATCAGATCTTTTTGGTTCATCTGGAGCATTTCAATATGGCGATATAATTATGTCAGCACTTAAAAAATTTATGGACGAAGAATATAAAAAAGTTACTTCTCTTCAAGGATTAACAGCTGAAGAAAATGTTGAATTACAATCATATTATAATCTTATTTTTTCTGATTATATAAAACAAAAAAATACCCTTCTTATTCAAACAGTAGTTAAGCTTTTAAAATCATTATCTTATAAAAATCAAAGTAATCTTGTGAGTATCAATACTAATAATCAGCCTATTGCAACTAATGAATTGGAAATTTTTGTTAATAATGCAGTTACCGCTGCTCAGGCTTATAATTCATTGAGCGAAGAAACAATTCAAAATAAATTTTTAGAGTACGATTCAATTGATAATGCATTAATAGAGATTCATAGTCTTCTTGCTGATTTGTATTGTTTTAATAGCAAAATTCTTTTATTAAATATAGAAAAATCTGCTCAAGAAAGTGGTGATTTACCTTATTCAATTAATGATAAAGATCAAATTCAGTTTCAAACAACTCTGCTTAATGCTTTTTATCTTTTTCAAAAAATGATTTATCAGGCTGCTCAACATGCTTCTTTGGCTAAAAAATCAGACTTATATACACTTTATAGTGGTCAATCGGCAATGGCAGAAAGTATTATTATTAATTGGCAAAATGGACAATCTTCATATGCAGTTCAATCATATTCTAATGCACTATCTTATTTTAATGCTGTTTTAAGCGCTTCTCAAAAATATCAACTTACTTATTGTGTTAATTATATTATTAGCATTATTCAAAAAATTAATTTGGAGTATGAGCAAACTTTGTTTGGTTTGTATGTACAAAATCCTTCTTATATTTCAGCGCTTTCAACATATATTGATCATGCCTTATCGACTAATGTATCTACATATGAAGAAGATCAGGCTTTATGGTGTTCAATTTGGTATCCAGATGCTTCTCCTGTTGCGTCTTCCGTAAAAAATTCAAATATCTATCAAGGTTTTTATTTATTATCAACATCTGCGGTTCAAACAATTCAAAGTATTTTAGCAAGTGCTCAAACTAATCAATTAAAGCTTTCTGAAGAAAAAATTATTGATTTGCAATATGCTGTTAAAACATTAAATTTTTTAGTAGCAGGTCTTCAGGAAATGCTTGTTCAAAGTTCTTTGTTTCCAGATAAGCAATCTGCGGACGCTAATATGTATGTTAATTATTATACGCCAGCAGGGTATAGAAAGGTTCATACACAATATCAATCTATTATTAATGCTTTTGATGGAATTGATAAAGTTTATCAAGAGTCTGCAACTGATACATTGAATTCTTATTGTCCTTTGCAATCTTTATTAGTAAATCAAAAAAATATTTCTAATTTTGGCATGCTTGCTCGTCTTCATTATGCACGATGGGCTTTTTGTATGGGTATGTATGCAATTAAATATGCATCAAACAAAGATTGTTTAAAAGATAAAACATGTATTGTATATCAAAATACAGCATATCAGTATGCATTATGCGCTCTTGTTGATGCTCAAAATATATACGCAGGTTTGGGGCAAAAAGCTATTGTTAATTATATTGAAGATCAAATTTTATCTATAAAAATGTATGCATCTGGATTGCTTAATACTGCAGACTTAGTTGTATCATCAGAAAATTCAAATATGTCAGATACCTCATGGTATGATGCATTATATTATACACAAGTTGCTGCAGCAGTAGATTCTTCAGTATATGGTAATGAATATATTAAAAGGCTTGAAGATCTAATTAAAAAAGAAACTTCTAATATTTTTAAAAGAACGATTCCCGATATTTATAAAGCATATCTTCTTTACCAAGGGTATATTTGGGCTTTATTTATTAATGATAATCTTTTAAAAAATAGTTATGCATCGCAACTACAAAAAACTCTTGATGCATCTGTGATTGCTGTTAATGCTTTACAGAATCAGTCACAATCAAAAGATAATAGTTTGTTGAATATTGAAAAAATCAAAGAATTGCAAAAAATTCAGAATATTTTAGAAATTTTTGCTGTAAATCAGAACTATCAAAAAGGTATTTTTATCACGAGCGGAAATGATTTTATTACTATTGCTGAAAATAAAGTGGTTGGAAGTTCTATTTTAAATAAAAAAATAACATTTTTTGGCGGTTCTACTCTCTTTTTATCCAATATAGATTATAGCTTAGCACAGCTTTATGTAAGTCAGGCAAATACAATCCTTCTTCAAATTCAAGATTATTTTAATGGTAAAGAGTATGATAAAATTACTGATGATTTGTTTCTTAAAATGATTGGTTATTATAACAATGCAATAGAAAATTATAGTAAATTAGGCCTTTCAAATAATGTAATTTCTACAAGTAAATTAGTAAGTCAGGCGATGGCTTTTTATTTTTATAGTTTAATAATTCCATCTGATTCTGTTACATCAGCAATTGATGCTCTTATGAAATCAAGTAGCTCAACTGCTGTTAAAAAAACAGGTTTAATTATAAAAAATATGGGATCTTTTGTTAAAGATGAAAATAAAAATTTTATGAATCAATCTTTATATATTTTACGTTATGCACAACAAGATTTACAAAATTTTAAAGAAATTGCAGATGAAAATGTTGCGAATTTTCAAAAACAAACTGACTCAAGTTTGTTAAATAATGCTTTAGAACAACAAAAATTTTATGTAAAAATGATAGAAGTTGCAAAAGGATTTGTAGGTTCGCAGGATTATAAAGGAATTCTTAAAGAGTTAGTAATTCCTTTGTATAAATCAACATTAGTAAATTCTGGATATAAACATATTTTTAAAACGATTGATAATGAAGTTCAGGATTATGCAGGACAAATAGAGATGCTGATAGATAAAGGAATATCTATTGGTGGCACAATTTTAAAAACAAAATTTGTAGTAGATCAGCAAAAAAATACTGATGGGTCTGTTTCGCTTATATTAAAATCATATAATATTCCAACTTCTGCAGTTCCTCAATTTACAGGGGATATTATGAGTGCTTTGGTTGTTTATACGCAATATCAAAATTTTTTTCAGCAAACAGCTCAGCCTGTGCAAACAAGTAGTGGTGTTTTTTCTGCTATTCCAGATCAAAATTCATATAAAAAAGCTCAATATTTAATAAATGAAACTTATATTTCTGCAGCAAATAGTTACAATAATAAATTGTTAAAACTTATTGATCCTTTAAAAAATATTCAAAATAAAACAGAAAAAAGATTTGATGATTATGCAGCAAGTTATTCTTTGGTGAATGATATATATCAAGAAATTTTTGCTTATTATTCTGTTCTTGATCAGGTTCAAAAAGCAACGAGTATAATTTCTTATGATGTTTCTGGACTCTATGTGAAAAAATTTCAAGCATATAGTGAAGATTTGCAATATTTCTTGATAGGTGATCCTTCTTCTCCTGACTATATTAAACGAGTTATAGAATCTGCTATGGCATATTTGTTGATATCAAATTATACATCAGATACTACTACGTGGAGTCAAATGCATAAAAAAGCTGGAGATCTTTATAAAAAAACAGCTGATTTAGCTTATACTTATACTATTTCTGCTCCATCTTATAATGGATATCCAAGTAAATCTGCTCATAATTTTCCAAAAAAAGGCGATTCTTTTAAGGTTCCATCATCATTAATATGTGAAAATTTTGTAGCATCTGCAGATCCATCGTCACCAATTATTTTTTATGCGTATCAAGATGCTCAAGGGTATTATCAGCAAGCTTTACAAAACTACCGCCAGTCATATGCATTGTTACGCAATAATCAATCAAAAGGAGAAATGACTGATTCATCAATTATGACTTGTTGGTCTTTGTATCTTATAGCTGGAATTAAAAATGCAATTCAGCGTATAGGATTATTTTCCAGAAATGCTTTTGAACCAATTGGAACTTCAATATTGTGTGATTTTTCTAGTGATTTTATTAAGTTGCAATCTGAAGGTAAAAATAATGGATTTTCATCTGCGCAACAAGGGTATTCTTCGTTAGCAGGAATGGGAAATCAGTTAACAAATAATTATGTAGGCAAACAGTATGCTATTATGAAAAAATTATTAATTGATTCATTAATTTATCTTTCTGGTGCAATTAATATTTGTAATTCGTTATCTAAATCTTTGGGAATTTCAACGGCTACAATTGTTGATAAAAAACTTGGAGCATCATATTTCTGTGCTCTCGCTCGTTATTTTCCTACATTAACTTGTATGACAGGATCGGATCTTTCAGGATTGCTGCTTTCAAAATATATATCAAATCCAGCAGGGCTTTCGATTTCAGCAGATTTAAATATACAACAACAATATGCATTTTTATATTCAGATAGTTTTATTCAAACTCATGATTATATAATTAATTCGTTATGTGGTAATCAAACTACAATGTCTACCAAAATGAAAATGCCAGAAAATGTTGTAGCTATGGCAAGTTACATATCGCAACTTTTTGGAATGGTGCGTACGGTCTATGCAAATGCATTTTTACCGGAATTGGTAAAGGCGGTTGATGATGCTGGTGCAACTGGCAAACCTGTAGCTTCTGCTGTTTCTGCATTACAACAAAGTATTAATACAGATGTCACAACAGCTCAACAAAATATGTTAATAGATTCATCAGGATACGTTGGTTGATAAATAAAAGATTTCTTTAGTATTTTTATATAATGAGACATTTAAAGAGATCTTTTATTTATGATTTAGTCTAAGCATTCTACGGCTGTGGATCTAATTGTGTGAAATTTATATGATTCTTGAAATTTATTTAATGCAGCTTGTTTATTATATAATTTCGTTGACTTAATTTTTTGAGGTTTAATTGTCGATCTAATTTTTTCAAATTCATCGAATGCAGCTTCTTTATTATCATATGCAAGTGTTAAAATTTTATAACGTTGGCTCATTGAAAAATCTTTGAATGAATTATAATTTTCTTCAGATGCTAATATTTTATATAAACAACAAGGATGAACGGGTAGAAGTACTACTTCTTGTTCAATTCTCAGTGAAGAGTCTTTAAGTAACTTATAAACTTTAGATGTTAATAAGTTATATACAGAAGAAGACTTATATACACAAGAAGAACGAACGGGTGAAAGCATCTCTCCAGTTGCCAGTATTATTTCATCCAACCAAGGAAAAGAAACGGATAGACGCACTACTTGTTCTTCAAAAAAAACTTTTTTAATTTTTCTTCCAATATCAAGCAGATCTTGATCTGAAGGAAGATAAGCTTGTTTCCATAGAAAATTTGGAACACCTCTACTAGCGTTTTCTATTCCTTGACATTTTCCTTGAAATAATACTAATAATGCAATTATTTTTTTCATAAATAATCCCCCTTGATAAATTAATTAACGAAATAATTTTCAGATATGATTATATATAGGGGGGGTAAAAGTCAAATGGGAAATTATAAAATATAATTAATAATTTAAAATAGATAAAAAAGAACCTTTTCTTTATTGTTATTTAGATAAAGGTTCTTAGTATTTTTAATATAATATTATTTATTGCATTTATCATAAAAGAATTGAGCTTCTGCAGCAGGATCATTACTGCCAAGTATTGCTTTGCCAACAATTATGCCATCCGGTTTTAGTGCTATAATATGATCAATATTTTCACGATCTACTTTTGCAGATACAAAAATTGGAAGATCTGTATTTCCTCTCACCATTGTCCATTTTTCTAAAAATAAAATAGTTTCATTTTTGTCATAAGGTTGGTGAAACATAATAGAATCGATACCAAGGCTTTTTGCTTCAAGGGCAGCTTGGCCTGGAGAATTAGCATCTAGAACATCGAGCATTACTTTTTTCCCCATGTCATGAGCTTTTGAACAGACAGCATGAATGACTTCTTTATTGGTTCCTGCCATGACAGTTATCCAATCGGCGCCTGCTTGAGCAAAAATGCTTGCAGCATCCCTACCTCTGTCTACAATTTTGCAATCTGCAAGTAGTATTTTATCAGGAAATTCTGCGCGAAATAATTCAACTGCTTTGGCTCCCCATTTTAAAATAGGAAGTGTTCCAATTTCTAAGATTTCTGCATATTGGGCGATGATGCGCGCTTCTTCTATATTTTGATCAAGTTCGATTTCATCAAAAGATATTTGAAGTTTCATACGTGGTAGTTCTCCCTAGTAAATATACAACAATATTGTTATTTAATTGTTTACTGATTAAGAAGCTTCTAATGTTTATTCTTAAAAAAAGTACTATAAAAGGATTTTTTTGCATAGTTATTTATAGATTAGGATTTTTTATAGGGTCAATTGTTTTAAAAATATAATTAATTTCAAGAGAGGCTAAGTTATTTTTTATATGACTTGTGTCATCTTTTATATAAAAAGGAGGTAAGATAGTTTGACCAGTTTCATTTGTAAGAGAAGCTCCTTCTGGTATATATACACTTTCTGGTTCGGTAAAAAGTATGATTGTTTCTAAAGGTATTTGGTTATGTTCCGGTAATTTTTCTTTGGTGATTATCCAGATATAAGTTTCTGTTTGTTTGTCATATTTTTTTTCAATTTTAAAAAATGCATAGGCGCTGTTTTTTTCAATTTCAAGATGATGAACTGTATTTCTTAACATAAAAACAGGTCGAATTTGGTTTGATACTAAAAAAAACATTTCTGGATCTATATGCATTTTAGGAAACATAACAATGCCATCTGAACGAGAATGTGTAATATAACCAAAATAAATAATAGGTATGCCAGCTAAGTTTACTGTTCTTTTTTTATATTTATTTTTTCGTAAGTGATTGGCTTGTTCACCTTTGTTTTTTGGATTTATGACCATTTCAATTTCATGATCAGATTCAATTGCTTTGATATCTTGTAAAAATGGATATTCAAGAAGTGTTAAAACGATTGAGTGAGGTATTTTTGAATGCATAGTGATCATCGTGAGAGTTAAGAGCAAGATTGTTGTTTGTTTTTTTACCATGATTTTCTGGTTTCTCCGATTTTTATTACGTTTTATTATGCTCTTAGCATAGCAATAGTTTTAAAAAAATAGGAAGTGTTTTTCTTTTTTGATAAAAAATTATTAAAAATAAAAGATAAAATAATATATTTGTAATTATATTTTATTTTTGTTTTTCTATAAAATATGTACAGTACATTTGCATGATAATAATATTTTTTCTATCTTTTCTGAGGATATACCGTGATAACCATAAATACTTTGTTTAATTACAAGGAAGGTGCATGTGAAAAGAAACTTACTTAAAAGAAATTTACTTGTTAGTTACTTAGGTGGTATCAGAGATCGTGATCATGGAGAGGGTTATTCAAAAATTTTTTATTATTTTATTCCAGAATTTATAACTGCGGTTATTTTATATTCAGTTCCTTTGTTGATTGATGCAAGCTGGGTTGCTCATCTTAAGTCAACATCGGCATATGCAACATTAGGTGTTACTAATTCATTACTTCATTCAATTATTAAAATTGCAGAAGGTCTTTCCATAGGCACAATAGTAGTTGTTGGTAGATATAATGGTATTGGTAATTATAAAAAAGCAGGTTCTGCATTAATTAATTCTTTTTGGACAACTGTTTTTACAGGCTTATTTGTTGGTTTATTATTGTATTTTGGAGCTTATTATATTTTTGTTTGGTATCGAGTTCCAGAACAAATGATTGTTTTGGGCATTCCATTTTTGCGTATGCGTTCTTTGGGAGTTTTTTTTACTTTTGTTTATTTTGGTCTTATTGGTTTTTTGAGAGGTATTAAAAATACTCAAGTTCCAATGAATATTTTTATTGCAGGGTGCATATTATTTTTATTTTTTGATTACGCACTGATTTTTGGTAAATTTGGATTTCCAAAAATGGGCCTTATGGGTTCTGCAATCGCTTCTGTTGTAGAATATGGATCAATGTGTATTGCTGCCATATTGTATATTTTTTTTAGTAAATCCATCAGAGCTTATCAAATTAATTTTTTTGAATCATTTGCATCATATCAAAAAATGAAAGAGCTTTTTTTATTAAGTTTGCCTGTGATGATTGATAAAGCTGCTCTTGCTTGTTCATATGTTTGGCTTGGATATTGCATTGCTCCTATGGGTACCAATGCTCTTGCAAGTTTTTCTGTTATTAAAGATATTGAACGATTTTCATTACTTCCTGCAATTGCATTTGCTCAAGTGATTACTTTTTTGGTTAGTAATGATTATGGGAAAAAAGATTGGGAAGGAATTAAAAGTACAACAAAAAAAATTATTTTTATGGCTTCTGTGAGTGTTTTCTTTATTTTATTTTTATGTTCTATTTCTCCAAAATATATTATTCAATTATTTGACCTTAAAGGTGAATTTACTGATTTTGCTGCAAAAGCATTTCCTGTTATTAGTGTTCTTGCTTTTTTTGATATTTTACAACTGATTTTGGCAGGTGCATTACGTGGAGCAGCAGATGTTCGCGTTGTTATGTGGACTAGGCTTGTATTATGTGCAGGCTTTTTTGCGCCACTTGCCTTTGGTTTTTCTCGATTAGAAACGCAAAGTGTTGTTATCAAATTTATTTTAGTATACAGTTCCTTATATGTTTGTAATGCCATAATGAGTATGGTTTATGTATGGAGATTACGAAGAGAATCGTGGAAAGAAAAAGTTCTAGAAGGTGTTTGAGATGAAAATTACTAAAGAAGAAGTTCAATCTATAGCTCACATTGCGCGTATTGCTGTTAAAGAAAGTGAAATTGAGGCGCTTGCTCATCAATTAGATGATATTTTATCTTACGCTCAGCGTGTAACTGATCTAGGGCAGGATGTTGTTGAATCTCCTTTAGTGATTCAAGAAGAAAACATTGTTCGTCCTGATATTGTTTCAATAAGCCCTGTTGATATAGTTATGGCGGTTGCTCCAGAAGTGCAAGAGGGATATTATGTTGTCCCAAAAATTTTAGAAAAAACTAAGTGATTTTGGAGTTGTTGAGATGCAAGATATTTCATTTTTAAGTATTGAAGAATTAAAAAGCCTTATAGATTCAAAGGCAATTTCAAAAAAAGAAGTAGTGGAGTTTTTTATAAATAAATCTACACAACATAAAGATTTAAATGCTGTGTTAGAAAATTATGATATAGAATCAATTCTTTCGCAAAGTTCAGGTGATGGATTGTTATCTGGAATTCCTGGGTATGTTAAAAGTAATATTTGTCAAAAAGATAGAATTACTTCATGTTCTTCAAAAATATTAGAAAACTTTAGATCAACGTATGATGCAACCGTTGTAGAGCGTTTAAAAAAAGAGGGAGCTCTTTCTTTAGGATCTGCAAATAATGATGAATTTGCAATGGGAAGCTCTGGAGAAACTTCTGCATTTGGTATTACGAAAAATCCTTGGAATAAAGAGTTAGTGCCAGGGGGTTCAAGCAGTGGCTCAGCAGCAGCTGTTGCTGCTGGATTAGCGCCTTGGGCATTGGGTTCAGATACTGGAGGCTCTGTTCGTCAACCTGCTGCGCTATGCGGTATTGTTGGTTTTAAACCTACGTATGGTTTAAATTCTCGATTTGGATTAATAGCTTATGGATCATCGCTTGATACAATTGGTTTTTTAACGCGTACTGTTTTTGACTCTGCATTATTACTTTCTGCTACTGCAGGTAAAGATAATAATGATTCTACAAGTCTTTCTGTTGGTAAAAAGGATTATACTAAAAATTTAGATGGTTCTATAAAGCCAGGCTTGAAAATCGGTGTTATAGAAGATGCATATAATGCTCAGGCATTGCATCCAGAAATTCGCCAAGCAAATGAAGAAGCTATTAAAGTATATGAAAAAATTGGTGCTACTGTTAAACGTATTAGTATTCCAAGTCTTGATTATGGAGCTGCATGCTATTTTATTATTAGTCGTGCAGAAGCTGCATCAAATTTAGCACGATTTGATGGAATACGTTATGGTCTTCGTGTACCAGGAAAATCTTTAATTGATCTTTATGAAGCAACGCGACATGACGGATTTGGCACTGAGGTAAAAGCGCGTATTCTTGTAGGTAACTATGTGTTATCTGTTGGCCATGCAGGTGCATTTTATGATAACGCTCAAAAGGTTAGACAATTAATTCGTCAACAACTTTTGGATGCATTTAAAGATGTAGATCTTCTTGTTTTGCCAACACATGCAACTCCAGCTTTTAAAGTTGGGGAGTTTGATAATGATAAATTAACTATGGATTTGCAGGATTATTTTACTGCGCCATTTAATTTGGCAGGTGTTCCTGGTCTTTCTATTCCTGTAGGTTTTTCAAGTAAAGGGTTGCCGTTAGGAATGCAGTTAGTTGGACCACATCTTTCTGAAGAATTATTATTTCAAACTGCATATGCATATCAGCAAAAAACTGATTGGCATAGGAAACATCCGCTTCTGTAATTATGTATCTTGCGTAACTACCTGTCATTTTTGATATACTGTTTCGGTATAAAGAGAAGGTAAAGGGGTAGGAGGGGGCATGCGCAAGATACAAGGTATACTGTCAGTGCTAATAGCATTTTCATTTTTATATGGTGATGATGATGCGCATGAAAAAAATTTTAAAAAACAAAGAAAAAAACCAGATGCTGTTAAAAATGTAAAAGATTTTACAGGTAGAATTCTTTCTGATATTGGTGCGGATCTTTATAATTTGTTTTCTTGGAATACTTTTAATGTTGCTTGTGTTGGTATTCCTTTGTATATTGCAGCTCGTCCTGCAGACCATAAAATTCAAAAACATCTTTATGATCCAGTGCTTCATGAAAATATACATCAACCTTCGAAGGTTTTTTCTGAAATTGCATTACATACAGCAGCTATTGTAATTCCTATTGTTGCCTTACGAGATTTTTTTAGTCATGACCTTTATCATAATAGAAGAGGTGAAATTTTTATAGGAGGTTTGGCATTAACGTGGATTACAAAAAATATTATTAAGCATACAGAAACAGAAGGAAATAAACGTCCTTGGAATGGAAATTTTAGCAGTCATTCGCGTGCGTATGGTGGTAATCCTTCTGGGCATAGCGCTTTGTTTGGTTATGTAACATCGTTTTGGTTTTTAGAAAAAGGTTTAATAGTAGGGATTCCTTTAATGATAGCTACGGGTTTTGAAATGGCGGCGTCTATTGTCACTAATAGGCATTATTTATCGCAAACGATTTTAGGTGTTACTTATGGAGTTGTATTTGGTTTTGCAGCTCATAAGACTTTAGAAAAAACAATTTTTAATGAAAATACCAAGATAGGCCTTGTTGCAAATCCTTCTACTGGTCTTGGATTAAAGTTAAGTTATAATTTTTAATTACTTATTAGCTAGAAATTATTTTATTCATTTTACACTATATATATTGTTTCTTATAATTTTTTTTTGTTATCGTTGGATTTAAGTCTTTAAAGGAAAAAGATTAACAGTCTAGCCATAAAAGGAGATAGTTTCATGGAAGGATACTGTGTAAAATGCAAAGCAAAATGCCAAATTGTTAACGGTAAAGAAGTGAGCATGAAGGCAAAAGGTGGTAAGCACCGCGCAGCGCTTAAAGGCGAATGTGCAAAATGTAAGACCGTTGTTTTTAGAATTTTACCAAGTAAATAATAATCTACGCTAAAAATGAAAAAAGGGAGTCTTTAAGGCTCCCTTTTTTATGGACTGTATGGTATACTGCCTCCTTTTACTAGTCTATTTGTAGTGTAGGGATACAAACGTTATGTCTTATTGGCAGCAAAAAATTAAAATTGGTCATTTAGAAATTCCTCGTTTTATTGGTGGGCCACTTGATGGAATTACTGATTCTCCTTTTAGAAAAGTAGTGAGGCAGTTTTCAAAAGATGCTTTGTTGTACGGTGAAATGCGTCATGTTGGATGTGTTGCCAATGATGTAGGCGGTAAAAAATCTCTTGATTTTGAACAAATTGAACGACCTTTTACTTATCAAGTTTCTGCAAATTCTATTGATTTTATAGAGCAAGCATGTGAAAAAATTTTGGCAGCAGGTGTTGATATTGTAGATCTTAATATTGGTTGTCCTGCTCGATGTGTTGTTAAGTCAGGGTCAGGCTCTGCTCTTATGGGTGACTTGACTCGTCTTGAAACAATATTAAAATTTTTTAGAAAAACGCTTCCTATTCCTTTTACATTAAAAATTAGAGCTGGTTTTAAAGAAAAAAATGCTGTTACTGTAGCTAAACTTGCACAAGATTGTGGGGTTGATGCTCTTGCTATACATCCACGATTGCAAACACAAATGTTTTCTGGGCACCCAGATTATGAATTAGCTCGTCAAGTTAAAGAAGCTCTTTCCATCCCGGTGTTTTTTTCTGGTGGTGTTGTTAATTGGGCAACGGCTCAGAGTGTTTATCAAAAAACTGGAGTTGATGGATATTTAATTGCTCGCGGTATGTGGTCAAGGCCATGGAAACTTAAAGAATTACAAGAGCTTTCTTATGGAAATCAGTTTGAAGTAAAAGAATCTATGATTTTACAAGCGGCATTAGATCACTTGTCTGCGATTGTTGATTATTATGGACCTCAAGGTATTCAAATTTTTAGAAAACATTTACCTTTTTATATTAAAGGTAAGCCTTCGGCATCTGCTTTGCGTCAAAAATTAGTAATTTCTCAAACGCAAGAAGAATTAGCAGATGGATTAAGATCATTTTTTATAAGTGAGTAGTAATGAAAGTAATAAAAAAAGGATTTTTGAATTTTAAATATTTTTTATTAATTTCTTTTGTTGTTTTTTTTGGTTCTATTTTTTTTATTGATAATCATATTTTTTTTGTTGCGCGTACTACTTTTATATATCCCTTTTTATCTTTAGAGCATTGGGCAGTTAGTACTATTAAAGATTGGTCACTTTATATAGAATCAAAACATACACTTATAGTAGAACGAAATATTTATCGCAATCGTTCTCAAGAGCTTCAAGGTGCTTTACTTGCATTAAAAGCTCAGAATATCTTCTTAAAAGAAACCAAAGAGCTTATTGAGTATAAAAATAAGTATGAAAATAATGAAAATGCAAAGCTTGCAAAAGTGCTTTTAAAACATTGCGACAAGGATGAATATTTTTTTCTTATAAATGTAGGTGAAAAAGATGGTATTACAATCGACAGTCCTGTTGTTTATAAAAATTGCTTATTAGGTAAAGTTATAGAAGTTTATTACTGTTTTAGTAAGGTCCTTTTGATTGTTGATCATCGATGCAAGGTGGCTTGTTTTTGTGAAAAAACAGGAGCATCGGGTATTTATGAAGGACGTTGCAGTATGGACCATGGAGCGCTTGTTCATGTAAGTCATATGCAAAATTTGCATAATGGAGATACTCTTTTTTCTGCAGGAGAAGGGCTTGTGTTTCCGTATGGTTTTGGTGTTGGAACAATTGAATCGTTTGAGCTTGAGGGTATCCAATATAATATTAAAGTTAAACCATTGGTTGATTTTTCAACTATTGGTTATTGCTATGTACTACCATCTCAAATATCTCAAAAAATAAAGCAATCGTTATAAAATAATTTTTTCACTAAGCTTATTTTGTTTAAAAGTGCAATTTGTAGCTTTTTTTAAATTTGTTTTATTTTTCAAATAGTATATAATTTAATCTTGTTTTATATGCTTTTTTAAAAAAGTGAGGTTTTGTATGAGAAAATTGATGATTGGTTCTTTTCTGTTTTTTACTTTAACAAGTTTTTCTACCTTGAAATTTCAAGAATCTAATATTTTTGATAAAGTTACAGAGCAATGCGTTACGGGTTCTGATATTGGGTTAAAAAATCAAATAGCAGCTCGATTTGTAGGATTGTTTATTGCTGCCAGTGCTTTAATTTTAATAAATGATTTATATTATTTATTAAATGTTGATTCTATTGTTATGCAGAAAGAACAAGAAAGATATCTTATTAAAGCTTTGAATTTTGCAAATATAATTTCTAGTTGTGGTTTAGGTTATATGGCACATTCTTTAGTTTCTTATAGATTAAGACCAGAAAATGTAGCAGGGCGAGTTTCTATTAAAGATAGAGAATTATTAAATCTTATATTTTTGAATGAAGATTTTATTGAATCGGATAAACTTAAAAAAATATATCAATACAGAAGTGATTATCTTAAGCAAGCTTGGTTTGGTTGCAAACGTATCAAAAGGCATTTAGAGCTTATTATTTCATCTTTGCGTTCTATACCACAATATCAGCATAAAGATTTTGATTCTTTAAAAAATGATGTTGAATCTGTGCTTGATGGTGTGGAAATTGCTTTGAATAAAATTAATCAAAAACTGCTATTATATGGTAATTAAGATTTTTTAAAAAAAATTATATCTAAAAAGAGCTATTATGAAAAAAATAATTTTTATGGCAATCTGTTTTTTTGGATCTCAATCATTTGTTTTTGCAAGTGAAACCACTCAAAAGAGCTTAAGTAATAAAGAAATGTTGCTAATTAAGGTAAATGCTTCTATAGCAGGTATTCAACAATCTTCTTGGTATCTTTTTACTAAAAATAACTTAAAAAAATATATGACTTATACAAAAGATAATTTTTTTTCAAAAAATAATATCCTTTTGCAGGATAGATTTTTTGCATTATCTGCAGCTTTAGCATTATTGGTTTATACTCAATGGTTTAATAAAAAATCTATAAAAAAAATAAAGCAGGTTGTTGAAAAAGATGATCATGAAAAGAGCGACAAGCGTTCTTGAATTGATTGATTTGAAGGCTGTGCGTATACTAATTATAAATAATTTAATTTTTGTATTAAAAAGGCTGGTATATGGTTACCGCAGTTCTTAATTTAGCTCGAAAATGGCGTTCTAAACAATTTAATCAAGTTGTTGGTCAGGAATTGCCTGTTCGAATGTTGCAAAATAGTCTTTATGTAGGACAAATATTTCCAGTATATCTGTTTTCTGGTCAGCGAGGTTGTGGAAAAACTACGACTGCTCGAATTTTTGCATCTGCTTTAAATTGTGATCAATTAGAATTTTTTAAAAAAGACCCTAAACATTATATCATTCCATGTTTGACGTGTGCTTCTTGTTTGGCTATGGCTGCAGGAAATCATCCTGATTTTATAGAAATTGATGCGGCATCTCATACAGGGGTTGATAATGTACGGCAAATTATTGATGCAGCATCATTATTGCCTGTTATGGGGTCTAAGCGAGTTTATCTTATAGATGAAGCTCATATGCTTAGCAAGGCAGCTTTTAATGCTTTTTTAAAAATACTTGAAGAGCCGCCATCTTCGGTTGTTTTTATGCTTGCAACTACCGATCCAGAAAAAATTTTAGATACTGTTAGATCTCGTTGCTTTCAGTTGTTTTTTACTGCTATAAAGAGCGATCCATTAGTCGAACATTTAAAAGAAGTTTGCGTGGCAGAAAATATTGAGTTTGAAATTTCTGCTCTTGAAACTATAGTTCAAGAAACTCAGGGGTCTGCTCGAGATGCCCTTAATCTACTTGAACAGGTGCGTTTTTCTTCTTCTAAAGTTACCAATGATGCTGTTTTAATGGTTCTTGGGCATCTGCCAGAAGCCTTGCTTTTTGATTTAGTACAATCAGTTATTCAAAAAAACAATTCAAGCTGTATGGAAGTTTTGAGTATTGTTCATGACGGTTCGTATACTCCTCTTTTAATTTGGCAAAAATTTCAAGAGCTCGTAAGAGCTTTATTAGCTTTAAAAAATAATGTTAAGCCTTGTGCGCACTATCATGATAAAGAACGAATGTTATTTTTAGCACAAGCAAGCTCAAGTAATGATTTGATTAAATATCTGCAAATTTTATATGACTACGAAATGGTTTTATTAAAAAGTACTGCTCAAGAAGGTGTTTTGCATGTTATGTTTTTCACTATGATGGGTGAAAATAATCAAAAATCTCTTTCTTTTACTTTTAAAGAGCCTATTGTTCATAAAGAATTAGAGACTAAAAATATAGTAGAATTACCAATAGTTACTACAACTGTTGCTCAGCAAGCAGAAAAAGTTTTTTCTGACTTAAAAGAAGAGCAAAATGTTGAAAATTTCACTCAGTGGAGATTATTTAGTGAAGCAATAGAAACATTAAGTGACCCTCTTTTAAAATCAATTTTTAAACAAGGAAGTTTTAAAAGCTATGATCAAAATTCTCATATTGTAACAGTTGTGTTTCCATTAGCTACTAAGTTTTATGGGGAATGGTTGCAAGAAACAAAGTTAATATGGCAACCATTGCTTCAAAAAGCATTTGGTGATCATGCAGAATGTGCAGCTTTATTTGAAGATATAAAAAATATTAATATGCTTTCCCATTCAGATGATATGCATGAAAAAACAAATTCTTCTGTTATAGAATCTCATTTAATAAAAAGTCAGAGTAACGAAAATACTGAAGTAAAAATAAAACATGATTTTGTAAAAAATCGTGAAAAAACAGTTGATATTTCTGATAAAGAGACATGGAAAACTGCAAATATATTACGAGATGCATTTGGCGGTACAATTACAGAAATAGAATAAAAATATAAGCAGGATTATTATGAAAAAGTTGAATAAAGTTGTCATTATTGGAAGAACAAATGTAGGAAAATCAACTCTTTTTAATCGTTTGTCTACTTCAGTTAAAAGTATGACACTTGATTATATGGGTGTTACTCGAGATTTTATTTCTGACACTGTTAGTTGGAAAGATAGATCATTTGAGTTAATTGACACAGGTGGTATTGATTTTAAAAAAGGTCTCGATTTTTTAACAGAAGCGATTCGTGAAAGAGCTGTTCAAGTACTTGAGTCATCAGATGTTGTTCTTTTTGTTGTAGATGGAGCAGCTGGAGTTACGTCAGAAGACCAAACATTAGCACGTTTTGTACATAAGCTTAAAAAGCCTACATTGTTACTTATTAATAAAGGCGATAGTCATGCTGCTCAAGAAAATGAAAGTGAATTTATAGCACTTGGCTTTGGTTATCAAAATACTATTTTAATTTCTGCACAGCATGGTACTGGTATAGCTGATATTTGTGAAGGTATTTTAGCAAATCTTCCAGCGCAGGAAGATATTCCAGATGAAGAGCCAGGATATAAAGTAGTTTTGCTTGGAAAGCCAAATGTTGGAAAATCATCATTAATGAATGCTCTTTTGCAAAGAGATAGATCATTAGTTTCTGATATTGCAGGCACAACTCGAGAAGCAATTCGTGACCGTATGCATTTTTATAAAGAAACGATTGAAGTTGTTGATACTGCTGGAATTCGCCGTCAAAGATCAGTTGATGAAACTATTGAAGAAATGATGGTAAGAACATCATTTGGTGCAGTAAGAGATGCAGATATTGTTTTATTACTTATTGATGCTCATGAAGCACAACTTGCTCATCAAGAACTTAAACTAGCATCATATGTTTTTGAACAAGGTAAAGCGCTCATTATTATTCGTAATAAACATGACTTGGTTGATGAAGATATTCAAGAGCAGTGGAAATACGATACCGAAGAATATGATCATTTACTACGAAAAATAGAGGTACTTACTGTTTCATGCACAACTGGTCATAATATTGGAAAAATTTTACCGCTTGTTAAAGAAGTTTGGGAGCGTTATACACATAATTTTTCAGCTGCTTATTTAACAATGATTTTTAAAGATGGTTTAGAGCGAACGCCGCTTTATCATAATAAGCATAGGCTTAAGATGTTCTCTGCAAAACAAGTTGGTATTAAACCTCTTTTAATCCGTTTAAATGTTAATGAGCCAGATTGGTTTGAAAGTAGCCAGCAAAACTTTTTTGAAAATCTTTTGCGTAAAGATTATAACCTTAAGAGTGTTCCGGTTAAGTTTAATTTACGAAGAATGTTTTTTGATTAATTGTTGAATAATACTAGTATATATTTGATATTTAGATAATAAAAAAGCCTCTGTTATAAGAGGCTTTTTTATTATCTAAGATAGTTTAGTTGGTTTTAGAAAGTTCATTTTTTTGTTTTTGGATTTCTTTATCAGGCATTAATTGAGCATTAAAAGCTGCAATTGCTTCTTTAGAAACACTTGTTAATATTTCTTTAGTCTTTCCTATTCCATAATCTCTGTCATATGAGCGTGGATGAATTTTTGTCATATCTTTCAAGTCAATATGCATAGCTCGGCCATTGATATAATCGCAGTGGCCATTCCAAGATTTTTCTGTAAATATTTGTTTTGCTTCTTGTGCAGTTGAAATATTTGGTTGTGCATGCAAAAATCCCAAACCCATAGGTTGAGCATAATTATATAAAAGCATAAAGGCATGATATTGCGACATACCTTCTGGCGCGCTAAAACTTTGAGATTCTGATCCATATGTTGAACTTACTATGCAAGTTAAGAGTAATAAGTTTAATTTTTTCATACATTGCCTTATTATATTGAGAGATTAAAATATATTTCTAAGTAAAAGTATATCAGGGGGTAAAGTCAAATTCTTTCTTTATTAGATTTATGCAACCGTGCTTGAAGTCTTTTAAATATCTTCATAATATTTAAAAGACTTATTTTTATTTAAATGAGCAGAAAACCCCAAGTTTTTTTAAAACTGGGGATGAATGGTCATCCTTATTGGTTTGAAAGTAGTCAGCAAAACTTTTTTGAAAATCTTTTGCGTAAAGATTATAACCTTAAGAGCGTTCCGGTTAAGTTTAATTTACGTAGAATGTTCTTTGATTAATTTTTAATATTTATATACTACTTACAAATAAAGGCCTCTTTAAAGAGGCCTTTATAGTTATTTATTAATAATTGAAGATACAACAGAAATAAAATCTGGTTGGTAATATGGTAATTGAGGTCTTTCTAAACAATCTAATGTCAAATCTGTATGTATTGATAATGTTTCAATTTCTTCTGCTTTTATTTTTATATATTCTAATTGTGCATTTTCTTGATTATTGCCATCTTGAAGATGTGTTGCACGTATTTCTATATCTATATTATCATATAAAAATAAAATTTGTTTTCTATGAAATTTAAAATAACGATAATATGTTGAAAATGATCCAGAAGATATATATTCTTTCATTTTTTTAAAATTATATAAAGTATAATAAATGTGATGGGCCATAGAATCTCTTTTTTTATCATCACATAGATTTGCTAAATTAAGATAAAGAGCTGTATTTTTCTGTATTAACTCAATATCTTGTGTGTGCCACGAGATTAAAAAATTCCGTTTGTCTTTCTCAGATACATGCATTTGAGGAGAGCATTGATTTTGTGAAAAAATAAGAAATAATAAAAATGATTTTTTTGTCATATTGTTCTTTTTTGAAATATATTTTGATATAAATCTTTGCGCTATAATAAGTGATATTTTATAGTATAATTTCTACAATGCAATTTTAAATAATTGAAATAATGATTTGTGGCAGAATGTTGTAATGTTTTTTATGAGCAAAAAATAAGTCTTTTAAATATGATGAAGTCAAATGTTGCCTAGTCATGAATTTTACGACATTTTTTGTTTTATGATTAAGTTCAATAGAAGATAATTTATGTACATAATGATGTGATATATAAAAGTTAAAAAGAATTTTTAACTTGACATAGTTCTCATTATCCTTGTATTTTCGAATTTAGAGTTCGAATTTTCAATGATAATAAGGATTATAAATGAATAGAGAAAAATATTTAGCTTTAATTGAGCGACAATTTAATGTGCATCCTGTATGTGCTATTCTTGGTCCTCGCCAGGTGGGAAAAACAACACTTGCTCACCTTTATAGTCAGCAGAAGTATAAAAATGATGCTATTTTTTTTGATTTAGAAAATCCAGAAGACTTGGCTCGATTAAGTAATCCTATGCTTGCACTCAATGGGGTGTCTCAATATTTGATTGTTATTGATGAAATTCAGTTAAGGCCAGATTTATTTCCTATACTTCGTGTGCTTGTTGATGATAAAGGTTTTAATCATAAGTTGCTTATTTTGGGTAGCGCATCTCGTGATCTTATCAGTCAATCGTCAGAAACGCTTGCAGGTAGAATTGGTTATTTAGAGTTAACGCCATTTATGCTTTTTGAAGTTCATGACATGAGTAGGCTTCTCCTTCGTGGGGGCTTTCCACGTTCTTATTTAGCATTATCTGATCAAGATAGTTATGAGTGGCGTAAAAGTTACGTTATGACATTTTTAGAGCGAGATATTCCAAATTTTGGTTTTTCTATTCCTGCGCAACAGCTGCGTCGTTTTTGGATGATGCTTGTGCATTATCATGGTCAAGTTTTAAATTATAGTGAGCTTGGGCGGTCTATGATGCTTTCTGACAATACTATCAAAAAATACATAGAAATTTTAGCAGGGACTTTTATGATTCGTTTGCTCTATCCATGGTTTGAAAACATTGGAAAGCGACAGGTTAAAGCGCCCAAAATATATATTCGTGATACGGGGATTTTTAATTTTTTAGTGGGTATGTCTACTTATGATGCAATGATGTCTCATCCTAAACTGGGAGCGTTATGGGAGGGGTTTGCGCTTGAAGAAATAATCTCAGTTCTTGGTTGTGCACAGGAAGAAGTATTTTTTTGGGCAACTCATGCGGATGCAGAACTAGATTTATTTGTAGTAAAAGATGGAAAACGTTTAGGTTTTGAATGTAAATATTCTGATGCCCCAAAAACTACAAAATCAATGCATAGTGCAGTTGAAACATTACATTTAGATCATTTATATGTTATTTATCCCGGTAAGCAGCAGTATGGTTTGACTGAAAAAATTACGGTTTTTGGACTTGAAGTCTTTAAAATATGAGCAAAAAAATAAGTCTTTTAAATATCTTCATAATAGTTAAAAGACTTATTTTTATAATTTTTGTTTATGGTCTATTATTTTATAGCGGAAACGTCTTTTGAATATTTTCGTACTGCTTTAAGAACATCAGCAACTGTTGAGGCATAAAGACAACTATGTGTTTTGGGTTGCGCTGCATCTGTATAACGTTTTTCAAAAGGAGTTAAATGTTCAGTAGACGGACATTTAGATTTTTTTAAATTTTCTACCATCTTTTGCATATCATTAAGAACAGAATCTTGAGTAGATGGAATATCTGCGCGTGTTAAAGATTCAGCTATTTTATTAGCATTTCCTAAGATTCTTAAAGCAGGATTTTTACAAAAAATGCCATTGACTTGAAAATCTGATTTATTACCAATAGTTTGTTCTTTTTCTGAAAGGGTAGAAAAAATATATGCGTAGTATCTGAGTAGAGCATTCATTTCGAGATTAAAATTTTCACGTGCTATCTCATATGAATCATTTTTATGATATCGTGATGAGTTTAAGAAACTATGAAAACTACCTATTGTTTCTTGAAAATTACCAAGAATTGTACCCATAGGATTTTTATGAAAATTATTTAAATTAAGCTCAACATCTACATGATACATAATTTCATCAAAAAGAAGAGCATATTCACCTTGTTGAAATTTAGGGATATTTTGATCGATGAGGTGACCATATTTTTTCATTAAGTTTTGTAGGTGTTTATTGCAATCAATAGGCTGTCCTGTTAAAGGATGTACTGGCACTCCTAAATTGGTATGGGTAGCTTGTTTATTTGATTCGGATGCATCGATGCCGTTGATGCAAGATAATAAAATAGTAAGTATTAATAATTTTTTCATTTTGAGCCTTTAGTTAAAAATTTAAACCTATTAATTCAATTGAGAATGAGTTTTTCTTAAAAAATCACTATAATTGAATTAATAAAAAGCAATATATTACAAATAGAAGTGTATATCGGGGGGGGGTAAAGTCAAATTCTTTTTTTATTAGATTTTTGTAATAGGCTTATAAAAATAAAAATAAGGTTTTTACAAAAGACAATTTTTTAATTTTATATACTCTGAGTTTTTATTCGATATATAACTTTTTAAGGATAATAATGAATATATTTTTTAGTTTTTTGCCTATTATTTCATTTATTGGGACGTATGTAGGTTCAGGAATTTATTTTTCATATTTAGGAGTAGATAAAGCTTTTTATCAAGTTTCTCCTATTGCTGCAATTATGCCAGCTCTTTTTTGTGCATGGATATTTTTTAAAGGTAATACTTCTGACCGTATGAAAGCCTTTATTGATGGAGTGCGTCATCCTGATATTATTACTATGTGTGTTTTATTTTTTTTAGCAGGTTCATTTGGATCGGTAACTTCTTCCATTGGAAGTGTTGATGCATTGGTAAATATGGCTATTAGTACAATACCTTCTCAGTTTTTGATTATTGGTATTTTTATAGCATGTGCTCTTATTTCTACAGCAATTGGTACGTCTATGGGAACTATTGCAACATGTGCGCCTCTTGCTGCTGGTCTTGCTCATAGTGGTGTATTTTCTATGACACTTGCAATGGCCACAGTAGTTGGAGGATCTATGTTTGGAGATAGTCTTTCTATGATTTCAGATACTACTATTGCAGCGGTGCTTTCTCAAGGCGCTGATATGAAGAAAAAATTTAAAATAAATGCTATTGTTGCGTTGATTGCAGCCTTTATTACGATAGGTGTTCTTTTAATGCTTTCTCATGATGGTGTTATTGTAGAACATCATTCAGCATCTTTATTACTAGTTTTCCCTTATATTTTTCTTATAGTGCTTGCATTTTTAGGTATTAATCCATTTGTTGTTCTTTTTTTAGCATTAGTAGTTGCATGGGTTGTTGGTTATATTGATCATTCTTATTCATTATTAGAATTTGGCAAAGATATTGATGCAGGGTGTAAAGGTATGCATGAAATTGCATTGCTTTCTCTTTTAATTGGGGGGCTTTCTAGCCTTTCAAGTAGTGCTATTAACTTTATAAGTTTATTTATTGAACGTTGTATTGGATCTTTGAAAAGTAAAAGAGCGGGTCAGTACACAATAGGATTTCTTGTTGGTTTGTGTGATCTTTTTATGGCCAATAATACAATAGCAATTATTTTTAGTGGGAAAATAGCAAAAGATATTGCTCAGCGACAAGCTATTCCAAGTCATTATACTGCAGCTTGGTTAGATATTTTTTCGTGTGTAACTCAAGGACTTATTCCTTATGGGGCGCAAGTTCTTCTTGCAAGTTCAATTGGAGGAGTTTCTCCTTTGAGTATTATTTCAGAAATATATTATTGTTATGCACTTTTTGTTGTTGCTGTTATATATATTGGTACTCAGAAAAAATTATTAATTTGATATTCAAAATTTAAGAAAAATTTGATAATAAGAAAGGGCCTTTAATGCCCTTTCTTGTCTTAAATTAATTTATTGTTGTACAAGGTTTTTAAATATTTTTGCTACATCTTCTGTGCTCATGTCGTACATTTCACTTTGCCAATGAGCAATCTCTTTTTTTGTTACTGGATCTATAATAATTAAATAAGGGACCCCAGAAACGCCAAATTCTTTTTTGATGCTTGCGTATGGTTCTACAAATGCATCAGATGCATCAACAGATAATATAACATAATCCGTTTTTAGCACTTCTGATACAACATTACTTTTAAGAATTTTATTGGTTATTCCTTTGCAGATTGAGCAATAAGGCGTCCAAGTATCTATAAATAATAATTTTTTAGAATTGCGAGCTTCTGTAAGAGCTTCTTCATAATCAGTAAACCATGCTGATTCAAATGAAACAATTTCTTGAGGATGATACCATGCCTGAACTGCTTGAATTCCTGTCATAACAGCAGTTATTATTGCTGCAAATCCTATAAGATTTTTAATGATTTTCCATGTAAAAGTATCTTCATTTTTTATAAAATAAAAGTAATGAATGCCTATATAAAAAAATAAAAGTGTGGTTAATGCCATGATAATATAAAATGGTAAAATATTATTGAGATAATAAAGAGCCATAGCAAGTAGCATAAAACCAAATATTTTTTGAATTTCAAGCATCCACATGCCTGCTTTTGGTAAAAGCGTCATAGATCTAGAAAATGTTCCAATAATTAAAAGTGGCGTGCTAATTCCAAATCCAAAAGCAAATAAAAGTAAAAAACCTAAAAATTTGCTACCAAGAGCGGCAACAATTGTTAAAATAAGTGCAAGCCCTGGAGATACACAAGGAGAGGCAACTGAACCACTTGCCATACCAAAAAAGAATGCAGATAATGCAGATCCTGAACCAGAAATAGAATTTTTATTTTGCATAAAGCGTGGAATATATAAATTGTAAAATCCAAAAAGTGAAAATGCAAAATAGCATAAAAAGAGAACAATAAAAATTACAAAAATAGGGTTTGTCATAAGATAGCCAAATGCTTGCCCGGAGCTTGCAGCAAGAAGACCCATGAGTGAAAAAGTTGTTGCAAGCCCAACAGTATAAGAAAATGCGATAAAGAAATTGTGTATAAATGATGAATGTGTTTGTGATTGTAAAACACCAAGTGTTATAGGAATCATAGGGTAAATACAAGGGGTCAAACTTAATAAAAGGCCTAAAATAAAGGCTAAGAAAAGTTGCAATGTTAAAGAATTGGTTTCTATAAGTATTTTTTTAATAGATTCTTTGTATGAAAAACTTGTTATTTTTGTAAGTAAAGATGATGAATCTGATGATTCAATTTTTAATGGAGTGTTTGTAGCTTTTTCTATATCTGGATTTGATTCTTCTGATTGATGTACTGATTGTGAAAATGAAAAAGGAATTAATATTTCTTGTGGTTCGGGGTTTTTAGAAGATGCGATTGTTACATGAAGAGAACCGCTGTTTGCAAGGGGTGTGTTATTTTTTTCTATACATGCAGTTATAATAAATGATTGATTATATGCATTAATATTTTCTTGGAGTGTTTCATTAAAAGAAAAAACAGGTTTTTTATCGATAGACCAATTTTTTAAAGTACATTCTGGATCATCAATAGAAAGAATTATATGTTCATTATTAATCAGTTCCTGAGGTTCTAGTGAAATGGGAATATTTATAATAAGAGAATTTTCATCTTTTTGTTCTAAGGAATGGTCTAATTTAAAAGATAGAAGCTTGCAATGAGAAAGTAGTAAAAAAGAAAATAATAATAATTTTTTCATATGAATTCCTTTATCATGAGGTGATCGGTTGCATTTTTTTTACGATTATTTACACTTACTATACTTATTTTTTTTCAATAAACAATGAGATAAAAATATTAAAAATTAAAATAAATTTTGGGGTTATAGCTCAGTTGGTAGAGCGCACGGATGGCATTCGTGAGGTCAGCGGTTCGAGCCCGCTTAGCTCCAAATAAAATAAGGCACTTTTACAGTGCCTTATTTATTAATGCGTGTGGCATTTTTCATGTTCATTATGTTTGTGTTTGTTTGAGCAACAATGAGATACGCATTCTCCGTCTATTTTTTTTCTGCATATCATTTTACCAAGTAGATACATGGTTCCAATGCTTGCTCCAATTATTCCAATAATCATTAAAGATATTTTTAAAAGATATGTTATTTTTTTTGATATCATGCTCGTAACACTTTTACGTTTCCAGAATTTGTTAATAATCTAACTTCACAGCCTTCAGAATTTCCTAATGTTCCTTGTATATCTTTCCTTAATTGTGCAAGTGCCATATTAGAAATTTCTGTTGATACATTTTTTAAAAGTACTTTTTGTTCAGTTGTTACCTTTCCACGAGATGTTTTTGCATAAAGGGTAGCATTAGTATTTTCTGGAATGCGAATGTTAACATTTCCTTTTGTACTTAATGCTAAGATATTGTCTGGTTTTTTAAGATCAGTTGTTTCTATATCAATATTGCCAAATTTTGTTTCTGCTTTAATTGCTCGAGCTCCGTTAATTTTGATTGATCCTTTATATGCTTTTGCATTAACAGGTTCAGTAACACCATTTATAGAAATATTCCCTTTTTCTGTTTGAGCGTCAACAGAGCAACGTTTTGGAATTACTAAAGTGTAGTTAACGTGGCATGAACCAGTTGATTTTTCTACAGTTTTGATATTAAACGAAGATTTTGTATGTTTTATATCAACATGTGTTTCTTCAATATCATCTGGTTTTCCAGATTTAACTACTTCTAGTAAAACTTCATTTTTAGACCATGTTTTTATGGTTATGTCACCAGTAAAATTTTTAATTATTATATGATTTTCTTTATCTGTTAACATATGTTTAGAAGAATTAATATCATTTTCGATGCCGTATATCCAATTGGATATATTTGTAAATAAACCATCACGACTAACTATTGTCATGTAAGTGAAAAGTAACGATGTTAACAGTAAAATTTTTTTCATAAAAAGTCCTTTTTAAGCTTAGAAAGTGTATAAGACTATGAATTCTACAAAAGTTGTAACAATTGTGCAAAAAGTAATGAAAGAAATTAAAGAAGAATTTCCTCTAATTGAAAAAATAATAAATGATCTTCATATTCAAAACAACGGTGTACAATGTATTCTTGTTGGAGGAGCGGTTAGAGATGCTTTTTTAGATATCCCTATAAAAGATTTTGATATAGAAGTGTATGGAATTGAATTAGACGATTTAGAAAAATTTTTACGTCAATATGGTTTTGTAAGAAAAATTGGAAAAGTTTTTGGAGTTTTTAAAATTGATGGTCTGCCTGTTGATTGGTCGCTGCCACGTATCGATGGAGTAGGGAGAAGACCAGTGATTGAAATAAATTCTAAATTACCTTATCAAGAGGCGTTTTCAAGAAGAGATGTTACTATTAATGCTATGGGAATCAATCTTGCAAATGGTGAGTTTGTTGATCCATTTAATGGAATTGAAGATTTAAAAAATAAAACGTTAAGAGTAGCCAATAGTAATTTTTTTAAAGAAGATCCGCTACGTTATTTTAGAATAATGCAATTTATAGGTCGATTCGATTTTTTTCCAGATAAAGAATTATATGAAATCGGAACTTCTATGGAATTGTCAGGTCTTTCGGTTGAACGTATTAAAGAAGAATTTTATAAATTGTTTGTTCTTTCTAAAAAGCCTTCGTTAGGATTGCAATGGCTTGTTGATACAGGCAGACTTAAAGAAATTTTACCAGAAATTTACGCTCTTATTGGAGTTGAGCAAAATGCTCAGTGGCACCCAGAGGGGGATGTTTTTGAGCATACTAAGCAGGTAGTAGATAGAGCAGCTTTAGAGCATTATGATACGCAAGAAGATAGATATGTAATGGTACTTTCTGCATTGTGTCATGATCTTGGAAAGGCGATAACAACTAAGAATAGTAATGGAAAAATTTCTTCAATAGGACATGATATCGCAGGTGTTCAATTAGCTCAAAAAGTTTTGGATATTGTTTCTATTTCAAAAAAAATAAATAGTAGAGTTACTAAATTAGTACGTTGGCATATGGTACCTTTTTCATTTGTTTATAATAAAGCTGGTGCTGCTGCGTATAAACGACTTGCTTTGAGACTTTCTCCTGAGACTTCATGTAAAGAATTGGGTATTTTAATGATATGTGATAAAACAGGAAGAAATCCTCATAAAGATAAGATTTCTTTAAATAATAGTGATTCAATTGTTGAAGAATTCTTAGCAAAAGCTCAATCTTATGGAGTTTTATATAAACCAGAGGATCCTATTCTTAAAGGAATTGATTTGCTTGATTCTATAAAACCTGGCAAAGCTTTAGGGGTTGCGTTAGATGCTGCGTATTCTTTACAAATTGAAAAAGGTATTGTGGATAAGCATGAACTTAAAAAAAGGGTTTTATTATGCAGAAAATAAGTATGTTCATTTGTTTTTTTATGAATGTTTTATATATAAAAGCAGAAGAAAAAAAAATTGTTTATCAATGCCCATGGCCTGATCCAGAATTTTCTATTTTATCTGTTAGACCAACAAATTTGCTTCGAATTACTCCTTGTTTTTACAAAAACAAAAAAAATACACAACAGGTATATGTTGATGTTCCTTTTGATTGGGTAGTTGTTGATCAAAAAAATAAAAATTATATTAATCTTAAAGTCTTTGGTAAAGCGGAATTGCAAAAAGATTGGACAGATGCTTTTTTAAGGCCAATGCGTTATTCATATAAATATTTATATATTGGGATATATGGATTGTTATTACCAAGCTCTGATGGAAAGCCTTTAGCCCTTGAAACTAGTGTGTCAATGACAACTAGTATTGATCCAATTACACAAAAAGAAATTGATTGTGTAAGCGGGTATGATTATATAAAAAATAAAAAATTATATGGATGTGATATATTAATTGAATCAGATACATTAGAAGCTCCTATTCTTGATGAAGTTTCTGTATCTTTTGAAATTCCTTTATTAAAAATAGATTATGATGCAAAAAAAATTTCATGTGTTTATCCAGAGTATGTAGAAAAAAAGTCTGTTTTTCAAAAAAATAAAACTATTTTTAGTGCTCAATTTCCCAGTGAATTAATGAATGCTTCAGTAAAAATTAAATCAAAAAATTGCGTAGAATTTTGTTTATAATCTTGTACAATTTAGATTACATGAATTATCTCATAATTAATCTAAAAAGGTGTGTCTATGAAACTTTTTTTCGGTAATGCTTTGTGGCATTTGCTTATGCAATCTGATTTTGTAACTAAGTGTATTATGCTTGGTCTTTTAATAGTATCTATTATTTGCTGGACTGTTATTTTTTATAAATGGGTACAACTAAGTGATAAATCAAAGCAGTTATCTTTATTACTTAAAAAATTTGATCGTATCAAAAATGGAGCTGAGTTTAATCGGATAATTCATGAAAGTAGTACGCTTTTTGGTGGTGAAGTAGTAATCAATTATATTGATGAGTCAAAAAAAGTAGAGAGTTTAAAAATTGATTATCAAAAAGAATTGTTAGATGAAAAACAATATTTAGTCATTGATGAATTGGTGTTTCAAGAATCTTCTTATTTATTAATACTTTTTATAGCTGCTGCTTGTGGTCCTTTGGTTGGTTTGTTTGGAACTGTATGGGGATTGATGCATTCATTTATGAGTATTGCTCAAAAACATACAGCAGATATTGTGACTGTTGCTCCTGGTATAGCAGAAGCTCTTTTAACTACGTTGGCGGGGCTTTTAGTAGCAATACCAGCTTTGATTATGTATCACTATTTAGTTCATAAAATTCGTTGTATTGAGCATGATTTATATAAGCTATCTGCTGTCATGAGTGATGTTTCAAAAGCATTTATTTTCTCTGTAAAGGATTAATATGAAATTACGTTTACAGAGATTGCGTAAAAAAAAAGAAAATGTTCATTTAGATGTCAATTTGATGCCTCTTATTGATGTTGCATTAAATCTACTTATTATTTTTATGGTTGCAGCTCCAATGCTCCATCAAGAAAATGGAATTCAAGTTGAGCTTCCTCGAGGTAATGTTAAAGAAACTGATGATGCAGTAAGTCAAAACATTGTTGTTTATATCAATAAAAAAGGACAGTTTTTTATTGATGATGTTTTAACAAAATTAGAAAATTTAATAGAAAATATTCAAAAAAAAGCTGGATCTAAAGGAGAAAAAACTGTCTTTGTAAAAGCAGATACAGCTGTTTCATATGGTAAAGTTATAGAACTTGTTGATCAAATTAAGCATATTGGGGGAGTTCGGTATGTTGCGTTGGCTACATCAAAGATTGACTAGATATAAAAATAACGTACATGCATTTTTATTTTTTACGTTTTTTCTCCATATTTTATTTGTTTGGGTGATTTTTTTTGGCTATAGGCAATCAATTGATTTTACATTTATGATTAATAAATCATCATCACATGCTCTTATAAAATTATTACCGTTGGGTGAAATAAAACCTAAATTAAATAATGGATCTTTTAAAAATAAAGATAAAAGTGAAATTCTTTTAGATAAAAAAAATAAAAATAAAAATGAGATAAAAAAGAAAAAGACTGCAATATTAAAAGAAAAAAAACAAAAAAAAATATCTATAAAAAAGAATAAAAGTAACCAAATAAAAAATAATCAAATAAATGGTGAAAATGTTGATCAAAAAAAAGAAGAAATTTCTATAAAGGAAGCTAAGTCAGAAGTAGAAAATGTAAAAAAAGAATTAATTGACGAGAAGATGATTCAGCAGCCTCAGGAAGATGTTCTGTATGTTACTCAAAAAGAATTAGATGCATTACAGTTAGAACAGCAACTTAAAGAGGCAATAGAACAAGTTTGGGTATCTCCTTTTGGAGTAGAAAATGATTTGATTTGTGAAGTTTTAGTTGTGATTGGTTGGGATGGTACAATAATTGAAAAATCATTAACAAAACCAAGTGAAATTTACATTTATGATAGTGCTGTTGAAGAAGCATTAGATAAATTAATTGTTCCTCAGCAATTATGGGGTAAAACAATTACAATAATATTTAAACCTTAATAATCGAAAATATGTTTATGAATATAAGATATATAAGTATGTTTCTATTTTCTTTTTTAGTATTAAATGGATATTCAAAAGATAATATACAAGAAAATATGCAAGTTCATGTTGGCGCAAAAGAGAGTAAAAAAGTTCAATTAGCCTTAGTTTTTATTGAAAAGAAAGAATCTTCTGAAAGCATAGCTTCATTGATTCAAAAAGATCTTATTTTTACAGATAGATTTGATGTAAGTATTCTTTTTATGAAAAAAATTCCTCTTAAAAAGGATATTCAAAAATTAGAAGATAAAGGATTTTCTGTAGTTGTTTTTATTGATCATAATTATAAGAAAAAATTATGTGATGTTCGTCTTTATGATGTTAAAAAAGGTACAATGATTACAGACAAGGGATATGTTGTTCATAAATCAGGTAGGTTAGAAAAAATATGGGCACATGAAATTTCTGATTTGATAGTTGAAAAACTGACTCATAATTCAGGTTCTTTTTGCAGTAAGTTAACATATTGCAAACAGCTTGCTACAGGGCAAAGGTGTATTTGTGTTAGTGATTATGATGGAACTGATGAACGTATTGTTGCAAAAGGAAATTTGCTTTTAGCGCCTCGATGGAATCAAGATGATGAATATCCCTCTATCTTGTATTCTCGTTATACAGCATCTAATGTTTGTTTAATGGAAGTTGACTTGCGCAGCGGTAAACAAAAAAAAGTAGTAAGTTATGAAGGTCTTAATATTTTGCCTGCTTTTGCGCCAGATTCTAATGAGGTAGTATTGTGTTTGTCCTGTAAGGGTAATACACAACTCTATAGTTATAGATATGATAGAAATAAAAAACCAATAAATTTTATACAAATAACGTTTAATAATGGAAACAATATTGCCCCGACAATTTTGGAAGACGATAAAATTATTTTTTGCTCTGATTTTCAAATAGGAAGGCCTCAATTATATTTACTTGACCGTAAAAATGAAAAACTTGTTTGTTTGTCAGAGAATGAAGATGTATGTTTTGCGCCAACGTATAGCCCTGTTAATAAAAAAGTGGTGTATACAAAGATGGTTGATGGGATTGGGCAATTATTTTTGTATAATGTAAAAACAGGAATTCATAAACAAATAACATTTGATCAAGGTCATAAACAAGAGGCCTCATGGTCGCCTTGTGGAAATTATATAGCTTTTGGATTTAGTAATGGTAATGCAAAACGAATTGCATTACAAAACATCTGTACAGGTAAGCGTATTTTTGTAACAGATGAAAATTCTTTATGCACATACCCTGCATGGTCAATCAATTTTAAAGATTTTCCAATTCTTAAATAATCAAACGATCGACAGAAATATTATATTTTATTATAATTGGCATTGATTAGGGGTAGTGAGAGCTAATCTTGCTCGATTGCAGAGTTTCATCATTTGTGTAGGAAGTTTCATGAAAAAAAATATATTCAATTCTAGTGGTCCTCGAAATATTGTTATTGTTGTTTTACTGATAGTGGGAGCTTTGTGGCTTTTAACAAAAGTAGTTGATCCAAAAAGAAACACAGAAGAATATAAATATTCTCAATTTTTAGAGATGGTAGAAAAAGGTGGTATTAAGAGTGCAGTAGTTTCAGGCCAATTGATTGTTGGTGTTACTAAGGATGGTAATCGTTTTGAAACTATTATGCCTTCTGACCAAGGGGTTTGGGAAAAACTTTCAAAAAATAAAGTTGAATTTTCTGTGGTAAGCCCTCAAGCAGATATTAATGTCTGGCAAATTCTTTTAGGGCTTTCATTCCTTATTGGTCTTTTAGTTGTTTGGTATGTTTTTAGGCAAACTAAAAGTGGTGTTGGTTCTGGAGGAGGTGCAAATCCTTTCAATATAGGTAAAAGTAGAGCTAAAATGTTTTTACCATCTTCTATTAAAGAAAAATTTACATCAGTAGCGGGAGCAACTGAGGCAAAAGAAGAGTTGCTTGATGTAGTAGATTTTTTAAGAAATCCAGAAAAATATAAAAAATTAGGTGCGAAAATTACTCGAGGGGCGCTTCTTGTTGGTTCTCCTGGAAATGGAAAAACACTACTTGCTCGTGCAGTAGCAGGTGAGGCAAATTGTCCATTTTTTAGTATTAGTGGTTCTGATTTTATAGAAGTATTTGTTGGAGTTGGTGCATCTCGTGTACGAGATCTTTTTGCTCAAGCTCGTAAGCATGCTCCTTGTATTATTTTTATAGATGAAATTGATGCAGTTGGTCGTCATAGAGGTAGTGGTCTTGGTGGTGGCAACGATGAAAGAGAGCAGACATTAAACCAATTGCTTACAGAAATGGATGGATTTGAAACATCAAAAGATCCTGTTATTGTGCTTGCAGCTACTAATAGACCAGATGTTCTTGATTCTGCATTATTACGTCCAGGTCGTTTTGATAGACGCATAGAAGTTCCTTATCCTGATTTAGTAAGTCGTGAACAAATTTTAAGAGTTCATGCTAATTCTGTTCAAATTGATCCAGATTTAGATCTTAAAAAAGTAGCAAGAGGAACTCCAGGTTTTTCTGGAGCTGATTTAGCTAATTTAATTAATGAGGCTGCTATTATTGCTTCTAAAAAAAATCAAAAAGAAGTTATGATGCATGATGTAGAAGAAGCTCGTGATAAGGTTCTTTTAGGCAAAGAATTGCGAACAATTGCGCTTTCAGAAGATGAAAGAAAAATGACTGCTTTTCATGAAGCTGGGCATGCTCTTATTCGTTTATTATTGCCAGAAGTTATGGATCCTCTTCATAAAGTAACTATTATTCCAAGAGGTCGTGCGCTTGGTGTAACACATTCAATGCCTGAACGAGAAAAATATTCAACAGTTAAAGAAGAAATGCTTGCATTAGTTCAATCTGCGCTTGGTGGTCGTATAGCTGAAGAAATTGTATTTCATAAGGTTTCAACAGGTGCTTATAGTGATTTTACTAAAGCAACCGAAGTTGTTAGAGATATGGTTTGTCGTTATGGCATGTCAGATAAGCTTGGGCCTGTTGTTTATTCTCAACAGCAAGGTGATTTTGTATATTCACAAGAAACAGCAAAGCTTATTGATGATGAAGTTTTGAATATTACTAATAAGTGTTATGCAGATGCTAAAAAGCTTTTAGAAGAGCATAGAGATAAGCTTGATATATTGGCACATGCACTTCTTGAAAAAGAAACAATGTATGCTAGTGAGATTTATGAACTTTTACAGATTACTCCACGAGAAGATCATAAGCTTATTTAAATAAATTTAAGTTTTCTGGCAATTTGTAGAGGGCTATATTTTATATAGCCCTATTTTATTTATTTAAAAATTATTTGATATTCTTAAATAAATAAATTGATGATATTGAAACTGTTTTATTATTAGGAGTAAGTAATTGAAAATTTCATTAGAAGAAATTAATAAAAAAGTTCAGAAAATTATTGTGAATGCGGGAGATATTTTAGTCAGTTTTTATCAAAAAAATCTTATTTTTAAGTATAAAACAGATGGTTCTTTTTGTACTCAAGCTGATATTGAAAGCGAAAAATATTTAATGCAAGAGCTTTCACAATTGATTCCAGGAGCTGGTTTTTATGCTGAAGAATCGGGTGTTAAAGAATCTTTAAATAATTATGTTTGGATAATTGATCCTCTTGATGGTACTTCTAATTTTTCTATAGGAATATCATATTTTTGCATTTCCATTGCATTAACTTATAACAATGAGCCTGTTTTGGGGTGGATTTATAATCCTATTTCTAAAGAGTTATTTTATGCTCAAAAAGGAAATGGAGCTTATTGTAATGACAGATTGCTTATAATTGAAAAAAAGAAATTAATTAAGCATACGAGAATAGCTTTTGGTATTTCTAATAAGGATTTTTTTATTATTTCTAAAGTATTACCATATGTGACAGGTATTCGTATCTGTGGTGCTTCTGCTTTAGATTTAGCTTATGTAGCTGCAGGTAAATATGATGGAGTCTTTTTAACTCAGTTTAAGTGGTGGGATGTTGCAGCAGGAATTTTATTGATAAGTGAATCTCAAGGTTCAAGTGTTACTTTTGAGGGTTTTTCTGTTGATTTGAGTTCTAAAAGCTTGATTAGTACAAATTTATTTTTGATTAATCCCTTTCTTGAGCTTATTGGTAATGATAATTCGATTTGATAAAAAAGGATCATTTGCTATACTGACATTCTATCCTTCTTTATCTCATGATAGATTTTGTTAAGCGTGAAAAGGTGTAATTATGTCAAGAATATGTTTTGTTTGTGGAAAAGCACCGCGAACAGCAAATTTAGTTAGTAAAGCAAATAATAAAACAGGACGTTGGGTTTACCCAAATGTTCAAAAAATGCGTTTTACTATTGCTGGTGATGCTAAAAATAAAGTGCATCAATCAAAAGTTTGTACTAAGTGCTTAAAAGCAGAAAAAGTTAAAAAGGTACTATAGGTAAGGTCATATGGCTAATACAAAATCAGCGAAGAAAAGAGTTCTTCAAAATAATAAAAAAAGAAAAATTAATTTGTCTCGTAGAACATCATTAAAAACAGCAGTTAAAAAAGTTCTTGATGCTGTTAAATCTGGTGACTATGAAAATTCAATGATCTTGTTAAAAGATGCAGAAGCAAAATTTGCTCGTGCAAAAGGTAAGCATGTTATACATGCAAATGCAGCTGCTCGTAAAACAAGTAGATTAGCAAAAAAAGTTGCTGCTCTTGCAAAAGAAAAACAAAATTAAATTTTTATAATTTAAATATTTTTTGTTATTAAAAATTAAGGCACTTTTTAAAGTGCCTTATTTTTTAATATTTAATTATTAAAGTTAATTTTTTCTAATTAAAGATTCTATATTTGCATTAAGGATTTTAATAGATTTTTCGGTTCTTT
This sequence comes from uncultured Pseudomonadota bacterium, assembly GCA_964570505.1. GTDB lineage: Bacteria > Babelota > Babeliae > Babelales > CAIQNR01 > CAIQNR01. The sequence goes on from CAZMYL010000001.1 coordinate 181,440, forward strand.
CTGTATTTTCTTCAATTTTTACTAAAAGATAACTCATGAAAATTGTATAACCGAGTGTAGCAAAATTTATTATTGGAAAATCAAAATCCGGTTCTGGTTTTTGATTATTTAAATTTCGTACGGTCTTGAAAGCTTTTGAAGAATAACTATTAACAATTAATCTTTTAAAAGCAGAACTAGAATGAAGTTGAAATGAATGTGTTATAAAAAAAATTGAAAATATAGAAAAGTATAATTTTTTCAAAATAATTCCCTTTATTAATGAATTAAATAAGGAGGTAAATTATATGATTTAAATTAAAAATCAATTGTAATAATTATTCCTCGTCTGCATACTGTAATTCTTTTTCAGAGAATGATAGAGTTTGCGGTTGATATTCGTAATTGATGTTTCTTTTTTCCATTACATTTTTATATTTTTTTAAAAAATCTTTTGCAATTGTTATAGGAAGTTCAGTGCCACCTGTTTTTTCTGTTAAAATAACTAAAGTCATTGCAGGTTGTCCTTTATAACTAAAATTTGCAGCAAGCCAACCATGTTCTAAAAAATCATCGCTTATTTTTTTCTTATGAAGTCCGCTCATTTGAGCAGTACTTGTTTTTGATCGAATAATAAAATCATTTAAATATGAAAGTCTTCGTGCTGTTCCTTTAGTAGTTACAGCATGCATTGCTTGTTGTAAAAATTTTCTTGTTTCTGGGCGTATAGCAAGTGGTTGCTTTTCAATTGGCATGTCTTCTGTTATTCGCATAGAAGTTAAATATCCTGTTTCTACTGCTGCTACCATCCGTGCCATTTGTAATGGAGTTACTAAAAGAAAGCTTTGCCCAATTGATGCAGAAAAAGTTTCTCCAAGCCACCAACGTTCCCCTTTTACCCTTTTTTTCCATTCTTTTGTTGGTATAAGGCCAGTATCTTCTTGTAGAGCTGTATTTGTTTTTTCGCCAAGACCAAATATATGCGCATATCGTGCAATAGTATCAATATCAAGATGTCGAGCCATATCAAAAGGAGGAATGTTGCATGAATGGGCAAATGCTTGTTTGAGAGTCAATTCTCCATGGCCTTGTTTGCGAGCGCAATGGTAATGTCGTTCGTTTAATACACTATATCCTCCACAATACCATGTTGATTGGTGATTGACGATTCCTGTTTCAAGTGCAGCAGAAAAGGTGACAAGTTTAAAAATAGAACCGGGTGGATACACTGCTTTGCATATTCTGTTTAAGAAAGATTTTTGTTCCTGAAGGGTGTTCCAATCTTTTTTGTTGATTGCAGTTAAAAACATATTTGGATCAAAACTAGGTCGAGAAAGAACAGCTCTTAAGCTCCCTGTAAATGGATCCATCAATATAAAAATGCCAGCTTTATCCAAAGGAAAAACTTCTTCGGCAATTTTCTGTAATTCAAGATCTAATGTTGTAATAATATCGTATCCTGGATGATTTTTTTCTATTTCTTGTTCTGCTATGTGGCTGCCCATTGAGTTAACTATCCTCATAAGTGAACCAGCTTTTCCTCTTAGTTCTTTTTCGTATATTTTTTCAATACCCATTTTACCACCAACAGAACTTGAATTCTCTGATTCATTATCAAGATGACCAAGGTATCCTAATAAGTGGCATGCTAGTGTTGTATGTGGATAGTAACGTTTGAATGTTGTTTCAATAAAAATATTAGGATTATTAGAAAATATCTCTGCAATTTTACTTAATTGCTCAAATGATGCATCAGGGATAAGAGTATATTTTTTAGAATGTCTTTCTGCTCTTTGAATATCTTTTTTTTTATCAATAAGGCTTTCATTAAGTAAGTTATTAATAATTAAAAAAGTTTCTTCTTGCTCAAGTGTTAATTTTTTATTACCTGATCCCTTCCAATAAATAGAAGTAACAGGTCTATTTGTAGCAATAATAGAGCCATAGGTATCTAAAATATTTCCTCGAGGCGAAAGAAGGGTTTCATAGCGTGTATAATTTTTATTACTCTGAATTGCAAAGGATTCTCCAAGATAAATTTGTAAATAAAAAAGACGTACAATAACAATCATTAAACTTAAGGTAGTTAATTGTAAAAGCCATTTTTTTTTAGATATAAAAAGAGCAGAAACTTTTGACATTATTGCTGCTTTCTTTTGATCATATTTTTAATAGGGTGTAACGTATCGCATATCGTAGTTAATTCTTCTAATGAAATATGTGTGTATTTTTCTGTACTAGATAAGCTTTGATGTCCTAAAAGTTCTTGTACTGATCGTAAGTCGACACCAGCATTAAGTAAATGTGTAGCAAAAGAATGTCTGATTTTATGAGGAGTAATTATTTTTTTTATTGGTAAAAAGGTTCCAAACATCCCAATAATACGTTGTATAGAACGGGGGTCTAAAGGTTCGTTTCTGCAATTTACAAATAATTTTTCTGAAAGAGAATGGCTTTTAGGGCGTTCGTGTTTAAGGTATTCAAGCATTTTTTCGTGTGCTTTTGACCCAAAAAGAACAATACGTTCTTTTCTTCCTTTTCCCATAATTCGAATGATTTTATTGTTAAAATCTATATTGCCAATACTAATATTACAAAGTTCTGAGCAGCGGATTCCTGTTGCATAGAGCACTTCAAAGATTGCTTTGTCTCTTAAAGGTCTTTGAGTGGGAAGATCTTCATTTTTTATAGTGTCAAGTAGGTAAAAGATTTCATCAACACTTAAATAAGTAGGTAATTTTTTATCTATTCTTGGTCGTTGTACATTAAGTTGTAAATTAACATCGATTGATTTTAAAAATTTTTTAAGAGAAGTGAAGGATGAAATTTTTCTTGCAACAGAATTTTTATCAATTTTTTTATTAAATAATTGAATGAAGTATCGTTCAATTATTTGTGTAAAATTAAAATCTTTTTTTTCTGTATAATTAACTGTGTTCCAAAATGTTATAAATAATTTAAAATCACTATTATATGATCTGCAAGTGTTTTTACTAAGATTTTTTTCTATTTCTATATAGGTTAAAAAATCATCCGAATATTTTTGAAATTCAATAATTGTCATATACTTTTATCTCATACATAAAATATTTATAAAGTATATAAGGGTATAACAGGTTCTTATTGCCTGCAAATTTTATAAAATTCCATAATCTTTGCATCTTCGATGAATGGAAGATCTATTAACTCCAAGAAACAGTGCAATTTTATTTTGATTTTTAAATTTATTCCATAGCATTGCCATTATCATTGGATCTTTTAAGGCATGTTTTCCTAAGCGTGCAGCCTCTGCTAGTTTTGGATCAGAAATATTGTATGCAGCATCAAAGGTAGTTTCTTCATAAACATCCATTTTTTTTGATTTTGCAAGTAATAAATTTTTAATATTTTCTTTTATGTCATATAAACTTGCAGGACGCTGAGAAATTAATATTTCACGATCTTTTTCTGAAAGTGTTAATAATTTATTAGTTGGATTTTCTGCGTTAAGTGATTGTTCTGTAAAGTTTTCTATGAGTGTATTAATTTCATTAGTAGGTAATGTTAATAAAGTTGGAAGAGTTAATGATGTATTTCGTAGTTCTTTTAATAACATTTCTGAAAAAAGGCCTTCTTTTACAAGATGTTCTAAATTTTGATTAGTAGAGCATATAATTCTTACTTCACTAAACATTTTACGTTCAGTTTTTAGAATTTTATAAAATCCATAGCGTATGAATGTTGCAAGATTGTTTTGAGATTCTAAATCTAAAAAATGAATATTTTTTATAAAAAGTGTTCCTTTCTTATTTAATTTTTCAAGAAGAGGTTCTTTTGCAGATTCTGTTAAAGAGTTTATTGCAAAAAGTTGATTAATTCCAAATAAAGAAATTCCTATTTCTTTAGATGTAATTGGTGCTTGTAAATTTAGGATATGTAAATTTTCTTTAAGAGATATGTGATGGATAAGTTCAACCATAGAAATAATATCCTTTTCAGGAATATTAATAAGAAGTGCTTTTTTTGTAAGAGCTACTTTTAAAAGTTCTATTTTAAAATTTAGTAAAGTAGAACCATTTCCTGGGATTAAATTATTAATGAGTTTCCCTGATTCTGTTGTTTCTAAGTATAATAAATAATCCCAATTGCTAGGATTATTTATATGATCTATGAGTTCTTCTACAATATCGGAAAGTTCTGGATAATAAACAGTAAAGATAACACTTGTATTTTCTGGGTGAGGAATTCCTGATATAACAAATCGTTTGTTATAAATATTTTTTGTAAACTGTAATTGAGGGCCCTTGTATTTTTCTATTTTTTCGGCCATTTCAAGTAATAATTTTGTAGTTGGATCACCTTTTTCTTTATTTGGATTGATTCCTAATATTTTATTTGCATCTTCATTGGCAAATGAAAATATTTTATTTTTATAAAGTATAATTCCTATAGAATTGCCTTTATTTATTTTTATAAATGATTGAAGGCTTTCTTTATATCGAGTAATTTCTTGGTGTTTTGTATAAAGTTCTTCAGTGATTTCTTTTCGTTCTTTAAGAAGCTCATTTAAATTTCTATTTTGTAGTAAATTTACAATTTTTGCTGCGTAAGTTGTAAAAATAATCATTTCATCACGTTCAATATTTGTATAGAATTTTTTTCTTCCAGAATTTTTATTAATGATGATATAGCCAATAATTCTATCTTGATCATACATTGGTAAAAATACATCAGCATTAATATCATTTAAAAAAGTTAATAAACGTTGTGTAAAATTACTTGGTTCATGAAAATGGGTGTATGCAATTTCATCGTAAATAAGAATTTGAATAAGGTTTTCTGAATTATTTGATTGAGAAAGTATTTCAAAGTTTGCTTGAGTTATAAAATTTTCAATAGTTGTTTGTAGCAAGTTATGTTGTTTATAAAAATAATCTTTTTCTGTTGAATGAGGAGTAAAGATAATTTTTAGGTTTATTTTTTGTTGATCGATTTTAAAAGCTTTGTTGAAAAATTGCTGGGAAAGAATTTTTATTTCTGTGATGTTTGTTATTTGTCCAAGTTCTTCTAACACTATTTTAAAATCATAAAGAAAATTAAATCTTTTTGAATCATATACATGACTATGTACATTTAAAAATCTAAGTCCAATAATAGTTTTAAAAAAATAAAAAAGAGCAAAAGCTAAGAATATTTCAGAAAGAATAAGGCCTTCTGTGTGAAAAGAAAATGTATTTATTATAGGAAATACTTGCCAAATATTTGCAAGTAAAATTGGAATTAAAAAATAAACAATACATGTTTTTACTTGTTCAGATAAAATTTTAGGTAATGGCTCTGATTGTATTATTGAAATACCTTCAATAATGGCATATGGCATTAGAACTAAAAGATTATAACGTACAATAAAAGTAATAATTTTATATTTTGTAAGATAATTTATTAAATCAACAAATCCATTGTCTTGAAAAAAAGCATAAATAATAAAGATTAATAATGGTATCAGGAATAAATTGGTGATAATAAAAAAAATAAGATTAAGATTCTTCTTTAGATTTGTTTTTTCATTGATTTTGAAAGATTGTATAAAAAGTATAAAGCTATAATACATAATAAGATAAGTTGCATATCCAATACAAATAATTCCCATAGTAAAATTTTGACTTGGAAATTTAAAATTTTTGTAACATATATACGAAAACCACGTTAAATTTTCTATTAAAGAAGTTATAATAATTATAAGTAAAGTGATTGCTGGAGCTTTATTTTTTGATAATTGTGAAATTTTTCTTAAAAAAGGAAAAAATAATGCTATTTTAAATATAATTAAAGACGCTTCAATCCATAACATGACATAATGGTTGTTTAAAAAATTTGTTAATATTGTTAAAAAATTATATATCATGAAATTTTCTATTTATTTTAAACGTTTTACGTAATTGACTTTTATACAAATATACTTACATTATTGTAATAATATTTACAAAAACAGCAAAGCTAAGAGGTTTTATGAAAAAAAGTGTTTCATTGTTGTTCTTATTTTTAATTATTACAATAATTTATTCATTTACACCCCCAACTCCTCCTTATTGATTTATTAAGTTTTAGTTTCATGATTTGGCGATTGTTTTAAGTTGCATCTATATTGAAAATATCATGAAATACAGTGTTGATCCATCAATTTCTTTTGAGGTTGTTTTAAAAAAACTTAGATCGGAGACTCTTTCTATGTCTGAGCCGATCTCTTTTTTTTTAATTGAGCGCTTTGGTAGGGATCCTTATATTGTTCTTGTAAGTTGTATTTTAAGTTTAAGGACCAAGGATAAGATAACTTTAGAAGCTAGTTTGAGGCTTTTTAGTATTGCAAAAACGCCTCACGATATGGTTTTAATACCACTTCAAGTTTTGGAAAAATTAATTTATCCCGTAGGTTTTTATCGTCGCAAAGCTGAGCACATTCAAAAAATAAATAAAATTCTAATAGAAGTTTATGGCGGGCAGGTGCCAAATCTTAAAGAACTCCTCTTAAATTTGCCTGGGGTTGGCATAAAAACAGCAAATCTTGTACTTGGATTGGGTTTTAAAATTCCTGCTTTATGTGTTGATATTCATGTTCATAGAATTGCAAATAGATTAGGATTGGTTTATACCAAAAACCCTGAACAAACAGAGCAAGCTCTTATGAAAATTTTTCCTAAAGAGCATTGGATAGAGCTTAATAGGCTTCTTGTTATGTGGGGGCAAAATATATGTACTCCTCTATCTCCTTATTGCTCAAAATGTATAATTTCTTCTTTATGTAAAAAAAATAGTGTTTTAAAACAAAGATAATAAGCTTAATGGGATTAATGCCAATTTTTATTTTGAGCTTATTTTCTGTGCTAATTGACGATTTAGTGCTATTTGATATACTATTAGTATGTTTAGAAGTTGCTTAAATAGCTGATAATAAGATTATGAGTAAAGGATTTATTATGAAATTTAATCTTAGAAAAACTAAAAAAGTGATGTTCTTATGGAGTTCTTTGTTTGGAGTAAGTCTTCAGGCTCAGGTAGAAAATAAATTAACGGTGACAACAGATGTTGCTGTTGAAGTGGTGGAAAGTGTTGCTGAAGGTAATGCAGATTCAGTGACCGTCGTTGAAATTGATAAAAATGTAGTTATAGAATCAGAAGATTCTGTGATTAATGAAGAAAGCAGTTCTCTTGTATGTGCTCATTCCTTAGAAGAATTGGCAAATATAATCAATATTGGTGCGATTTCGACATTTGATCAGTTTACGATTGTTGCTAAAAACTTCCCAGAGCTTGTTGAAGCTGCAGCTGCTTTTAAAAAAGCAGGTGTTTTAACAAATGCTATGGTTCTTTTGCAATTTAAGTCATTAAAAAATCAAAAAGCAAAAGATTTTATGATGTCTTTGTTTTTGAAAATTAAAAATAAAAACAATCTGTGGACAATTATTAAAAACTAATATGTATAGAAAGATGGGGTTATCTATGAAAAAATTTTTATTGTTATTATGCGTTTCGCTTTGCGCAACCCGTGTTTACTGTGCTCCCACTGATGATAAATATAGTTGGCTTACAAGGCTTGGTATGTTTTTAAGAAATAGTCCTCAGCAAATTTTGACACAGTTAAAACAAGAAAATTTGTATACTGATTTATGGCTAGAAGAATTACCTGCTCCAGAAGGTATCGTATATAGAGTATATCGTATTATTAAGGTAAGTAATGAATTGTCGATAGCTTTTCATGTAGGAAATATATTTATTGGCGATGATGGTATTAGTGTTCGTACTGAGACTTTTGGGGGACAAGTATTAGATCATGCTCAGCAAGCCGAAGTAGATTGTGAAACAATTATAAGGTGTATTGCATGGAATCGTCCTCCGCAGCAATTTATTGAATTTTTGAGGAAAGTTTTTTCTAAAGAATTAGATAGTAAAACAATGACAGAGATTCAAAAGCAATTGTATAATATAAAAAACCCTGAGGAGAGCAAAGGATTTGTTTTTACGCAAAACAAAAGGTGTAACTCAATTATTGATGAAGAATTAGCTCAAGCTGCTCAATGTGGGCAACGGATGATGGTTAGAGTCGCTGCAAAGGCTGCAGCTCTTTATGGATTGTATTCTTTAAGAAATGAAATTGCTACAGGTGTTAAAAATGGTACTTCATCTCTTGTGGCTGCAGTTGCAAGTGGACTAGGTAAGTAATGATATATGGCTTAAGAGGTTATCTGTGAAGAAATTTTTATTGTTAGTATGTATTTTTGTTTGTGCAACTCGTGTTTACTGTGCTGCCACTGATGATAAATATGGTTGGTTTACAAGGCTTGGTATGTACTTAACAAAGAGTCCTCAGCGAATTGCGAAAGAGTTAAGAAAACAACGTTTGTATACTCATTTATTGATAAAAAAATCTTCCGAAAATTCTGAATATCCAAGAAAATCTAATGGTTATCATTTATATCATTTTTTTGAAAATAGTAATGTTGGTATATCGAAAAGAATGATAGTTGAACAATATGGTACTGTTGATGTTGAAGAATCTTCTGGGTTCTATATCGTTAACCCTAAAGAATTTCAAGAAAATTCTAGCTTAATAATATCTACTATTGCGCTGTATTATCCTCAGAAATTTATTAGTTTTTTGAGAGAAGTTTTTTCTGAAAAAGATTCTACTTTAGACGACTTCTCTAAAAGCAACAGTTGGGCTGAAATCTGTCGGAAAAAGAAAATAGATACGCTTGATTATAGTGCACAGCAACAGATTATTAGTGAAAATAATAAAAAGTGTAACTCAATTATTGATAAAGAATTGTCTCGAGCTACTCAATGTGGAGTTGCTGCAACGGTTGGAGTTGCTGCAGCGGGTGCAGCACTTTATGGATTGTATTTTTTAAGAAATGAAATTGCTACAGGTGTTAAAAATGGTACTTCATCTCTTGTGGCTGCAGTTGCAAGTGGACTAGGTAAGTAATGATATATGGCTTAAGAGGTTATCTGTGAAGAAATTTTTATTGTTAGTATGTATTTTTGTTTGTGCAACTCGTGTTTACTGTGCTGCCACTGATGATAAATATGGTTGGTTTACAAGGCTTGGTATGTACTTAACAAAGAGTCCTCAGCGAATTGCGAAAGAGTTAAGAAAACAACGTTTGTATACTCATTTATTGATAAAAAAATCTTCCGAAAATTCTGAATATCCAAGAAAATCTAATGGTTATCATTTATATCATTTTTTTGAAAATAGTAATGTTGGTATATCGAAAAGAATGATAGTTGAACAATATGGTACTGTTGATGTTGAAGAATCTTCTGGGTTCTATATCGTTAACCCTAAAGAATTTCAAGAAAATTCTAGCTTAATAATATCTACTATTGCGCTGTATTATCCTCAGAAATTTATTAGTTTTTTGAGAGAAGTTTTTTCTGAAAAAGATTCTACTTTAGACGACTTCTCTAAAAGCAACAGTTGGGCTGAAATCTGTCGGAAAAAGAAAATAGATACGCTTGATTATAGTGCACAGCAACAGATTATTAGTGAAAATAATAAAAAGTGTAACTCAATTATTGATAAAGAATTGTCTCGAGCTACTCAATGTGGAGTTGCTGCAACGGTTGGAGTTGCTGCAGCGGGTGCAGCACTTTATGGATTGTATTTTTTAAGAAATGAAATTGCTACAGGTGTTAAAAATGGTACTTCATCTCTTGTGGCTGCAGTTGCAAGTGGACTAGGTAAGTAATGATATATGGCTTAAATGCCTTTTTTTGTAAAATATTTTTAAAGTGAGTTTTTTTGCATTGTGATTTTTGACATTGTAAGAAGCTCGCTTTTTGATTAATTGCCGATTTTTGCCATTTCTATATACTCTTTCTGAGGTTATATACATAAAAAATTATTAAGATGTTTGAGTAAGGGTGATAAGGGATATGAAAACAGAATATTCATATGACGTTATTGTAGTTGGAGCGGGGCATGCAGGCGTAGAAGCTGCTTATGCTGCTGCGCGTCGAGGTTCAAGGACTGTTCTTATTACTCTTGAAAAAGATAAAATTGGATATATGCCTTGCAATCCTGCAGTTGGGGGTATTGGCAAAGGGCATATTGTTTTTGAAATTAGTGCGCTTGGCGGTCTTATGCCAAAATTATGCACAAGAACTTATTTGCAGGTCCGTATGCTCAATACAAGTAAAGGTCCTGCTGTGCATGGGCTTCGTCTTCAAATTGACAAAAATGCGTATAGTAAAGCTGCTCAGGAAGAGCTTTTTGCTACAGAAAATCTTACTATTATTGAAGGCATGGTGGAAGATGTTCTTGTTAATGAAAAATCCCAAGTTGTTGGTGTCAAGTTGGCTCATGATACAATTATTACAGCTCCATGTGTAGTTCTTACAACAGGAACATTTTTAAATGGATTAGTTCATGTTGGATTGCATAATTATGCTTCAGGAAGAGAAGATGAAGAACCAGCTGTTAATTTATCACATTCTCTTAGAAAATTAGGATTAGTGCTTGGTAGGTTAAAAACTGGAACACCTCCTCGGTTACTTGCATCAAGTATTGATTTTAGTCGTCTTGAAAAACAGCAATCAGATAATTTAGATTATCTTTTTGAATTTTATCCTCATACTACAACTACAAAAAGAGATTGTTATATTACGCATACTAATGAAAAAGTTCATCAAATTATAAAAGACAATGCGCATCTTTCTCCTATTTTACGAAAAGAAATAACAGGTACAGGTCCTCGTTATTGCCCATCTATTGAAGATAAAATAACTCGATTTCCTCATAAGGCAGCGCACCAAATTTTTGTAGAACCAGAAAGTCTTTCAACTGAATGGATTTATCCTAATGGTCTTTCAACTTCATTGCCGCTTGAAGTTCAAAAACAGTATATTAATGCAATTAAAGGATTTGAAAACGCTATTATTGTTCGAGCTGGTTACGCTATTGAATACGATATGGTGCTTCCAAATCAATTAAAAACAACATTAGAAGCTAAGAATATAGAAGGACTTTTTTTGGCTGGTCAAATAAATGGTACAACAGGCTATGAAGAAGCCGCTGGTCAAGGTATTATTGCGGGAATTAATGCTTCTTTAAAGGCAGATAAAAAGCCTCCCTTTGTATTAAGTAGAAGTGAAAGTTATATAGGTATTATGATTGATGATTTAACAACATTAAGCATAGACGAGCCGTATAGAATGTTTACTTCAAGAGCAGAACATAGATTGTTGTTGCGTCAAGATAATTCATTTTTAAGATTAACGGAAAAAGCGTATCAAGTAGGTCTTATTGATGAAGTTTTATATAAAGATTTTAAGCAAGAACAAGATATTATTATAAGTACCATTAAAGAACTTCGTTCTGGAAATAATACAACAGATTTATTACGTCTTTTTGGTGATAATACAGGTGCATGTAAAGCAGTTGCAGAAACAACAGGTAAGATATTAGGGGAAAGGCCTGCTCAAACGGTACAAGCAGAAATAAAATATGCTCCTTACATAGAGCGAGAAAGCTTAGAAGTAGAGCGACTTAAAAAACATCAAGCTATGAAAATTCCTGATAATTTTGAATTCATGGGAATGGAAGGATTGTCTACAGAATTACAGCAAAAATTAACAAAAATAAAACCAGCAACAATTGCTCAGGCAGGTCTTATTCCGGGAATGACGCCGGCAGCTCTTTCGCTGCTTATGTTAAAAATAAATATTTATAATAGACCTAAAAGCGTTTATATACCCTATAGTAAATCTGAAGCAAAGGAAGATTGATGATTCCTGTTTTGTTCCATATTTGGGGTCCTTTATCTATTCATACTTATGGCTTTATGATAGCCATTGCGGCTTCTGCAACACTTTATTTAATGCAAAAAGATATGAAATTAATGAAAGTTATTCATCATAAAAATATTTTTGATATTGCAAGTATCATTATTTTTGCGGCTATAATTGGTGGTCGTTTATTACATATTTTTGAATATCCAGAAACTATTCATTCTTTTTTTGATTGCATTGATTTAACAAGCGCAGGATTTTCTTTGCTTGGAAGTATTATTGCAGGTACGGGGTCATTAATATTGTATGGTTATATTCAAAAAATAAATATTATAAATATGCTCGATAGATTTAGTATCTATATGCCTTTGCTTTATGCAATTTCACGAATAGGATGTTTTTTTGCAGGATGTTGTTATGGCGTTGAGACTACATATTTTTGGTCAATTGTGTATACGAATCACAATGTTTTTGCGCCTTGTTTTATTCATTTACATCCAACTCAATTATATAGCGCTTTTTTGGGTTTTTTAATTTTTTTAATTATGTATTTTTTGGTTGATTTAGTTTTTAAAAAACCAGGGCAACTTGTTGGAAGTTATTTTTTATTAATTGGAGTAGAGCGTTTTTTTGTTGATTTTTTTCGTGCAGAACGCGTTATGGTTAATGAATTCTTTTCGACATCTCAAATCATTTCGATATTATTTATGATAATTGGGTTATCAATTTTTGGTGTAGTAACAATCTTTCCAAAGAAAAACAATGAATGTTTTTAATATTGTAAAAAGTAAAGTTCAAATTCTTGATATTATTGGTCAGCATGTTGTTTTAAAAAAAGCTGGGCATTATTGGAAAGGATCCTGTCCTTTTCATAGCGAAAAAACAGCATCGTTTAGTGTAAGTCCTCATAGAGAAATTTTTTATTGTTTTGGTTGTCAAGAAACAGGCGATGTTATTGCATTTATTAGTAAAATTGAACATTGTTCTCAAATAGAAGCTGTAAAATTTCTTGCAGAACGTTATGCAATTGAACTTCCAGATAATTTTTCAACAGAGACAGCAGAAAGCTTTGATGAAAAAAAACGTTATTTTTCATTATGTTCGCTTGTAGCCACATGGTGTTATGAACGTTTGTTAGAAAATCCTCAGGTTATGGAATATGTTTTGCAGCGAGGTATTAATCATGATGAAATTAATATTTTTAAAATAGGTTATTTTCCTTCTGGAACGCAATTTTTAAAGCATTTATTACAAGAATTGCGAAAAGAAAATTTTTTATTAAAGGATCTTATTGATGCTGGGATAGCAGGAGAAGGCAAAGCTATTTATTCATCATTTGAACAACGAATTATATTTCCTATACGCGATCATTTAGGACGTTATTGTGGATTTGGAGGTCGAATTTTTAAACCATCTGATGAGCGGTCAAAGTATTATAATTCTCCTGAAAATAATTATTTTCAAAAAGGCTCTATTCTTTTTGGGCTAGATATTGCAAAACGAGATATTCAAACAAAAGGAACAGTTTTTTTGGTGGAAGGTTATACTGATTGTATTGCAATGCATCAGCATGGGTATAAAAACACAGTAGCCACACTTGGAACGGCTTGTACTGTTGAGCATCTTAAATTACTTTCACATCATGCGCATACTGTTTTGACTTTATATGATGGTGATAGTGCAGGTAGAAAAGCGATGCTAAGATTGGTTGAGCTTTGTTGGCAGGTTAATTTAGAATTAAAAGTCATTGTTTTGCCTAAAGATTCTGATCCTGCTTCTTTTTTAAAAACTGGTCAGTCATTAGAATTATTAATTGCTCAGGCTCAGGATTTATTTGATTTTTTCTTAAGTGATTTGGGTAAAGATTATAAAAATGCACCTTTACAACAGAAGCTTATTTTAGCTAGAAATTTTTTAACTATTATAAAAAAACTGAATGATCCATTAAAGGAAAATATTTTACTTCAAAAAGCCTCTGAAATTTTTGGCATTCCTTTACATTCATTACAACAAGAGCTTAAGCAATCTTATAAAAAAGAAGCTTTGCCTGTATCATCAATTCCTGTTGTAGAGCATTATGAAATTTCTAACTTAGAAAAAAAATTTATATGTGCTATATTGTCTGATACGCAATTATTAAAAAAACACTCAGTAGTAAGAATTTTAAATTATTTGCCAGACGAGCTTAAAGTTTTGATAGAAAAGTTGATTATTGCTCAAAATGAATCAGAGTCAGAAGTTTATTCAACCTTTTTTGAGACTCTTGATGAGCGTCAAAAAATATTGGTAAATCAAATGTTGATGACTGAATCTGAGATACAAGATGATTTTGAAAATATAGAAATGTTGTTGGAAAAAAAGTATTGGAAAATGATTGTTAATGATACAAAAGCACAGCTTAATGAAGCGCAATTGCAAAATAACTTGCAAGCAGTGCAAGCAATTATTGGCTCTTTTTTGGATCTGAAAAAAAAATTATTACATAAGGGGCTTATATAATGGTTATTAAAAGCATAATTAATAAAATTTTGGGAATTTCAAAAAAGAGTAATTCTAAAAAAGCAACAAAAAAAATAAAACAAATTAAAAAAATTAGTTCTAAAAAAAGTTCTTTAAAAACAAAAAAAATTGTTGTTAGAAAAAATAAAAAAACAGTTGATAAAACTGTAAAAAAAGTAACAGTTAAAAAAAATGTTGAGTTGAAAAGCTCTCAAAAAAAGGCAGGGTCTTTAAAGAAAAATATTTCAAAGCCTTCTGTTAAAGCGCCATCTCGTGTAGTAAAGACTACATTAGATGTTAAAAATTCTTTGATTAAAAATGAAGTAACTAAAACATCTCTTCAAGCAAAGCCAACAGCTTCTATTAAAAAAACAGTAAAATCAGTCACTTCTAAAAAAGTAGCGACTAAGGCAAAAGTAGCAGCGCCTGTAGTTTCTGTTAAAAAAGAATTAGATCTTAAAAAAGATTTGATGGATGCAATCTTAGAAAAAGGTAAAGAAACAGGTGTTTTAACTTATGAAGAAATAATGGTTCTTCATGATAAAGCTCATCTTACCGAAAAAGAAGCTAATGATTTTATGAAGGTTCTTGAAAAAGAGCATATAGAATTAATTATGGAAGAGGAGCTGTTAGCGCAAGATGCACTGGATGATCATAGTAAAGATGAAATTGGATCTCACGCGGAATTGAAGGATAAATTTGTTTCGAGTCTTTCTGTTGATGAAGACGGTGGTGATGAAGAAGATACAGATTCAGAAGATGACGAAGAAGAGATTGTTGAAAGAGCAGAAGTTTCTCATATTGCCGATGGTGTTAAATGTTATTTAAGAGATATTGGTAAAATTCCATTACTTAATAAAACAACAGAAAAAGTTATTTCAGATAAGATAGCAACAAGTAAAAATTCTTGTATTGAGGCTATTTCTCATTTTCCTTTTGTTTATAAAGAATTTTTATCTATTGGAGAGAAACTTCATAAAAATCCAATGATTCTTAAAGATGTGATTCAATTTGCTGAATATGATGAAGAAAATTTACCTAAAATTGGCGAAGAGCGTGATGCATTTTTAAAAACAATAACAGCACTTGAAGATTTAATTAAAAATGAAGAGCGCATTTATGCTTCGTATCGGAATCAATTAACATCTCAAGAAAAAAAACAAGAGATGTTAAGAAAAGTAAAAGAGAATAAAGAGGCAATTAGTGAAACTGTTCAGTCAATTAGAATAGCTAATAAATTTATTAGAAAAATTGGTAAAAAAATTGAAAAGCTTCTTTTGAAAATTCAAGAAAAACAGCAAATTATTCGTGATGGTCAAAAAACAATTGATTTTATAAAAAAAGGAAAAGACATTTCTTCGGATAATAAAATTTTGCTTGAAGAAACAGAAGTAGAAATAAGAATGGCTACTAAGTCTATTAAAAAAACGGAAAGTGAAGCAGGTCTTCCTCTTGATGTTATCACTAAGTACTACCGTCAGCTTGTAAAGAGCCAAAAAGATGACAAACATGCTAAAGATGAACTTGCTAAAGCAAATTTACGTTTGGTAGTGAATATTGCAAAGAAGTATGTTAATAGAGGTCTTCATTTCTTAGATCTTATTCAAGAAGGTAATATTGGTCTTATGAAGGCTGTAGAAAAATTTGAATTTGAACGTGGATATAAATTTTCTACTTATGCAACATGGTGGATTAGACAGGCAATTACACGTGCAATAGCAGATCAGTCAAGAACTATTCGTGTTCCTGTTCATATGGTAGAAACACTTAATAAAATTAATAAAATTAAACGTCTTTTTATTCAGCAACATGGGCAAGAGCCTTCATATGCAGATTTAGCAAAAGAACTGAATCTTGATGAAAAGAAAGTTAAAAATATTATTAAAATTTCAAAAGAGCCTATTTCGCTTGAAACACCAGTTGGCGATAGTGAAGATGCGTTTATTAAAGATTTCATAGAAAATGACAAAGATTTTTCTCCTGCTGAAACAGTAGCAAATTCTGATTTAAAAGAGCGTGTACGCGAAGTTCTTAAAACACTTGCTCCACGAGAAGAAAAAGTTCTTAAAATGAGATTTGGTATTGATGTTGCATCTGAACATACTTTGGAAGAAGTAGGAAAAGATTTTTCTGTGACTAGAGAACGTATACGACAAATTGAGGTAAAAGCATTGCGTAAATTACGTCATCCTTCTAGAAGTAAAAAATTACAATCGTTTTTTGATAAAGAAATAAATGTGGATGAAAATGATGATATTACTAGTGAATCATTTGAATAATTTGACGAAAGGCCTAAGGGGTATATGAGTTCGGATATAACAAATTCGTTACTTTCAATGCAGCTTATTTATTTTTCGATAGCGCTTTTTTTCTGTGCATTATTTTCATTTTTAGAGACAGCAGTTACTGCACTGCGTCTTTTTAATTTAAACGAAATTGCAAAAAGCACGCGCGGTTATACTAATTTACTTACAGTTTTAGAAAAAGAACCTCAACGTGTTTTAATTTCTATTTTAATAGCAAATAGTATTGCAGATGTTACTTCTGCTGCTCTTATTACAAGAATGATGGAAGATTTTTTTAAATCTTTACAGCTTTCAGAAGGATTGGGATTTTCTTTAGGGATTGCAATTGCAACAGCAACAACGTTATTGGTTGGTGAAGTAATACCTAAAAATGTAGCACAAGCTCATGGTCCTCAACTTTTTAAATCAACATTATGGCTTACTAATATTACATTTTATATTATGTCTCCATTAGTTAATATTCTTTCTAAAATTTCAAATTTTATTGTTTCTTTGGTTAAAAATAGTTCTGATCAAGAAGACAGTACTGAAACATATACATCAGAAAAAGAGATTCAATTTCTTATAGATTATATTAACAAAAAAGGAATGATGGATACTGATAAAACACAAATGTTACATAGTATTTTTGATCTTGGACATACAACTGTTAAAGAAATTATGGTGCCAGAAACGGATATTGTAACAGTAAATGTTTCATGTTCGTTGCAAGAAGCATTAGATCTTTTTTCTCGATACCATTTTTCTAGACTTCCTGTATATGAAGGTCAAAATGATAATATTATAGGAATGGTGCATCAAAAAGATGCATATTTAGTTTTACTAAAAAATGAGAAAAAAACATTGCAAGAACTTGTTCGTCCTATTTTATTTGTTCCAGAAAGCATGAAAGTTAATCAATTATTGCGCCAATTTAAACAACAGCGGCATCATATAGCGATGGTACTTAATGAATATGGTGGCATTATTGGTTTAGTAACACTTGAAGATGCTATAGAAGAGATTGTTGGAGAAATAAATGATGAACACGAGTCAGTTCCTGAAGCAATAGTTACATTAGAGCAAGGTGGATGGCTTGTTTCTGCAAGTGTAGACCTTGATGAACTTGAAAAACTTTTAAACGTTCGTTTTGAATGTGATGATGCTGTGACTTTGGGTGGATTTGTAAGTGAAAAATTGCAAAGACTACCAAAAAAAGGAGAACGTCTTTCTTATAAAGGATATGTTTTTCAAATTCAAAAATCATCAGAAAAACGTATATTTCAGGTTCTAATTTTTAAAGATAATATACCGGATTCTTTTATTATGTAATTATGAATTTGTATGTTCTTATGTGCATTTTGTGATGCAGGATAGTCACTTATTGTCGCTAAAGGATATATAATCATGCCTTATAAAAGAATAATATTAATCATGTTGTGTGTTTTTATTCATAGTGAAATACTAACTAATCAAGTTAATATTTCACATCAAAATGAATCTAATAATGCTGGAAAATTAGTTTCATATTTTTTAAGAGATATCTTAGGTGGGATTGTTGGCCTTAAAGCAAATCAGGGAAATTCTCAAGAAGCATCAGCATCATTAAAACAGGTCTTAAATGGCATGGCTGGTTTAGTAGAGACAGTTCTTGAAGAAAATAAAGTACGTGGAGTTTCAATATCATCAGAAGATATTGAAACTATAATGTTATATTTAAAAAATATAATCAAATATTCTCTTGATACAGAACAAGGTCAAAAAGCATTAGAGGTATTGCTTAAAGACTTAAATTTATTAAAAAAAGAAAATAAATAGTTCAATTAAAATTATTATATTATCGGATCTATCCTGCATCTTTTATTGTAATAATAATATTTTTTCATTTACACTACTTTTTACGCAGTGTGTTAATTGAATCATTATTTATTATAAAAAAAGGAGTAGCAATGAATATGTTTTTAAAATTCATATTATTATGCGTTATAATTTTTCCTCAATTATAGAATATCTTATGGGAAGCAATATTCTTGCACAACAACCATTTCATAAGGTTCTAATCCAACAGAAACAATTGCTATAGGAACTCCTGCAAGACACTCAAGTTGTTTTAAAAAAATGCGAGCTTCTTGCGGTAGTTCACTAAAAGTCCGTGCATTTCGAGTCGATTTTTTCCATCCAGGAAAAACAATATAATGAGGCACAACTCGTTTTTGATCTTCAAGTGCTGGTGCAGGGTAATCAAGATGTCTTCCGTCAAGGTCGTAATCGATGCACATTTTTATTTCATCAAGATCATCAAGTAAATGTAAACCATTAAATGCTATACAATCGGCTCCGTTTATCATAACTGCTTGACGTATCATAACAAGATCAATCCATCCGTATTGATGTTTTGGATTGTATATTTTTCCAAATTTTGTTTTTACCATATTTGAAACTTCGGGGTCTTCTATTGCAGTAATAATTTTTTCAGTTCCTGGGTAAATACTATAAGAATCTACAATTGCTATAACAGTTTTGATTCGTTTAAATCCAACACCTGCAGAGCTACAAATGCTTGAAGCAAGAGCACTTACTCCTGAAGTATAAGAGCATGTTCCATGAGTACTATCAAGATAAGTACCATAAGGACTATCAAAAAGACCTATTTTGCCATGGCTTAACATTTGATTAAATTTAAGCTCAATTCCATCACGAACATAAGGTTTTAGTATTTTTCTGTATTTAGTAAATGTATTATAAACTTCTTTAAAATCTATTGGCTTGTTTTCATAGAGTTTAATAATGATATCATTTCCTCTTTGAACATTTTCTTTAAGAAGGTCCTTATAACCGGCGCTCATTAAATCTGCTATTCTAAAGGCAACACCCATACATTTATCTGATCCTGCAGCGCCAACACCTACGCGTACACCAGATCCGATTCGACATGTTTTTTTCTTACGACTATAGTGTCCAATGCTTTTTTGATAAGGCATTAAAATTTGTGCGCTTGCAGATATTCGAATTCTTTTTTTTGTATCAATTCCGAGCTTTTCAAGATCTTCAAGTTCCTTAATAAGTAAATCAGGATCAATAAGTGTTCCTGGAGCAATGTATACTTTAATTGCAGGCGATTGTAAAATTCCAACAGGGATATGATAAAAATTGTAAGAAACACCATCAACAGTTGCTTTGTGAGGATTTGTATAAGGAGCTTTTGTTTGGACTAAAAAATCAGATTTTCTTGCAAGATAATCTAAAATAACGGTTTGATAGTCATTGGTCCAACCTGTACCAATTGCAACCATACCATACGCTCTTTTTGAGTTAACATTACAAAATAAAAGTGCAACTACTATAATAGTAAATTTTTTCATAATCTTCTCCTTACTATAAGGACGGTAGTCTGCCTTAAAAGTAATAATCTGTAAACCCATCTATTTATTGTTTGATAGGCTTGTTAAAATTAATTTAAAAATTTTTGACTTTTAAATTAATTTTAACAGTTCAAAAAAGATGGTAATTAGTGGTTTGAAAAAAGAATATTTTCATGGATCAATACATTTAGAATGATTTTTGTTTGTTGTCAGAAGTTGTCAATCCATATACATGCATTTATTCAAATGATTTTTAAGATCATTATTTTTAATGAGTGCTTTTAGATAGGTTCTAAATAAATTTGATGATGAGTATCAAATTGTTGGCACTACAAAAGCCTATTTTAGTGAGAAAGAGATTTTGCAGTCATTTGTAAAATAATTAAGCTCATTTTTTTAAAAATCATAATAAATTTGGCTTAATCGAATTCTTTGATGCCCTTTTTGGTTTTTGTAAAATTGACTATTTTTTAAATTTATATATTCTAATTGAATAATTTAATATAAAAAAATAGAGGTTATAATTATGTTATTTAAGAAATTTTTTTTATTATTTTCTATTTGTGGTAATTATAAAGATCCTGTAAAAAGTGAACCTTTAGAATGTTCTGAAAACAGTAAAACTTCTGATTCTCCTTATTTAAGACGTATTCCAAGAGATCCTATTACATATTTTCAATTCAAATTTGCAACAGAAAACGAAAAGGCTATAAATTATGAGAGAAGTTTAAAAAAATCAGTCGTTCCTGGCTATGATTTTACTGACTTATATGTAAAAAAAGAAAAAGAATTTATAGAAAATGATGGTGGTATTTATGCTTCTGCATTTTGTCAATTATTGATAAGCCGATCTGTTTCTGTTACGGGAAAAAGTCAATTACATAATATAGTAAGCCCAGTAAATGTTTATACATTTAAAAACAGGCCTGATACTCGAGCTTGTGCATATTTTCATACAATATGGTTTAAGGAATCTAGTTTGAAAAGAACATCTTTGTCTGAAAATTGTTTTACAGCATTGCATGAACTTCATCATATTATACACGGTGATTATAGAAGTAACAAAAGCATGTATAATCATTTTAATGATAGGTTTTCTACAGAGGAATCATATTCAAAATATATAGAATATAGTGCTGATGTAGGCGCTTTAGAGTATATGGGTTCAGCTGCAGCTATTAATGAAGTAGCTGAAAAATGTCCTGATGATTATAATTCAAGTAATGGTTATTTAAATAAAAAACAATATATGGAATTTGCTAAAGAAGCGCGAAAACAAGAAGATCAGTTTAAAGCTAATTTTTCCTATAATGATATGATTTTGCAACAAAAAGAATTTACACAAGATGATTTAAATCAATTTAAATTTAACAATACAACTAAAAAAGAGTTGCTCCAAGATCAAGAAGAACATGCAGCGTATATGAAAAACTTGTCTTCTGATAATGATAATAATAATGAATTTCAAGCAGTTAATGATCGTAAAATGACGATGCTTTTAGCAATCCAAAAAAAATTACATATTGAAATTCAATTATTTGATATTGATGAAGAAAATAATGATCTGAAAAACAAGCTTTATATAAAATTATTGCATATTCATTCTATGCTAGAAGAGTCGGGATATATTAATCAAAAAGTGTATTCTGATGAATTTTATTATAATGGTCCTTCTTATATTGATAAAGAAAATAATGATCTGAAAAACAAGCTTTATATAAAATTATTGCATGTTAACTCTATGCTAGAAGAACATGCGTATATTAATGCAAGAGTGCATTCGGATCAATTTCAGTATCAATATCCTTCTGATGTTAATGCTGAAGAGCTTAAAAAAAGATCATTTAATGATTTAAAAGGCAACCAAGATAAAAGTGAGCGATGGTTATTATCTAATTTATTTGCAGCATTGCAATATAATAATTTAGATAAATTAGAAGTTGATCTTAATTGGGTTGATCTAGAAATAACAAAAGCTAATTTAGAACGTAATCAAGAAGAAGTTGAAAGACTTAAATGTATTAAAGCAAATTATGAAGAGCAGATTGAGAGTCTAAAAGGTAGTTAAATTTTGGTGTGCCCAACAGGAATTGAACCTGTGGCCTACAGATTAGGAATCTGTCGCTCTATCCAACTGAGCTATGGGCACATTTTAATGAGATTAGTTTTTTTAAATAGAACCCTTACATAATAACAAAAGATGTGAAAAAAAATAGGTATTTAATCTTCATACTCTGTGGTGTTGTTTAAATTGTTTTGAAATTGTAATCGCATTAAATATCCTTCTAAGATAAGTGCTGCAGCTTTTGAATGAATTTCTAACTTTTCACCTTTTTTTCCTAAATTTTGGGCTTGCTTACTAGTAAGCCGTTCGTCATAAAATTCCCATTTTTGATTTGGAAATTGTAATGATAGTTCTTCTTTAAGAAGAACTATTTTTTTTGTTTGTTCGCTTTCAGTTCCTCGAAGTGTTTGTGGATATCCTACAACAACTATTGAAATTGATTCGTGTAAAAACAATTCTTTTAAAAAATCTTGTAATTGGTTAAGAGGTACAGTTTTAAAAGGTCTGGCAAGTATTCTTGATGCATCGGTAATTGCGGTTCCTACCCATTGGTCACCAAGATCTAAAGCTATAATTTTCATTACATTTCCTTATTTAATAAGAGCTTATTTTTTCTATTATATGGCTTTATTATATCAAAATTCTGAAGACATTCATAAAAGAGTCTTGTATACTCGCTTTTTAAATAATAGTTAGTGCGTTTAATCTTCTACGAAAGGAAACTACTATGATCGCTGATTTGATCTATAAGTTTCAGCACGCTGTTCATGCAGTTAAAGATGTTATATGGAGTTTGCCGTTTATAATTTTTTTTGTTGCGGTTGCTTGTATTATTACAATTGCATTACGTTTTATTCAATTTAGAACTTTTGTAAAAAGCTGTCAGCTTGTTTTTTTTCCTGAAAAATCAACAGGTTCAAAATCAGGAGATATGTCATCTTTTCAAGCATTTTTAAATACTTTAAGTGTTAGTATAGGTAATGGATGTCTTTCTGGTACAGCCGTAGCTCTTTTTGCAGGAGGACCTGGCGTTGCTTTTTGGATGTTTGTAGTGGGATTGCTTTGTATGGCAATTAGATTTGCAGAGGTTTTTTTAGCAGTTTCTTTTGGTTTGGAAAATAAAGATAAAAATAAATTAGGCGGACCATTTCTTTATATAGAAAAACTACCAGGTGGAATGATTTTAACTTATTTATATGGTATTGCATGTTTGTTTTTTAGTTTAACAGGTGGTAATGCTATGCAATGCAATACTATTAGTACTTCATTTAACAAGATGATTCCTTCTAATTGGTATTTGTATGATGACATTTCTATAGTTAAATTAATGTTAGGTTTAATTTTAGCATCTTTTTCGATGTACATTCTAATTGGTGGAACAAAACGAATAGTAAAAGTTATAGAAAAGGTTGTTCCTCTTAAAGTAGGTCTTTTCTTTTTTACTATTTTGATAGTCCTTGCTTATTATTGGTCTCATATTCCTGCAGCCATTGCTCTTATTATGGATAATGCATTTACTCCTCAAGCAATGGGTGGTGCTGCAATGGGGTTAACACTTCAGCAAGTTTTTTATCATGCAGCATATGCTACAGTTAATGCTAGTGAGGCTGGTCTTGGAACAGCTTCTGTGTTGTATGGAAGTACAGGGTCAAAAGAACCTATTAATGATGCATCTTCAAGTATGTTAAGTACATTTATTAGTAACAATATTGCAATGACTATGGTGGCAATTGCTTTGATTGCAAGTGGCGCTTGGATGTCTGGTGAAACTGGGGCTCCAATGGTTATTGAAGCATATCAATCTGTTTTTGGTTATTATGGTGGATGGATTTTAACTGGATTAACTTTACCATTTGGTATTGGTGTTATTGTTCCTTATTGTTACATTGGGTATCAATCGTGGACTTATGTAACTGGTGGTAGAGCTATGGGATTATTCCCAATAATTTTTGTAGCAGTTTCATTTTTAGGGGCTATAGCTGATATTAGTGAGTTATGGACATTAATTAGTATAGTGATTGCAGCCCTTTTAATAGTAAACTTGCTTGCTATGCTCTATTTTATACCTTATATGCGTAAACATGTTTTGAAAAAACAATAAATTATAATTTATGAAACTATCTCAAAAAATAAGCATGCCTGTTACTTTTCCTGTAGCAGCTCATACAGATAATGTTGGTCAAGGAACAATATTTGTTGCAATTTCTGGCCAGCATTATGATGGAATTTTGTATATTCCACAAGCTATAGCAAAGGGTGCTTCTCGTATAATTATTCAACAAAATGCAGTTGTTCCAGAAGATATTTTATTATTGCTTACTATGCATGAAATTCCACTTACTCGAGTGGATAATCCTCGCAAGGCATTGGCAGAATTAAGTAATCAAATGGCAGATTATCCTTCAAAGCAATTGAAAATTATTGGAATTACTGGAACTAAAGGAAAAACAACATCTGTTTATATTTTAGAAGCTCTTTTAAAGAGAATGGGTAAAAAAGTTGCTCGATTAAGCACTGTTTCTAATGCAATTGATGGTTATGAATTAACTGCTCCGCTTACGACTGCTCAACCAGATTATTTACATCAATTTTTTAGATTATGTCTTGATCAAAGCATTGAATATGTAGTTATGGAAATTGCAGCTCAAGCTACAACTTTTAATAGAATTGATGATATTCAATTAGACGCTCTTATTTTTACTAATTTAGAAAGAGAACATGCCGAATTGTATCCTGATATAGAGGATTATTTTCAAGCAAAATATAAAATTATAGATCATGTAAAAAGTGATGGATATGTGATTGTTAATGCGGATGATATGTACGGGCAACGCATTTTAAAACAAAATAACTGTGCACGGGCATTTTCTTTTAAAGATGGAAATTCTGTTTATAGTTATGTTCAATACAGTCAAGAAAAAATAAAAATAATGATTAATGAATATGAATATGTTCTTAATTATAAGGGAATTCCTGGTATTTTTAATGCATATAATTTAGCAGGGGCTTTTATTGTTTTATTTTATTTAGGTATCTCTTTAGATCAATTGCTAGATGGGATTATTGAGTTTCCAAAAATACCAGGCCGATTAGAAGAGTATGCATTGCCTAATGGTGCGTGTGCTTATATTGATTATGCTCATACGGCAGGATCATTTAAAAGTTTGTTGTCTGTTGTACGTCAATGGACTGACCATTTGATTGTTGTATTTGGTGCAGGTGGTGGTAAAGATTCTATAAAGCGTCCAGAAATGGGAAGAATTGCATCTGAATATAGTGACCTTATTATTCTTACAACTGATAATCCTCGACAAGAAGATCCAAAAAAAATAATTGAAGATATTATGGTAGGAATTTTTGAAAAAGATAAAGTATTGGTTGAGCTTGATAGATCTAGAGCTATACAAATGGCTTATAATTATTCAAAAAAAAGTTCTATTATTATGCTTCTTGGAAAAGGTCCTGATGAGTATCAAATTGTTGGCACTACAAAAGCCTATTTTAGTGAGAAAGAGATTTTGCAGTCATTTGTAAAATAATTAAGAGCTTATCTAAAAACTAAATGTTCTTGAGAATAATGATCTGGAAGAACATTTGAACAAATAATTGTATATGACTTAAATGTATTAAAGCGAATTATCCAAAACAAATTAAAAATTTAAAGGGTAATGAATTTTTGGTGTGCCCGATAGGAATTGAACCTATGACCTACGGATTAGAAGTCCGTCGCTCTATCCAACTGAGCTACGGGCACATTTTAATGCATTAAGTTATAATTTAACTTAATAAGAATAAGTATAAGCTTTTTATAGATATTTTCAAATTATCCACTTTTTTCCATCAGGTAATACAAATAATGTTTTAAATTCTTGAAGTATTCGTTTAAGTTCTTCGTGTGTTTCTTGAGAAATATCTTTAGTTTCAGCAATTGTGTTGTAGAGTTTTGAATATACGGATTCAATATAACTTACAAATTGCATAACAAATGTATGAATATAAGCAGTCTCTACATCATTAATTTCATTATCTTGCAATACAAAAAGCATTAAAGCTTCTTCTATTAAAGAATAGGTCATATATTGAGATTGTTTAAGTATTTCTACAGCTCGTTGTCCTTTGTTAATACGATTTTGAGAATGCTGATCAAGATCCGTGCCAAACTGTGAAAAATCAAGTAATTCTCTATATTGTGCAAGTTCAAGACCTAATGTTTTTGCCATTTTTTTAATTGCTTTAGTTTGAGCTGCTCCTCCTACGCGAGACACTGATAGTCCAATGTTAACTGCAGGGCGAATGCCGCTTTTAAACATTTGATCATCTAAAAAGATTTGACCATCGGTGATAGAAATTAAGTTAGTAGGAATATATGCAGTAATATCATCAGCTTGAACTTGAATAATAGGAAGTGCTGTTAAGGATCCTCCATTTAAAATTTTACCAGCTCGTTCTAAAAGTCGTGAATGAAGATAAAAAACATCTCCAGGAAAAGCTTCTCTTCCTGATGGTCTGCGAAGTAATAAGGACATTTCACGATATGCAATTGCATGATTTGTTAAATCATCATACACAATTAAAGCATTGTGTCCTTTGCTTCTAAAATATTCACCAATTGTGCAGCCAACATACGGAGCAAGGTATTGGCATAAAACTGAGTCACTTGAATCAGCACTTACAATAACCGTATATTCCATAGCTCCATTTTCTATAAGAAGCTTCATAATACGAGCTAAATTTGCTTGGCGTTGACCTATAGAAACAAAGATGCAAAAAACATTTTTACCTTTTTGGTTTAAAATTGTATCAAGTGCTATAGCTGTTTTTCCTGTTCCACGGTTGCCAATAATAAGTTCTCTTTGTCCTTTTCCTATTGGAATTAAAGCATCGATAGCTAAAATTCCTGTTTCAAGTGGTTCATTAATCGGACTTCTTTCTATAACGCCTGGTGCTGCAGCTTCTATTTGCATGCGATCATCAATAATTAATTCTCCAAGCCCGTCTATTGGTTTTCCTATTACATTAATAACACGTCCTGCAAGTTGCATACCAACAGGTGTTTTAAAAACTTCACCAGTTCTATATGCAGTTTCAAGTTCAACAACGGGTATAGAGTTATAAAGTAGGAAAATTGAAACATATTGTTCTTCAAGATCTAGAACAATTCCTTTGTTGCCACCCTCAAATGTTATTAATTCATTGTATACAGCATTTTCAAGTCCATGGACTCGGCATATGCCATCTCCTATTTGAACAACAAAGCCTATTTCTTGAAGTGATTTTTCAGTTGTACCGCTTAATGATTTTTCAAATAATGAAAAAAGATCAGAACTTTTTATTTCCATAATAACCTTAGTTTCTTAACGCATTTTTAAATTTTTTTAGACGTTTTTTTATAGAATCTTCCCATAGCAAAACGCCATTAGACATTCGAATGCCCGCAATAAGGCTTAAATCAATTGTATACTCACATGAAATATTACCTGATACATTATGCTTTAAAAAATTTTGGACATCTATTTTTTGAATAGCTGTAAGCTCTTGTGATGTTGTTATTGTAAAATGATATTCTTTCTTTATTTTCATATAAAGATCTTTAATCATTATAAAAATAATAGGAAGAAGAATTGATCTTTGGTGTTGAATAACAAGCATACATAATTTTTTATATGGACTTGAAAGATTGAATGTTTCACATATTTTTTCGATATGGCGTTCTTTTTCAGTTGTATTGATTAATGATATATTTAAAAAAAATAAAAGGTCTTGTTTTTTAGATAAAAATTGAGCGCATTGATCCAGTGATTCTATATCTTTTTTAGTAATATCTTCTATAAAAACATTCATAAAAGCTTTGGTATATTTTAAAGCAAGCGTAGTATGTAACATGTTCATAATTATTCCTCATTATTCTTGCGAAGAACGTGGTTTAAAAAGTCATTTTGAGACTTTTGATTACTATACATGCTAGTAAGATTATCAATAGTTACATTCCATACATCTTGTTGTATTAAACGTTGAGTATACAGAAGTTCAACTGAACGATATTGAGACATTCTGTAATGTTGATAGTTATGAGTCATCGTACGTTGATGTTGTTCATAAGCCTTATTTTTCTCTATAGTATGCTTATTCCAAAGTAGAACTTTGGAATAAAGTTCTTTACCAATAGAGTTTTGTAATTCGATAGATTCTAAAAGATCTTTTTGTTGATTTTGAGTTTGTGTAATTGAGTGTTTTATTATTGTAATACTATTTTTTTTATCAGTAATACCAGTTTTTAAATCTGGAGTTATCCATTTTTTAATGGCATAACAAAAACATGTAATAATCCAGATAAAGTTAATAAATCTAAATGAAAAGATATAATCAATAATAGTATTAATCATGAGATATCTGCCTTATAAATTCTTCTGAAATATCATGTATTATTTCTATTTTTTGTTTTTCAGATAATTCTTTTGGAGGTTTAAGGGCAATATCTTTAACTTGTGTATATGAATGTCTTGAAGATGGTATTTTTTCTTTATATAAATCCTTAAATCGAGCCCATTCACCATCTTTTTGATGAGTCATTACTGTTAGTGTATGGACTTCTTCTTCTAGTTTATTCTGTAATCCTGCAAGATATGTTTGTTCTTGATGGATATGGCTTATTAAATATTTGAATAAAAAACGATCAAGAAACCACCAGGCAAAAAAGAAATGAATTATTTGAATAATAAGTGTCGCATCAAAAGAAAACACAGAGTGCTCCTTTTTATACTTTTAAAAGTATCCAACCACAAAGAATGAATGAATATATAGCACATGCTTCAATAAGACCCATTGCAATAATCATAGTCATACGGATTTTTCCGGAGTGTTCTGGAGATTTTGCAATTGATTCGCAAGCTTTTTGACCTACCATGCCCATTCCAATAGATGGCCCCATCGCTCCAATTCCCATGCCTAGAGCTACTCCTAAAAAAGCAATTGCTTTAACATAAAAAACGTCCATAAACTTCCTCGTTTCTTTATAATTTTACTAATAATTTCAATAATAATTACTTATTAAAAACAATTTTTTTATTTTTTACAAGCAATGATTTGAAGTAATTTTAAAATTACTTTTTTTCTAATGATAAATTACTAGATGCCCCTTTAGGGTTAAGGCTTAAATCTCTTGTATCATGTAATTCTGAAAGCCCATCATTTTCGTGTTTTTTCATAAAATCCCATCGTATTTTTATTATAGCATCACGATTTTCTTTTGAATGAGGTAGGTTTTGTAAAAAATTATCATGTGCTTTTTCATAAAGAGCTACTATTGCAGCGTATGATTTTATTTCTTGAGATGGTTCTTTTTCATTAGAAAAAGTTTTTAATGAAAAGCATATAAAAGTAAGGGTTAAGATATGATTTTTATTCATACGTCTCTCCTAAAAAATATTTTAATTACTTATTTATAATTAAAATACTTTAAATGCAGTAACTGTATAAATACTCCTGTTAAAAATTTTTTATTTTTTTATATTAGGATATATTTATGGTGTAATAAATATACTTACACTCTATTAACGTTTATTAAGTAATATTTTGTTTAGTAAATTGTGCAATTCTTTTTGCTATATGTGGAGATGATGTTTCCAAAGGTTGCGCCATCTTAAAACATTTAATTGCTTCTTGAGTATTTCCTAGTTCTAAATAGGTTTCTGCTAAATTAAACCATGAGCGATATTCTTGGGTGTTTTGAGCGATTAAATTGGTATAAACTTCTTTTGCTTTTTCGTATTGTTTTGTACAGTAATAAGCATTTGCCAAATTAAAATGATTGTCAGGGTTATGTGGTGCAAGTGCATAAATATGCTCATATCCAACCACGGCATCATCAAATTTTTGTAGTTCTAAAGCAAGTTGCGCATAAACGGTAAAG
Source organism: uncultured Pseudomonadota bacterium (assembly GCA_964570505.1). GTDB lineage: Bacteria > Babelota > Babeliae > Babelales > CAIQNR01 > CAIQNR01. The sequence goes on from CAZMYL010000001.1 coordinate 211,308, forward strand.
CATTCTAAAGTGTCAAAATCAGCTTTTATACATGCTGTTTTTATTTTTTCAAAAGCATCCTCTTTTTTCCCTTGCTCATATAAACATTGGCCTAAATTAAAATAAGCTTTGCCGTAATGTGGACGTAATTTTAGTGCATGAGCAATAAGGATTTCAACTTGAGGATAATTTTTTTTCGTTAAATAAAATGATGCAAGATTATTATAAAATTCAGGATAGTAAGGGTTGATTTTTATTGCTTTTTCAAGTTGAGTAATTGCCATATCTACTTGATTAATAGCGTTAAAACAAACAGCAATATTACTCCATGGATCAGGATAATAAGGATCCATTTTTATTGCTTTTCTAAAATATGGAATTGCTTTTTCAAAATGGCCATTTTCTGCAAGAGCTACAGCATAATTATTATAACCACGAGCTTTTTTTGGTGAATTTTTTATGATATCAATCCAAAATTCTTCTTGAGATCTCCAGACCTTATTGCGTGTATAAGTAGCGTGACTTAAAAAAAGCGATCCTCCTATTAAGCATATGCAACTAAGAATAAAAGATTGTTTCTTGGTAAAAGAGAGTTTTTTAGTGATCCATGTAAAAAAGATAGTTATTAGTAATGCAAAAAATAAAAAAAGGCCAAATGAGCTGAAGTATGTTTTGTAATCAGCAACAAGTTCTGTTGAAGGAATAAATGATGATCGAGGAGAAAGTCCAATAAAAAACCACATAAGTCCAAAAAGTAGGGGATTGGTTGAATTTTTTTTAAATTGTCTCATTATTAAAAATGCTACTAATAATAAAAAAGCAAGAGGTAATAATGTTTCTGTACAAAAAAAACTAGATACCATTTTCCAGTCATAATCAACGCTTATATTCCATGGCCATATAAATATCCATAAATAATGAACAATTACTTTAAATTGAGATATAAAGTAGCTCCAGCGTGTTATTTTTTCTCCAGCAGCATTAGTAATAACATTACCAACATTGTTATTAAGTTCCATTTTTCCAATAAGATAATTTTTAAAAAAATAAGGCTTTAAGACATATATGTATTGTGCAATAAGTATGCTGGTAAAAATAAGATAAAAAGGTATTCGTTTTTTAATTTTTTTAAAATCACCATGTGCAATAAAGAACCAATCAATCAGTAAAAGCATGCAGGGTGAAAGAATTGCAATTTCTTTTGTTCCACATGAAATATATCCTAAAAGGAATATGAGTAAGTTAAGTATATAAAAAAGGATTTTATTTTTGGTTGTAGTCATAAAAACAAAAGATAAAACAATTGCCATAATAAAAAGTCCAGCAAGTCCTTCAAGTTGTCCTTGAATAACATATGAAACGGTTTGTGTTTGTACAGGATGTAATAAAAAAAGAATGGCTGTAATAGTTGCAATAGGAAGTGCATTAATAAAATAGAGGGAATCCTTTTTTGTTTGTTGCAAAATTTTTATTGTTACAAAAAAAATCAAAAGGCCTGTTATTATGTGGAAAAAAACATTTCCAAGGCGGTAGTAAAATGGATTAAATTTACCCAAAGAATAATTAACTGTATTAAGCCAGTAGCTAATCCAACGAGAACCTTTAAATGCAAAATTCCAAAAAGTATGTGTTCTTAATGCGAAGAATTTTTTAATGTTTGCAATATCATCAAATTGAAAATCATAAAAAAGCGAAGGATAATATGTTGCAAAAGTACTTATTAAAAGAATAATTGGTGTAATAATATATGTAATTATATGCAAAAAAGTGGGTTTAATTTGAAAGTTCATGAACATTCCTTTTTTTTATATTTCATTGGTTTGCCATTCTATGATGTATGTAAACTTTGTCTATAGTAATATTGAGCTTAATCCTCAATAGAGTTTGACCTTTCTATAGATCTGCTTACACTTATTTTTTGCATTATTAATGTTTATAAAGAGGTTTTTAGCATGATTTTAAGTTTGCAAAATGCAGGGTTTCTTGTTCAAAAAATTCTTATTTTAATGAGTTATTTTTTATCAATTCCATTACTTGGTGCTTTTAGATCATGGGTTAATAGTAAAATGGGTGATGATACTGGGCAGCAGTTAGGATTTTCATCTATTAATCCAATTACACATATTAGTTTTTTTTGGATTTTTATTTTACTTATTATTCCAGATATTCCTTTTGGTTTTGGTCAATATATTCCTATTAACCCAAATGCAATTGATGGAAAGTGGAGAAAATTTAAATTATGCGTAGCATATTTTTCTGATGCGCTGCTGGGAATTTTTTTGGCACTGATTTCTCTTTTAATGTGTGTTTTTATTTTTAGACAAAATCCGATTTCTTTGTTTATGAATTTTGGGATTTTTGAGTTAGCATCTCATTATTCTCCTGTAGAAACAACTTCTTGCTTTTCTATTGTAGTTGGTCTTTTTTTAATAAGATTTGCTATTTTTAATAGTATGCTTGCTGCGTTTAGTATGATTATAAATTTTTTTTATATGATTTTTCTTTCTTATTTTTTATCAAAAAATAATTTTCCAGGATACGCTGATTGGATCTTACTTTTTGCTCCATTGTTTCTTTTGTTATTTTTCCAATCAATTATTTATGTAGGTATTTTGAATGTTATTTTGTTTTTATCAACCGCAATAGCTTATGGAATTGGAATTGTATAATGACAACTTTAGAAAAATTATTACATGGTTCTGTTGCTTGTCTTCCTGAAGGTGGGCTTCAAAAAAAATTAGCAGCTGATAAAAAATTAGTTATTAAATTAGGTATGGATCCAACAGCTCCTGATTTGCATTTAGGACATGCTGTTGTTTTACGTAAAATGCGTGATTTTCAAGATGAAGGCCATACAATAGTTTTTCTTATAGGTGATTGTACGGCTCGTATTGGAGATCCTTCTGGTAAATCAAAAACAAGACCTCCATTGAGTCAAAAAGAAATTGAAAAAAATACACAAACATATTTTGATCAAGTAACACGTATTCTTGATAAAGATAAAGTTATTATTCGTTATAATTCAGAATGGCTCGACAAACTTAGTTTTAGCGATGTTTTAAAACTAAGCGCTCAGGTAACGCTTGCTCGTATTATTGAACGAGAAGATTTTGCAAAAAGATTTTCTCTGAATATTCCAATTGGCCTTCATGAATTAATGTATCCAATTATGCAAGGATATGATTCTGTTGCATTGCAAGCAGATGTAGAACTTGGCGGAACTGATCAAACGTTTAATTTATTAATGGGAAGATTTTTACAAGAGCAATATAAACAAGATGCGCAAGTTATTATGACTATGCCGCTGCTTGAAGGTCTTGATGGCGTAGAAAAAATGTCTAAATCTTTAGGAAATTATGTTGGTCTTGCAGAAAAGCCAGAAGAAGCTTTTGGTAAATTAATGTCAATATCAGATACATTAATGTGGCGTTATTATGCATTACTTCTTGGTTATTCAGACGTTAAAATTCAACAATTAAAAAAAGATGTAGAACATTCTTTAGCGCATCCTATGACTCTTAAAAAAGATATGGCTCAAGGTATTGTTGCAGAATTTTGGTCTATTGAAGAAGCACTACATGCAAGAAAAATTTTTGAAGATGTTTTTCAAAAGAAAGATCTTACTAAAGCAAAACCTATAGATCTTCCTGTTGGTACACCCTCTAAAGTATGGATTGTTGATTTTTTAAAAATAGTAGGTGCAATTACAAGTTCATCTGAAGCAAAGCGTCTTATAGAAACAGGTTCAGTATCTATAGATTCTCATATTATTTCTGACTTTAAACATGAAGTTACATGGAAGTCTGGTATGACAATTAAAGTAGGAAAACATAGAGTGTATGTAATTGCGTAATGTTGTTTAATTGTATATCAGCAACATTTTGTGTGATTTATACCATCATGTTTACGATTGATGCCTTTTTTGTCTCCAGTAAAAAATAAAAATTCATCAATACGATCAAGGCAATCTTTTAAATGTTGTTTATTAGATTCAAAGTCTATAGATCCATTAATAATAAGAACTGGGACGTTTTTTAATTGAGGAAGAATTCCTGTTTTATGAATTAAAAATTCTTCATGGCGCTCATGAATTTGTTTAAAATATTCAAGAGGAATATGTTCTTCCCCAGTTCGATTTCTTTTTGCTGTTCGTTCAAAGCAAATTTTAGGATCTGTTTGTAGATAAATAAATCCAAGAGGTGATTCACATTTTTGTAATACTAGAAAATTAAACCATTGATTGTAGATATTCCATTCTATGCTGCTCATAAATGATTGGAGATATCCATTTTTTGCAAAACAATAATTACCAGAATAAAGAGATCGTTCTACAAGCTTAAAAGGATTTTCAATGGTTTGAATTCGCAGGTGTTCTTGTATGCGGCAAAACATAGTGTATGTTTCCATAGAATATGACCATCGGGGCATATCAGCACAAAATTGAGCAAGTAGGGAATTTTCTGTAGATGTATCTGACCATGTATTTACGGGTTCTTGTATAACTTCAATGTAGGGCATGTATTTTTTTATAAGATTAAGAAGTGTTGATTTTCCTGCTCCAATATTGCCTTCTAGTATATACATTTGAATCCTTAAGTACTTTAGTAAGATATAAAAGTATAAGTATAAGGAATTTTATATTCAATTCAATGAATAAAGGGATGCGTTTATTCATCCCTTTATTCATAATAATATTTTTATTAATTAATAAATCTCAGTTTGATTCGCAAAACGGTAAGAAAAGTATTAATTCACCAGTTTCATTATTTATTTTAGCTTTTATTTTTTCACAATCGACCTGATCTTCAAGAGAAAAAAATGCTTTTTCTGCATTGTCAAATGCAGCAAGAGTTTCTTCAGAAGAGCTTTCGTCAGTAATAATTATATTATAGAGAATAAGAGATTCTTCATCTGTTTTACCAAAAATAATAACATTACTTTTTTCTAATTTTATTTTTAAAAAAAACTGATTTTTTTCTGTAGCAATAGAAATATTGTCATCTTTTATAATTGAAGGATCAATTTGAAAGCTAATAAAATGACCAATCGCTTCTGCTTCTACATTATTTTCATCATTGTCGTTTTCTTCTTCTAAATCATTTTCAATCATATCTTCTGAAAATGTTGATGAAGTTTGATCTTGGGCAATAAGATTATTAATAGAAAAAATAGTAAATAAGCTTAAAAGAAGACTTGTAGGTAAAATATTCTTCATAAAAATCCTTTTATTTAATTAAGTAATAAATATTTTTGATTATCTTCCTATAGCTCAGTATGAATGTCAAACTAATAACAATGGTTGTAGATCTTAAAGGTAATAATACAGAATTGTGATATGATAATAATATCAATGTTTATGTAGTGAAAGATTATAAAAATGATTAAAAATATAAAAAAAATTTCAGAAACAGAATTGATTTATGGAACACATGCTGTTTTTGAGGTTTTAGAGCAAAAAAGAAGAAAAGTATTTGAAGTTTTTGTGCTTGAATCAGATCATGCAACATTAAAAAAAATTCAAATACTTTTACCAAAACATCCTGTTATTATTCATAAAATGAAACGTGAAACATTAACTCATACATTGGGAACTCTGGATCATCAAGGTATTGGAGCACGAGTTCAAGCTTTTGCTTTTAGAAAAAAATTTTTTGATTCTTCTGTTAGTCCTTTTTTAATATTGCTTGATGGTATTCAGGATGTTAGAAATCTTGGAGCAATTATTCGTTCAGCATATTGTACAGGTGTTGATGGTGTTATTTTGTGTAAAAAAAAATCAGCAACAATCACTGCTACTGCTCTTAAAGCATCGGCAGGGCTTGCAGAGCGTATGGAGATTTATCAAGCTCCATCAATAGAAAGTGCATTAATTGACCTTAAACAAGCAGGTTATAATCTGTATGTTGCAGCCTTAAGTAAAGAAGCAAATGCTTTTTCAATTGAATATAAACGGCCTCTTTGCTTGGTAATAGGAAGTGAAGGAACGGGGGTTTCCAATACAACATTGCGTGCTGGAACTATTGTTACATTACCTCAAAAAAGTTCTGAAGTTTCATATAATGCATCGGTTGCCGCTGGTATTTTGATGTCATATATAGGTTATAAAAATAAATAATATCTAGAAAAATTAACTATTTTTCTGAAATTTTAATGTAGTTATATCAAGAAGGTATCTAATTTAAGACAAGAAAAGTGTTTTTTGATTTTAAATTTAAAGATATATAAAAAAATTTAAATTTAATTTTGAATGTAAAAAAAAATCACCCGCGCGGAGCGGGTGATTTTTTTCTTATTTAGCTGATTCTGTATGTGTTGTTGCAGCTTTTACAGCTTTTTTAGCAACTCTGCGTTTTGGAGCAGCTTTGCGTTTTGGAGCAGCTTTGCGCTTTGCAGCAGCCTTACGCTTTGGAGCAGCTTTGCGTTTTGCTACTCTTTTTTTAGCTGTTCTTTTTACAGCTTTTTTAGCAACTCTGCGTTTTGGAGCAGCTTTGCGTTTTGCTACTCTTTTTTTAGCTGTTCTTTTTACAGCTTTTTTAGCGACTTTGCGCTTTGGAGCAGCTTTGCGTTTTGCAGTTTTCTTTGTTGTCATGTTCTCTCCCTTTTTTGGAGTGATTTTTTATTTCCTTCTGTACTTCACTGATGATTACAAGATTAATAGTACAAGTTTGATAAAAACAAAGTCAATAATTTTTCAATACTTATTAGAAAAAAAATGCAAAAATAAAAAACAAAAAAAGATTTATTTTATTTCTCTAATGCGTGTAATCAAATCTTCTTGTGTGATTCCAAATTCTTGTTTTCCATTTGCATGTCGTATTGTAATAGTATTATTTTCTACTTCTTTTTTACCAATAATAAGCATCCACGGTATTTTATTAATTTGAGCATCTTTTATTTGTGAAGAAAGAGAATCATTTGATTCTATAAATTCGAGCCGTACATGATGTTTTAAAGATTCATATAATTTTTGAGCAGCTTCTTGTTGTTTAGTCGAAACTGGAATGATACGTGCCTGAACTGGTGAAAGCCAGAATGGTAAATGTCCTTTGTAGTGTTCAAGAAGAACTGCAAAAAATCTTTCAAGAGATCCATAAATAGCTTGATGTAAAATAACAGGACGTTGAAGTGACCCATCAGATGATACGTATGTTAAATTGAAGTTTTCTGGCTGGAAAAAATCAAGTTGAATAGTTCCACAGGTCCATACTCTGTCCATAGAATCAGTAAATTTGAATTCTATTTTAGGCCCATAAAAAGCTCCGTCTCCTTCAGCTATTGTATAAGGTAGTTCTGCTTTATCGAGTGCATTTTTTAGTCCGTTTATAGCAGCTTCCCACATTTGATCAGAGCCCATAGCTTTTTCAGGTCGTGTAGAAAGAAAAATTTGTAAAGTGTCGATGCCGCACTTATTCATAACTTTTTTTACAATACCAATGTTTTTTACAATTTCTTGTTCAATTTGATCAAGTGTACAATAAATGTGGGTATCATCTATGGTAAAAGCTCGTACTCTAAAAAGTCCATGAAGCACACCAGAAAGCTCGTGTCTATGTACTTTTCCAAATTCCATCAATCTTAATGGAAGTTCTCTATAAGAGCGTGGTCGTTCTTTATAGATTAAAATTGATCCTGGGCAGTTCATCGGTTTTACAGCATAATTTTTCTCGTCAATATTAGAAAAATACATATTATTTCTATAAAATTCATAATGACCTGAGCAGCGCCAAAGTTCATCAGAAAGCATGGTAGGAGTTTCTATTTCACAATAATGAGCATCTTGAAGTATTGATCTCATAAAATGGCGTAATGCATTTAAAACAATCTTACCTTTATGATGAAAAAACGGAAAGCCAACTCCTTCATCATGAAATGAAAAATAATCGAGTTGTTTTCCTAATTTTCGGTGATCATATAAAATTGCTGCTTCTTTTTTTGCTTCATATAGATCAAGATCTTCTTTAGTAAAAAAAGCAGTTCCATGTATGCGTTGAAGTGCTGTATTTGTTTTATCTGCACGCCAATAAGAACCAGAAATTGCGTGTAATTTAAAAAATTTAATCTGTTTAGTTGAAGCAACATGTCCACCTTTACAAAGATCAATAAAATCACCTTGTTGGGCAATTCCAACAGTTTCATCAGTTATTCCATTAATTAATTCTAATTTAAATGGATTATTTTTAAAAAGTTCACACGCCTCTTTTTTGCTCATTTGAAAATGAGTAATAGGTAAATTACGTTTTGCAATTTCGTGCATTTTTTTTTCTATAGAAGGTAAGTCTTCTAACTTAAAATTTTCAGTAGGAAGAAGATCATAAAAAAAACCATCCGTAGTTGCAGGCCCAATAGTCAGTTGTGTTGAAGGAAATAATTCAACTACAGCGTGTGCTAAAAGGTGCGCTGTAGAATGGCGTAACTGTTCTAAAGTATATGAAGAAGTAATGTTTTTTTTGTCTTCGCTCATAATGTGTCCTTTATTAAAAATACGGATGTTTTATTGTGTAGCATAATTTTAAAGTTTAACAGAAAGTAAAAAAAATACACTGTTGGTAAAGACTAAAAAAGATATCAGTCAGAGATTTGTTTGAGAGCGTTGTTTCTGATTAATTACACGTGATAGGCTTTTTTTGTTGTTAATAGTTTAACATTATAACTGTGCTCAGGAGGAACTTATGTCAATACCTTCATCAAAAAAACTGTATGTTCTTGATACTAATGTTCTGTTATATGATCCTCGTGCAATGTTCAGTTTTGTAGGTGTTATGGTGGGTATTCCTATTATGGTTCTTGAAGAGCTCGAACAATTTAAAAGAGAAAGCTCTGGCCGTGGGAAAAATGCTCGAGAAACTGTTCGTTATTTAGATGATTTGAGATTTAAAGGTTCTTTAAATGATGGAGTGCATCTTGAAAATGGTGGAATTCTTAAAATTTTATTTACACCAGAAAGTTTTAGCACACATCCTGTTTTAAAAATTGATATTATTGATAATCAAATTTTACTTACTGCTCTTTCTTATAAGCATCAAGGATATGACGTTAAATTTATATCTAAAGATTTGAACGCTCGCGTTAAAGCAGATGTTCTTGGCATGGAATCAGAAGATTATCTTAAAGGCTATGTACCAGAAGATACTTTTTATAAAGGTTGGGTTCGGATTCAAGTACCTTCAGTTCAGTTAAAGCAAGAATTTCCAGATGATCTTCGCAGTCTTGCAAAAGATAAATTATTAACACTTAATGAGTATGTATTAGTTGAAAGTCAGCATAATCCATTTAATTATCGTTTATTTAGATATATTGCTGCTGGAAATAGGGATTTTAAAGAAGTTAAATTTCCGCATCTTTCATGGCCTATTGAGCCTAAAAATCCTCAGCAATTAATGGCATTAGATGCTTTATTTGATCCATCGCTTGAGTTTGTTTCGCTTATTGGGCCAGCGGGAACAGGTAAAACTTTTTTAGCGTTGCTTGCTGGTTTGCATTCTGTACTTTTAACTGATGTGTATCAAAAAATTCTTGTATCTCGTCCGGTTATTCCATTAGGACCAGATATTGGGTATTTGCCAGGTGATATGCAAGAAAAACTGCATAGTTGGATGCAGCCTATTTATGATAATATTGAAGTTATAGTTCATTCAGCTTCTATTGCTCAGCATGTACAAGAATTGCGTCAGGAAGATACAGATAATGAGCATGAGCAATCGAAAAAATTTAGCAAAAAACATAAAAAAGATAAGCGCAATAGTGGAAATAAAAAACAATTACTTTCTGTTGAAGATATGATCAATAATGGAAAGCTTAGCTTAGAAGCAATTACTTATATGCGCGGCCGTTCTATTCCTTATCAATTTATACTTATTGATGAAGTTCAAAATTTAAGCCCGCATGAAGTAAAAACACTCATTAGTCGTGTTGGGCAAGGAAGTAAAATTGTATTATGTGGGGATCCTTATCAAATTGACTCTCCATATCTTGATTTTAGTAGTAATGGTTTGGTTATTTCGACCGATCGGTTTAAAGGGGAATCTATTTTTAGCACAGTGTTTTTAGAAATAAGTGAGCGTAGTCAATTAAGTAAGCTTGCAGGGGAGTTATTATAAACTTATTGTAATGATATTTGATTATGTAAGGGAGCTTTAAAAGCTCCCTTTTTTTATTAAAAAATATATTTAAATAGATTATTATTGAAATTGTTATTCTATTTGAATTATTATATATACTATAAATTGTTATTTTAAGTTTGTAGGAAAACTTATGAAAAAATATAGTGTAATAATAAGCTCTCTTTTTTTATCTGTAAAAATTTTTGGATTAAGTGGTTTTTCTTGGGAAAATATTAATGATGCTTCAGAAAAATTAAAACAATCTCATGAAGATGTTTTTTCATCAAATTTTTTAAAAGACATTGATAAAAAAGTAAAAGAATCAAAAACGCCTTATGGTGATAATGATGATTATTATTTTTATGACATTGATCATGCTAAAGCAAAGGTATCTGATGTATTGAAAACATCAGATAATAAGGATGAGATTACTCAAGCAAAAGATGTTGAAAAAAATATTAATAATTTTAAAAAACATTTTAAACAATATGATTCTTTAACCAATGATCCTCGTGTTATTAATGCGTGGAGACAGGATCGTAAAGATTTTTTAGATTTGATTATAAAAGATGAAAAAAATAATGTTAGTTTAAATAAAAATAAATTAGAGCAATTAAAAAATAATCAACAGGTATGGAATCGTTTATTAAAAGATTACAAAAATGAAGAAGGTTTAAAGCAAGCATTAAGGGATGAATTTATAGTTGATGATAAATTTGATGAAAAACGATGGGATCTTGAACAAGCTTTAGCAGATCATGCTCTTGCAGAAGCTGCTTCTTTGATTGAAAAACAAAATTTGCAAAAAAAAATTACTCATGGAGCAATCATTGGAGATAGAGAAGAAGCAATTGGTCATAAATCTATTCGAGATATAGCTAAAGCTCAAGATGATGCAGAACGTGTTTTGTATGAAAGAGAAGCTGAAATTTATCCTAAAGCTTCAGATTATGTAAATGATCAGTATGTAAATTTGAACAAGCAGTATGATATTTATCAATTGTATAATCAAGCAATGAATAATTATAGAAAGCAAAGTCCCAAAGAATTTAGTCGTGGTTATTCTCCAAATTTAATAGATGATACTCGATTAAATTATGATATGATGAAAAAAAATGCTGAAAAAAATAAAGCTGCAGTAAGGGATTTAGAAAATAGTTGGTTAAGTAATCTTAAATTTTATACAATGACGGGTCCTTCTTATGGTGTACAATATTATGGTAATAAAGCTTCTAACAATTTAGGTCTTACTTCAAAATTTCCTGAATCATTAAAAAATGGAATGTTATATATTCCGTCTAAGATTTATAGTTTGTTGCCTAGTTTGTCATATCCTGTTAATAACCCTAGTCAAGATTCTCAAAATAATCGTTTAAAAGATAAAGAGTTTGCAGAACAATTACTTTTGATTACAGCAATTAAAGAAAGAATTGATGCACAAAAAGCAACAATAGAAGATATTAAAAAATTGTATTTTTTTGAATCTGAATTACTTCATTCGTTTGAGCTTCGCAGGCGAGCAAAAAATTTATTAAATAAAATTGCTTTAAATTCGAAATCTACAGCTGTTGCGCCATCTAATGTTAGTGCTACGACTAAACCTGCAGTTGTTGCGCCATCTAATGTTAGTGCTGCTAAACCTGCAGTTGTTGTACAACCTAATGCTAGTGCTGCTAAACCTGGAACTGATGCACAACTTAATGCTAGTGCTGCTAAATCTGCAGTTGTTACACAACCTGATATTTATGATCTGATGCAGTATTTTAAATATCATAAGTGAAGTTTTTGGACCAAGATAGAGAATAAATTAATCATACTCATATTATTGTTGCCTAAAGGTGTTTCTTAAAAACTCTCCTTGGTTAATTTCAAAAGCAAGATTTCGCTCTAGTGTTTTTTCTAGATTTTTAACTATTTCTTCGCTTTTTTTTATTTCGTTACTGTTAGTTTTATCGTCATAATTTATAATTCCAACTAAACCATTAGTTTCTGGTTTTAATGTACTTAAATTTAAAAAAAGATTTTTATTGATTTTGTAGTTTATTTGAGCGTTCATGCAGTGTGTTAATATATCATTAATAAGAAGTGGTGAATTAATACTATTTTGAAGTGGTTGTTTATTATTAATAAGAACTAAAATTCTATAAATAGAAAGTCCAGGTATTTCTGTATAAAGATATTGATACTTTGGGTGTAGTGATGTTTGCTCAAATACAAATGGTTGCTTACTATAAAAAAAGAAAATTTTATTAATGCTTTTTGGGTTTGGCATAAATTCTGAATATTGTGACGCAGGGGTAGGCACAGGTGTTCCAATTTGAATTAATAAAGGAAGTTTGTCTTTTGTTATATTAGTTGAGTTCCATAACTGTGATGCATAATTTGCAAGTAGTCCTGCTCGATTGTAACAAATTATAATAAGAGGGACATTGTACGTCTTGGTAAGGTAATTAATTCCTTGTGCAAAAATTTTTCCATAATCTTTTATATTTTTAAATCCGACCTGATCTTCCCAATTAAAATAGAGAGAATAGGTTGTTCCTGTAGAAGAAAGTTCTGGTAAAAAGCCTTGTGGAATAGATGATGTATTTGTTTGTAATGATTTAATATATGTATATGCATTTTCATCAAAAAAAGGCATTTTTTGAGTTGGTGCTACAATTATAATAAAAGCATTAGGATTAGCTGATGTTTTTATAGTATTTTCTTTTCCTGATTTATCAAGAATATAAAAATTATTTGGAAGTCGTGTTAGTTTATCTGTCGATGCTTGCGTAATGCTGGTACATAATAAAGCTATGTAGATGCTTCTTTTCATAAGAACTCCTTTTTTTGAAAAGAAGAAAAATCAGCTTTTATATTTGCATAGTACTTATCTTTTTGTAAAGGAATTGCACGAAAGTATTCGTGTAATACTATTTTTTAATGCATTAAAAAATGATTCATTCAAAAATTGATCTGTTACATAATCAATACATCCAATAGAAAACATACAATTTGATGGGCCCATAAGGAAAAATCGTAATGATCGTAATGTTTCACTAATAAAAAGATGTAGATTTGAATACTTCATGATTGATAAATAGAAGTAGATATATCTTGTTTTGAGTGTATGGATGAAAATGCTTGATGAAGGAGTTTTTTAAGTTTTTCAAAAGAAGTAGTAATTCCTTCTTTTTTTACAATAACAACGCAATCATAGCCATGTATAAAAAATTGTTGTTCATAAAAGAGAGATTTTAGTCTTCTTCTAATTTTGTTTCTAAAAACAGCTTTGCCACTTTGACGAGGAGTAATAATTAAAATACGTCCATAGTTAAATGTTGTATGTGCCAATAAAACACGTAAGCCCGGAACCCGGGCTTTTACATGAGAATTTTTTAACAAATGTGCGATGTCTTGTTGCGTAAACGAGGAAATATTCTTCGTTAATTCAGGCATAAAAAGTTTCCAATTATGCTCTTACTGCTAGACGTTTGCGACCTTTTGCTCGTCGGCGGTTGACAATTTTTCTACCTTGTCTTGTAGCCATACGCTTAAGAAAGCCATGTTTTCTATTTCTTTTTTTCTTACTTTTTCTGAAGAATGTTACTGACATACTTAGTCCTTACAAGAATCTTGATGATTTACATTACGCAAACAGTTTAGAGGAATTTTCTTTTTTTTCAAATTTAACCAATTATCAGATAAGCCCTTTGTGCTCAAGATATCGTTGAGCATCAAGTGCGGCCATGCAGCCTGAGCCGGCAGAGACAATAGCTTGCTTGTATTTATAGTCGGCTACATCACCTGCGACAAACACCCCTTCAATCGCTGTAGAAGTGCCATGGGTAAGCTGTATAAAACCTCTACTGTCTAAAGGTAATTGTCCTTCAAATGGACTTGTATTGGGCTTATTTCCAATAGCTAAAAAGACAATATCCGTTTCAATTTCTTGTATATTTCCAGTTATTTTGTTTTCAACAACTACGTGCGTAACAGTAGAAGAGTTACCTTTAATTTCTTTGATAGTACTATTAAAGATTAATGAATGATTTTTATTTTCAAGAATTCTTTTTTGCATAATAGGTGATGCTGTGAGCTTATCAAGTATATGAACTATAGTAATTTTTTCTGTATATTTTGCCATAAATGATGCACTTTCCATTGCGGTGTCTCCACCTCCAACAATAAGGACCTTTTTATTGGGATAAAAGGCTCCATCGCAAATAGCACATGTTGCAACTCCTTTGCCCCAGTATTCTGACTCTCCTGGGCATCCTAGTGTGTTTGGAGATGATCCTGTGGCAATAATAACGCTATGGGCAAAGTAAGTTTGTTGATTGGTTGTTATAGAAAAAGGTTGTTTTGTAAAATTAACGCTTATAACAGTTTCGTCGATAAGTTCTGCCCCAAGAGCTTTTGCTTGTTGTTGCATGTCAATCATAAGTTGAGGCCCCATAATACTTTTAGTTCCAGGCCAATTTTCTACAAGCGATGTTCCCATTAATTGACCGCCAGGTTTTTTTCCTTGAAAAATAAGGGGCGTTAAGAATGCTCGTGATGCATATATTCCTGCAGTAAGGCCTGCAGGACCACTACCAATAATTATCAATGGATGTATTTTTTCTGAGCTCATATACCAGTTTTATTCCGTATTAAATGATGAATCGCATGATTCAAAGTTTTTTCCTTTAAACAACTTAATGTAAGTAGTGTAGTAGAAATTGGACTTTCATGCCCTAAAAACTTTGTTGTAGGCGGTTCAAAATAAATAAACTCAGCAGTTCTTTGTCGGTTGCTTAAGTTTAAATAAGCTTTAATATCGGTATTGGTAATTTCTATTCCTTCATGAATAGCTAATTGATCAATAAGAATATTTTCTTTCATTTGACGTTCAGCAAGCATTCTTGTCTTATAGTTAAAATCATTTTGCATTTTATAAACTTGATAATCTGGAGATTGGGCAATGATGTCTAATATAATTTTTTGTTGGCGTAAAATAAGATGCTGAGGAACATTAAATGAATGGCGTGCAAGAAGTAATTTTAATGTTTCTTCTGCTGTTGCTCGTCTTTGAGAAATGTCGTTTCTATAAGAAAAAACTTCAATTAATTTCTGATGAACTTCTTTGCTTGTTTTTAATTTAAAATGTTTTTTAAAGTGTTCTACGCAAAAAAAAGATTGATGTAATATATCAGTTATTTTTACATAAAAAGTATAATTTGTATCTAAATGAGAACTAAAATATTCTTGAATACATTCGTCATCAGTAATGAAATTATCGCCAATTTTTTTATGAAGAAATAGATTTTGAAATGGAAGATCAGCTTCTTCTGAACCAATTTTTATCCATAAGTTTTCTTCATGAAAAGGGAAAATAGAATCTTTTTTTGTATTTAATAATGAAACAGTAAAGTTTACCCAGTCTCCAACGTTAATAATGTCTAAAGTTGTTTTCTTTTTTAAAGCCTCTTCTTCTTTAAGAAAATTTTCTACTTGCCGATCTAGATCTTTATAATTTTTTCGTTTTGGAGCTTTAAAAGGGAGTCGCTTCCATCCATTAAGTGCAATCGATTGAGCAAGTGTAATTGCAAATGTGTATATAAGATCATTATTTGTATTAATGCTCACATCTTGTAAAGAAGGTTCTCCTGCAATCAGTATTTTTTTATTATGTAATTCTTCATAAAAAGAATTGATAACAAAATATTTAAATAAAAATTCTTTGATGTGTTCTATTAAATGTGGTTGAAAATTTCTTTGTATATAAGAAAGTGGAGTATCTCCACGAGAAAAGCCATGTGTATGAATATTAGATTTTTGTGTGTCAGAAGCTTCTTTATATAAAATTTGAACGTAATTTGATGGTATAACTACAGATGCAGAACCAAATTGCGCATTACTATCACGCAATACAAAGCAGGGTGATTGCATTTGCGACATTCTACTACTCCTTTGAAAATTTGGTGCGAGAGAAGGGACTCGAACCCCCACTCCGTAAGGAACTGGATCCTAAGTCCAGCGCGTCTACCAGTTTCGCCACTCTCGCACAATCTTTTCTGGTGGGTCGTGTTGGAATCGAACCAACAACCTGCAGATTAAGAGTCTGATGCTCTACCAATTGAGCTAACGACCCAATTACCTACCAGTTACAATTTTCAGATTATTAGTGTATCAAAGTGTAACAGAAAGTAAAACATCAAATAAAATATTTATTAACCTTTTAAATCAGCTTCTTTTTTTTCAGAAAGTTGATCTGCTTGTTTAATAAATTTATCAGTTGTTTTTTGTAAAAGATCTTCAAGTCTTTTTGCAAAGTCTTCTGAGATTTCTTTTTCTTTGTGTGTATCACGAATTAAATTATTATAGTACTTGCGAATATTTCTGATGCTAACACGACATTCTTCAGTTTTTTTAGCAAGTATTTTTTTGAGTTCATCACGACGAGCAGCGCTCATATCAGCAAGTACTATACGAATTGTTTGGCCATCTGTTTGAGGTGTTACTCCTAAATCAGATTCCTTTAATGCGCGTTCAATATCCATAATAGTAGATTGATCATATGGTTGAATAATAATCAATCGAGCATCAGGAATGGTTATGCTTGCAAGATTTTTTAAAGCAAGTTCTGTTGTTCCTGCATAACAAGAAACTTTAAGAGTATCAACCATAGAAGGGTGCGCTCTTCCTGTACGAATAGAAGTTAATTCATGTTCAAAATGCTTTATGCTTTTTGTCATTTCTTCATTAACAGGATTTTCTAGTGTGCTTTGAACGCCTTCTGTAAGAATAATTTCTGCCATAGTAGCTCCAATTTACTTAAATTAAGCACCAATTTCAAAATGAGCAAAACGTTTAATTTTTACGTTTTCACCCATTTTACCAATTACTTCATTAACAAGTTCTTGGACTGTAAGTTTGTCATTTTTTACAAATTTTTGTTGTAATAAACAAACATCTGCATAAAGTTTTTGAACTTTACCTTCAATAATTTTTTCCATAAATTCAGGCTTTTTACCTTCTTCAGCAAGTTGTTCAGTCATTAAAGCTTTTTCCTTTGCAAGCCATGCTTGATCAACTTCTTCTGGGCTTAAATAACGAGGTTTCATTGCTGCAATATGCATGCAAACTTCAGAAGCCAATTTTTTAAAATCTTCATTACGAGCAACAAAATCTGTTTCGCAATTAAGCTCAACCATTACGCCAATAGTAGCGCCTGGGTGAATATAAGCGTGTACATATCCTTGAGCTGTTTGATTTTCGCCACGCTTTGCAGCAACAGAAGCACCTTTTTTACGAAGTAATTCGATTGCTCTTTCCATGTCTCCGCCTGCTTCTTCAAGCGCTTTTTTACAATCAAGCATACCCATACTGGTTGTGTTACGTAATTTTTGTATATCTTCTAAGCTTACTTTAGACATATAAACTCCTGGCCTTTCATAGCATGATAATAAAGAGTTGTAATTTAAATTTGCTTTTAGTTTGCCAGAATCATTAAAATTGGCAATTTCTCTAAAAAATAAGGGCCGCATTATCTGCAGCCCTTATTTTTTAATAATTAATTTTTTTAATTAATTGCTTTGCGGCCAGTTATTTCTTCTAAGCTAAGAAGTTCACCTTTTGGAAAGAATGTTGAAATTTCGCGAGCATTTGCAGGTAGGTATTTTCTTAGGCAAACGGTTAGTGTTGACGGAATTTTACTGATGTCATAAAAGGTTCTTTCTGCTAAATCTTTAAATTCAGCATTTGCCATATTCCATGGTAAGTAGGTCATAGAGAGTGGTTCAAGCAATACAAAGTCATTTGGACTTGTATTGTTTATTCTCATTGATTTTCCATCGTAATAAAGATAAATTCCGCCTGTAAATGGAACAAGTTCTGCTGAATCTATTGTAGTTCCATTATAATTTTGTGCGCCGTTATATGTTGGAAGGAGTAGTTTATTTCCTTCAATTATACTATTAACTATTTGACCAGTAGTTATTACATTCAGCACTGTGCTGGTGGTTCCTGTGAGGAGTAATTCAGATGATGGAATTGCGCTAGGAAGCGGTGGTGTTGCTAAATATAAATCATTATTAGAGCTTATCCGAAAATTAAATAAATAGAGCATCTCTTTTATTTATCGGCTAAAAT
>CAZMYL010000002.1:0-189298 GCA_964570505.1 uncultured Pseudomonadota bacterium
AAAACAGAATAATGCATAACATACAGCCAGTAATCGTTAACAATTTTTTTTCCATCTAAATCAACAATAGGAGAATATTCATCCATTTTATCTACTATCAATAACATTTTATTATTTTGATGAAAAGTTAAATAAAGTGCTTTAAACAAAGAGTAAGCATTTGTAATCTTTGATTTTTGAATTCGAGAAAGTTCAGAGCTATATACGTTTATAAAAAATAAAGAAGCAATACATAATATTTTATTTTTTGTAAAATTCACGTTCAAGAATATCTCCACGATCTATAGCCAATTTAAGCCATATCAATTCCAATTCTTCAGTTTCTTTTTCAGAAAGCTTCCAATCAATTTCAGAACTTCTTAAGCGAGATGTTAGATCATACAAACACAAAGCAACACTTACAGATACATTAAAACTTTCTACAAACCCATACATAGGAATGGTAATAAGTTCATCTGCTTGCCCTAATGCCTCTTGACTTAATCCTTCATCTTCTGTGCCAAACATAAGAGCAATTTTTGAATCTAAATTTAATTCATGCAACTGTTTTTTACCATGAGGCGAAGTCGCAACTATAGTATAACCTTCATGCTTCAATGTTTTTATACATTCAACTATGGGATTTTTAATACTATCTTCTGAAGTATAATTAGTTACCGTAAGCCATTTACTTGCGCCCATTGCAATGTTTTTTTTAATTTCTAATTTATTTTTAAGCTCAATACAATGTACGTTTTGTACACCAAGAGCATCACATGAACGCATAACAGCAGCAGCATTATGCGATTGGTACATATCTTCTAAAATTACTGTGATATATCGAGTTCTATAAAAAAGATTTTTTTTTATTTTTTCTTGTCTTTCTTTTGTAAGAAATCCATATAAATAAGCTAATAATTCTTTTTTTCTATCAAACATAATTAACTTTCTTTAGAAGATTTATTCTTGCATATTGAAAAAATATTATATATGTTAATCGCCGTTTCGCATAGAAATGTTTTTAAAAAAAAAGAGAAGTTATGAAGAAAATTATACTTACTATCGTGTTATTTTTATATATATCTTTAATTTCATCAACCAAAGAATTTGTAAAAAAACAACCTTCTGAAATTGATAGGCCTGCACTTAATATAACTGCTAAACGAGTTCATGTTGTTATGTATATAAATAATTCTACTAGCAAATCAGGAATTCAATCAAGCATCACCCCAAAAATCGAAACAGAAACAAATTTTGACCAAGACAACCAACAAGACAACAAACAGCAGCAAGATGATCAGGCACATACATTATTGGAAAGTTCAACTATGCTAAATCATAATTTTTTAAAAAACCAAAAGTTGCATTCTTTTTCATCTTACAAAGGATTAATAATTTATCCTCTTATCATTGCAGGAGCAACATCATATACTCTATGCATTATTACCTACTACAGAATGAAAAAACTACTAAAAAATCCTTCTGCGTGGTGCAATTGGAAGCCTCATGCCATGCTAAAAGACTCTAAAAAAATATTTATTCAAGAACTGCTTGAAGCTATTGAAAAAAAGAATTTTGAAAAAGAAACACCAACTCATTATATTCCACCAATGATGGAATTTTTAAAAGATATTGAAAGCGAATATACAATATTAAATCATTACATGTTTACTGCAAAATGGGCTCACAGAATATATTTTGATAAAATTCTTCCAGGTCATGATATGCAATTAATAGTTCAAGAAAAATTAAATCGACTTGACTACATTAAAGATATTTTTTTTGAATGGGCCCAATCACAGCGATCTAGAAAGATTAAAGAACTTACTCAAAGTTTTTAATCTTTAGCTCCACCAATTCCCAACTTAGAAACAAAATATTTAATGTCATCGTCAGCAAACCTTATACCAGCTCCATAAAACACGTTGGCATTATGCTTACTTACAAAGTCATCAGCACCATAATCTAAGTAGAAATTACGAAGTAAAAACACTCTATTAATCCACTTAAGGTGAGGTCTTGCATCATTAATACGATCACGACCTCTTAAATCAAATGCTTCAAAAGAACTTACCCAACGAAACAATTCAGTTCCAAGAGGCAATTCATAATCAACACCAAATCCAAATGTGTTTTCAAACATACCTGCTCTAAATGCTATATCATTATATGCTTTACCAAATTGAAATCCGTATTTAACAGTATCTCGAATTTGCACCAATTCAACAATATGCGGAGATTGGAACAATTTAAAGTCATCGCTAATATTCATATAATTTTGATTATAAAGATTTCCATTTTGATCAAAAAACTCTCTGCGCAGTTCTCTTCTTTCTATTTTACCCTTAGTTGATCCACATAATTGTACAATATAGAAACGATCTTCTGCAGGGTGAATACGAATATCTATATATCCTTTAGAATCTTTATGCACAAAGTGCTCTGCTGGGCGATACATAGCTTCAAAGTGAGAATCAAATACTACACCTAAACTTTCTACACGAGAAAAATAGTTTCTCAATCC
The DNA here is from genome assembly GCA_964570505.1 of uncultured Pseudomonadota bacterium. Taxonomy (GTDB): domain Bacteria; phylum Babelota; class Babeliae; order Babelales; family CAIQNR01; genus CAIQNR01. The sequence goes on from CAZMYL010000002.1 coordinate 2,504, forward strand.
CTGAACAGCAACTTTAATATCTTGATAAGTTTCATCTTCATTAATCAACTTACCAACAAGCCCCTTGCCTTCGTTAATCTTATCTGCAACAGACCCTATACTTCTAAAACCATCTCGGGTTTGAAGAGCAGCTTCTTCTATTGCAGTTGCAGTCCCTTCTAATTTTCCTGTTATTTTATCAAAATCTCTATCAAATGCTTTTGCAATTTTTTCTATATTGCGCTGTACAGAAGGAAGAACCTCGTCTTCAACTTGCAAAGCTATGCGATGAATATCATCTTGAATTAAAGGATATCCAGAACGAAGATCATGTGCAAAGCTTCTTAAATCAGCAACTAATGCATTAACATCGTTTTCATTTTTACCCACAATACGATCGAGCCCGTCGGAAAATGATGCAATTTTTTCAGATGCTTTATGAAACTTTTCTATCATCTCTTTAAGATGAGCACGCTGCTCAGAGCCTGCTACAGCATCTTTAAGTGATGATGTTATTTCTTCTACATTTTCTGCAACTGAACTAAATTTTTGAATTAAAGAATCAACAGAAGCTGGAGACTTACCTGGATTTCCTAATGGCTGCCCTTTTGCAAGCGCCGGCAATAATGGATCACCAGGATTAATTTCTAAAAATTTAACGCCCAAAAGACCATCTTGTCTAACATGAGCTGTTGCATCAGCGCGCAAAGCATATCGCTTATCAATTAAAACGGTAGCTTTTGCTTGAAAATCTGAATCGCCCTGAATAAGCGATATATCATCAATCCAACCAACTTTAACACCTGCAATTTTTACATCTGCCTTACGATTAAGACCAGAAACGTCTTGAAAAAAAATTGCATGCGATTTGTAATTTCCTGTATCAACTCTAAATGCACCAATTTGAAAAGTCATGTATAAAAATATTCCAAGAGCACCAAGGACAAATATACCAACTTGTGTTTCTGTACTGATCCGCATTGTTTCCTTTTCTAGAGCCAATATATTTTTTTAATCATAACAACATCTCCTTTATCTTCAGAGCTACGTTCAAGAATAGCAAGGAGTTTTTGTTCTATTCTACCAACCTTCCCATAACATAACACAGAAAACACCCTAGGCTCAAATTTTGTGCTCATAAATGGAATAAATTCAGAAGGTATTGTTTTAAATTCTTTACCATATAATTCTTTTAATGTTGAATCCCAGACTTTTTCCCATTCCAATTGTTTTAAAGAAATCTTTTCAAGCATTGATTCGATATCTTCTTTTTTTATTTTTTTCTGAATATCAAATCCCAGAAGCAATTTTAAAGAGTTACTTAATAACCAAGGATCAATATAAAAATTATCTGAATCTGTAGTAAAAATATCTGTTAAATAAATATTTTGAACATTTGTTTCATTCTGTTTTGAGTAATCTAAAGGCTCATAAATGGCATTATTTGAGAAAAAAGAAAAATTTTTATTTAAAAATAAATCCATTGGAGTTATTAATTTTTGTTTTTGTTTTTTTAATGCACCTATCATAATTGTTTCAATATCAATATCTTTAAAAAACTCTTTCATTCTTTGACACAATGCTTTAATCATCACTTCTGTAGATAACTTTGAACTCACTAAATAAAATGATTTTTTAGAAGAATTATATATTTTATTAATATTAATTTTACCATCTTCACACGTAATACAAACTTTAATAATTCCATCAAATCCATCGTGCGCATTACTTAATTTAAATTCTTGCCATTGATTATTAACAAGTAATAACGTTTTAAGTAAGTGTTTGCGATTGCGCTCTATATCGTCTTTTTGATGATTGTTCTGTTCTATTTTTTTTTCAGATGACACATCTAAAAAAATACCATTCTTAGATACATTTTTAGAATCATAAAATTGTTTATCTTGTAAAAGTAATTGAGCAGTTGCAATAGAAATACCAGAAAGCGCTAACTGTTTTGCACGTTCTCTTTCATGCATTAAAGGAACATAAAGATTATAGGCACCACCTAAATAAAAAATCTGAGTAACAATAATAGTTCCAATAGCTAAAACGCTAATGGTTAAAAACAAAATATAACCATTTTTAATGTGAGAAAAGCGATTCATTTTGCACCTCTTACATCATTAAGCAGAGATTGATTCTCTTGAAACGCTAATTCATCACTTTTTTGATCTTTTTTAGTTGCCATTCCAGTTGATTTGTAACTAGAAATTTTTTGTATGTCATACAAAGGTGCAAACCAATATTCATATACATATGTTTTTTTAATGTCGTCAAAAATTGTAATTTTCATATGAATAAAAACTGGTAATTGAGAAACTTCATCATCTTTTACTTTTTTATTCTTTTCATCATTTTTATTTTTTTGATTTTCTTGATCAATCTTCCACTCCTTAAGAACTTCAAAAGCTCTTGTCTTAGGAATATCTTTTTGCTTATTTGTATCTTTTTGGTCCTTGTTATCCTTGCTTTGGTCATTTTTATCTTGCTGTTCCTTTTCTTTTTTTTCTACTAAAAACTCAACAACAATACTTTTAATGCCCTCTAGAATAGGATATTTTTTAACACATTCATCAGATTCAATCATAAATTTTTTAGGATTAAAATTTTCTGACTGTTGATGCATTAAAACAAACTCACCTGGATTTATGATATCGGGCTGCAATGTATACATAATACGAACCATATGAGTTTGAGGCTCTTGATAAGAAGGTATAGGATTGGTTGTAATAAAAGTGAACATTTTTAAATTACCAAATTCATCAATTTGACATTCAAACGGCAAAGGAAAATTTTCCTTTTTACTATTTTCTTCTTTTTTATTTTTAGCAGTATCAGGAGATTCTTTTTTTGCTATTTCTTCTTTTTTTACTTCATCATTCAATTCAATATTATCTGATTGATTGTTTTCATCCCATACAAATTCAGGAAATACAATACCAGATATTTCTCGATCAAAAATCTGCTGAACAATGGTCATTTTACGAGTTAAACTAGAAGAATTTATTATTTTTTGAAGTACTCTATTACTTTGAGAAAGAGATTGAAAAAGTATAGCGGTTAAACCAATACTTATAGCCATCGCTAAAATAACTTCTATTAAAGAAAAGCCTTTAACGAGTTTCACTCTTCTTCTCCTCTATTTCAAAACCATAATGATAAAGATCTATAATTCTTTTTTTTCCAGACTCTATCCACTCAGCAGTTACTCTTTCTTGATATAATCCTTGAAATCTTGCAAGAACAGAATCTGTAGAAACAGGTATTTTTTCATAAACTAAGTGTGTTTCTGGATCTATAATTTTTTTTTCTATTTTTTTAAATGATTCCTGATTTTCATGTTGTTGCATAGCATCAAAATCTAATGCTTTTTGAGATATCATCATATTTTGAAGTAATGGCAACCGATCTATTTTAAATCTATTTACAACAACACGATAAAAAACCTTTTGTTGTAATAAAAAAAATGAACTAACGACTGCTGCAATTATTGCAAGAGCAATAATTGCTTCTATAAAGGAAAAACCTTTATAACGCTGGTTTTTGAAATGAATCATACATCACGCATTGCGCAGTAAAAGGATTAAGAACAACACTAAACCGCTTTCCTTCTTTTTCTGATTGATTTTGTGGTTGATCAATAATATTTATAATAACTTCTTGCGACGTTCCCCCAGGCATAACAAAAAACCATGCATCTTCTGTGTTTCTAGAAAGACCTCCTTCTGCTATACGATCAACCTTTTGAGCATAAAATTGTTGAATGTCAAATGTTTCTGGCCATCTATATAATTGAGAAGAGAAATGTAACACTAAAGGCTCAAAGATAGGTTTTTTATCAACATCAAAAAGACTTGTCTGTGTACTAATATCTATTTTTCTATTTTTAAGATCAAAATTAACTTTATGAATTTTATTTGTTTGTAATGAAGACAACCAAACTTCGCTCATAATGCTATTAATTTGAGTAACAAAAGCCTTGCGCTCTTGAGAAGCTTTGCGGCCAAGTACATTTGGTACTGCAACCCCAATAAGTATCCCAACAAGCGCAATAGCTATAATTATTTCTATAAATCCAAACCCTGGATTATTCCCAAGCAGAAATGCGTTCTTCTTCAGAAGCATCTTCACCCTTTGGCCCAAAAGAATACAATTCATAAGGATGTTGACTTTGTGGTGTTCTTTCATACTGGAAATCATGGCTCCATTGATCGAGTTTTAATTTATCAATATAAGGAGCAACCCACTTAGAAGCAATACGTTCATCATCTGGTCTTTCAACAAGATCATTAAGATCATTTGGATAGCTACCAGTATCAGCATAAAATGTATCTATAGATTGTTTAAAAGCATGAAGATCTAATTTAGTTGAGTCTATTTTACTTTGATTTAAACGACTCATTAAATTAGGGACTGCAACGCCAAGCATAACTGCTATTATTGCAATAGTAATAACAATTTCTATAAAACCAAATCCTGAACGCAGAGACTTTTTAATATTATTATTCATAAAAACCTTTCGCTTATTTTTATTTAATCATACTGCTCATTTGTATAATTGGCATCATTATCCCAAGAACTATAAATCCAACAATTATTGCTGTTGCAAGCGTCATAGCAGGACTCAAAAGAGTTGTAAGTGTATCTGCATATTCCGTCAAATCTTTTTCATATGTATCACCAACGCTAATAAGCATTGAATCTAATTTTCCTGTTTCTTCACCAGTGCTAATTAAATAAGTAGCCATTGGGGGGAAAATACCAGTTTGCTTAAGATATTGTGCTATTTTACCTTGTTTTATAATTTTTTCTCGTGCTTCTTTTAAAGATTCTTTAAGAACCATATTGTCAACAATATTACATACTATATCAAGCGCTTCAGAAAGATTAACTCCTGCTTCCAAAAGCATTCCTAATGTTTTTGAAAATTGAACAATTGCTCCAATTTTTGTAAAGGTCTGAACTATCGGCATTTTTAATTTAAACCGATCAAACATAAGCGCACCTTCTTGCGTTGATTTCCAATATAAAAAAAGAATAACAATCAAACATATACTTATAAATATTATAAGATAATGATTTAAAATTGCTTTTGATGCTGCAACTAAAATTACTGTTGCAAAAGGTAAATTGCCGCCCTGACTTTCAAAAATACCCATTAACTTAGGAACTATACCGGTCATTAATCCAAGAGTTACTAATAATATTGCACCAAGCTGAATAAGCGGCATACGAACAGCAGCTACAATTTTATTATTCAATTCTTCACTACGTTCAAGATATTGAGTCAATCGATCAAGAATAGTTTCTAACTTGCCACTTGCCTCTCCTGCTCTGACAAGTTGGACATAAAAATTTTCAAAATCATAAGGATAATTACGCATGCCGTCTGCCAAAGATTGTCCCTCTTTAAGGCCATCTTTTAACGAAACAATAATACGATGCATGCGTCCTTGAAACTGCTCTACTAGCAACTCAATTGCCGGCAACAACGGAACACCTGAACGCAACAAAACACAAAGCTGTTTAGTAAATAATATTTTTTCTTTTACAGATATTGAACGAGAAAAAAATCTTTGAAAAAAATTTTCTGACTGTGTTGCTTTATGAGCAGCAATAATTGAATATACTAAAAAACCTTTACGCAAAAGCAACTCACGAACAGCTCCTTCTGAAGGAGCATCTATAGAGCCTGTTACTTTTTGGCCATCTCGAGAAAATGCTTGGTATACATACAAAGCCATTATTTTACCTTTGTTATATCAACTATTTTGCTTAAATCTATGAAGTATTAATTCATAAAACAAAAGATTACACTAATCAACAATTGATACAAAATGATTATTACAATACAAAATTAATAATCATTTAATAAGTAATTCAAAAACTTTTAAATCCTTAACCATTCCCTCTTCTTGCTTCTTCTTTTTGTTAATTTTCTCATTAATTTTTTCTAAATTAATAGCGTATTTATCAGGATCATTAAAATCAGTTTCTAAAACTTTCTGTTTATTAGAAGCATCTGATACATTTGCAAAATCTCTTAAAGCTCCTTCTTGCTCTCTATCTGCCTGTTCTTTTATCTGTTTTTGAACTTCAACAGGCTTGTTTTGATATTCTTCAATCTTTTTTTCTAAAAGACTCTTTTGCTCTTCTAGTTTCTTAAGTTCTTGTTGAATACTTGTTAAATTTTTTTTCGTTTCTTGAATAAATTTATTTTGAACTTCATCACTGCTCTTAACTTCAACACTTTTTTCTTGATCATTACCGACTATTTTTTCTTTTGTTATAAAAGCACGCTCACCAATACCTGACTGTACTTGACTATTTCTTGCTGAAGATACAACTTCAGAGCCACGTAAAGAAGAGGGTTCTATTTTGCTTACTATTTCAGATGCAGTATTTTTTCTTGTTATTCTATCTTTAATAGCATGCACCTTATTACGAAGACCTCTGCCAAAAACCTTAAAAACGTCTCCTGCATTTCTAGCATAATATGCACTTTTATCAAAAACCTTATTTGGCTTATAATTATTTAATTTATTAATTCGATAATGATAAAGTCCTAAATTCAAATCATGATCTTGTTTTTCTTTAGAACCACCTTCTTTAGACAAAGATTGATTTATAGCAGAATCTTTCTCTGCATATTTATAACCACCATACCGCTCAAGTATAAGATTTTCATTATTAATTTTTTCTTTTACATCATTTAATTGTTTTTTATTTATCAATCCATAACTAATTGGCTTAGTTGATAATAGTTGAGCTTCAAACTTATCTTTTCTTTCTCCTTTTAAAGCATTATATGACTGATTAAATGACCTACCTGCTTTTTTAAAAGGCAATGCAATTTTAGAACCTACTGTTTTAAAGGCTTGACCAGTTCTAGTTAATAATGGCGGCCTTGAAGCTGAAAAAATAATTTGAACAGGCAGAAAATTTAAAATTAAAAAAAATATATTTTTTTTTAACATTAATACACTCATTTGATTACCTTGTTTTTTTATAATAAAAACTAAGTGATAAGTATTTCACTTCGCATTAAATTAAGTAAAGTAAAAAATAAAACTGGCATCGCTATAGAAATTTTGAATATCCATAAAAAGCTGTTAAAAAAAATAAGGATCATTAAATGATCCTTATTTTTTTTAAACTACAAACTAATACAAAAGATAAAAATGCTTCAATTCTAACACAATTATTTTTTCAAAAATTGATCATAGTATTGAACAACAGGCTCCCCTAGATATTGGCTCAAAACATCTTGCCATAAATTCCAATGCCACAGACCAAATGCAATAACCACAGTGTTATGGGTAGAAAGTGTTTCAAATAATATTTTTAAAGCATATTGATCTCGATCATATACATGATCAAAAAACATTATGTTATTTTTTTTAAAGTTATAAAATTCTACAATAGCTTCATATGGCAGATCTTCTGTAATATTAAAATTTTTTTTAATTTTGTTTTTTAAAATAAAATTATATATAGGTTTAGTAAAAGTAGAAAACCCCATAGAAGGTGCCGTTAAGGCAACTCCATAGCAAAAAATATCTTCGTTTGTATAACCTTTATCATTAAATTTTTGTAATGTTTCTGCATAAGGCAAATCGCCAGATACAAGATGAAAATTTCTCTTACTTCCTAAGTATGCAATATAAGCCATTTCTGTACACAAAGGTTTTTTAATTAATGCTTTTATTTTTTGTACAAATGAAGGATCATATACAGCTTTTGCTGTATCAATTATATACTGAATATCAACTTGCTTACCAATTAATCCTTGAGTTAAAAATGATGCATTTTCATAAATTATTGCTGATTCTTCAGGCAATTCATCAATTAATTTACGAACCATTCTAAATGGAATACCATTTTCATACGTTGTATGAAGAGATCCAAAAACTTTAACAACCTTGCCCTTATAAATACCTTCTAATGGTCTATATTCTGCAACAAATGAACCTTTTTGCATAAAATCAGTAGTCATCTTTTGAAATTCACTTAATTGTTCTATCTTACGCAATTTAGAAATATCCACTGAATTCATACCATAACTCACAAAAAAAATAGCAAACATAAATTTATTTTTTAAACAACAATCAATAAACATACTACAAACTAAACCTTATAAAAGTTGAAAAAATTAATACAATTAGCATAACATAAAAAAAATATTTGAAAAGAATGCTTTCAATAATGATTTCCAATAACTATTTAAGCTTACTATTAAAGCTATATTAACATCTAAAAACGGACACCGCAGAAAAATTCTTCTATTATTTGTTTTTTCTCATTTTTTTAACTCAGATTGCGAAAATTTTCTTACAGGTGGAATACCAGATGGAAGAGGCCTAACATTAACAGCTTTAGATGTATTATTATTAAATAATGGATATAAGGTAAGGGGTGTGCCATTTCCAAAAAGAATTAACCTCGTTTTAAAAGGCATATCTACAGTTGGCCGAATGCGCATTCTATAACATTTTTCATCTTAAGCATTTATAAATTTTAATGCTTTTCTTGCTCCATGTACTAATTTTAAAATCATTGCTTTTGTAATGTTTTCAGGAAAAATTGTTTTTATAGAATCCTTTATACTACGATCTTGAGCCACAAATTTTACACGTTTTACATTATCAACATCTGTCTCAAAACTATCAATACCAAAAACAGTATTATCAATAATAATACTCTTATCAGAAGAAGAAAGGCTTGGTAAAAAATGTGCTCCTATTAATTCTCCGCCTTCTACTGAGCCTTCAATATGTGTAAAAAATGCATTGTGATTAAAAAACCCCGCATCTTGATCGTCTATATTATTAATATCAATAGAACCAACTGAAACAATTGAACTAGTAGATAAAGACCTCGACAAACTTTTACCACTATAACCATCTGAAGCTTTTATTAAAAATATATTCACTAAAGCAAATAAAAACATAAACATAAGCTGCCCTCTATTAAAAAAATCAAATATTGCCTGTATATAAATATACTATTACTATAATAAAATACATTATTTTAGCATATTATTATGGATACAAGGAGCAAACTATGAATAAAAAATCATATTTTTTATTGTTGAGCTTTTTATATTTTTTCAAATCCACTTTTTCAGCAAATGAAATTTTAACTGAAAAAACACATGATACAGAATATGTAACACCCCAAAAAGAATCTATTAGAAAAAAAAGAAAGCGAGAAAAAGAGCAACTTCAAGCTATTCTTGAAGCAAAAGAAGAATTTGAAAACTCAGAAAAACTTTCTTTTCAAGGCGACACTATTCCAGTTATGACAGTAAAACATTCAGCAGCAGTTCCAGCCGAAAAAAAAGTTTCTTTTTTTTGCTATCCCCTTGTTTTTACCGATGAAGGAATTTCATCATTTTTTAACCATAGTTTTAATAGAGAAGAATATGGAAAAGAATTTTTACCTCATAATCTAGGTCACTTAGGACAAATTATTCGTCATGGCCAATCACATGGACTTTCTAAACAATTTACAGAAGGCGCATTACGACTTTTTCATCAAAAATTAAAGTCTTGTCCTTATATAAGTGCACCTGCTATAGAAATTTTCCTTAATGAAAATACACCGTACCTTGAATTACAACTTGCAAAACAACAATTTGGTTTATGGACAGAAATAAAAGATATTCTTTTAGAACGCTTTAAATCCCAATTTTCATTTTTACAAGATAACCCTCTTGGTTTTTTTGATTACGTAGCAAAAGAACTTGATGAAAAAATTAGCACCAATGTTATATCTCCAGAACGAGCACGAGCAACACTTGTAAGGTTTCTAAACAGTGCGCTTGATAAAATTATTTGGTCTCCAGACGACCAAGAAAAAACATGGGAATCTTTTAAAAAAATAGGCAATTCTTTACAATACCTTCACGCTACACAAGTAATTCCAGACCACTTAGATGTTAATGATCTTTATTGGTCACTTATTGAACGTTATTGTTATTTCTTGGAACTGGTAGGAACAAAACTTAATCTAGAAACTTGTCAACTCATGAAAAATGATTTAGCAGAAAAAAAAATAGATTGGTTATTAACCTCTGAACAAGAAAAAGGAATAACAACAAAATTAGAAAAAATTGCTCATGCAATATTAGAAACAGAAACAAGAATACTTGCAAAAAATAATGGTATATTTACAGAAAAATACTTATTCCCTTTACAATAAATTCATATATCATCATTAAAAATGAACAGCTACATCAAATCCAATGCTGGTTGCATTTAAAGATCTTTTACCATTAAAGGGAACCTGAATAAACCCAGAAATAATAGGCGATATTAAACCTAAAGTTCCTTGATTGTCATAACGAATTTGGAAAAAAGCACTATGATTAGTCCATTCCTTTAATGAAGCTGCTTTATTTGCAATCGTATATGAATAAGAATTGCCTAATATGTATAATTTATCACTTCCATGTTTTGTATGCATATATGCCAATCTACAGGTCATTTTTTCCGTCAACTGAGGTTCTAAATACAAATTAAACATTTGAGTTATTCCATATTCTTTTCGAGAAGGAGCTTTTTGCAAAAGTAAAAAATCAGTTTGGGCAGGATCAGTAACAATACGCCTATCTTTTGTATGATTAAAAATACTTTCAAAAGCAATATCAACACCAGCTCGTAAAAATTTTTTAAATTTTAAATCAAGACCTGCTCCAAATGGCAACCCCCAAGCTCCATCATTGCCAAAAGCAAATGAAAATGCCATATCTTCATTTTTCTTTTTACCTGTAGGAATAGAAACACCACATCGAGCATTAACAGCAACTTCTTTTAACCATTCTTTTTCTTGCAAAAAGACACGTTCCCAATGCAGATACATTAATGTATCACCCATTCCTCTTGCAGACCAATCACATAAGCGCAAATCTCCAAATTGTTGAACATTACTTATAAGATTATCGGTCAAAAGCTCTCGCGTAAGTTGATCATCAAGAGTAATATTTTGAGTTAAATCAACCCATGAAGTATTACTAATTTTTGCACCAACAAAAGGAGTTCTTATTCTAAAAAACCACTCATCAAAAATATGATAACTATAACTAAAGATGGCATACTCAAAAGAGTAATTTCCTGTCACTTTAAAATGACCTCTTACACCATTGTCATCATCAATATTAATTTGCTGAGCTATCTGATCTTCTATAGATCCAACAGGAAATCCTTTAAGCATTGCCAAAGCATCTTGAGTTGATTGTAAATACTGCAAAGGATTCACTTTATTACCATTTCCATCTCTTCCCTGGCCAGAAAAACCAAAACTTGGAATTACTAATAACTCATGCTTTTTAACACGCTGAATATGAGACCTAAAATTGATATCAAATAACTGCTGTCCTATAACTGAACTAGCTGATAAAGATAAGCTAGAAAAAATTATGGATATTATTACTATTTTTTTCATGTCATTACTCGTTTTTATTATTCAAGAATTTGTAAGCCATTATTTGTTACAACAATATTAGATCCTACTGCTGAGTTACGAACAATACCAGCAATACGTTGAGTATTATTTAATAATGGAATTGTTTGTACATGGCGAGATACAACACCAGTAAACGGAGTCGCTATTTGCAACTCAACAGGAAGTGCTTGCAAAAGTGCATTTTGTTGCAAATAAGATGAGCGAGTAACCAAGGGCACCGCTCCATCTGTTGTATAATAATTTTTATAATCTCCAAGATGCACATAAGGACCAGCAACTCCATACAAAATGCCATCAGGAATACTTTGTAATGTTGTACTTGTTACACCTCCTGTAGCATCTGCAACTGTTAATCTATAAAGTGACGCAAGACTTTGTCCAACAGACGCAGCAAGAACATCTATTTGTCCCCCAATGCTATTTTTTGCAATATCATATTCAAAATTAGTACTAGAAAACACAGAAAGCCTTGTTACAGAAAGAGGCCCTTCTGATAATGGATAGTAACGCCATAATGGATCTGCTGCTGTTGTTGCGGTAGAAACAATACCACCAACACCAGTTGTATAAAGCCCACTATTTGTCGCAATAAGAGCAAAATCGCCTGATATTACAACATCAGAAAAACTAGAAAATTTTCCACCGAGCAAAGACTGTGCATCTGCTATTGTATATGCTGTTATGTCATTTTCATGAAGCTGAGAAAGCTCAATGCGATCAAGAGTTGTAGGCGTTAAAACATATATATTTTGACCATCACACCATAATTTACGAATATTTTTATAAGAACCTAATGTAACCCAACTAAAATTATTAATTCCATTAAATGATTTTTGTAAATTAGCACTTCCACTTCCATCGGCAGAACGTAATACTGCAAGTCCTCCCGTTCCTCCAATTACAATATATGTACCATAGCCATTGACAGTTTCTTTACAAATTGCAGCGCTCGTAATAGCTCCAATATTTTCAAGTTCTCCCCCAGACATCGTGATAAGATAGGTATTTGATGTAGGACTTTCTGTAATAGAACCAGATGTAAATATTTTATTATCTGCTCCTAAAAAATTACCTATACGAGGAATAAAATAGTTAGAATTATTGTCTTGGCCACTTTCTATAAGAACAATTTTTTTATATCCTGTTGCAATCATAAGAGATGTTCTTTGCCCTAACGTTGTTGAAAATCCAACAGTATTTTTTGGAAAATCAAAAAGCCCAAGCAATCCCCCTGCAGATTTAAAAGTATCTTGTAAAAGATAATTTAATCCAACAGACCCATCTGATGTTGTTCCTCCAAGAATGCCATCTCCATAACCATTACTCCATGTAGAACTTATAACTGTATCAACTGCTGTAGAAGATGCTCCTTGAAGAGCGCATAATCTACCTTGAAAAGAATCAAAAAAAATTCCAAATATTTGAGTACTACTATCTGGAGCACTTATAATACGTTTCCAGGGAGTCCAACCTTTTATTGCTCCATAAACATCAAATAAAGCTTGCGAATAAAACACTCCGGCAACTTCATTAGTTCCATTAGTTGTAGATATAAAAACAGCATCTTTATAAGTTACAATATCTTGAATAGATCCAATAGCAGGGCCACATCCAACACTTGCTTGAGCATCACTTTCCACAGTCAAATGAGATGAAGATGTCGGAGAAGCTTGAAATGCCCTTCCTGTAACAAACCCAGGACTAACGGTATCATTATAAAATGTCACCAAATTAGTTCCTGGATTTATAACTTTACTTGCAAGAACACCATGAGAAGAATCTGAAGCCCATGCTGAAGAGCGACCATACGATAATTTTTTATCAACAAGAGGAAGGGCAAATACTGTTTGATTATTATTTTCATTAGATGAATTACCTACAACAATTAAATATGAAGGTCCTGTTGTAGCATGAAGAACACGAACTTTTTTTAAAGACGCAACCGTATTAGCACCTAATCCACCAACAATATTTTCTTGACTGTTAATTAAATCTTTTGAAATCCACTGCCTTAATAATAACTTAATAGTATTAACCTTTGCCCCATCTTGATTAACAATAGTTGACTGAACTGGATATCCCATAGCTATACCTATTGCTCCATCATTTACGCTATTGCCTCCCGTTGCCTGAAAAACAATATATAAACGATACAAAGCATCATCCCAATACATATCAAGAATAGTTGAACTTAAGGTTGGAGTTGATCCAAGAACTAAAAAATTTTGCGTTCCATCAAGAGGAACTGCTTTTACTGTAGAGCTATATTCAACTGCTGGCGATTGAATAATACTTGAAATGCCTCCACCATAAAGCAAAGCAATACCACCTCCAACTTCACCAAACAACCCGCCTGATTTTTTTACTCCTGCAAAAATAACCTCTTTGGAACCTACAGCTTTTAATATACCCGCAGATGTAAGGCCTTGAGCATCTTTTACACCTTCTATAGAACTTAATTGAATACTTGAATTACCTAAAGCGCTTGAAATCCAATACAAGTTACTTGGATTATCATTGCAAACAACTATAGGTGTTGTTTTAAAAGTACCAAGCGTTAAAATTTTTTGTCCAATTAATGGATTGTCAACATCAGCAACACCATTGTAAGTGACTTTAGGCAAGGCCAAAGGAAGAAAAAATGTATTTCCAACTCCATAACCAGAAAGAGAATACTGTCTTATAGTATCATCAGAAGTAGTATCCGTAGAACTTGACCTTCCAACATATAAAGAACTTCCTATGCTTGCCGATGGAAACACATTAAAAGAAAAACTTTTATCTTGTTGAGCTTCTGAATCCCCTTTAATAATAATACGCGCTTCAAGACTAAAACATATACTCAATAAAAAAAGCTGTTTTATATTTTTAAAAAAAATCATGTATACCCTTAGTGACATTAAACTCTGTACTTTAATTTTTAAAATTATAGATCAAAAAGCATAAGCTGTGAAATTAAAGCTCAAGGCGATTATCTAAAGGCACAAATCGATAACCAATAAAAAAATTTAAAAATTATTTCTTAATTACTTTATAAAACATACATATCAAGAAAAAGATTTGACTTTTCAATCACAATACGTACGCTTCAAATTGAAATTAAATACAAATAACTGTTTATTTAAAATAGATTATATTTTAAATAAAATAATAAAAATATAAATCGCTCATACAAAAGGAAATTGTGCATACAAAAATATTTTCAGCTACAACAATTGGTGTTCAAGCACATTTAGTTGATGTAGAGGTTGATCTTTCTTATGGAATGATGAATTTTTTTATTGTAGGACTTCCAGATACAGCAATTAAAGAAAGCCGCCAACGCATACAAACAGCACTAAAAAATTGCGGAATTAAACTTCCAGAAAGAAAAATCACTGTTAATTTAGCTCCTGCTGATTTAAAAAAAGAGGGAACTCTTTTTGATTTGCCTATAGCCATAGGAATTTTACAAGCTGCAGGACTTATAGAAATATCTCAAGAATTACTCCAAAACACTCTTTTTATAGGAGAACTTTCTTTAGACGGTTCAATTAAACCTATAAAAGGAGCTCTTGCTATTGCTTTTGATGCAAAAAAATTAGGTAAAAATACTATACTTCTTCCACAAGCAAACGCCAAAGAAGCTAGTTTAGTACAAGGAATATCTATTTATGGAATAAATCATCTTGTAGACCTTATCGCGTTTTTGCGAAATGAAAAAACTATAGAACCAGAAACTCCTTATGCTTTTACAGAATTATCACAATCATATCCTTTTGATTTTTCCCAAGTAAAAGGACAAGAAATTGCAAAGCGCGCTCTAACTATTGCAGCTGCAGGAAATCATAATATTTTATTTGTTGGACCACCTGGATCTGGTAAAACTATGCTAGCAAAAAGACTTGCTACTATTATGCCATCAATGGCTTTTGAAGAAGCTCTTGAAACAACTAAGATTTATTCAATTAGTGGAAAATTAGACAATAAAGGCTTATTCGGACAACGCCCTTTTAGAGCACCTCATCACACAATATCCCAAGTCGGGCTTGTAGGGGGAGGATCATTTCCACAACCAGGAGAGATCAGCCTAGCTCATAATGGTATTTTATTTTTAGATGAGCTTACAGAATTTAAAAGAGATACTTTAGAAGTTATGCGGCAACCGCTCGAAAACAAAGAAGTTCAAATATCCCGAGCCCAATATTCTATAAAATTTCCTGCTTCATTTTTATTAGTAGCAGCTTTAAACCCTTGCCCATGCGGTTATTATGGAGACAAGAAAAAAGAATGTATCTGCTCTCAAGAAAAAATTAATAAATATTTAGACAAGCTTTCAGGACCCCTTCTTGATCGGATTGATCTTCAAATTTATGTTCCTGGAGTAGATTACGAAACAATAAAAGATACGCAAATAACAAATCAATCTTCACAAGATATCAAGCAGAAAGTACAAATAGCTGCAGCTATTCAAAAAACAAGATTTAATTCTTGTTTGCAAAAAAATGCTACTATGACTCCAGATCAAATAGAAACATCATGCCAATTAACGCAAGAAGGAGAAGTTCTTATGAAGAAAGTATTTGATCGACTTCATTTAAGCATGCGTGGATATCACAAAGTTCTTAAAGTTGCTCGAACCATAGCGGATCTTGAAGGATCTGAGATAATTAAACCAAATCATATTCAAGAAGCACTTATGTATCGTTCTGTTGATCAATATTTTGAAAGAAAAAGAAAATGAAACTAAAAATCATACTGACAATAATCATCACAATTCATTTAAATAGAATAACAGCTGCACATCATGCATGGCAAAAAGCAGGAAAAGAAGCGCTCAAAACAGGCTTTAAATTTATAAGCAATCAATCAAAAAACATAGTATCTACATATACGTCTCAAATAAAAGAAAAGCCTTTTGAGGCTTCTACAGGAGCAGTTATTGGAGGCATTACCGCATACACATTTTCAGGTACAAATGATGAAATTACAACAAAAACTGGTAAGGTAATGACTGGTATTACCCTAGGAATAGTAATGGGCTTGCGCAAGGGATCCATTAATTCAAAATTAGATACTATTTTTAATGAATTAAAAGCTTTAAGAACTGAACAAAAAAATTCATTTTTACAATTAAATACACTGATACAAGATAAATTTAAAACAACAAATGATAAGGTTGATTTTTTATTATCACGAACAAAGCGCATAGGATCAGTTTTTTTAGGAAGATTACGTCAAGTAAAAAATCACCACATAGAGTTACACACAAAAATTGATAATTTACAACAAGAAATTCGATCAAATCACGATTTAATTAATCAAAAGCTTATTTATTCTGATGAAAAATTAAATGTAATTCTTGAACAAATAATCAATAAGAAAAAAGGGCGGTTTTTTTAATTTTTTACTAGAGATAGGATCTTACAAAGTTTTGATTGACAGTTAGAAAACCTATGCTAAACTGATTCTTATTAATTTGTTTCTAAAATAGATCGCGGGGTAGAGCAGCCTGGTAGCTCGTTGGGCTCATAACCCAAAGGTCGCTGGTTCGAATCCGGCCCCCGCAACCAAATTCAACACTTCTTAATTATCAAAAATTTATGAAAAAAACATTATTCATTTTATTACTTACATCATTCAATTTGTTTGCAACTCAACCCCCTGAGAGAAGAGCGGCTAAAGCATCGCTTAAAAAAACAAAAGCAGTGTTAGAAGAAGAAGAAGAAGAAGAAAAAAAAGAAACGTCACGAAAAGTAAAGTTACCAAAAAAAACACCTATGGATACGCAAGTAGCAACTTCGATGGAACAAACAAAACAAATTTTAGAAGAAGAAGAAAAAAAAGATCCAAAATTCATAATTCAAAAAAACAATATAAAAATTCATCGATTTATTAAATGCAGGCATGAACTAAGAAAAGGTTTGCAATTAATAAATGCTTCTGGGCAAATTCTTCCTCCATTTACTAATCCAATTGAACAAGAAATATTTTTGCTAAATGCAATAGAAAGTGCTACGGGAATAATCAGTTTTTACATACAACAAAACAAATCTCTTAGAGAACAAATAGAAAAAGAATAAATGTACTTGAAGTAAGTATTTAAATAATAAAATCCTACAATAACAAAGTATTTCATATGAAAAAACAAAAATTTTTAAAAATATTTTTATTTTCCTTTTTTATATCTTCAATTAAAATTAATGCTTTAGAGCATTTATCTAGTCAAAGAAAATTAATCTTAAAACCAATAGGATCAAAATCTTTAAAAAAACAGGCCCCTAACCTTTCTACAAAGCGTGCTGTTAGCTATTTACTTCAAGCCGCAATCCAAATAGAATTAAGCTCTTTAGACTTTCACAAACGCATGAGAATTCACTATACAAATGATCAAAGCGACAACATAAAAGCTCAGGAAGTTGCTCGTAATTTAATATCTGATCATACTAAAAGCATTGAAACTTCAGAAGAAATTATAAAAAAATTATTTCAAAAAGAATAATCTAATTTTAAAATAATTTTTTGTTCTATAAAGTACATAAAAATAAAAAATTATGACTGGCATGGTCCATATCCAATAACCAAAACTTTTAAGCATAAAAAAGTGTATCCACGATTTATTTATGCAAATAAGCTCAACGCTATACCTAGTTATTTTATACAAACCTAATAAAGGTAAAGAAAATACAGTTATTTGAAGAGCATATCTAATTGCAAATCTAAAGAAATTATCTAAATAAAGTTTAAAATTGTGATATCTATTAAGAAGATAAAGCGAAATAAGCATTTGCATAATACCTGATAAAGTAGTAGCAAAAGGTATACCAACCCCTCCCCACCATGCAAAGAAAACAAAATTAAATCCATAGTTTAAGATAGTTGCAATAATTGCTGTATAAGTAGGTCTATGCGTATCATGAAATGAATAAAAAAGTGTAAGTAAAATTTTATTAACAGAAATCCAAAAAAGCCCTATTAAATAACCAATAAGCATCCATCCTGCCACTGGTATAACCTCAACAGAAAATTTACTTGATGAAGATGCAAACAATGTTAAGAAAATATCATCTGCTAGATAACACATAATAATTGTTGCAGGAGCTGTAACCCACAAAATAAACTTGCATGATTCAAGCAAATAAAAGCTTAATCTTTTAGGGGCATACATTGCTACACGGGAAAAATGGGGCAATAAAATAGTAGAAAACGCTGTAGAAAAAACTCCTAATGGAATACCCATCAACCGAGAGGTGTATTTAATGAGTGTAACAGTTCCAACAGCACCATATGATGCAAAAACATTATCTATGATGAGGTTAATTTCCATAACACTCATGCTAAAAAAACAAGGTAAAAACTTAGATAAAATTTTTAAAAATGATTTATAAGACTCTTCTGTTGGTAGATTTAAAGAAAATCCAAGTTTTAAATACATCCAAACATGAAGTAAAAATTGAACAAATCCACCAACCATAATAGCCCATGAAAGGTATTCGATTGTGTAACCTTGCATTAAACAAACAATAATGCCACCAATATAAAAAATGTTTAAAAGAACAGAAGCAAATGAAGGTACAAAAAAATGGTGTGCTGATTGTAATGCTCCTGTTAACAATGAACTTGTAGAAATAAAAAAAATAAAAGGCATTAAAATTTTAAGACACGGAATAGCAAGTGCTATTTGATCAGAAGAGAAACCTGGAGCAAAAAGACGAAGTGTAAGCTCAGTTTTCCACATAATAAAAGCACATAATAAAAGCACAACACTTTCAAACGCAAGTAAAGAAAGAGACATCAAACTATTTGCTTGTTGAACACCTTCTTTTTTATAAACGTTTACAAATGTTGGAACAAATGCTGCCGTTAAAGCACCTTCTGCAAACATCTTTCGGAGTGAATTAGGAATCATAAATGCAGTATTAAAAGCATCATTTGCAATTCCAATCCCTAAAAATCGCATTTGTAAAATTTCACGAGAAAGACCCAAAAATCTACTTATAAGTGTATTTCCACCAACTTGCATTGTTTTTTGCAAAATAGATTTTCTTGATAATGTTTTAAACACAATAGATACCTTTTATTTTTATAATCTATAAAACGGGAGATAGGATACCATCTTTTATAGTAAATACCACTTCCATGCTACTGGTAATATAACTATTATGAGATGAAATCAATAAGCCCATATTCCATTTTTTTTGGCAAACAAGCAGCGTTGTAAGTAATTGTTTTCCTGTTTTTTCATCTAAATTTCCAGTTGGCTCATCTGCAAGTAAAAATGATGGCTGAGCAAGAAGTGCTCGTATTAAAGCTACTCTTTGTAATTGCCCCCCAGAAAGCTGACCAACATTCCAATCTTTAATATGATCAAGTCCAAGCATAGAAAAAAGTTCTTGCAGTCTAAAATCTGTTTCTTGAGCTGTAAGATCTAAAATGCTTCCAACAATTTTACAATTTTCATATACAGTTAACTCTTTAATCATATGCGGAGTCTGAGTTACGAGCTGTAAGCATCTAGCACGCTCTGCAGGCGAGAATGTGTATATATTTTTTTTATTAAATAAAACGGTTCCAGAGCTAGGGGCATCAAGGCCCGAAATAATATGCATTAAAGTTGATTTGCCAATACCAGAAACCCCTATTAAGCCATATGTAATTCCCTGTTTAAATAAGCTTGAGCAATTGTTTATAATTGTAATTTTATTTTTATTATTAACAAAAGTTTTTTGAACATCTTTTAGCTGTAATATATCCATCATGCATAATCTTTTTTAAAAAAGTTATTATCATTTCATCAATACCTTCATTGGAGCAATACGATACTTGTTAGTTTACATGGAAATATTGTTTTTCAAAATTCAAATTCTCTACAATGGTCTAAGTCGTAGCCTAACAAAACAGAGGGGGAACGTTAATGAGGGCGATAAATAAAGACATAGAAAAAAACATCCAAGAGATACTTCCAATCATACCAACTGTGGACGTAGTAGTATTTCCACACATGATTGTACCTCTTTTGGTACTTGATGAGAGAATCATCGAGGGAATTAATCAAAGCCTTGATGGATCAAAGCGGGTCCTCTTGTTGGCTTCAAAAAAGAAGGTTGAAGATTATCAAGGAGCTATCGGCACAAAAGATCTTTACGAAGTAGGAACTATTTCATCTATTATGCGAATGATTAAGATTCCTGAAGGAGGCGTAAAAATTTTAGTGCAAGGTATTGCAAAAGCACGTGTTAAAAGCATAATAACTGAAGAAAATATTTTATCAGTAGTAGCAGAAGAAATTCCACCAATAGAAAATGAAAATCAAGATCAAATTGCTCAACACATAAAGTTAATTAAAGAACAAGCAGAAAAAATAAGTTCTTCGAGTCATTCTTTTAGTCCAGATTTTCATATCATACTTTCTAAAATGTATGATTCTCACAAGATAGCCGATTTTATTTTATCACACCTCAATCTTTCGGTAGAAAATGCACAAGCACTTCTTGAATCACCTACACAAGAAGAATTTCTAGAAGGTATTTATCTTCACTTAAACAAAGAAGTTGAAGTTGCAGAAACTCAAGAAAGAATTCGCAACAAAGCTCGTGATTCTATGAACAAAGCCCAAAAAGAATTTTATCTTAGAGAACAACTCAAAGCGATTAAACAAGAGCTTGGAGAAGATGATGCAGAAGAACTTGAATTGTTACGTACTAAATTAGCAAATTTAAACATTCCAGAAGAAGCACATACAGAAATCACACGTCAACTCAACAGACTCGAAAAAACAGCACCAGATTCTGTTGAAGCAACAGTTACCAGAAATTATTTAGAAACAGTTATATCTCTTCCTTGGAATAATTCTACTGTCGATAATCTTGATATTGCACATGCACGATCAATTCTTGATGAAGATCATTTTGGACTCAAGGAAATTAAAGATCGCATTCTTGATTACATCTCAGTAAGAAATCTTAAAAACGATGGCTATGCACCTATTTTGTGTTTTGCAGGGCCTCCTGGCGTAGGAAAAACATCTCTTGGAAAATCAATAGCACGAAGCTTAGGGAGAAATTATCAAAGAATATCACTTGGTGGTGTAAAAGATGAAGCCGAAATTCGTGGTCATCGTAGAACTTATGTTGGTTCAATGCCAGGTCGATTTATACAAGCAATAAAAAAAGCTGGAAGCAATAACCCTGTTTTAATTATAGATGAACTCGATAAAATTGGTTCAGACTTTAGAGGAGACCCTTCAGCTGCAATGCTAGAAGTTTTAGACCCTCAACAAAATAAAACATTTTACGATAACTATCTTGGTATTCCATTTGATCTTTCTAATGTTATTTTTATTGCAACAGCAAATGACATTAGTACCATTTCAGAACCTCTTCGCGATCGTATGGAAATTATAAATCTTTCTAGTTACACCATAGAAGAAAAAGTAAATATTGCTAAAAAACACTTAATTGAAAAAGCACTAGAAGATACCGGTCTAAAAGATAAAGGTATTGAATTTTCAGATGATGTTCTTAAAGAAATCATTACTAACTACACGCAAGAAGCTGGCGTTAGAAACCTAGAAAGACTTTTACGCAAGCTCTGCTCAAAAGCTGCTCGAACTTTAGTAGAAGAGAAACATTCTTTACTCTTTACACCAGAAACACTTAATACACATCTTGGACCAAAGAAAATTGTTGATTTTGACAATGATCTTATAAGTCAAGTTGGTATAACTAATGGCTTGGCATGGACTCCTTATGGTGGAGAAATGATAAAAGTAGAAGCAGTGCTTATGAAAGGAAAAGGTAATATCATCTTAACCGGACAACTTGGTGATGTTATGAAAGAATCTGCTCGTGCAGCATTAAGTTACATACGTGCTCATGCTCAAGATTTTAACATTGATGATAAAAAATTCACCGAATACGACTTGCATATTCACATACCTGCAGGAGCTGTACCAAAAGATGGTCCTTCTGGCGGAATAACAATGCTTTCATCAATTCTTTCTGTTTTTACTGATCGTGCAATTGATGGTAGCTATGCAATGACCGGTGAAATAAATTTACGTGGAAGAGTTATGCCTATTGGAGGAGTAAAAGAAAAAATACTTGCTGCAAAACGAAATCATATAAAAACAGTTATCTTACCTGCATCAAATAAAAATGATTTGTCTGACGCCCTTGACCTGCACGAAGATATCAACATTGTATGGGTTGAACATGCAAATGAAGTATTAGAAAAAATATTACTTCCAAAAATGGCATAATTACATAAAAACTACATACTAAATAAAAAGAGGGATTGTTTTAATCCCTCTTTTTATTTTTAAAAAGAAAACTATTTCTTAATACATTCCACCCATGCCGCCCATTCCTGGAGCTGCAGCAGGAGCTACATCTTTTTTATCTTCTGGAAGATCACAAATAATTGTTTCTGTTGTAATCATTAAACCAGAAATTGATGCTGCATTTTGAAGCGCAGTTCTTGTTACCTTTGCAGGATCAACAATACCTTCTTCTATCATGTGCACTAAATTTCCAGACTTTGCATCAAAACCTAAATTTTTGTCTGCATTACGAACACGATCAACAATAACAGATCCCTCAAACCCAGCATTTTGAGCAATAACACGAAGAGGTTCTTCAAGCGCACGGCGTACAATTGCAGCACCAAAACGCTCATCGCCTGTCAGCGACAATTCATCAATTGCAGCTTGAGCACGCAATAATGCAGTGCCTCCACCTGCAACAATACCTTCTTCTACCGCTGCACGTGTTGCATGAAGAGCATCTTCTATCCGATCTTTTTTCTCTTTAAGTTCTGTTTCTGTAGCAGCACCAACTTTAATAACTGCAACACCACCAGAAAGTTTTGCTAAGCGCTCTTGAAGTTTTTCAATATCATAATCAGAGGTGCTATTTTCAATTTGCATTCTGATATGCGCCACTCTACCATCAATAGCCTCTTTATGACCAGCTCCATCAACAATAGTTGTCGCATCTTTTGTAATAATAACTTTTTTAGCAATACCAAGGTCTTCTAAAGTAATTTGCTCAAGTTTAATACCAAGTTCATCAGCAACTAATTTACCGCCTGTTACAATAGCAATATCTTCAAGCATTGCTTTACGACGATCTCCAAATCCTGGAGCTTTTACTGCAACAACGTTTAATGTTCCACGAATTTTATTTACAACGAGTGTTGCAAGAGCTTCGCCTTCTATATCTTCTGCAATAATTAAAAGCTGCCTTCCTGTTTTTGCAACTTGTTCAAGCACTGGAAGAAGAGACTTCATAGAAGTAATTTTCTTTTCGTGAATCAAAATAAGTGCATCAGAAAGATGAGCTTCCATTTTTTCTGAATTGTTTACAAAATATGGAGACAAGTACCCACGGTCAAACTGCATTCCTTCAACCACTTCAAGCTCGTTTTCCATCCCTTTTGCTTCTTCTACTGTAATTACGCCATCACGGCCTACACGGTCCATTGCTTGAGCAATTTGTTGACCAATTACAATATCTGAATTTGCAGAAATAGTAGCAACTTGCTCAATGCCTTTTTTGTCAGATACAACTTTTGCAGAATTTTTAATTTCAGCAACAACTGCTTCTACAGCTTTATCAATCCCACGTTTAAGTTCCATTGGATTAGAACCTGCAGTAACAAATTTATTACCTTCTCTAAAAATTGCTTGCGCTAAAACTGTAGCAGTTGTTGTTCCATCACCAGCCACATCAGCAGTTTTACTTGCAACTTCTCTTACCAGTTGAGCGCCCATATTTTCTATAGAATCAACCAATGTAATTTCTTTTGCCACAGTAACACCATCTTTGGTAATACCAGGAGAACCAAATGACTTATTATATGCAACATTACGACCCCGAGGCCCAAGCGTTACTTTAACCGCATCTGCTAAAGCATCAACACCGCGACGAATTTTTTCGCGGGCATCAACGCCAAACATAATTTTTTTAGACATTGAATATATCCTTTTAACTAATTTTAATAATCAATTTTATTTTTCTATAACACCCAAAACGTCATCTTCTCTCAAGATTAAATGTTTTTCATCAACATCGGTTCCTGCGTATTTTCCAAAAAATACTTTATCCCCAACCTTAACCTTAAGAGCTGTTATTTTACCTTCAAACTCTTTTCCTTCTCCAACAGCCAAAACAGTTCCTGTTTGACCTTTTTCTTTTGAGCCTTCAGGAATATATAAACCACCCTGAGTTCTTTCTTCAGATTCAAGACGAGCAACAAATAAGCGATCGCCTAATGGCCTAAGTTTTTCTATCATGTAAAACTCCTTCTGTAGAAATAATAATTGAATAATTTATTACATTTAAGCTTAAGTTGTTATTAATAGCAACTTGTTAGGTAAGTATAATACATAAAAAAAAAATTGCAAATTCTTTTATACAAACTGACTAAGATTTTATGAATAAATAAGGTCAATAATAGACAAAAAAAGCTTGATAAGCAAAGCATTATGCCATTTGCAATAAATTATATTTTAGTTATTCTATTAAGTAGGTTTTTTAAAGTTATATAAATGGAGACTATATGAAAAAACTACTATTAAGCCTTTGTTTTTTAACAATAAGCACAAGTTATTCTTTCGATTATCTTAACAAGATAAATTTTGTTGCTATTTCAAAATTTGGCTTAAATTTATTTTACGGATTCCATTATAAATACGGGGTATATAGCAAATCAAAGCCTAACCCTTCTTTATTATTTCAAAGTCAATCTCAAACATTAATATATAAAGATTCTCAACCTGAAGATGCTCAAATAGCAACTGCAAAAGATATTCTAAGTCTGGAAAAAAGTAAGCCGTGCCAAGGGCAACTTGTAGCTGATAAAGATGGCGAAAGGCCTCTTACAGAGAAAGAAATTCAAGATTCAAAAATAAAAATCGATCAATTAATTAAAACTAAAGTAAAAAAATGGCAAGCAACGCAATCAGAACAATTACAAGATGAAGAAGGTTATAGCATAATGCCTGTAAATAAGTTTAACAATCGTACATTTATACCTGCAAGACTTCAAACCCAAATAGAATCTATAGAACAAGAAAAATTAGCATCAAGTTTTGACGCTGCAAAAGTAAGTTTAACTCCTGTGCCAGTTGATCATAAAGAAGTTAGAAAAAAACGTTTAGCTTATTTTGAAAGGCAAAATTTTAATAAAAATTTAAAAAATTCTTCTCGTGCAGCATTATCTCGTGCAGCATTATCTGCTATACCATATTACAATTTTAATACCTCTACCCCTAGTGAAGCAATAAAAAAAATTGACATCGAAATCAACGAGCTAGTTATCAAGATCAATGAAATTATGTTATCTGTAGATTAAAAATTTCTAACAAACCGTCATTTATTATAAAGGAAATAATATGAAAAAAATGACACTTGCTTTATCAATATTACTTATAATTCAACAAAGTTATTCTGCAAAAAGAACGCCTAAAGCTAGCGACTTAAAAGCTGTAGAAGAATCTTTGAATGCGCATGGTAAAACATTGGAAGAAATTACTGCTTTTGCAGCTACTGCTGGCATAAACACCCAAAATATAACAAGCAGAAACCCTTATCATTTAAAAACATCTGGCCAAGAATTTAAAGATAAAATGTTACAACAGACAGCAGAAGCTACTAAAGACCTTACTCCTCAACAAAAAATGAAAGCGGTTCTAAAAATGAAAAGGGCATTTTCTGGTAGACAGAAAAAATTCTAAAATAGTATCTGTTGCTCAAAAAATAGGATCATTGCAAAATAAAATACACGCTTATTATACTTAAAGAATTAATTCTTTTTTAGGGGTAAAGGGAATATTCTATGAGTAGGATTTTTAAATATCTATTAATAAGCGTACACTTTATTGTATTACCACTTTCTTCGTCTGAAAATAGACGTCTTATTGCCATCATTGACATTCTTGATGATGACTTTCAAGACGCTCATAAAACTTTAAACGGTAAAATTATACTTCCTGGTCCAGAATGCTACATTCTTCGCAATGCGCTACGCGATGAATATTCACCTATTTTTGTTAGTAAAAATATTTTTCAAATATTTTATAATTTTTTTACATTTGCCAACAAACTAATTAATGCACATGCCCCTTTAGAAGATGTATATGCTCATTCTTTTTCTACAAAAGAATATGAATATCTTAGTAAAATAAAAAAATTAGTTGATCTGCTTTTGCTTCAATATCAAGAGGCTCATAATTACATTAATCAATCAATTAACAATCAAAAAATATCACTCGATAAAAAACTAACTGTTGCCTTAGATTCAATGGAATTTCTTAAAAAGAAAAATATTTTTTTAGATTCTTACTTAAACCTTACACAACAATTACAACTGAATAATCAATCTATTATTTTAGCAGAAACAATTATTACTTTTTACAAAGCCTTTAATGCTCAAAACTGGGATCTTTACGTTACTAAAAATGATAATTATATTTTATACCCTAAAACATATCCTGCTGCAGATTTTAACAAAAACAAACTGCGCATAAAACAACCGCAAGACTCACCCTTTATTAAAAAAGAGTTTAAAGACCCTTTTGCTATCATAACTTATGAAGGAAAACTTCTAATTCATGATCTTGATTACTTTATAAACAACATTCCATTTAATGAAAAAAAACCTCTCGATTTTATTATGATTGGACATGGAAGTTTAGGAAGTAAATCAATTCAAGTTGGCGGACTTCTTTCTCAAGATTTTCAAAAACTTGTTACTGTATTAGGACAAGCAAATACTCGCACTTTTTTTTATATAAGTTGTCATAATGGAGGAATGACTGCTAAAAATGTATGGTTTGCAGATCATTCAATCAAAGATGACGTTCAGCATTCATTTCAAAATAAATTTACAACTATTGTTTCACCAGTTACAGAGCGCCCCTTTGTTTTATTTAGTCCACTTTGGATTAGGGCATGGCTAGAAACAATAAACAATCCTCGTCTTTTAGGATCACTCATTACTTCTAACATGCTTCCTTATGTAGCTGTTCCAAATTTTAAACAATATTTTGAATATATTCCCTATTCTTTATCAAAAGCCATTAACTTTGGTCTTTATAACCCACTTAAAACAATTTTTAGAGATAATAAATCTGATGAGGTTTCACAACTTGCTCTTATTAAATTTCCTGGAACAGACTGGTTTAGTCCTGAATTTTTATCCAATAATATTATTGAAATAACAAAAACAACAAGCGCGCTTGCTAGCTTCGAAAAGAAACCAATTGTACAACTTCCAAATCAAATTATTGTTGCTATTTCTACCCCTATTATTTATGCAACTCTTGTTATAGAAAACACTAAAAATTTGCGTATCCTATCTTTGTTGCCACAAGATTCTGCCTACAAAAATACATCAAATGATATAACAACTTATGTAAAAAAAGTAATTATAAAAGACCCTGCTTGTAAGA
Source organism: uncultured Pseudomonadota bacterium (assembly GCA_964570505.1). Taxonomy (GTDB): domain Bacteria; phylum Babelota; class Babeliae; order Babelales; family CAIQNR01; genus CAIQNR01. The sequence continues at coordinate 30,384 of CAZMYL010000002.1, forward strand.
AAGCTTCTTATGCCTTAAAAACATTAAGCGCTGTAATTGCGCCTTGCTCTGTTATTGCGTGTGACACTTCATCCAAAACGCCTTTATTTAGAAAAAACTTCTTCATAGAAGAAGTTGTAAATGCAGAAAATAAAACTATTGCAACTCAATTTGCTGTAACAGGTTATGGCACTTTTTTTATTAACAATAAAACTCTTTATTATATTGATGAAAAAAATAAAATAACTTCCGACATACCTAATCAATTAAGAGATATCTTTGAAGAAGTTTGTAATTCTGCAGAACAGACTATTATTCAAGACAAAAAGAAAAATAGCCACACTCAAACAGTAACGCATAAAATAGGGGTTATGGAAAAAATAAATAATGTAATTGCAAGCAAATTAGCACTTATGAAAGAAAATAAAAAATTTGCCAATGAGCAATAAAGAACTATCTTTATGGTGCATAAAAATAGTTCTTTGTTTGTTACATAATATGGGGAAAACATGTCTTTATTTAAACTAAAATCACCTTTTGAGCCATGTGGTAGCCAACCTGAAGCCATTAAAGAATTATTAGAAACTTTACCAGGAGTTTGCACCTTAATGGGGGTTACTGGATCAGGAAAAACATTCACTATGGCAAACATCATTGCTCAACAAAATAAACCTGTTTTAATTTTATCTCCCAATAAAACACTTGCAGCACAATTATATGAAGAATTTTCTCTTTTTTTTCCCGAAAACAAAGTTTGCTATTTTGTAAGTTATTATGATTATTATCAACCAGAATCATACTTACCAGCTCAAGACATTTATATTGCAAAAGAAACTAAAGTAAATAATGAAATTGAGCGACTCAGAATAGAAACAACTGCCTCACTTATTAATAGACCAGATACAATTGTTATTGCATCTGTTTCAACAATCTATTCTTTGGGAGACCCAAGTGATTATCGTGATTTAGCATTTTCAGTGTATGTAGGACAAAAAATTAAAAGGTCTGATCTTCTTTTACAACTTATTCATATTCAATACAAAAGAGATGATTATGAAAAAGGCTCTGGAACTTTTCAAGTGAGAGGTGGAACTGTAGAAATTAATTTACCCTACCAAAAAGAAAGATTGCGTATAGAAACATCTGGAGATACTATTACACGGTTACAATGGCTTTCAAAAGAAAACAACAACGTGCTTACTCATCTTGATAATGCATTAATTTTTCCAGCAAAACATTTTGTTACAACTGAATCTAAAAAACAAAAAGCTCTTGCAAGTATAAAAAAAGAACTTCTTGAATATTTACCAACAGTAGAAAATGAACTTTATCGGCAAAGAATTGCTCAGCGAGTTGGCAAAGATTTAGAAATGATAGAAGAAATTGGTTACTGCAGTGGAATAGAAAATTATTCTGCTCATTTTGAATCGCGTGAGTCAGGCAAACCACCCTTCTGCTTATTTGATTTTTTCCCAAAAGACTTTCTATGTATTATTGACGAATCACACATAGCATTACCACAAATGCGCGGAATGTACGCAGGAGATAGGTCTCGCAAAAAAGTTCTTATCGATTTTGGCTTTAGACTACCATCATCATATGACAATCGACCGTTACAATTTTCTGAAATTGAACGTTTTTTACACAATGTTATTTTTGTATCTGCAACTCCTGGACCATACGAAATAGAACATTCAAAAAAATTGATAGAACAAATTATTAGACCAACAGGCCTTGTTGACCCAACAATAGAAGTTATACCTCGAATAGGTCAAATGGATCATCTTGTTAATGCAATTGAAGAAACAAGAAACAAAGATTACCGAACCCTTGTTACCGTGCTTACAAAAAAAATGGCTGAAGAGCTAGCACGTTATCTAGAAGAGCGTAAAATAAAAGTCTGCTATCTTCATAGCGATATCAAAACACCAGAAAGAACAGAACTTTTGCAAAAATTACGTCTTGGCGTCTTTGATTGCCTTGTTGGCGTTAATTTACTAAGAGAAGGGCTAGATTTACCCGAAGTAGCTCTTGTTGCCATTATGGACGCTGATGTAGAAAGCTTTTTAAGAGATAAACGATCGCTTATTCAAACCATTGGAAGAGCTGCTCGAAATGTTGATGCAAAAGTTTATATGTATGCAGATTCAATAACAGGATCTATGCGCGATGCAATTAACGAAACAAACCGAAGAAGAAAAATTCAAGAAAATTATAATAAAGAACATAACATTACGCCAATAAGTACAAAACGAGAAGTAACTAAAAGTATTACCTCTATTCAACATGCAATTGCTCAAGCATCAAAGCAGAAAAAAAATAAAAAAACAGAACTTGCTGATACTGTAAATTACGAAGTTATTCAAAAACAACTCGCACAGCTTGAATATGAAATGCAAAAAGCAGCCGAGTCTTTAGATTTTGAAAAAGCAATTGCATTACGCGAAGAATGGTTTAGGCTACAAAAAAAGTAATACTTAAAAGTGAAAAAAATAATCAGTATGAAAAAGCTTATACTATGCGCCCTGACATTAATTTTAACTTCTTGTAAAAGTGAGAAACATTCAATGGAACAATTACGTAATAAATTCGGCTCTATAACAATAACTAATGCACATGAAGCTTGTTTAGTATACCCAAAAACGCCAGAAGAAATTTCAGCACGAGCGCTCGAAGCAGAAAATCGAATTAAAAAAATTATTAAATCAATTATAGAAGTCCCTGAAAATCTGCAAAATAAAATTAATATGATCTACGCTTTTGACAGTCTTGATGGAGCAACATTTGAACTTGGAGTTCTTGAATTTGTTCAACATGTATATCCAGACGAAGCAATGCGCACAAAAGCAACAGAGGTATCTATCCATTTACGTAATCTTTACACTGATCTTGTTGAAATGAATGTTGACCTTTACAAAGCTTTTAAAAATTATCAAAAAGGTAATGCTGTTTCTGAGCAACTTAACTCTGAAGAACGTTATTTTTTGGATGAATTGATCAAAGATTTTCAAAGATTTGGCCTTGACCTGTCAGAAGAAAAAAGACAAGAAATTGCAGAGCTTAATAAAAAAATTAATAAAATTGGGCAAGATTTTTCATGTAACATAAGCGAAGACACAACGGTAATATATGCAACAAAAGAAGAACTTGCAGGAATTTCTGAAGATTTTATAGCTACTCTAAAAACTGGCGAAGATGGCACATATATTTTACATATGGATTACCCAACGCAAGATATGATTAGCAATTACTGCACTATACAAGAAACTCGAAAAAGATTTTCCAAAGCATTTAAAAATAGGGCATATCCAAAAAACAAAGAGGTCTTAAATGATCTTATTGCAACAAGACATAAACTTGCAGAATTGCTTGGATTTAAAAGTTTTGCAGATCTTGATCTTGATGATCAAATGATAAAAAACTCTCGTCATGCATGGGATTTTGAAAATGATCTTGAAAGTCGCTCAAAAATAAAAGCTTTTGAAGAATTTAAAACTTTTACCAAAGATCTTCCTAATGGGGTTTCATTAAGTACTGAAGGCAAACTTTATCCATGGGACAGCGGATTTGTTATGACCCATTTTAAAAAAGAAAAGTATAATATTGATGAACGTATTCTTGCTGAATATTTTCCTATGCAAAAAACACTTAATGGGTTAATGCATATTTACGAACAATTTTTTTCTATAAAAATTAAACATGTTAAACCAACTCACACATGGCATCCCGATGTTGAACTTCTTGAACTATCTGACGCAACAACACATCAAATTCTTGGATATGTTTTTTTAGACATGTATCCACGGCCTAAAAAATATGGGCATGCCGCTCAATTTAGTGGAGTAACTGGACACATTACCCAAGATGGATACCGAAACCCAGCTGTTGTAGCGGTAGTATGTAACTTTACTAAGCCAACAGCTACAACACCCTCTCTTCTTAAATACACCGAAGTTAATACTTTTTTTCATGAATTTGGTCACGCACTACATAGTATACTTGGAGCAACGCGCTTAGCGTCACAAGCAGGAACAAACGTTAAAAGTGACTTTGTAGAACTTCCATCTCAAATGCTTGAAAATTGGCTTGAAGATAAAGAAATCCTTAAGAATCTTTCTTGTCACTATAAAACAGGAGAACCTCTGCCTGATGATTTATTGGATAAAAAACTTGAACTTTTAAAATTTGGAATTGGAATGCAAACAATTGCGCAAATTCTATATGCAATGGTTTCTCTTGAATACTTTGGTGAAAAACAACCACAAAACACAACCGCTATCTGGGAAAAATATTCTAAAAGACTTCTTCCTTATAGTGTCTATGATAATGATAGTCATACTGAATGTAGTTTTGGACATTTAGTAGGATATGGAGCTAAATATTATGGTTATATGTGGTCAGATGTTTTAGGACAAGATGTATTTGCTGAAATTAAAAAATACGGATTACTTAATCCTGTAATTGGTCAAAAATATAAAGATTGCATTATAGGTAAAGGCGGCAGCAAAGACCCTAATGAACTTCTTGTTGATTTTTTAGGACGCGAGCCAAATTCAGATGCATTTTTTAAAAAAATGAATTTGTAAAATAACAGTAAAAAGATTTTGATTTATATATGCATAATACAATCAAACACATAATACTAATATTTTTATGCATTAGCATATCACTAACTGGATATCTATTACTTAAAAAAAACACATTACGACCTTCTTTAGAATCTGATGTTTTAATTGTAGGAATATGGAATAACAAAGCTCCCTATTTATTAATTAAAAATGAGAAACTAACAGGACACGATATAGATCTTATAACAGAAATTGCAAAGCGAATGACTAAGCATGTTTCTTTTACCATTATGTCTCAAGAAGATATAGAACGTTCTCTAAAACAAGGGGCAGTTCATATTGTTTATAATGGGTTAGATAAAAAAAACAAATATCCTATAATACGAGTTTCAGATAAATATAAAGAGCTAAAATCTTTTATTAGCAATACTCTTGAAGAACTTAATGAAGATGGAACTCTTGAAGATTTATATCAAAAATGGAAGCTATAAATAATAGTAAAAATTAATTCAAGGAAATAAAAATAAGCTCATTTTACTTGCCTTGACATTGATATAGACCGATGTTAGAATCCATTCAAGTTTTTGAAATTAACAGAGTCCCTAAACGAACAATGTATAAAAGCATTGTTCACCCCCCTAACCCTTCAGCTTAATTCTTAAGTTGAAGGGTTTTTGCTTTTTAAAATTTATTAATTACCAGATAGTTTTTGTCCATTCTATTGGATCAACAGCAATGTTATTAACACGCATTTCCCAATGTAAATGATACCCATCTGCAAAGCCAGTCATTCCCATTTTACCAACAGGACTTCCTTTTTTTATTTTTTGACCAATTGCTATATCAGAAGCAAAAGAATCAAGGTGGAACAATAAAGAAAACACTCCACAACCATGATCAATTACAACAGTGTTGCCACTAAAAGCATAACGATCTTTTTCTATAATAATACCATCATGAGGAGCCCATACTGTTCCTCTAATTTGACCAGCAAAGTCTATTCCTTTATGAGTATAAATCCCACGAGTTGGAGTTGTTCTAATAACACCAAATTCCGATGTAACAGCAGTTGCATCAAAAGGAATAACAAATGGTCCGTGCCACAATTTATACTGAGGTGAAAGCGCTATAAGATTTTTTAATTTTTCATCTAACTCTTTTTGAGAAATATATGCAGCTTTTTCTTTTTCTACTTTATCTTCTGCAATTCTTAATAATTTTTGTTTTTTAAAAGGATAATGAACTACTTGGACTTTTCCTTCTAATGTGATTGCGTTGTCAACATTGTCTAAGCAATTTATTTGAAATAAATACTCATTAGGAGCTTGTTCGCATTCGACAGGAACAAATGCTTCATAAATTGTTGAATTTTTAGCTTCTGGGAAACAAGAAATCTCTTGAGAAAAAATATTAACCTTAGCTTCTTTCAAGAATTTGCTTGCTTGAAATTGTAGATGAAGAACTCTTCCTTGAAAAACTTTTATGTCACTTTCTGAAGAAGTAAATGCAGCTTGCAAAGGAACATTATCTACAAAGAAAATATATGAACCTTCAACTGTATTTTTTTTATATGTTCCATCAATTAATTTTACTGATAATGTATGTTTACCATGCGCAAGAGCCCTTGTATTAATACTAAACGGATATTCAAAAGACTGTTTACTTATGGAAAAATTATAAATTAAAGGTTTTTCATCAAGAAAAACTGAAATTTTACCAACTTTATAAGAATGACTACCATTAACTATGCATGAAATATCACCTGCATAATACCCACCATCTTTAATTCCACTAATAATTAATTCAGGAATACTTTTATCAAAAAAATATTGATACATGTTAAAACTCGCACGACCTATAAAAAAAAGAATGACAAGCGCAATAATCGTACGCAATTTAAACATGAAATCTCCTGAAAATTATAAATAACATATATAAAAAAAACATCATCGAAAGTTTATATAAAAAAACGATTGATTCCTAGCCCATTTGTTGTATAAGGTGTCTTTCTATATAAAAAAGGATACATGTGAATATAAAAGTAAGTATATTTACAAAATATTTAATCTGTTTTACATTCCTTACGCTTTATGCAGAGCCTCCAGCCCCTCCAACACTTCCAAGTTCTCTTGCAAATCAAAGCATTAGCCAACTTATTGCTCTTTTTGGAAATAAATCTAATCAAAATTTAAATAACTTTATACCAACGCTTTTACAAACAACATCACGACTCAGTGCAATTAATGCAAAAAAACAAGCCGCTTCTCCATTACATTTAAAATCTACTTCTGCAACAGTAAGCTCTGGAGAAAATACCGGAGAAGCTGCATCTCTTGTAAAAATATTAGACAATAAAAATACATCAATTGCTGCAAAAGCAAATTTAATGTTTAACTCAACAACTAATGCGGATGGCTCTCCCCGTAAAGTTACTCAAAAAAATCAATATGATATGCCTGCAGCATCACAAGCACTCAACAAAAGCTTTTCTTCTAATTTTACGGGAGATCTTAATTTACAACTTCCAGAGCTTTCTTTTAATAATCCTGCTATTACAAAAGCCTATAATGACTTTGTTCTTGCGCTTCAAGAAAATCCTAATTTTTTATCCATGTTTAAAAAAATTCATATCACAACATTACATCAATTGTATCAATATCTAATAGGTATTTACGCAACCCTCAATTTAATGAATATTAATGATTTAAAAACATATATAATTCTTGAAAAACAACTTGGTCTAAATAAAAAAACTCTTATTCTTTCTCATTTAGTAGAAATAATTCAAAAACAATTAACCCAAACAATACAAGGTATAATGCCTGGAATGCCTGATCAAGTTGCAATACGAGCTGGCATCTCTGCTTTAAAAAATCAAGGTGCTAATAATTTGAATATGTTCACTCTTGATATGGAAGAATCGGTACTTACTATACTTGGAATGAATGCACTTACAGAAGACCAAGTTGCGCTTATTGTAAAAGTTTTAAACACTCAAGAAAGCATAGATATTATTACAAATAATAAAAACATTGATATATCGCTTTATCAAGAAGCTTTAAAAATAATGAGCCCTTCTAATGCACATTTTGTTCAAGAATTGAATCCAGATCAAGCGGATGCTCTTTTTGAAGCACTTAATAGTATTTCTTTTGGAGTTGCAAATGCTCAAGAATTACAATCTGTTCAAAATATTATTAATCAACTAAATGCTCCAAACAATACTGATGAAAAAATTTCAGTTTCTGATCAAGCATATTTTACAGACAAAATAACAGAAATTGCTTACGGAGTGCCACTTATTGAAACTATTGAAACAACTAACAACATTATAAAAAAAATAATGGAAACAAGTTCAACTCCATTTTCTAATAAAGAATTTAATGGACTTAAAAATATACTTGCTTACATAACATCTCTTTTTGAAAAAAATTTAACAAATATGATTGTTCAAGTTATTGCACTGCTTGGAGAAGTTAATCCTAGTAATCTTGAGCTTTCAGTATCACAAAAAATTGATTTACAAATTTTGGCAAATGAAATGCTTGCAAGTAAACAAGATGTACAACTCTTATCCCTCAACAAAAGCGACAGAGTGCTACTTGGGACAGCATTAAAAATTATCAGCGCAAACCCACCAACAACTGAAATGCAAAAAATAAATAGCGAACTCAATGAAATAGCATCTCAACTGCTTACTGGAAATATTGTTACAACTATGAGAACCTCTCAAACAGATGCTTTAAAACAAGCTTTAAATTATTTTAAAACTTTTAAGTTTACACCAACAACACTCAATGATGCAGTGCAGGATTTTTCAGCAGCAGATCAAATTGTTATAGAAAAAGCATTTACAACTTTAAATAATCCAGATTTTACATCATTTGAAGTTTTTGATAAGGCTACCCAAAAGTTAATTCTTAATGCGGTACAAGAACTTGATGCAATTTTAAACACACGACTAAAACTCAGTGTTACAGACGCAGCCCCTTTAACAGGCCTGCTTGGAGACGGTCAGGAAACTGCAACATTTTTAACTTCAAACCTATCTATGGATGATTACGGATCTCTTGCAACTGTATATGAATATCTTACATCAAAAAAAGATGGTATTTCTGCATCTGACCTTGCAACAGTTTTTGCAAATCAAAATCCAGCGCCTTATGAATCATTAAAAAAAATATTTTCAACTTCTTCAAATCCAGAAACTCCAACTTATAGAGATTATTTAAACGGCATAAATCAACAAAACATACTTGGATCAGCAACCCAACAGGTTGTAGAATCGCTTTCTGCAAATGATCTATCAATATATAAAAATTTTGCGAATAAAATTCAAAATAATGCTTTTAATTTTTCTACCCTTAATACCAATGAGATAAAATTATTATTATCTTTTTTTGAACCCTTAAAGACTGCTTTAACGGATAGTCTCAATAGTCAGCAGGATAATAATACAACCATGCGGCTTATTCAAAAAGTAGCAATATTGGTTGCTCAAACACATGCTTTTAATACTATGAAAGCATCGTATTTATGGGTTCTTAAAAAATATTTATTATTTTTCAATCTTTATACAGCATCATTACAAGATTGCACACAAAGCACTTACCAAATTATTAATGGATTTACACAGCAAGCAAAATCAGTTTCTGAATCTTTAAAAAAAACAGCACTTCAATCAAATCCTCCATTATTTTTTTATGATCAAGATTGCATACGCATATTACAAATGATTCCACAACTTGCGCAGTTGGTAAACAATACACAACACGTACCATATCCTACATTTGCAGTAGAACAAGCAATTAATGGATCAACTATAAATCCTAATGATGGAATGATTTACAACAATACTGTCTCTATGGGAGGCGGTTCTTTTGTATATCAAAAATTTTTCTTTATAGATACCTTGCAAAAATCAGGCTCTTCTAGCACCGATATTACCGAACTAACTGGATCTGCCGCCCAAAAAATATCCTGGCTTAAAAAGATTGCTATACCTGTATCCAATAATGAAATAATTACCCCTGATGGAAAAGCTATAAAAAATTATAATTTTATTTATAAATCAGAAAATAAACCTAACGACATAAGTGGTTTTTACATGAATATACCAACATTTGATACAGACCCTATGAATCCAAACACTATCCTTATAAGACTTTTTGAACAACAAATTATAGCACAACCAGATTGGCTTAATTACTCAGGCCTTGATAAAGATAATAACGGAAAAATAATACCTGGTGTTATGACTATTTTGCGTGGCTGTATGGGAGATTTTATGTCATTGCTTGATCTTAATATCTTTGATCCTTGCTTATCGGTTATGTTTAAAACAGCTCTTGCTATTGACGAGCCTAAAAAAATCAATTCTCTTTCAAGTGATTCTGATTTTAATAAAGAAACAAAAAATTGCGGCATTTATTTAGAGAGTAAATTGCTTGCTCAAGACAGAATGCAAAAAACAAACACTGTTAAGAGTACCTCAGTTTCAGCGTCTAAAGCTGGTGGTTCAATGCAAAAAGGAATGTAATGCAAAAAAAAATTATATTCTTATTCTTAATAACTTTTACATTACATACTCATGATTCTAAAAATATTTTTTTATTAGAAAATGCAGGCCTATCAAAAAAAAATCAGCTTTTATTGTACAATATATTAAAAACAATTAATAAAAGCTCACGTTATCAACAAATAAAAGCTGCAAAAAAAACAGCTCAATATCTTCAAAAGATTATTGATGAAAAACTTATATTTTATAATACAGCGCATGAAGAAGACAAAGGTCCTCTTGGGCTTGCGATAGAAATTATTTCACTACAAAAAGAGTATTTAAATGATTTTGCAAGAATTGAATGGCATTATTTGTCCTATAAAGAAAAATTATTTGGATCTATTTTTGATTATTATCAATGGGCGAAAAAAAGAATTGACAACCAAGAAGTGACTTTAATTGATCAGCTTACAAAACAGCTCATACTGTACACACAACTTGAACAGAACATATGCCTTCAGACCTACTGGCGATCAAAGCATTATTTTATTTTTCAAAAATATAATGTTATCCCAAATATCATTAATTTTTGGAATTATAAACCGATACAATTTTCACTATGCAAGCAAATTAAAAAATTCACATCAATTCCCAAAATACAAAGCAGTGCAATAAAAATAGGAGCAACGGCTGGAAGAGAAGCTGGAGAGGCAGTAGCAGCCACTACAAGCAAACTTGCTCTTAAACAATCTGAAATAGCATCTTTAGCAAGCACATCAGGAAGAATATTAGATGAAGCAGGTGGAGTTATTGCTCAAACAGTAGGAAGGGATGTGGTATCTTTAGCACCAGACGCAACAGGAGCCTTAAGAACTATTCCTCCAGACATTGTAACAACACTTAAAGCAGCTGATGATATTGTAAGTCAAGCGGCTGATGATGTTGTAAAATTAAGCACAACAAAAGCATCAACTATCACTCAACCAGCAACAAGCACAACTCAATTAGCAGATGAAGCTCAAACTATAACAGCTCTCGGGAAAAGTATTTCACCCGAACTAAAAACACCTTCTCAAAATATTTCTCAAACTATAACTGAAGCAACCGCGGCAAAAGTACCTCCACCTACGATTGAATCGATTCCATCTATTACAACAACAGATGATTCTGTAATTCTTGCCATAGAAAAAACATTACAAAACAATCTTGAGCAACACAATCAAGTACTTGCAAAATTAGTTGAACAGCAAAGTGAAATCCTACAAAATATCAGTAAGAAATCTCTTTCTAATAAATTACTTTTACAAGTTAACAGCTCTAAAGAAGCATTAAAATGTGAATTAAGATCAGAAATAGCTCTCTATAATAAATCAATTAAAGGATTTCCTAAAGACGATCCTGTTGTTCTACTGGCTAATCAACACATTAAAGATTTAAAGTTTACTATAAAAAACATAGATCAAAACCTAAGAGCTGCCACTTCTGCTACAAGTACAGCAAAATATTTTGGACATTTTAAATTAACAGCTGACATGATGGTCCAAATGGGAATTATGATGGGATCTCAAGTTGCAATCTCATGGGCAAATGCAGCAGATGCAAAACTTTTTGCAGAATTACGATTAAAACAAGCAAAAATAGCAAATGATTTTAGAGTAAAAATAAATTTAATACAAAATTATGCACAAGAACAAATTCAATTAAACGAACAAGCTACATCGTGGGGAATCAATATTATACAAAGTAAACAATCTGAGGTTGCAAAAATATTTAGAGATCAACAAACACATCTTTTACAATCTCTTATAGATACAAACATAGCAGAAAATTATTTAGCAGATCCAATGCTCTGGGACCAATATTTCTTGTATGCACCAATGTATACACCAAATAAAAGTATAACTATTAACAATAACAATAAACTAGGCCTTTCAAATATAACATTTCCTATCTTACAACAATCATTTACTCAAGGTTCTTGGGCTGTTTCGCCTCATGTTTCAACAAAAAACTTAACGGATACTCTTTTATGGAAAGTCGAGAATAAAAAACTTTCTATTGAATCTTTAAAAATTCAAGAAACCCCAGCAACGCCTCCATCTATCACAAAAAACCCTGTAATTACACAGGTATTTCCAAATCAAACAGTTCAAAATACATGGTACAACATTGGAAGAATTGGAAATTGGAGTTATAACTCTTCCGACAATTCTTTTAATCAATATAAAATTATTTCAAGCGCAACCCCTCAAATGCCAACAGGTGATTTTACACTTGCAGGATTAAACACAATTTTTACAGATTACGTTGCTCCAACAATTCTTGATACAACAGGAATCCGAACTTATCAAATTGAAGCAGAGCTGCAAGTTAATGCAGGAAAAGCTCCATGGGTTGCCGGCATTATTTTTAACAAGCCAAGATGGATCTCTGGAGCCACTGACACAATGAATCAGTACCGCTTTTGTGGTCTTTACTGCGCAAGCTCAACAGAACCTATCACATTCTGCGCTGCAGAAAGTTTTTTTATAACATCAACTGCAAGTAGTGCAGATCGATTAAATCCTGTTACTCCCTTAGAGCAAATAATGAATCAAAAAACAAATACTTCTTGGAAAAATATTGGAAAAAGCTTAATTAAAAATCCTCTTTTTCCAAATAAAGAAAATTCATCAGAAAATAAAATTTCGATTGGAAAATCATATATAATTTCAATCTATACTCAACCACAAAAAATATTTGTGTCTCTGGAAGAAAAAAGCACTGATAATAATAGAAAAATTATTTTTGGACCGCTTCTTATTGAAAATAGAAATCCAATACTTTTTAATGGCCATGGAATTGGATTTGTCTCATCAGGATGCGCTTCTAAATTTATTCTTAAAAAGCCCGAAAGTTTAGTTTTTACAGAATCTGAAATTGCAGCATTTAATAAACTTGTATCATCAGGAACACAAAAATGAATAACTTTAAAAAGTTAGGTATATGTTTCTTATCATTAATAATTAATAATACATTTCCTGCAACACCAATAAAAACTGGCAGGGTTAAAAAGGTAGCTGAACAAAACATAGATCCAAAAAAAACAACTATTGAAGATCAATCAAAAATAATATCTCCTGAAATAAATACTATTAAAGTTAAGCCTTCTAGCTTATTAACGCCATATACAACACAACAAAATACAACACAACGAACTGCTGCCAATACAGCAACAACCACCAATAAAAAAGTAGTACAAAAAACAAAAATTATTGTAAAATCTTCAGATAAAACATCTCAAAATAACAATCCATCTTTATCTCAAACAAATCAAACTAAATCAATTGTTTTGTCTCCATCTACGCAAACAGTTACAACTCAAAAAAGTACCTCAATGGGAACAAATAATACCATTGATGAGACAACTAAAAATGCTATAGAAGATTTTTTTTCGGTATTTCCAGAGGTAACAGGAGCAAATTCATTACTTCCATCGCTTGAAAAAGCAATAAAATATGTTTATGAAGATACACTACACCTTTCTCCGGTTATTTTAGGAGCACTAAAAAAACTCTATGGATTTATACAATCTCAAGTTCTTGATGCAAAATTAGTAAAAGAACAAGAAGCAATAAACATCCTCTTGCAAAAAATAGAAATTGCTTCATCAAAAAATGACCCACTTATATCAACATACAAACAGCAACTAACCCAAGCGCAAAATAATTATGCTCTTCAAAAAAACAATCTTGATAGCTCTATTATAAAATTATGCCTTGAATCAAACTTCTGGCAGCAATATTTACAATGTCTTATTGCTGCATCATTTGATTATGAGCAATTCTTACTATCAAATGTACATGAAGAAGAAAAGCAGATTTTTAATTTTATACCAACGTTTGAACTTTCATACTACACAGATGCCTTTATTGGATTAAGAACTAATGCAGAAATTGTTAGAACTTTTTTAATTGTAGCAGAAATATTACGCAACAGAGCAATTAATCAATCAACAAGCTGGAAAGGTGAAGTTGATCCTTCAAAATTATACGATTCAATTGTCGATTTCAAAAAAACACCGCTTTACACTTCACAACTTGCATTTACACAAGCAACTTTTGGTACAAAAAAATTTCCTATCCCCTCAACTATTCAACTAATAGATCAATCTGGAAATATAATCCCTGGGTTTAAAGACTTTCTTATTTCTACTAAAGATAATAATGGAAAATATAGTGTTATTCCTCATACAAATGTAGATCGAATGATTGCTATAGACAGTACAACAGGGTCTCTTTATATTACAAATTTTGGAAATTTATTCTTAGAATTTCAACCAGCATCAGGAACAACAGGGCCTTCTTTAAAATATACTTCGATGTACAATAAATTTTTCTCAGAAGGTCCATCTGGAAACTATTTACCAACTCCTTTATACATGACGCTTATTGGTTTTTCTGGAATAAAACTTTTAAATAATTCTCTCGAATATCTTTTTAATACTGCAAATTTAGAAAGTACAATGACTCTACTTGCAACATTAAAACCTTCTTATTTTACAGAATTCCCCCTTATCATATCTTATCAACCATCTGATTATCTGTATCTAGATACTATTAACTTTTTAAAATCTGGAGCAATTATAAAAACAGATGATACTTCAAAAGCAACCGGAACAGCTCAACCTCAAGGAGGCTCTATTAAAAAAGCACTCAACACAGTAGGCAAAGGAATTAAAAAAGCAGCTACAATCACTGCAAAAACAGTCCCAATAAGTGCAAAAGCCGCCGGAACGCAAATTGCAACAACAACCATCAATAATGCTCATAATTTTGTAAATGCAATGATTGAAGCAGAAAGAAGAACTTCTCAAGAACTTAAAAAAGCGACCAGTGGCATTCAAGAAAATTTTGTTGATCTTGGGAAAAATATTGCAGGAACAGTTACTAATGTCGCTCTTGCAGGAGTTTACTATGACACAGGACTTGCATGTTTAACAGAAGGTATAAGTTATACCGACGCACAAAGAAAAGCCAACAAATTAATGTCGAATGGTCTTACCGATTTTAATAACTCGGTTAAAGAAGCAATAGATATTATTGATGGAATTGGAGAAACTGCAAAAGCTATTAGCCATCTGGTAGGATCAGGGGTGGGACAAACTGTTGGTTTTCTTTTGGGTGGTGGAATGATAAGTAAAGATCTTTCTGGTGCTTTAAATAGCGCATTTGATTCATTAGTAGATGTTGTTGTAGCTTTGCATGAATTTGCAATATTAAGAACGGTTGTCCCCTTACAATTAACAGCAGAAGCAATTCTTTTTATATCTCAAACAATGGTCAACCTTGTAACAGCTCCATTTTTAGAAACAATGGGCGGAACTCCTTTTGCTGGAATGGGATCATTAGGCGAAGATTTTTTAAATGAAATTGTTATTTCAATCTTAAGGCCACTAAAAATTGCAGGCGGTGGGCTCATGTCTGCACTTAATGGTATTATGCAAGTAACTGCATATCTTTCAGGCGCAATTCTTGATCTTGTTGTAAATATAGGTGGTGGATGCGCAGCGTTAGCTGCTACAACATATGGTGGTGACATGACAACAGCCTTTAATAAAATAGATACTGCTGTTAATAATCATAGAAGGGTTATAATTTCCTGTATTTCAGCAGTTATATTGACTGTCATTGGACTTGTTGGCGTTCCTTTTACCGGTGGAGCATCAGCATCTTTAATTATTGGCGCTTCAATGGCGGTTATTGGTGCTGGCATGATGGCAATGATGGCAGTTGGAGAAAATCTACATGATGAAGAAGCTGTTATAAATAAAGCAAAACAACGAGATTTTTTAACTGCTTATACAAAATTTGTAGATGATAATGCTTTAACAACAGCAGCAACTCAAAAACTTTTAATAGAAGATGTAAATAATCAATTTGATGATATTTTACGCAATCAAGAACGAGCGCTTATGTATTATCAAAACTATATAAATAATTCTATAAATAGCAGTGTTAATGTTTCTGCTTATGGAATTGGAAGTTTTTATAATCAAATACTACAACCACATCCATCAACAGGAATTGCTCTTGCAGACCCAGGATCTTTATATGGAATACAAACTAATCGACTTGCTCTTAACCCTTCCCAAGGAATGACGCTTTACAACATACAGCGAAATACTTTTGCACAAGAAGTAGCTGCTATGCCAAAACAAATAATTCAAGATGAAAAAAATAATACATTAGAAATAAATAACTCTCCGACTCAATTTTGGATCAACCAAAAAGATTTATCTACTATTGCATCAGGACAAGAATTGGAAGCAGAAATTAGATGGCGTACGTTAAATGAAACACAGGGTGCATTTTACATTGGAATCTTCTTAAGCAATCAATATATTGATACAGTAGCGCTTTCAGATTTATATAAAAATATAAATAACCTACAAACATCAAAAGCGGAAAGGGATCAAATAGCATTACAACAAGCATGGGAAAATTTAAATCGTGTAAATAATCACATTTTAAATATCAACAACAAAGGAAAAGCATTTGTTATGTTTAGAGAAGCTTTAACAAAAAATCCAACGCTTGGCTTCTATGAACATCAAGGAGCTAACTGGATTAATAAAGATATAGCTCCAATAACATATCAAACTGGCATTTGGTATAGAATGAAAATGCAAATTAGCTCAAATACAGCTGTTGTAAAATGTTGGCAAGAAGGTCAACAAGAACCAACCAGCTGGCAAGGCTCATTCCCTGTTTCTATGGATTCTCAATTTATATATCCACTGCCAGTTACTTCAACTAAAACCCCTACAACTCTTACAGCTTCAAAAGATCTTGGGGTAATTGCAAATTCAGGAACAGGAAAATATTCATATAATTCTTCAAACAAAGCCTGGGCCCCATATCAAGACAATAATCAAACAATACAAAATAAATCACAATATGCAGGATCTATGGGAGTTATAACTTCTGGTGCTGCTGTTGAATATCAAGTCATAAAACCAATCACAACAATTTCCGTTTCTGCAGAACGCCAAAAAATTAATGCTAGTATTGATGCAGAATTTAAGCAAAAAGGCTTGGTCGTTAAAGCAATTGACCAGGAAAAAGCATATACAAATGCAGTTGATGACTTTAGCAAACCAATAACATTTGGTTCATTTACATTAACACCTTTAAACAGCGTATTAATTTCACAGGGTATTTATCTTTACACTACAAATCAAACAGGAGTCTCTGGTCTTACAAATGATTATGTTGTCTTTGCACAATCAATTACAACATCAACATCAGATAGTGCAACTGCAAATAATCTTGGAATTGATATATCAAAATCACCTAAAGCTGTAGTTAGTTTAATTACAGGAAATGCATACGACCAAAACAAACAATTTATACAATCATGCAGTGGAGTTTTATCAGCATGCCAAACAACACTTGGAATTCCAGAACAAATTATAGAAACAATAAAAACTGCTAGTAAAACCTATTACACTTCATTAATTGCCACATTTAAATTTGAAAATATTACGCTCACCTCAGAACTAGAAGCTATTCAAAACAATCAATACATTTACAGTGGAATGTCTCTTAACAAAAATCTTACAGGCAAAGACTATTTTGTTGCTGCAACCATTAATCAAACAACAGGACTTATAACTCCTTCAAATGCTTATGGTCAAAAAATTGAAACTACTAATAAATTAATTAATGGACTTATAAGCCTTATAACAGGACAAGTGTTCACATTTATGTCTACAAATAAAATTGTTACAAATCTGACAGAGCAAGATACTCTAAAAACAAATATTTCTACTATTAAAAATGCCCCAATTTACAGTACATTAATTGAAAATTATATAAATTCAATTTCTTCAAATTTATACCAAGAAATGCAGCAACAAATAGCTGTCTATCAAAAAAATGTAAGTTTAGAAAAAGAAACAACAACTCCAATAAAGGCTCCAGTTGTCAGCCAAAAACCAACATCTGCAGCAATACTTCCTTCTTTGAGTTCGATTATAAGCTTTCCAAGTTTAAATGATTCCTCTACTTATAATATAAATGATGCATACGATACTGGAGGTCTTTAATAAAAAATGAATCAGTTAAAATTAAAAGAAATAGCAAAAGAACTTCCAAAAAAATATGGTGTTTACATTTTTAAAAACAACGAAAACATTATCCTATATGTAGGAAAAGCAAAAAATATAAATAAGCGAGTAACATCCTACTTTACAAAACAAAACAAAGACTGGAAAGTTCAATCTTTACTAGAAGAAAGCTTCTTTATTGATCATATTTTAACCCCAACAGAACATGAAGCTTTGTTACTCGAAGCGGAACTTGTTCAACGATACCAACCAAAATACAACGTACTTTTAAAATCTGGTCAACCATTTCTTTTTTTAACTATTACCAAAGATAATCTTCCAACTTTTAAATTGGAAAGAATAAAACCTTTATCTGGTATATCATTTGGTCCATTTATTTATAAACAACAAGCTCGAAATGTATATGAATACTTACTCACAACATTTAAATTATATTTATGTAATAAAAATATAGAAAATGGATGTTTAGACTATCATTTGGGTAAATGCGCAGGAAGTTGCATGAAGACATTTAATAAAGATGATTATGCTTTTAGACTTGGGCTAGCAGTGGACGCTTTGCAAAATAATAGCTCCATGTTTATAAAAAAAATAGATCAAAAAATAAAAGAACATTCAAAACAATTAGAATTTGAAAAAGCAAAAAACCTCTATGGATATCAACAAAATGTAGCAGCAATTTTTGAAATTTTAAAAAAGAAATTCGACTTTTCTAAATATCAAGAAAAAATTCTTAACATCACAACAATTACTGATCCAGATATTATTAAAAACTATGAAAAAACAGGAATAGAATTAAAAGAAATGCTTGATCTTGAAGAGCTTCCAAACTCTATAGATTGTTTTGATATTTCTCATTTTCAAAGTCACTCAATTGTAGGATCATGTATAAGATTTTTATACGGGAAACCAGATCAAAAGTCATTTCGCCGATTTAAAATAAAAACACTTATCGAGCAAAATGACTATGCGGCACTTTTTGAAATAGTCAGCAGAAGATACAGAAACTCAAAAAATATTCCTGATCTTATTTTAATAGATGGAGGAAAAGGTCAAAGAAATGCCGTACTTTCGTTGCTTCCAAAAAATAAATGTATTAGTTTGGCAAAAAAAGAAGAGTTACTTTTTTCAGATAAACATCCTGAAGGAATTCACTTAAATCTTAAAACAAACAGTGGTAAACTTTTAATAAGTATACGTGATTATGCACATCATTTTGCTATTACATATCATAAAAACTTAAGAAGTAAAAAATTTACAAGAGGTGATCAATGAACATAGAAAACCTAACAACTGCAAGCCAAGAATTACTTGAAAAATCAGCTCATTACGCACTTAGTCTTCATCACACAACACTTCATCCACTTCATACGCTTGCAGTAGGACTAGAAGATCCTTTCTGCCAATCATTTTTTAATGTAGCCAATGTTCCTTATCATGAGCTTAAATTATTAGTCGAGCGAGAGTTAAAATTACTTCCTAAGGCAGGACAAAAACCATCACAAATTAGTTTATCTACTGAAATGCAAAATTTTTTAGAACTCTGCCAAAAAGAAGCTCAATCTCTTAATGATAGCTACATTAGCTTAGAACATTTTTTAATAGGATGGGTATCTACGCCAATCCTTCCTGAAGCTTTGCGTACTTTTTTTGCACGTTCTCAATTTTCTAAACAATCAATAATGCAACAAATGAAAGAGTTAAGAAAAGGAAAATCTGTTGATAATAAAAATGCGGAGCAAAGTTATCAAACATTAGAAAAATTTACACAAAATTTAACAAAGCTTGCACAACAAGGAAAGCTTGACCCTGTAATTGGAAGACATGAAGAAATACGAAGAGTAATTCAAATACTTTCTCGCAGAACAAAAAACAATCCCGTGTTAATAGGAGAGCCGGGCGTTGGGAAAACAGCTGTAGTTGAAGGAATTGCACAACGAATTATACAAGGCGATGTTCCTGAAAGTTTACAAAATAAACAAATTTTTTCTCTTGATATGGGCGCTCTTGTAGCAGGAACAAAATATCAGGGTGAGTTTGAAGAACGACTCAAAAACATTCTTAAAGCAATTGATGAAGCTCAAGATTCTACTATTTTATTTATTGATGAAATGCACATGCTTGTAGGAGCTGGCGCAAATAGCAGTGGTGGAATGGACGCCTCAAATCTACTTAAACCTGCCCTTGCAAGAGGCCAACTCCATTGCATTGGAGCAACAACCTTAAAAGAGTATAAAAAATATATAGAAAAAGATGCTGCACTTGAGCGTAGATTTCAGCCAGTTTTAGTTGAAGAACCAACCCCTGAAGACGCTCTTTCTATCTTACGCGGACTTAAAGAACGTTACGAGCTGCATCATGGAATTAGAATAAAAGATCAAGCCTTGGTAGCTGCAGTTACCTTAGCACACAAAAATATTGCAGATCGTTTTTTACCAGATAAAGCAATTGATTTAATTGATGAAGCAGCATCTATGGTCCGTATGGCTATTGATTCAAAGCCAGAAGAGCTTGATCGCCTTGAACGCACAATCAATCAACTTGAAATAGAAAAAGTTGCTCTTGCAAAAGAAAAAGATGACACTCAAGCTCAAAACAGACTTAAAGAGTTAGAAAAAGAGCTTGCAGAGCTCAAAGAAAAACATCAAAAAATATTCACTCAATGGAAAGCTGAAACAGCCCCTCTTGAAAAAATAAATGAGATTAAAGCTAATATTGATGCTGCTCGTTATCAATATCAAATGGCAGAGCATTCAGGAGATTATGCAAAAGCATCAGAAATTAAATATGGAAAAATAGCAGCTTTAGAAAAAGAATTAACTATCCAACAAGATAAACTTAAAAATCTTAATTCCTGCTTAATTAAACAAGAAGTAGATGAATACGATGTTGCAGCAGTTCTTTCTAGATGGACAAAAATACCTGCAGAAAAATTACAGCAAAAAGAAACTGATCGCATTATTCATATGGAAGAAATACTAAAAGAAAAAGTAGTTGGACAAGATGAAGCAATAAAAAAAGTTGCACATGCCATTCAAATGCACAGAACAGGTCTAACAGATCCAAATAAACCAATAGGATCATTCTTATTTTTGGGACCAACAGGTGTAGGAAAAACAGAAGTAGCAAAATCACTTGCTGATTTTTTATTTCATGACCCAAAAAGAATTATACGTATTGATATGTCAGAATACATGGAAAAACATTCAGTGGCTCGTCTTCTTGGAGCACCTCCTGGATACATTGGTTATGAAGAAGGTGGGCAACTTACTGAACAAGTAAGAAGATCTCCTTACAGCGTGGTTCTTTTTG
This sequence comes from uncultured Pseudomonadota bacterium, assembly GCA_964570505.1. Classification (GTDB taxonomy): domain Bacteria; phylum Babelota; class Babeliae; order Babelales; family CAIQNR01; genus CAIQNR01. The sequence goes on from CAZMYL010000002.1 coordinate 51,853, forward strand.
ATGAAATAGAAAAAGCACATCCTGATGTTTTTAATATATTTTTACAAATTCTCGATGAAGGCCATTTAACTGATGGACAAGGGCGTCAGATTTCATTTAAAAATACTATTATTATTATGACATCAAACATTGGCTCTCATCTTATTCTTGAAGCAAAAGAAATTAATGAAGAAGTTAAAAATAAAATTACAAAAGAATTGCACGCATCATTTAAACCAGAATTTTTAAATCGTATTGATGCAATTATATTTTTTAATAGTCTTACTGAAAAAGTAATTGAATCTATTGCTCAAATTCAAATTAATAAATTACTAACTCGCTTAAAAGAACGAAACATTGCTGCACATGTTGACCATCAAGTCATTAAATACATTGCAGAAAAAGGATATGTAAAGGAGTTTGGAGCACGCCCAATACAACGCGCTGTTCAAGAATATATTATGGTTCCATTATCTCGCTATCTTCTTAAAAACCCTGACATTAAAGAAATAAATATTACTGCTACAAAAGATGCAATAGCATTTAATTAAGGAGTCATTATGAAAAAAATATTTTTATCTGTGATTGTTTTTTTATCACAGAATCTTTTATCATCCGATAAAAGATTCTGTGATAACTATTCCATCTGATTTACATCGAAGACTTGAGCCAATAGATGATGAAAAAATAGATATCATTCAAAAAAATTTTCCTGAAGGAGAAATGGAATTTGAAACTTTTATTCATAGTTTAAATGATATAAAAGACCATCTCAACTATGACGATATAGCAATAATGACAGAAAAATTTACATTAGATTGGAATGTTCGATTTTCAATAAAACATTTTTTTGGAAAAATGAAATCAAAAAATTAATAAATATATTTTATGAAAAATTTTATTCTTAAAACAGCAATCATTTTAGCCACCACAACACTTTACTCTTCACAATGGACAACTATTACCGTTTCAAAAAATATTAAAAAGAGGCTGTCTATATTAACAGGAAGTTTTTCAGGAAGATTTTTTGGGGATCTTTTAGAAAAAGACATTTATTCAATTATCGAAAAAAAATCAGAGCAAGAGCGATTTTATGATATTGCAATGTATATTAAAAAAATAAAAAATGATTTGGAGTTACAAGATATAACTTCTTTAAAAATTATTTATTCAATCACAAAAATTGATGCAGAGCGACAGGCTCTTTGTAATTATTTAAAAATAAGGCATCCTTAAAATAAGCTTAAATTTTGTAACTTTTAAACCAAAATTTTCAACAATTAAAAAAAGTAGTATCCTGTAATTCTTGTTTATAAGATTTTAACTATACGGAGTAACACATGATTATTGGTTTACTTACAGGCGCATTTATATTTTTAGCGTTTATTCTTGCATTTTTTATTTTATTACAAAAAGGCAAAAGTAGCTTAGGCCTTGGCGGTATGGGTGGCGGTTCTCAAATGCTTTTTGGAGGATCTGGCGGACAAGAATTATTTCAAAAAATTACATGGGTTCTTTTAGCGCTTTTTATGGCAGGATCACTTGGAATAGCAATACTTAAAAGCAAAAAACATATACATAACTCTTCTCGTTCATCTTATTCTATGCCAATGCCATCTCCTGAAGACGTATACGAATAATTTTGATCAACATATACATCCATCTATAAAGGAGTAATGTAATGTTTGCATCAATTCTTTCATTGGCAACAATGATGCAAAGTATGTTTTTTTCTATTGGATCATATGTTATTTCTGCGCTTGATACAGTAGGCAGTTTTTTTCTTTTTATGTGGGGCGTTATTAAAGTCGCTTTCACCTCTAAATTGCGAGTTCATCAACTCTTTGAGCAAATGCTTACCATTGGAGTAGAATCTTTAAATATTATATTACTTACAGGATTTTCTACTGGAGCTGTACTTGCATGGCAAAGCTATATTGGATTTAAACGCTTTGGAGCAGAGGATTTTATTGGGCCAGTAGTAGCTTTAAGCTTAATACGAGAGCTTGGACCTGTTTTAACAGGACTTATGGTAACTGGTCGTGCAGGATCTGCTATGACCGCAGAACTTGGAACTATGAGCATTACAGAACAACTTGAAGCACTTCAAACGCTCTGTATCGACACTAATCAGTATTTAATGGTTCCTCGCATACTAGGAGCAACAATAATTATTCCATTTTTAGCTATATTTAGCATGATTTGCGGAATTATTGGTGGATATTTAATTTGTGTTAATGTTTTATTTATTAATGGCGAACAATATATTTCTGGTATTAAAACTTTTGTAGAACTTTCAGATATTACCGGGGGACTTCTTAAGGCTGCTGCTTTTGGATTTATATTCTCTGCAGTTGGCTGCTATAAAGGTTTTTATACTTCTGGCGGAGCAAAAGGTGTTGGTCTTGCAACTACTCAAAGCGTAGTTATAAGTTCTATTTCTATTTTGATAGCAGACTACTTTCTAACAACATTATTATTTAAATAACTTCAGGAGTTTATTTGTGATAGAACTGATAGATGTTCGCAAACGTTTTTCTGATGACGGTGATTGGATTACCGATGGAGTTAGTCTCACTATCCCAACAGGACAAGCAACATGTATAATAGGCAAATCAGGAGAAGGTAAGTCGGTTCTTTTAAAGCAAATTATAGGTCTTATAAAACCATCCTCTGGAAATATTTTAATTGATGGTGTTGATATCACAAAGCTCTCAGAAGATGAGCTTAAACATATATTTAAAAAAGTAGGTTATGTTTTTCAATTTGCAGCATTACTTGACTCTTTGACTGTTTTTGAAAACGTGGGACTTCCTTTATTAGAAAAAGGAGTTCCAAAAGAAGAAGTGCTTCCAATTGTTAAAGAAAAACTAACATTAGTTAATCTTTCTCCAGAAGAAACAATGCATAAGTATCCTTCAGAAATTTCTGGCGGTATGAAAAAACGAGTAGGTCTTGCAAGAACACTTGTAGTAAACCCAAAAATAATTCTATACGATGAGCCAACAACCGGATTAGACCCTATAACAACACGCATCATTCATGAATTAATGTTTAATACTCAAAAAAAATTAGGAATTACTACTGTTATAATTTCTCATGATATTGAAATTTTTAAGTATGTAGACAACGTAGCGCTTCTTAATGAGCGTAAAATTCAATATGTAGGTGATGCTAAAACCATTTGGGAATCAGATAATCCTTATGTGTACCAATTCATTAGAGGTCTTACTAAAGGGCCAATTCAAACAGAACGTACTAAAGAAGAAGTTCCTAAGCGTAAGCGACCTTCTTGGAGATAGTAATACTTTTTAAACCTATTCTTCTCGTATTTCTCTTTCAAGAGAAAAAGCAAAAAGTGTGCGTACCGCAACTAAAGCAACAAGAATTATAAGTGATTCATAATCACGAGCAATAACCGTATAAATAACATCGCTTGCTACCATAAATTCAAGCCCTAACAAAATATATTGAGCAAGAAGAAAACGCGCTTTTTTATATAAATCTGCGTTAGACTCAAGATTTAAAAAAAATGATGGCATAAGTAAAGCTCCACATCGTGCAAACCCAACAACTACAATAACTACTCCAACTGTAGAAATTATAACTTCAAGAAATGACAGTAAAGCATGAAAAAGAAAAAACATAGTGACTCCTTTTTTAAAAATTATTTATTCAAAATCTTTATAAAGCAAACTTGGCTGCACATCGTTATTATTTTGATATTTATTACTTTTATAACCTTCATATTCCCCTTCTAATGTGTGATAAAAAATCTGACAAATTTCTACATTTGGATAAATTCTAATCGGCTTAATACAATACATTTCAAGTGTCCAGTACCCTGCAAACCCAACATCACCAAATCCAGCAGTGACATGTATAAAAAGCCCAAGTCTGCCAATAGAGGATCTTCCTTCAAGCATGGGAACGCAATTCTCTGTTTTTGTATACTCAACTGTACGACCAAGATACAATGTATGCTGGTCAAGAACTAAGCCATCTTCAGGAATAATAATTTCTTTTACTGAGTTTGGGGTTTTCATGTCGAGAATATCATTTTCATAAACCAAGAGCTTATTATGAAGTGATAAATTATAGCTATTTGGTCCAACTTTTTTATTCTCAAATGGTGTAATAATTATATCTTTATTAAGTCGTTTTTTAATTTCTTTTCCTGATAAAATCATAATACTTCCTTAAATCTAAGTAATAGCATGCCAATATTTTTTACTATACCTAAGCAATTAAAAATAAAAATATCTGATCTTCAAATTTATTAATGCAAAAATTGTATAATATATTGCGAATTTTACCCTTTTCTATACATTGATTATTGTTAAATAGTAAATACGACAAAGGAGATTACTATGCAAACAATACAATCATTTGAACAAAAAAATATTGATTTAATACAGCAAAAAAGTGAATTATTTCAAAACCTTGTTAAACAAGTATCTCAAATAGTTATAGGACAACAAGAAGCTATTACTTTTATTCAATTAGCGATTCTTTCCAATGGACACATTTTGCTTGAAGGTGTTCCTGGTGTTGCAAAAACAACACTTATTAAATCTGTAAACAAAGCACTTGGACTTTCTTTTTCTCGGATACAATTTACTCCTGATTTGCTTCCTGCAGATGTTATTGGAACATTAATCTATAATCCTAAAACACAAGAGTTTTCAACAAAAAAAGGTCCAATTTTTGCAAATTTAGTACTTGCTGATGAAATAAATCGAGCTCCTGCAAAAGTACAATCTGCTTTACTTGAAGCTATGCAAGAACATCAAGTAACTATCGGTTCTGAAACATTTCATATTGATGAGCCATTTTTAGTATGCGCAACTCAAAATCCAATAGAACAAGAAGGTACTTATCGCTTGCCAGAAGCTCAAATAGATCGCTTTATGTTTAAAATTATTATTAGTTATCCAGAAAAAAAACATGAGCGTCAAATTTTAGAAAAGCATCTTTCTTGTGAAGGAATTAACCAAATTATTACAAAAGAAGACGTTTTTACGGCACAAAAACTTGTTGAAACAGTTTATGTGGATGAAAAAATAAAAGATTATATCGTCGATATTATTTTTGCTACAAGAAATGCCGTTTCATATAATTTAAAAGAAATTTCTATGTATATAGAATGCGGTGCGTCTCCTCGAGCAACACTTGCATTGCAGCAAGCTGCAAAAGCATATGCTTTTTTAAAAGGAAGGCATTTTGTAATCCCAGATGATATAAAATTTATAGCTCCATCAGTTCTTCGTCACAGAATCTTATTATCATACGATGCTGAAGCAGAAAGTGTTACAACTGATACAATTATTAATAAAATTTTATCTTCTTTACCAACGCCTTAAAAAATATAAATATCTTAACTAATATTCAGGCTTGACATTGACAAGATTACCTAGGTATTGTGTTTTTCACATGAATAATGAAAAGGATTTTTTGGTATGAGACATCCACTGTGGATAATAAATAGCTCGCTTGCAACACTTTTATTTTTAAGCCTAGGTTTTATATTTTTTACACGTCAGGAATTACCTAAAAAGAAAAACTCTCCTAAGCAATCACCGGGTCAAGCGCCTATAAAAAAAGTTGAAGCGATTTCACTATCAAAAATTTATGAGAATGATTTATTTGATACTGTTAAACAACCAATACCAGAATTACAACAACCAGAACATCTTAAAGAGGCTCCACAACCACCAGCGCAAACACAAATTATAATACCAACAGAACCGGAACAACCCCTTCTTCCACCGCTTGGTCTAACACTTAAAGGAGTAATGATCATCAGCGATGATAGTAATAACATTGCCATGATTGCTGACAATTCAACTTCAAAACAAAAAAATTACAAAGTTGGTGATATGATCCAAGACGCTCAAATTATTAAAATATTTTCAAATCGAGTTGTATTGATCAGGTCGAACGGACAACAGGAATCTCTCTTTTTAACTGAAAAAGATATGAAAAGCGATCCATTGCTAATTAATGAAAAGGAGCGTTGGATTGATGTTGTATATAAAATGGATGATGGAGTTTACAAAGTTGATCCAGAAGCATTTCAACAAGCAATTCCTAATCTTTCATTATTAATTGATCTTTTTGATATAACAACAGTTTATAAAGAAGGAAAAAGTTTTGGATGTCGCATAGGAAGTATTAATCATAGCACACTGGCAACATCATTGGGATTTGAAAATCATGATATTATAACAAAAGTTTTCAATCTTCCTATAACAACTGTTAATGAAAAAGTAGAAGCATACAAAGCTGTTGCAGGCTTAAAAAAGGGCGATATGTTTAAAATAGAAATTTTACGCAATAATAAGCCTGTTATTTTAATATATAAAATTGATGATTTGCAGGATTCTCTTTTTAAAAATATAGAAAAAACTTCTAAACTAAATACAGTAGTTGCAGATAAAACAGGAATACTTGAAGGACCTTCTCCAGAAGAACTTGAACAACAAAAAATAGCGCTCTTAAAAGAAAAATACCAATTTGCTCCAACCATGCAAGAAATAATCCTTGAACAAAAAAAAGCAATGATGCATGAAGCTCAAGAAAAAAGATTGCAAGATTTCTCATTTTCGGATGAAGCACAATGAAAATAAAATTAATAAAAAAATTAAAAATATCTCTTCTTTTTTCAGTATACATTCTTGCACAAGCATCATCGGAAAATAGAAGCCTGTTGGCAAATTTAACACCTCAACAAAACACTCCATCTTTTATAAGTAATCCAATTATAGGAGCACCAAGTTCCACAAGTGCTCCAATAGCGCCTGCTCAAAAAACAACTGCTGAAGAAAACAAAACTTTAAACACGCAAGAAATGTTGCCATTAAAAGATCAAAAGACTGAGCAAGAAGTTAAATCAATCGAAAAAAAAGACCATGTATTACCTTTGCCAGAACCAAAATTAGATGTAAAAAATGAATCAACAAAATCAAAAATAAACATATCAAAAGAAGATATCAGCAAAGATCAAATTATTCGTTTCTACTTTGAAGACGCAACGCTAGAAAATCTTGTTCGCTATATGGAAAAATTATTTGATATCAAATTTTTTGCAGATGACGATATAGAACCAATGCCACAAGGTGGATCTGTTTTAAAAGGTCACAAAATAACTTTCAAGACTAATCAACCTCTTACTCGAGATGAAGCATGGAATCTATTTCTTAAATTTTTAGACATTGCTGGCCTTACTGTTGTTCCAACTGAAAGAAAAAAATTCTACTACATAACATCTGTAACCAATGCAAATAGTGAAGTTCTTGTAACATATTTTGATTCAAAAATATCTGATATTCCTGATAATAGTGGAAAAATACGTTACGTATTTTTTATAAAAAACGCTCCTCTTGCTACTATACAAAAAGTGATCAATTCATTTTCAAGCAGCACTGCCAAAATAAATGTCTTTCCAGAGCTTAATGCAATTATTGTTGTAGACAAAGGTTCTATAATTCGATCAGTTCTTAATATTGTTAAAGAATTTGATAAAGAAGTCCCTGAGTGTATGAGTGTATTAAAACTCAAAAAAGCAGATGCTCAGGATGTTGTAAAACTTTACACAGACTTAACTAATGCAGAAAGTCCTCAAGGTGTTGGAAAAATGTTTTCGGCAAAAGCTCAATCAGAATCAAATTTCTTTCCATCAAATGCTCGTGTTCTTGCAGAACCTCGAACTAACTCTTTAATTATATTAGGCAATAGAAAAGCAATAAATAAAATTGAAGAGTTTATAAAAACTACTATCGACACATCACTAGACCTTCCTTATTCACCTCTTTATATATATGAACTCCAATACACTCAAGCTGAAAACATGCAAAGAATCTTAACCTCTGTTGTTGATTTTGGATCTTCAACCGCCGCTGGGCAATTTGGTGGCGTAAGAGATGGAGATCAATATTTTAGACCCATGACGATTACAGCAGATACTGATGGAAATAGGCTCATTATAAAAGCAGAAGAAGCTGATTATTTAAAACTTAAAGAAATGATTAAAAAGCTTGATGTTTTACAGCCACAAGTTGCAATTGAAGTTTTAATTGTAGACGTTGAAGTAACAGATGAAAAAGAACTTGGTGCTCAAATTCGACAAAAATATCCTGCACAACCTTTTCCAAATGCTCAATTTGCAACAAGTGGTATGCCTGGTAATGGTTACCTTAATCAAGCAGTAATGCCAGAAACTGGATCGTCTTTGCTGGGTAATTTAATTGCTCTGGCACAAAATCAAACAGCAGGGGCAACGCTCCTTTCATTTGGTTCAGAACTTACCGGCGGTGTATGGGGAATGTTAAGAGTGCTTGAAACATACGGAAAAACAGATGTTATTTCTAATCCATTTTTATTAACAACAAATGGTTACACCGCTTTGGTAGAGCTGGGAACGACTCGTCGTATTAATACTTCTACATCACTTTCTGCTGGTGCGGCACAACAAGGTTTCCAGCCTATTACTGCAAACCTGACTGTAACTATTAAGCCTCAAATTAGTACTGATGGGGCTATTCAAATGGGCATTTCCATAAACATGACTGACTTTAGCAGTGAAGCGATTACCGATGGGAATACCAATCAAAAAATTGTACAGACGGCTGCAATTGTTAATGATAAAGAAATTTTAGTTCTTGGTGGGGTAGTTAAAACTTCCACAGCTGTATACATGTCAAAAGTGCCAATACTTGGCGATATTCCTATTATTGGATGGCTGTTTAGAAATAAACAAAAAATAAAAACAAAGAGTAATTTGTTAATTTTCATTTCTCCTCGCATCATTTACAGCAACACAGAAGAAGGCGCTAAAACATATACTCAATCAAAAACAAAAACTGTTAAAAATATTATGGACAGTTCAATTATTAGCAGCGGCAAAAAAGACCCTATTGATAATTCATTTTTTAATGAAAGTGACAGTGGTGGTAGCGAGTTTGCTTTCTTGAACAATCCTACACCTCACGAACATTTATATGATGCAAAAAGAAAACGACGAAGAACTCCAGAAGAACGGAAAAAAGCAGTTTCTGAAAATCAAACAGAGAAAAAATTATCAAAACGACAAATGCGCAAAGAAAGAATAAAAGAGCGTCAACTTCAGAAAAAGCAACAAAAGGGGCATGCATGATCCATAACATATTTTTACCTGAAAAAATTAATGATTATTATCTTTTTAAGAAAAAGATTGTTTCATTTACCTTTTCAAAAGAAACTGTCTCAGCTCTATGCGTAACATTACATGCACGAACAAAAGTTATAAATGAAATCATCACAGAAAAAATTTTATATGATAATTATGAAACAGCTGATCTTGCATTACTTAACACAATTAAAAAAATTATTGATGCAATAGGTTCATACACAGAGGTAATAGTTGTTATAAACAGTGATCATGCAATTTTTAAAGAACTTACTATACCGCTTTTAGACGAAGAAAAAATTAGTCAAGTTGTAAAATTTGAGCTTCAAGAATATTTGCCTTTTTCTGTAGAAAACGCAGTTTTTGACTTTATAATAACTAATCAAAATAAAGATACACAAACTTCAGATATTTTTACTGTAGCATTACAAAAAGAAATAATTGATACATATACACGATTATTTTTAGAGCTTGAAATTAAAGTTGATACTTTTTCAATTGATGCATTTGATATATATGGTCTTTTTTTATCAACTAATAATACTATTGATGAAAAAGCAAAATTAATTGTGTCATCAAATGAAGCAAGAACCATAATTTTGTATCTTGAAAAGAATATACTTAAAAAAATAAGAGTTTTAACAGAAAGTTCTAGCCTTAATAATACAGACAACAATAATGAAGATTGGTGGCAAAATATTAATTTTACGCTTGAATCATGCACTCAAAATTGGACAGGCGAAAAAGAGATTGTTTTTCTTGGGACTTATTCATCAGAATTTATAGATAAAGCCACATCACAATTGAATGTTCCTTGCATTTATAACGATATAAAAAAAATTATAGAAAAATTTTCAATCGAAATATTAAAAGAAGATGACAAAGATGTAATTTCGCTAGCAAATCTTGCTGCATCGCTTGATTTACCATTAACTGAAAATTTCAACTTACAAATTACAACTAAAAGTGCAGATCTCTCAAAAAATGTCGTTATAAATTATGCCACCATAACAACGCTATTAATTATTATATATACATCACTTTGTCTTGATGCTTTTTTTGAAATAAAAAAATTCAAAAATGAATCAGAAAAAATTAAAACGAGTATTGTTAAAGATTTAAAAGCTGCATTACCCTCGCTTAAATCAAATTCAGCTTCAGAATCTATCAGAAAAGCAAAAACAGAAATAGCAAAAGAAGAAAATATTTGGTTTGCATTTTCAAGCCAAACAAAACATTCATTTTTAACCTATTTATTTGAATTAAGCACAATGATAGACAGAGAAACATTAGGGCTTAATCTTAAAAAAATGACCTTTAATAAAAATGGTATTATTCTTGATGGTAATGTACGAAGTTTTGATGCAGTAGAAGAATTAATTAAACAATTAAAAAATACAAACTTATTTGTGCAAGTGCCAAATCTACAAAAAACAGAATTTTCTATGCCTCTTACACTTATAAATCAAGAGGAAAGATCATGATCAATATATTTCAAAAAATACATGATTATCTTTATACACTTGACACTAAAGATTTTTATAAAAATATAGGAATATTTTTAGGAGCAAATGTTTTAGTTTGCGCTTTTATTATGTATGCATCTTTAACAACTATTGCTTCATATAAAAATTCACTTCAAGAAGATTATAAAAAAGAACAAGAGACAGCACAATTACTCAGAAGGCTTGCAAAAGTAAAAAAACAAAGTGAAGAAATAAATACAATTTTAGAACAAGAACCAACATTTAGAATTAAAAATTTCTATGATGACACTATAAAAAAATTAAACTTAGAAGCACATCAACGTCGACAATCAGAAGTTTCTGAAGAAGATATACTAAGCGGACGCTATACAGAAATAAGATTAAATGCATTGTTAAATGGAATCGACACTCATCAATTATGTAACTTACTACAAACTCTAGAAGAAAAAGATCGTATTTACATGAAAGAGCTCGTAATAACAAAAAAAGATTCTTTGATTGATGTTAATATTACAATTGCAACATTAACATTAGAAGATAATAGAAAAAAAGCAGTTTAAAAAGGTTTTATCATGAAGAAGCTTGCCTTTATTTTATTTTCACTCACAGCTCTAGCTTCTTGGAGCTTGTCAGCAGAAATTATACCTGTTACAAAAAATTCTACTGTCTTCAAAAAACAAGAGGATTTTTCAGTAGATGAAAAACTTATATCATTTAGATTTAATCAAGCTCCATTAATTGAAATAATAAACATGCTTGCCGAAGAAAAAGGTCTCAATATAGTAATTCCAGCAGGGCAACAATCAATCGCTGAAAAAGTTACTTTTGAAATGCCAGAAAAAATAACTGTTGGAGAGGCGTGGGAAAGGCTTTTGAGCTTTTTAAGAATATGTGGATATTCGGTAATCTTTCAAAGAGAGTTTGTAACAATCATAAAAAATGATCCTAAAGACACATCGCGTCAACCATTTCCTCTTTATGTACAAACCAGCACAAGTGTTATTCCTAATACTGATGAAAAAATTCGTTATCTTTACTATTTTTATAACATGCAACTTTCAGGTGACTCAAATAGCGGATCTGTTATAGATATATTACAAGCATTTCTTTCCAAAGATGCAACAATATTACCTTTAGATGATGGTAGTAACGGAATTGTAATAACTGATGGAGCTCGTCATATTGCTTCAACTATCAATCTTCTTAAAGAACTTGATGAAAGGATGCTGGGCAACGAAGGAAGAGAAGTTGTTAAACTCAAACACACCGTAGCAACAACAATTGCTGCTTACTTACAATCAATAATTAATCCATCAGGAAAGCAAATGGCAGGGGATATTGGAGCACCAGCAATGTCTCAATATTTTTCAAAAAACATTCGTATTGTTCCAGAACCTCGAACAAATTCTCTTATTTTATTAGGCAAAAAAGAACCCCTTGCTCGTATAAAATTATTTATAGAAGAATTTATTGATATAAAATTAGATTCAGGAGAATCAATTTTACATATTTATGATTTACAATATCTAGATGCAGCAACATTTAAACAAACATTAAGCAGTATTTTAGCTTCACAAGGAGCTGCCTCAAGTCAATCAAGTGGTTCTACTGCCAATAGCTCTGGGCAACAATATTTTAAAGATGTAAAAATAGTCGCAGAATCAACACAAGCAGTTAACCCAGCAACGCTTGCTAGCGTTTCTTCTGGTAATGTTTCTGCCAATAATCAAGCAGGTAATCGATTAATTATTGCAGCAAAACGAGATGACTGGTTAAGAATAGAAAAACTTATTAAAGACTTAGATAAGCCTCAGCTTCAAGTAGCCATTGAAGTGTTAATTGTTGACTTGACTGTAGCTGAAGATAAAATTCTTGGCGCTCAATTACGCAATCTTTCTAGTTTAAGCATTGGAAGTGCAAATTTCCAAACATCACACTTAGGTGGTAACGCAAATGGAGTATTTATTGAAGCTCCAGCAATAAATAGTACTAGTGGCGATCAGCTTAAGTCTGATCTTTTGCAAAAAACTGGTAACAACTCTGCAGGAAACCAAGAAAATATGGCTTCTGGTTTTACAGCAGGTTCATTTATTTTATCATTTAAAGATCCTGCAACTAATGGTATGTGGCTTATTACGCAAATGCTTAATACATATCAAGATGCAAAAATACTTTCACAACCATTTATTGTTACGCTCAATAATCAACCAGGATCATTTAGCACAGTTCAAAGCAAATTGCTTGCAGGTGGATCAAGCGTTATTCCTGGTGGTGGTGGTGTACAATCATATAAAGAAAACGTCAAAGCTACCTTAGGTGTTAAATTAACTCCTATGATAAGCCGTGATATGAGAATTAATTTAGCAATAGATGTATCTATTCAAGAATATCAAGATACTAACTCAACAGTTATTTTAAATAGAGCAATACATACAAACGTCAATATTCGTGATGGCGAAATATTAGTTCTTGGAGGATTAACAAAAACAACTTTAACAAAAAGTGAGCGCTCAACACCAATTTTAAGTAGAATTCCAGTAGTTGGTAATCTTTTTAAAAGCAAAGACAATGCAAAATCAAAAGACAATCTTCTTGTTTTTATATCTCCTCGCATCATAATGCCAAGAAAAGAAGGTATATTTGATGCATACACCGCAAGTAAAATATCTAACGTTAATAAAATGTTTGATAACAACAATATGGAAAGTTTAAAAGATCCTATTACTCACTGGTTTTTTGGCTCTGATCAAGATGAATTAGCAGTTAAAAAAGTAAAAATGCTCGGCAAAAAAGACCTATTTGATCAAGATATTGATTTAGAGAATGAACGATCTTCAAAAATAATTATTGTAAATAAAAATGAGCAACTCTCTCCATCTGACATTAAAGAATCCGTTTCTTTAATTCCATCTCCAGACAAAACAGAATTAGACAAAACAGCTACTGGATTACCAAAATTAATTGTCCAAGCTCCTCCAAAAATAAATAACGTAAAAAAAGAAACAGATGAAGTTTTAAATGAAGCAATTTTAATGGAAGAGCTTAATAATCAACAAAATGAATCCTCACAGAAAAAAATAATTGAACGAACAAAAACAGGAATCCCTAAGATTATTGTAAAGCATCCAGAAAATATAATTAGAGAAAAAAAAGAAGAAGAATCAAATAACAATTTTGAGTATCTTAATAAAGAAGATGCTAATTTAAAAAAATTAGCATCACAACTTAAACCTATTAATTAAAAGTTGAGATCGATCAATCAATCTGATCTAAAAGATACATAGTTAAATTATCTTCTATCTCTATAAGTCGATTGTACTTTGCTATGCGTTCACCTCTTGAACAACCGCCAAGTTTAATTTGCCCAGCACTTGTGCCAACAACAAGATCTGTTATAAACGTTTCATTTGTTTCACCTAAGCTATGAGAAATAATTACATTAGCCCCCAATTCTTGAACAAATGCAATCGCCTGTAATATTTCAGTTACAGTTCCTATTATATTAGGTTTTATTACTATACTATTTGCTACGCCATCCTGTAATCCACGTAGTATTTTGCTTTCTTCAGAAGAAAATAAATCATTACCTATGATTTGCAAAGTCTTTCCTAAATCATGAGTTAAATTTTTCCAACCCTCTTCATCTTGATTAGAAAATCCATCCTCTATAGAAAACAATGGATAAGTATCAGCAATTTTTTTGTAAAGTTTTAACATTTCTTCAGAATTTTTTTCTTCTGAAAAAATTAAATATTTTCCAGTATTTTGATTAAAAAAATGCTGAGATCCTGCATTAATTCCAATAACAAAAACATCATTAAGTTTTGATTGCTTTAATGCTTCTACAATAAAATCAAATGGTTCAAAAATTGAAGAAAAGTTGGCATTAATACCTCCTTTGTCTCCTATGGCGATATGTTTTTTATTTTCTTTAAGAAGTTCACTTAAACATTTAGAAACAATTATTGCTTGCTCAAATGAATGTTTAAAATTTTGAGCACCAACTGGAACTAATAAAATTTCTTTAAAAGGAAATGATGAATCAGAAGAAGTCCCACCTTCTACAATAGTTATGAATGGGAATGGCAAAAGCACAGTCTCTGCATTAAACAATTCCGTTATTAATTCAAAAACTTCACATTCATAAATAATCGCTTGTGCTTTGCATATAGCCATACTAACAGCCAATAATGCACTTTTTCTAATTTTTTTTTTATCTTTATCGATACTATTCTTATAGAAGTCCAATAAAATTGCATCCATTAAAGAAACGTCTGGCTCTCTGCCAATTAAAATTGGCGCTATTACAGATTCAATCATTTTAATTAAATCCGCAATAGAGTAATTCTCTGTGTCATTTAGGTCTAAATAATCAGCAGAATTTTCATACCAATCAGATGGAACTGAAGCTTCAACGGTAGTTCCATCCTCCAATGAAATTAAGCAAGCCAATGT
Organism: uncultured Pseudomonadota bacterium; assembly: GCA_964570505.1. Taxonomy (GTDB): domain Bacteria; phylum Babelota; class Babeliae; order Babelales; family CAIQNR01; genus CAIQNR01. The sequence goes on from CAZMYL010000002.1 coordinate 66,940, forward strand.
AGGATATCCTCTAGAGTCAAAAATTTCTTTTGCTCTAACTCTGGAAATGTTCACTCACTCTCCCTTTCTTTTTTATTACTCTTTTTTAAATTTATCTTTTTGTGCAAGCACAGATAAACCATATTCTCGAAGAACTGAAGCTTCCGCAGTTGTTGGAGCCTGCATCATAGGATCGTGACCTCTTTGAGTTTTAGGAAATGCAATAACTTCTCGAATTGAATTTACTTTTGCAAGAATCATAATAAATCTATCAATGCCTAAAGCTATACCGCCAAGAGGGGGAAATCCATACTCAAGAGCTTCAAGTAAAAATCCAAATTTCTTTTGCATGTCTTCTTCTTTAAGGCCAAGCAATTCAAAAACTTTCGCCTGTAGTTCTTTGTTGTAAATACGTATAGAACCTCCTCCAAGCTCCATACCATTGCAAACTAAATCATATGCTTGAGCTGTCATTTGATCAGGAGATTGCTGCTCCCATCCAACTGCTGGAGCAGTAAATGGGTGGTGCACAGAATTCCATTTCCCAGTTTCTTCATCCATTTCAAAAAGTGGAAAATCGACAACCCAACATAAATGCAAAATGTCTTGATTAATAAGACCTAATTCTTTACCAAGACCTAATCTTAAGCGTCCAAGTATTTCCCAAGTTAATTTATATTGACCTGCAACAAAAAACAAAGTATCGCCATATTCGAGATCTTTAAAAATAGCCTTAGATTTTTCATAAAAATCATTTGGTAAAAAATTTGATACAGGAGATTCAATAGACCCATCTGAGGCAAATCTAACATAAAGCAATCCTTTTGCTCCAAACTCTTGCGCTTTTGTTACCCATGAATCAAGTTGAGATCGAGTAAACGTTGACTTATTAACATGTAATGCACCTACTTTGCCACCTTTTTCCAAAACAGTTTGTAAAAACTTTAATTCTGTTTTTTCAAAAAGCGATGAAGCATCATAAATTGGCATACCAAATCTTAAGTCAGGCTTATCACTTCCGTACGCATGAAATGCTTGTTGGTAAGTAATTACCGGAAGGGGAAGTTTGATTTCTATATTAAAAATTTTTTTAAATACATAAACGAGCATTTGATCAATAACACCACGAATATCATGAGCATCAATAAAAGACATTTCTATATCAAGCTGAGTAAATTCAGGCTGCCTATCTGCTCGCAAATCTTCATCTCTAAAGCAACGTGCTATTTGGAAATATCGCTCTATTCCACCTGCCATTAACAACTGTTTATATAGTTGTGGCGACTGAGGAAGAGAATAAACAGAACCATGATGTAGTCTGCTTGGAACCAAAAATTCACGCGCTCCTTCTGGTGTGTTTTTTGTTAAAACAGGAGTTTCAATTTCAAAAAATCCGCGTTGTATAAAAAATTCACGCATAGTAAAAAGAACAATACTACGCAAAGCTAAACGTTGTTGCATTTCTGGTCTACGAAGGTCTAAATAACGATAACGAAGACGCAATTCTTCATCAATTTTTTCGCCATCTTCAAGAGCAAACGGTAATTGTTTTGCACTATTAAGAAGAATCATCGAAGAAACTTGTAATTCAAATTTACCTGTTGGCATTTTATCATTAATTGTTTCATTTGATCGCTTTACAACTTTGCCAGTAACAGAAATAACAAACTCTGAGCGTAAGTTTTGAGCTTGGTCATGAGCTTCTTTAGAATAATCAGGATTAAACACAATTTGCATAATTCCAGTACGATCACGCAAATCAACAAAAATCAATCCTCCATGATCTCTTCTTCTAGAAATCCAACCATTAAGCACAACTTCCTGATTTAGATTTTTTTCTCCAACTAATCCGCACTCTACTGTACGCTTCCAAGTTTGTATTGCCATTTTTTCCCTTGATTGATCAAAAATAAAATGTCTATTAATTACTATTTATAAACATATAAATAATTGATTACTTTAACATAACTACTTCCGATTAGAAAGTTAGATATTTATATAATAAAAGACATATATAAAAAAATATGTCTTTTACATAGATTCAAAAGCATTGATCAATGAATAAATTAATCAATTAATTAAAATGTATAAGTTAATCCAGTTGCAAAACTATACGCAACATCACTCCACAAGAGCGGGAAATAATCCGGCAAATCTGTAGGGTCAACTGAATCAAGTTGCTTTCTTTGGGCTAATGTAAATGGCTGACCATGAACATCAACATAATGAGAGCCTGGCTGAAACACTGCCATCATAAAATCAACAACAACGTTATCACTTAAATTTGCTCTAGATATTAAATTAAATTCTGTTCCCAAAAACTTGCTTGCTTTTTGATCAGTTGTAAGCTTTGTTAATAAATCAAATTTATTTCCAGGAGCCTGCTCCCAATAAACAAGAAGATTTGGATTTAAAGCAGTCTTAAAATGTGATTCTTTATTTAAATAACTTAAACTAACACCCGTAAAAACTAAATTACTAAAAGTATCAACTATTGTTGAAAACAAGTTTCCAGTTGGAGGTGTAGAAAGAGGTCGAACAAGCTTCTTGCTTCCACCCATCACAAAGACACTCTTAACTAATTTACCAGCATATAACTCTTGCAAACTCACAAAACCCTTATAATCTCCATCAACCTTAGAAGCTAAAGGATCTAATAAATTAGTATTTGGATTCATATCTCCACTTGCAATACCAGCTGTAAAAGCAAGTTTTAAGTCTCTTTTATATGCCCAATAACCAATATCACTTACAAACATATATCCTTTGTAAATATTAGTATAAGGCGCTCTGAAGCGAATAGGGCTATTATAATAAGTTGTCCCTGGAATTTGAGCTCCATTAAAATCTATTGATCTTGGAACACTATTTACCGCTTTTCTTGTTGCAGTGTCTAATGCATTATAAACAAGCTGTTCAGCTGGTCCTACAGGATAAACTGCAGGATTAACGGTATATACATCTGAAAATGTATATGTTGTAACCCCATTAACATTCAATCTTTGAATAACGTTACGATCAAGTCCTCTTACATCTTGAGCTCCAAAATTCATTGCTCCGTCAAAACCACCTTCCCAATCATTATATACAGCATCCATAGCCATACCAACGCTTGTTAATTTACTTTTAGCATCAGCATAAACTTCTATTGTTTGCTCTGGAGCGCTATTATGAACAACATATGGTTCAAATTTTAATTTTGAAGTATGTGTGGAAACAGGAGTAATATTTAAACGAACAGCTCCGATCCAATTAACTTTACCAAAGCCACGTGATGAATCTGGGGGTCTGTCAAAAAACTGAGCCTGAGTTTTCATTAAGTTATCAGATATTCCAGTGCTATTGTTTTGTAAAATTGCAGTATATATATCATAAGAAAAATCAAAATCTTTAAAAAATCCACCGGTAAATTTTACACCGTATGCGTATTGATCTACAGTGCCGTCTGTATAAAATCCTAATGTACCAGGATTAACAGCGTAAGCATCTCCTAATGCAATACCACGTCCTAATTGAAAAGGAAAAGACCCAATAGTTAAACTATGAAATGGAGCATTTAATCCAAGAGCCTCTCTTAGGTCAACTTGAAACCAAGCTTCACGCAACCAAGTTAAAGGCAAATTAACAGTATGCTGGTGAGCTTCATCAAGTGGTTGTAAATAGCCTCCATCATCTTTTAACTGAACAAAAGATGTTTTACTCGTTTTATTATTACCCCACACAGCTTTCATGCGTAAATCTAAAACAGCCTCAACTACAGGATTATTTATATTAAAAAAAGCATCAAAGCTGATTCTATTAGCAAAACCCTTATCTGCACTTACAGAATTATTAAGTAAAGATGAAAAAATATCAAAGTTTGTACCTGTAGCAATTTTACCTTTAAATTCAAGGTTTTCATTTAAATCTTGATTAAAATATTGAAATTTTGCAAAAGAAGAAAATGTTCCAAAAAAAGTTACAAAAAGTAAAAAAAATTTTTTAAATTTTTTAAACACTATAAAAACCCTTTCCTAAATATTATTGTTTATTTTTTAAAAAAAAGACTCATAAAGCCTTTATAGGCTTGATGATTGAGAACTAAATTATCGGCTAGTGTAATAGAGTGAGCCTCTTTGTCAATTTTTTAAAAATAACTACTTATAGAACGGGCTCTTAAGTATAATCATTAGATAAAAAATACTAACTTCAGACCAAGGATACTGTAATGATAAAAAAATATGAAAAACCCTTATTAGGGGCACACATGTCAACCGAAGGAGGGCTTTATAATGCAATTATTAAAGGCAAAGAAATAGAATGCACAGTTATTCAAATTTTCACAAAAAACAACAGGCAATGGAAATCAAAAAAGCTAACTAAAGAAGAAATAACTCAATTTCACAAAGCTCAAAAAGACTTTGATATAATGACAATATCTCATTGTTCATATCTTATAAATTTAGCATCCCCAGACAATACGATAAGAGAAAAATCTGTCGTAGCACTAAAGGAAGAAATAATTCGATGTAATGAATTATCTATACCCTATGCAATATTACACCCAGGAGCAAAATTAAATGGAGAAGAAAATCAAGCTCTTAAATGGATAGCTCAAGGTATAGACGAAGCCCTTGAGTCAAGTAATCAAAGCACCTGTGTTTTACTCGAAACAATGGCTGGGCAAGGCACCTCCTTAGGTCATACATTTGAACAACTTGCAAAAATACTTTCTTTATTAAGAAACAACAAGAATGTTGGAATATGTATTGATACCTGCCACCTTTTTGCAAGTGGTTATAGATTCTCAACCAAAAAAGATTATGACGATTTATGGAAAAAATTTGATCAAATTATAGGAATCGAAAAATTAAAATGTATACATCTTAACGATTCAAAAAATGAATGCGGCAAAAATGTTGATAGGCATGAAGAAATTGGAAAAGGGAAAATAGGAACAGAAGCCTTTCAATTTATTATGAATGATGTGGCGCTCAGCAATATTCCTAAAATTATAGAAACCCCAAAAATAAACGATCTAAGCGATTTAGAAAATTTAAAAAAGTTAAAAGCTTTTATTTGAAAAGATTAAAACGAAAGAGAAGAGAACTAGCCAAGAAAGAATCATTTAAAAAATCTCTTCTCCCCCATTTATACGCAGTGCTTTATCAATCACTCTATCTACAAAAAGAGTTCTTAAAGCATTTACAGAATCTCATTTTATTTTTCAAAAACAATTCAATTTATTTTTTGAAAAAAGCAACATCATGAAAAATAAAAACATTCAATTTTGATATTTAATGAAAAAAGCAACAAATCTGCATTTTTTACATGATGCATTTCTTTCCATAAATTATAAATATTGAAAAAAGCAACAAAACACAAAGCATGCTGGTTGTTGCAAAGAAAGATATTTTATATAAAAAAAACATTTGCGCAACAAGCGACAAGTAGGTAGCTATAAAAGCAAAAAATAAAAGGATCTTTTTTTCATTCCATTTTTTATCACGTAAATAACATATGCTATGATCGGGGCTTCCTAAATAAAATGGTTTGTTTTTATAAGATCTTATAATGATTAACAAGAAAGTTTCCATTAGTGGAATTGCTAAAATAATAACCCCTGTAATAAAAATATGATCATTAAATCTATCTAATCTCCCTAGATTAAATGGTAATAAGCTTAAAACACCCCCCATCATTAAAGATCCTGCATCTCCAAGATAAATTTTTGCCTGTGGTTTGTTATACCAAAGAAAGCCTAAAATACCTCCAATAAGAAGGCTGCTCCAAATCATTATTTCATAATTATTTAAATAATATGCTAATAAAAAAAATGAAATAGATGCAAAAAGACTAATAATCCCAGCAAGTCCATCCATTATATCAACAAGATTTAAAGCATTCATGCTAGTTAAAAACCAAAGAACAGTTATCAAAAAAGCAATTCCTCTAGGCAGGTATGATGCTTTTAAAAAATTCCCTGCTGACAAAAAAACTATAGTTGCTAGCATTTGTCCAAAAAGTTTTTGCAATGGCCGCATAACATAAATATCATCAATAAGCCCAACAATAACTAAAAGCGATATCCCAAAAAAATTAATTAAAAAATGTGTAGTTTTAAAAAGATTTGCATAATATGCAACTATTAAAAAAGAAAAAAAAATGGAAACACCTCCAAAATAAGGTGTTATTTTTTTATGAATTTTTATTTTGCCATCAGGAATATCAATAATTCCCAAAAAAAAAGCAATCTTAGAAAAAAAGGGAATAACTACTAATGTAATTATAAAAGAAGAAAAACCATATAAAAATATTTGATACATCATAACTACTCTAATCTTTTTCTATAATAATAAAGCCAAGAAATTCTTGGCTTTATTATTATTATATTTATTCAAGCTATACTTTTAAATAGCATTCAACAATGTCATCAACTTGCCAATCGACAAATCCATCTACTATGAAAGCACATTCAAATCCAGTATGCACTTCTTTTACAGTTTTTTTATCTCTTTGAAGGCTTTTTACTTTTCCTTCGCCTACTTGCTTTTTGCCTCGCTTGATAATGACATTTCCATTTTCAGAAAATCTGCCTTCTCGAATATAGCATCCAGCAATAACACCAAGTTTTTTAATATCAAAAACTTTAAGAACAGTGGCTTCTCCAATTTTAACTTCTTTCTTTTCAATAACTTTTGCTTTTTGAGATCGAATCTCTAAATCTTCAAATAATTTATAAATAATATCAAAAGCTAGAATTGTTACTTTGCTATTTCTTGCAAATTGATGAGCTGCTGTTTCAATTTTTGTATGAAATCCGACAACTAATGCATTAGAAGTTTCTGCTAAAATAACGTCATTTTCTGTAACGTTACCAACTGCTGCATGAACCACAAAATAACTAATGTCGGCATTCTTTGAAATTTTTTCAATTCCATCAAGAACAGCTTCTAATGAAGAATTTGTATCTGCCTTTATAATAAGAGGCAATGTTTCTTTATCTAAATTAGACGATACTCGTAAATTAGTTGCTCTATTTTTCACTCCACGCTCTTTACGATATTCTTCTTCTGAAATAACTCTCAAAAGTTCACCTGTTGAAGGAAATTCTTCAAATCCAGAAATTATAACAGGAACTGAAGCCCCAATTTGCTTTTGCTGAGTTCCATAACAATCAACAATTGAAGAAACCTTACCCCAAACTTTTCCTGCATTAAAAAAGTCGCCTACTTTAAGGACCCCCTGGCGAAATAAAACTGTTGCAACAGGGCCTCTTCCTCGTTCGATTTTTGATTCTAAAATATAACCTTGCGCAGGAACAGTTGTAATTGTTTTAAGTTCTAACATTTCAGCTTGCAAAAGAATCATCTCAAGCAAACCATCAACACCTTGTCCTGTTTTTGCAGAAATAGGACAACAAACTACCTGCCCTCCCCACTCTTCAGTAATAACACCATATTGAGATAATTGTCTTTTGATAATTTCAACACGAGAAATATCTGCTTTATCAATTTTATTAATTGCAACAACTATTGGTAGCTGCATTGCCTGAATAGCTTTAATTGACTCAACAGTTTGAGGCATAACACCATCATCTGCGGCAACAACTAACACAGCAACATCGGCAACAGAAGCTCCTCTTTGTCTAATTTTAGAAAAAGCCTCATGACCTGGAGTATCGAGAAAAACAAGATTCCCTTGAGGCGTATGAGCTTCATAAGCACCAAGATGTTGTGTAATGCCACCTTTTTCTTTTGCGGCAACACGTGTTTTTCTAATATAATCAAGCAAACTAGTCTTGCCATGATCAACATGACCCATAATAACAACTACAGGCAGCCTAGAAACACCGTTACCCAAAGAAGAATTTGTATTTAATTCATGAAAAGAGTCAGATGTTGTTTTTTTAAAAACAGGTTTTACAAGCTCTATTTCATATATTTTTGCAAGCTTTTCTACTTGCTCAACTGTAAGTAAATGATTTTTTGTACAAACCTGCCCATCTTTCAGAAGGGTTATGATTACATCACTAACAGGCCTATTGATTCGCTGACAAAAATCAGCAATAATAATTGGCTCTAAAGTTAAAGGTTTTAATTCAAAAACCTCTTCTTGTTTAACATTTTTTTTAATGTCTGTTTTTTTGTATTGAAATTTTTTTGAATTATCAAAATCAACATATTTTTTAGTTTGAATCATAGGATTTGTTGATTTTTTTTGAGAATTAGAAACAGTTTTTTTCACGCTTTTTTCTTTTTGTAGGGTTAGGTTAGTTTGTGAAGCACTTATATTATTTGATCTTACTTCAATGCGAGTGTCTTCTTTTTTTTGCCTGCTATCTTCAGAAGAAAAGTGTTTTTGCAATACATTAACCATTTCTTCAGAGATAACCGATACATGACTTTTCAGATCAAGACCTTCTTTTTTTAAAAAATCTAAAACCTGTTTACTCGTCACGTTATATTTTTTTGCAAATTCATGTACTCGCATTTGACCTACTTCATTTTTTATACTTTTTTATTAAAATTCTTCACTTAATTTTTCATCAAGATTTCCATAATCACTTTGCATTAGTTCTATATGAACACCTGACAATTCTGATGCTAAAGTTATATTTTGACCCATTTTACCTATAGCAAGAGACCTTTGGTCGTCATCTAACATAATCTTAGCCGCTAAATTATCATCAGACAACTCAACTCTATTAATCTCTGCAGGTTTTAAGGAGTTCTTTATTAATAACTCTAAATTATCTGTCCATGCAATAATATCGACTTTTTCATTGCCTAGTTCTTTTAAAATAGGCTTAATTCTAACGCCACCAACACCAACACAAGTTCCTACAGGGTCAATATTTGTATCATGAGAAATAACAGCTATTTTTGTTTTATAGCCAGGTATTCGAACAATTTTTTTAATCTCTACCAATCTTTCAAAAACTTCAGGAATCTCTAAGCCAAATAATTTTTCAACAAAAATAGCCGAAGATCTATCAAGAATAAGCTGATTTTCGTTTTTAGGTTGCTCTAAAACCTCTTTAATTAAAACTCTAATTGGGTGGCCCAAAGGCAATCTTTCACCTGGAACACTTAAAGATTTTGGTAAAAACGCAAGATGATCTTGAATCTTAATTGTAGCACCACCGCGTTCTATCTTATGTACAACCCCTTGCACAATAGTATTTTCTTTATCTTTAAATGACTTGTAAACAGCAAGAGCTTCAATTTGTCTAATTTTTTGGGCAATAATTTGCTTTGCTTTTAAAATTTCAATTCGTCCAATTGGTAAAGTAAAAGGAACCCAAAGCTTATCTCCAGCAGCAATTGTATCGTTTATTGCCTTTGCTTTTCTTAGAGAAATTTCAAATTCATCATCTTCAACTACAGAAACAACGTCTTTTTCTACTTCAATGGAAAGAGTATCTTTTTTCTTGTCAAATGAAACACGTAAAAAAAGATTTGGATAGCGTTTTTCGTATGCAGCTAACATTCCCTCGCATACAATATCGCTTAAAATATCTTCTTCTAGGCCTCTTTCTTCTACAAGCGCTTCTATAACTTCTGAGAGTTTCACTTAAAATTCCTATACATTTGAGGGGTTAGTTTACAATTTTTGAAGACTTTTTCTGATAAAAATAATATCAGATTCAAAAAAAATAAAAAGTCTTGTTTTTTCTTTTTCAACTTTTACATCTCATTTTTGGTCGTTTTATTATCTCTCTAAATATATATTTATATATAATAATAATATATCTTCCGGCTAGACTGTGGATAACTTTTATTAAAAAGCCTTAAAACATGCTTATATAAATGGTTTTTTTAATTTTTTAACATGTGGATAAGTGGTGGATAAGTGGTGGATAACTTTTACCATAAATGTGGATAACCTTTAAAACATGCCTCTACAGAGCTTTTTGATGATTTTTATATTTAAAATATCGATCAGCTGAGCGTTTTGAAGCTTTTTTGCTAGATTAAAATTAAAGCTATCCACCACTTATCCACCACTTATCCACCACTTATCCACAATTTCTATTATAAGAATATTATATTTTTAATAAGCTTTTTATTTTTTGATATTAATTTCTATTTTGATTTTTTGAGAGATCAAATGCTTTTTTTATGTCATCTAACAATAGGGAGTATTTTTTAAAGTTTCTTAGTATGTATGCTGGATGGTATGCAACAATCACAATTGCATTATGATAACTTAATGTTGTTTTTTTAAGCTCTTCAAGTCTTGTTTTTTTAGGTGTAAAAAATTGAGAAGCTGTGCTTCCTAGGGTACAAATTACTTTAGGATTTATAATTTCAATTTCTTTAACAAGCAAATGCTTTGTGCATATTAAGCTTTCAGAGGGTGTTGGTGTTTTATTATCTGGAGGTCTACATTTTACAATGTTAGTTATATAAAAATCATTTTCAGCGATATTTAGTTCTTGAAATATTTTATTAAGAAGTTTTCCAGATCTTCCTACAAAAGGCTCTCCCTTAATGTCTTCTTCCTTTCCAGGGCCTTCCCCTATAAACATAAGCGAAGCGGTTGGATTTCCTCTGCCAGGAACAATTTGAGTTCTTTCTTTTGAAAGAGGGCATAGTATACAGTTTTTATAAGATGCATAGAGTTCTTCAAGAAGCTTTTGTTTTATATGTTGTTGTAAAAGCATTATGTTCTCAGTGTTTTTATTTAGATTAATAATTAAATAATGCTTTTACAATTTTAATTTTCTTAAATAATTGCTCTAATAAGTTTTGTCCAGGAATAATTTTGAGCAAATGGTGTTTTTAGGTACGAGCTATGAATTCCTCTTATTGGAAAATAAATAGAAAGGCCATATGCTTTTGGTAAATTTTTTCCTGATTCATTTGCAAATATAACAGTTTTTACTAAATTTCGTGTCTGAATAAATGATTCTTTTAGCTCTGTTTTTATAAAAGCTTTTTCTTGATCAATATTCATATGTTCTATTGACTCAATCATATTATTTAAAAAATCGCACAAATCTATGTATGTAGGTTCTGAAAAACAAGTGCACATTCTTCTATTTTTACTAATTTGAATGAGTCTATGCACAGAATTGTTGCGTTGATATTGCAAGGCTTCTAAAAGCAACGAAATTGTCTTTTCTAGTGATATTTCAACTTTATACAATTCTGTTAAATCAATAGCTGATAAAGTATAATCATTGCTTATATTTTTATAATGATTGCTGTATTCTGCAACAATATGTTGCGCAAATTCATAAGGCTTGAGTGCTTTTGTTAAAAAAGGCTCAAAGATTTTATGATATGGGTATCCAGCTCCTAGCTCTAATTCTTGAGATCCAACCATTATATTTGCAAACGGAGAAAGAAGATTGCCAACTTCTATCATTCCCATTAAGCATGCGTCAAATGCAATAATATCAAATTTTATACCATTAGTTTGTTGCTTAACTGTTGCTAAAGCATCAATTAATTTTTGATTTGTTAAATATGTTCCAAATGTATCAGAGAAGCATATTCCACGATCTCTTTTTTCTTCTTCTCGTTGTTTTGCATATTCAAGAAAATCTATTTGTCTATTGATTTCGAGCATATTTGTGTCTGGATTAAAATTAAAAACCTCAGATGCATTTGATGTTTTACCGCCAATACTATCTAGTATTCCTATTCCATGGTTCCATAAAATAAGAACATAATGGTCTGCAGGATACTTTTTAATGGCCCATATGCAACTGTCAGCTAGTGTTTCTGCGCTTCCAAAGTCTAATTTTTTTTCAGATAAAGGATCTTTTTTGTTAACTTGAATAAGATTATTTTTTTCTACATAAAAACGTTTAGTTTTTTGATATGGCCCTTGTCCATCCATTTGAACTAAAATATTGATAAAGTCTGATGATCCAATTTTTTTCATATCTTCTAAATTTTTTTTAGCAAAATAATCAAGATCATTATCATTAGCCATATATGTTAAGCAAGTCATACTTTTTTTAGGTTGTATTTTTTCAAAATTATTATTGGGATTAGCAGTATGATTTATATGTGATGAATGATTTATTTTTTTGCGTTGAATGGTATTTAATTCATTGTTTTCATCATGCAAAAAAGAATCATTTTGAATATCTTTTGTAGAGCTAAAAATGGAAGTGCTTATGAAAACATATATAAGTAATTTTTTTTTCATGACATGTCCTTTTTAATATTAATAAGTTCAAAACAATATCAATTATTAATGTTTGGATGCAATGTTTTTTCTAAAAGACTGTTCTGGCGTTTGATTTCGTTAATCCATAAAAGAAGAAAAGACAGTAAAAAACTAAGTTGAAAGTCTAAGCCAAACAGATATAAGGGATTGTAAAATAATAAAAATAAACATGTGATTAGCAAGATATGCAAAGCTCTTATTTTATGTCCAGAAAAAAGCGCACATTTATAAAAGATATACATTATTATTGCACGCAAAAAAGAAACACTTGTCCAAGAGAATAGTGTGTAAATAAGTGTAATAAAAAAAATGAATATGTGTTTGTATAAAAATGGCAATGGTAAGAAATTTAACATAAAATGCCAAATCCAGATAAAAATGATTAAATGGAGGCCAGATCGAGCAAGATGGTGTGAAATTCCCCACAATTTAAAATTATTTTTATAGAGATCAAGTTTTTTTGCAACAGAATTTTTATTACCCATAAAGACTGAAGAAAATAAAGAAAATGTTGCAGCATCCATTTTCTTACGCAATTTAATTTGTAGCAATTCTCTTTGCCAAAATATCCAATTGCGCCATGATTTTTTAGGATGATTTAATATTTTAAAATCTAATTTTGAGCAAAAAATAGATGCAGCTACACCTTCTTTGCCAAGATATAATAGTTGTTCATTTGTTGGTTTTTTAATATCAATAGGACCACAAATTATTTCATCATCAACCCAGCATTTGTTTTTTTCTTTTGTATAAATATAAACAGAAAAATTTGCTTTATGTTTTATGTTTTTATAATAAAAATTTTTTATAAAAAATAATGTTTTATAAGGTGAAGTATTGTTGCTTGAAAATGTTTTATCAAGAACTGTGCCTTGTAGATAAATATTCTTTAATTCTTTAAAAGGAAGAGGTGATTGTATTGACTGTTGATATCGTATAATTGCAATTGAAAAAATAAAAAAAATTAAAAAAATAAGCTTATACTTTTTATGATAAATATAATATATGGATATTAAAAACATCAGTATTAAAAGCTTATATTCTATGAATTTAGAAAATAATATGCCTGTGATACAACTTATTGTTAATATAAAGGACGTGATTATTGCTTGATTTAATCTTACTAATTCCAAAATAAAATTTCATTTACGATAAAAATTTAAAAAATTATATATAAATATATAATACATTATATATAAATAATTTTAATTATGTATTTAAATAGAACGAGTTTTTATGAATTATAGAACAACTTTTTTAGTTATTTTAAACTTTTCTTTTGTTGTCAATTATGCTTTTAACTCTGAAAGACCCTCCTCTTTTAGTAAAGAGGAAGAAAAAGAAAGTGAAATTTTAAAAAAAATAAATCAAGAAATAGCTTTTTTTCCAAAAGAAATGCTTTTTTAGATCAAAATAAAAAAAAGCATGACTTAGTAGATTGTAGACAAGCTACAGCATGTTCTTCTTGTGTAGAGCATGATAAAAAGAAAAAATTTACTTTAAGTGCTTATGATTATTTAATAAATCTTTCTAAAATTAATGTGAAAGTTACAGTTGTTAATAAGAATTTATATATTAAGCCTATTTTTCCAGATTGCACTGATGCTTGTCGTGATAGTTTAGACCCTTATCATATTATTAATATTGGTAGAAACGTTTTGTCAAAGCCTCCAAGGGAGTCTAAGATTCATGAAAAATTTAAAAAATTTTTTTTACAAGCCAGAACAAATAAAGATAGATTTTTAAGCCAGATTTCCTGCAAAGGAGTAAAATCTTTTATTGAGATGAGCTTTGCAATTGACATGAAAGAAGATTTTGAAGTAAAGTTTCATCCTGTTAAAGGTCAGTATAGAGATCCAATCAGCAATTATTTTGGTTTGCTCTTATATGAATCATATAAAGATTATGTACAAAAAAATTTCACCCCGTTTCACGCACTTTTAAGTGTTGCAAATTCTGAACGTAAAAGAACTTTTTCAAAAGCTGACTTAGGAGAATAAGTTTTAGGATATCTCTAATAAAGTATCAATTGAAAATTTATTTTTTAATTCATATAATTCTTGTAGTTCCTTTGTAAAAGAAAAAATATCAAATTCTTTTTGAGTGCTGAGTTCTTCATATAAAAAATATCTATAATTTTTCTTCTGAAGTAGTTTTGATTCTTTCTCTAAATATGCATGCCATAGTTCTATTATTTTTTTATTTAAAAGCATTATGAGCTCATGATTTGTATATAATTTGCTTATTGCCAATAGGTTTTCATAAGTTGAACTTTGCCTAAGCACAAGATAGTGCTGATTAAGTTGATCTTGCTGTTGCTGTAATAATAATTCAATTTTGTTAAGTACTGACCTAATTGTAAAAAATTCATCTGATGCTTCTAATAAATAAATTCGTTCTTCTAAAAGAACAGAGATCAAATCTTCTGCTTTTTGCTTTTTGATACTTGGGAGCAATAGATCTATTTTTTGCAAAAGCTTTGGTTGCATAAGCGCATTATTATATTTTTTTAAATCATCTAATAAATTAATACATGATTTTATGTATTCAATGTTTTTGTATAGTGAAGACTCTTTGATTTCTTCTTTTAATTCTGCTTGTTTGTTTAAAATTAATATTAACGACTCTTCATTTGTAATTTTTTCTAAAAGAACAGAGATTTCTTTTTTAAGTTTTTCTATTTTTTTATCTATTTTAAAACAATATTTGCTTTGCTTATTAAGAAGAATTTGATTACAAAGTGATTTTTGAATACTTAAAGAAAAAGCAAGTAAAATAAAGACTATTCGATGCTTATAATAAGAATTTTTTTTCATTATTTTCTCGATTAAGTTTGATTGATAAATAAATATAAACTGTGTATTTTTGTAGTATATTTTTTAAATTGTAAAGAGGTTCAAATAATCATGCCACAAATTTTTTCTAAAATTCTTTTAAATGGACTTACAATATTAGTTCGTCCCGTTTATGACGTTCCTACTGTTGCTGTGCAACTTTGGTATCATGTTGGATCAAAGGATGAAAAAAGCGGTCAAAAGGGGCTTGCTCATTTAATTGAACATATGATTTTTAAAGGAACTCATAAAATGCTTTCAGAAACTGATATAGCTGCAGTTTCTGATAAATTATCAGCATCTATTAATGCCTTTACTTCGCATGATGCAACAGCATATGTGTTCGATCTTCCGTCGCAACATTGGGATGAGTCTCTTAAAATACTTGCAGACTGTATGAGCAATGCTCGATTTGATGAGCAGATGCTTAATTCCGAATTAAAAGCAGTCATACAAGAATTAAAAATGTATAAAGATGATCATGCTCATGATTTAGTTGAAAAAATGATTCAGTCTATGTTTGTAGACCATCCGTATCATTATCCAATAATTGGATTTAAACAAGACTTGTGGTCAGTTGATAGAGATGTCTTGTATAATTTTTATAAAAAACATTACATCCCTAATAATGCAACACTTGTAGTGGTTGGGGATGTTGACCCTGAAGAAGTTTTTGAAAAAGCAGAAAAATTATTTGGAAAAATACCTGCAGATAATACTTATACTAAAGAAGAGTTTTATCATGCAGCAGATCTTGCTTCTGTAAATGTTGTAATACATAGAGATATACAGCAACCAATAGGTGTTGTAAGCATGGTTTTACCTGGTGACAAAGTAAAGCAACGTTATACTCTTGACGTTCTTACCACAATTATAGGCCGTGGCAGAAGTTCTCGATTATACAGAAAATTAGTAGATGAAATGCAAATTGCAGCTGACGTTGCTTTTTTTATTCATAGATTTGAAGATGCATCAGTTGGTTTTATTTATTTTCAACCACTTAAACCAGAAGATATGAATCAAATTATTGATTTAATCAAAGCAGAGCTTGCTGACCTTGCAACTGCAGGGACAACCAAAAAAGAACTTGAACGAGCAATGAGGTCTACTCGTGTAAAAATTGTCTCAGCTTTGGAAAGTAATCATGGCCAGGCATCAGCTATTGGAGATGCTTTTGTAAAAACAGGCGATGCTGACTTTGCTTTTAATTATGCGAATTTAACTGAAGAAGAATTAGAAAAAAATGTTAAATGTATAGCTCAACGTTATTTTACTCAATCAATGCTTCATACAGGAAAAGTCTTACCACTTTCTGAAGAAGAAAAGTGTTTATGGAAAGAACTTCAAGAAATTTCTGATCAAGAAGATGCAAGAATTCTTGATGGAAGAGAGCGTACATTACCTCTTGAAAAAGAACGTTATGCTTTAGAAATTAAACCAAAAAATCCTAAAGATTTTCATTTTTTCAAACCACATAAATATACATTAAGTAATGGTGTAAAAGTATTTGAATGTAATACTAAAAAAATTCCTAAGATAGATATTGTTCTTTCTTTAAAAACAAAAAAATATTTTGACCCAGAAGACAAGCAAGGGCTCTATAGCTTTGTATGTTCAATGATGGTTGAAGGTACAAAAAAATACCCAGGACATTTGTTTGCGCAGGAGATGGAAGAGTATGGAATTACCTTTCAGATGGAACCTGGATTTTTAATTATGAGTATGCTTAAGGAAGATTTTCACAAAGGACTTGAACTACTTGGTGAAATTTTACAAGAAGCAACCTTTGAAGAAGGGTTCGTGGAAAAAGTTCGTGAGCACATGGTTTCAGATTTGACTATGTTCTGGGAGTCTCCGTCTGATTTTGCAGGTCTTTTATTAAGAGAAAAAATTTATGAAGGACATCCATATAGTAAAAATACAGAAGGGACTTTTGAAGGTATTGCCAATATTACACAAAAAGATCTTATTGATTTTTATAATCAACATATTGTTCCAGAAGGGGCTCGCTTAAGTATAGTTGGTGATCTTGATGGGTATGATGTAAAAAAAGATTTAACTGATTATTTAGGAGAATGGAATGGCCATATAGGTCATGAAAATTCTTGTCCAAAACTTAAAGAATTAAAACCTCAGACTTTAACAAAAACTATCAATAGAGATCAGGTAGTGCTTTTGTTTGGTGCGCATTCTATTAGAAGAACGGATCCTGATTTTGATGCATTGCTTTTATTTGACCAAATATTTGGAGCAGGGGGATCTATGAATTCAAAGTTGTTCTCTTTGCGTGAAGAAACAGGCCTTTTTTATACTATTTACGGATCTTTAATTGCAGGCGCAGATGAAGAACCCGGCATGGTTGTTGTTAAAACAATTGTGTCTTTAGACAAATTAGAAGCTGCTAAAAAAGCTATTTTAGCAGCAATTGATACTGCTATTGACAGCTTAACAGAAGATGAACTTAATCAAGCAAAACAAATTTTAATTAACTCTCGAGTTGATAATTTTTCTACAAATCGCAGCATGGCAGCAACATTTATAGCTATAGATAGATATCAATTAGGGGATGATTATTTTGATAAACGCGCAGAGTCTCTTGAAAAAATAACTCTTGAACAGGTTAAAAAAGCTGCTCATAAAGTTCTTAATAAAAATCGTATGATTACGCTGCAAATAGGAAGATTGTAAAAAACGTGCATTATGATAAGAACAGACGATCCGCTTTATAATTTTCATATATGGTTTCAAGAAAAAAAAGAATCCCAGTCAATTGATTGGGATTCTGCTTTATTAAAATTTAATGAGGCTTTGTGGGATTTTTATAAAAAAAATAAACGTACATTTTTATGGCGAGATACTTTAGATACGTATTTGGTTGTTGTTTCAGAAATTATGTTACAACAGACTCAGACGCAGCGAGTTGCTTTAAAAATTCCTTCTTTTTTAAAAAAATTTCCAACATTTAGTTCTTTAGCTCAAGCAACTTCTCAAGAGTTATTACAGCAGTGGATTGGCCTTGGTTACAATAGACGTGCGTTTTGTTTACAGGGTATTGCCAGAAAAATAATTTTAGAACATGAAGGTCTTTTGCCCGATAATCCTGTTGTGCTGGAAACCTTTAAGGGAATAGGCCCTGCAACAGCAGCATCTATTACTGCTTTTGCTTATAATAAACCTGTTGTTTTTATAGAAACTAATATTCGAGCTGTTTTTTTGCATACTTTTTTTCATAATAAAGAAGATGTTTCAGATAAAATTTTACTACCACTTATAGAAGCTGCTCTTGATAAAAATAATCCTCGTCAGTGGTATTATGCGTTAATGGATTATGGAGTTTGTATAAAAAAGTTGTATCCAAATCCAAGTAGAAAAAGTAAGCATTACAACAAACAGTCTCAGTTTGAAGGTTCAGATAGGCAGGTGCGTGGTGCTATTATAAAATTGCTTTCAGTAGAAAGTGAATTATCAAAAATTAAGATATGCAAAATGTTTTCTCATAAAAAAGATAAAATAGAGTCTATTCTAGAGCAACTTTGCATAGAAAAAATGATATGTAAAAAAGGTTTAAAATATAAATTAAACTAAATTTTTATACTTAATTTGTCATTTGTATTATTTGTCATTTACATTTCATGCAGTATTATATGTATAAATATTTTATATATTATAAAACTAGGATTTAAATGAAAAAGATTTATGCAAGTATTATTCTTTTGTCTGTTATTCAAATTAAAGGATCAGAAAATAGCGCAAAAATATTAATGCAACATGATTCTCTATTTACAAAAATAAACAACAGTATGAAAATTGCAGGATATGCAGTTGTTGGAGGTTGTGCAGGGGCTGGTATTCCAAGTCTTGCCATTGCTCTAAAATGCACTAAAGATTCTATCAATGGTTATATTCAATTACCCAGAATAAATCCTGATGTCGTAGTAGGATGTGGAGTTATTGGAGCTTTAGCCGGCGGTGTATTTAAGCACAGAAAAATTAAGGCGCAAAAAACTATGCTAGAAAATATGTTATTATGTCAGAATGAGCAAACTGCTTTATTAACAACACAATCTGAACAATTAACACAACAGACTCAACAATTAGAGAAACAAAGCGCATTATTAAAAGAGCAAGGTGAAAAATTAGAAAAAATTGAGAATTCTGTTAAAAAATTAAACCGTGTTACTGGAGCCTTATTACTTAGTTCCTTGAAGACTCAGAATCAAACGTTAATAGGGCAAATATATCTTGTACCAGATGAAGCATTCAAGGAAGAATCAAAAACTATAGTAAAAGAAAATGAACCCTTAATTGATCTTTTAAGTAAGCATAATTTTTTAAATTCTGAGCAAATAGAGTCTGCATTGTCATTAGATTAAATTATTAAAAAAGCCTGATTTCATTCAGGCTTTTTTAATAATTATAGATTTTTGTATTTATCCTAAATGCTTTTTAAGCAATTCATTAATAACTTGAGGATTGCCTTTACCTTTTGTTTTTTGCATTGCTTGCCCTACAAAAAATCCAAACAATCTTTCTTTGCCTGATTTATAATCCGCTACAACAGATGGATTTGCTGTAATAATTTCTTGTACTATTGCTTCCAGTTCTGAAGAGTCACCAATTTGTTCAAGCCCTTTTTCTTTGACAATTTCTGCAGGATTTTTACCTGTCTGTGTTATTTCTTCAAAAATTTCTTGAGCTGCACGAGTGTTAATAGTTCCTGTTGTAACTAAATTTATTAAAGCACCTAAACGCTCTGGTGTAACTTTACATTGACTGAACGACTCTTTTGATTCTTTAAGATATGCCATAAGATCTCGAAGCACCCAATTGATAAGTTGTTTTTCTTTGGTGTATTGCGCTGCAGATTCAAAGTATGCGCAAAGTTCCATATCATCAAGCAAGATTCCTGCTTCATATGAACTTATGCCATATTCCGTTTGTAAACGAACAAGTTTTTGGTCTGGAAGTTCTGGCAATTGTGCTTTAATTTTTTCTATTTGTTCTTGAGTTATATGCATTACTGGCAAGTCTGGTTCTGGAAAATATCTATAATCAGCAGCTTCTTCTTTAGAACGCATAGCAACTGAAATTTTCTTTTTAGGGTCCCATAGTCTTGTTTGTTGAATGACTTTTTCTCCTGACTCTAACAATTCAATTTGACGTTGAATTTCATATTCAATAGCATCACCAATAAACTTAAATGAATTGATATTTTTAAGTTCGCAGCGAGTTCCCAAGATATTTGATGATTTTTTTCGAACAGATATGTTGGTGTCTGCTCTAAAAGAGCCTTCTTCCATATTTCCTGTACATATTCCTAAAAATTGAACAATAGCTCTAAGTTTTTTGAGATATGCTTTTACTTCTTCAGCTGACTCAATATCGGGATGACTTACAATTTCAAGAAGTGGAGTTCCTGCACGATTAAAATCTACAAAACTTTCACCAGTCATTTCTGAGTGGGTATTTTTACCTGCATCTTCTTCTATATGAATTCTAATCAAACGAATATTTTTTTTAGTTCCATCTTCTTTTTCAATAGTAATAAAACCATTAGAGCAAAAGGGATTTTTGTCTTGTGTTGTTTGATACCCTTTTGGAAGATCAGGATAAAAATAATGCTTGCGCGCAAAGATGCTATAAGGAGCAATTTCTGAATTAGTTCCAAGTGCAGCTTTTATAGCACATATAAGAACCTCTTTATTAAGAACAGGGAGTGTCCCTGGATGGCCTGTGCATATTTGGCAAATATGAGTATTTGGAATTTCTGTTTGAGCATTTGAGCAGCTACAAAAAATTTTTGTTTTAGTATTAAGTTGTACGTGAACCTCCATGCCTATATCGATACGATAGTCTGGGTAATTTTCAAGAACAGATCTTTCTGCCATTATAATGCTCCGTGTTTGAATTTTAATTTTCTAGAAAAATATTTTATCATAAAAATGATGTTATTTGTATTAGCATCAAATAAGGCACTTTAAAAGAAATATGTTTATTAATATTTATTCAGATTCTATTTTAAATGTTCCAATAGAAAGATCTTTGTCTCTGTCTATAACTATTTTGCAGCTAATTTGTTTTTCCAATTCTAGCAGAGTGTCGTATTCGTTTTCAGAAATATAATCAAAAACTTCCTGACTGAGTTTAATAGTTACAGTACCCTTGTTTTTTTTATTTGAAAGTTCATCTTTAAGATGGCGAAGAAGTGCAAATGTTTCTGCTTGAACAGAGGGTTTAGCGCCTGTGCCATGACAACTAGAACAAGGATCGGTTAATTGTTTTGCAAGAGTTATGCCAGACCTTTTTCTGGTCATTTGTACTAATCCAAATTCTGAAATCTTTAAAAGAACTGATTGGAATTTATCTTCTTCTTTTAGTGTTTTTTCAAAAAATTTAAATAATTTTTGTCTATTTGCGCTGTTAGACATATCAATAAAATCAATAACAATAAGACCGCCAATATTTCTAACTTTAAGTTGACGAGTAACTTCTTGGGCAGCTTCCATATTGGTTTTAAAGATAGTTTCTTCTAGGTTTGTTTTTCCTATAAATCTGCCAGTATTAACATCTACAACAGTCATAGCTTCTGTAGCTTCTATAACAATTGATCCGCCAGACTTTAAATAAACTTTAGAATGAAGACAATTTTTAATTTCTTTTTCTAGATCATATTTTTCAAATAAAGGTGTTTTGCCAGTATAAAGTTTTACTTTTGCTGAGTGTTCTGGTGCTATATGTCTTACAAAGCGAGAAATTTTCCTTTGAGTTTCTTCGTTATCAATAATAACTTCTGAAATATCATCATCTAAGTGATCTCGCACAACTTGAAATGGAAGAGCTAAATCAGCATAAATTTTTTGTCCAATTTCTGCAGTTTTAAAAGCTTTTTGTATGTTGTTCCATGTTTCTATTAAAAAGGCAATGTCTTGACGCATATCACGCTCATTACATCCTTCAGTAGATGTTCTAATGATAGCACCCATTCCCTCTGGCAATTGGCTTGTTACTAATTCGCGTAAACGACTTCTTTCTTCGCGACATTCTATTTTTTTTGAAATAGCAATACGAGCAATTGATGGCATTAAAACAATAAATCGACCAGGAAGAGCAAAACAAGTAGTCAATTTTGCACCTTTTTCATTTATTGGCTCTTTGCTAACTTGGACTAAAATTGATTCATTTTCTTTGAATATTTTTGAAATATCCATAGGTTGTTGCTTTTTACGTGAAGGCTCTTTGTCTGTTGCTTCAAAATCTTCTTCATCTGAATCGGTTATTTTGCTGCCAGCAAGCTCTCTGTCTATTTCAGAAATGTGTAAAAAACCTGATTTATCTTGCCCTATTTCTATAAAAGCAGTTTGAATTCCAGGGAGTACTTTACTTACTTTCCCTTTATAAAAGCAGCGTTCAATATTATTATCTGTGTGAGACCAAAAATAAATGTTTTGTAAGCCATTCTTGTCTACAATAGCAATACGTGTTTGCCAGGCTTCTTCATTGATGAGTATTTTTTTCATGATTTTCTCAGTGAATTCTATTTGGATTATAAATTTTTTCTCCCATATTTCTAGTATACAAGATAATACTTTTTAAAGATATAGACTTGGCCAATGGAAAGGTTGTTCTATTTACGCTTTAGGCTTGTAAAATTTATAAAATAAGCTTATTTGGCCTATAGTAAAAATAAAAAAAATGTGTTAGTGTACAGCGTATAAGCTTAAATAAATACAAATGTTTTAATGTTAGGAGTTCTTGTGGAAACAGTAAATAAGTTGAAATTTGGTTTTCTACTTTCTTGTGTTGCGATTTTGTTAACTGGTTGCTTTGGTAAAAAGAAAAATTCTAAAAAAGTTGATTATGTTACTTCGTCTTCTAAGAAAAAGCGCGGTGTAAAAAAATGGGATCCAACATTAGAAGCTTATGTTTTTGAAGGTGAAGATAGCGAAGATATGCTTGCTTTAAATAATGAAAAGCATGGTGAATTTCAAAAAATTTATTATGGCTTTGATAAAACAGAAACAGAAGATAAAGCAGGCGTTGATTACAATGCAAAACTTGCAAAAGCAAAAGTAGAAGAAGGTCATAATGTTATTTTAGTTGGTAAATCAGATACTCATTGTATAAGTGAAGTTTATAATACAGTAGTTTCTCAAAAAAGAGCTGATGAACTTGCAAAAGAATTTAAAATTGCAGGGGTTTCAACAGACAGAATTAATGCAATTGGTGTAGGCGATACTCAGCTTGAAGTTCCTGTTAAAGGAAAAGAAGCATTAAACCGTTGCGTGGTTGTTCAAGTAAGTTAATTGTTGAGCAAAAATTGAACAAAAATAAAGGGCCCAATCGGGCCCTTTTAAATTTAAAATATTAATAAATTGCTGTAACAAATATATGTAAATGATTTACAGACTCTCCAGCTTTCATACCTGTATTAATCTGAACTTGAAAGTTTTCAAGCTCAAATTGCTCTGCTAAAGAAGATATAGTTAAAAACAATTCAGATATTAAAAGCGTATCTTCATCTGTAAGCGCTTTTAAGTTTGGAATGTGTTTTTTTGAAATAATTAGAAATGATTTTTTTATATGTGGTGTAAATGGGTTTGTTTGATCGATTACAATGCATTTATTATTTTGACGAATAATATTTGTCTCTTTTGATCCGTTTACGATATCGCAAAAAGTACATGCTTTAATAGTGTGTCGAGATGCATCTATTTGTTTAATAGTATTTATAGCTTTTTTAATGTAGCCAATTTTATTAGCATGCAGAGCTGTTATAAAAAAACTAATACTTAATATTTTAAATTGCATTTTCATACAGATCCTTTTTTAAAATTATAAAAGAGCAGTTTTTAATTAATAATTATGAAAAAACTGTTATTGATAATGCATTAAAATATAAAAATTAGCTAAAGTTAATCATTAAATAATCAAATTCTTTTGAAGAAGGTGTGCTTTTTTCAAAAACCTTCATAACTTTTTCTGTTGTTTCTAGACCTTTATCTTTTTCTGAGCAACTTAAAAAATCTAAAGTTATTGGTTCGTTTTTTTCAAATTCTTGTATTCTTTCTTCACACAATTCAATAATTTTTTTTCGAATTGATTCAAATTTTTCTTGTGTAATGATGTTTGCAATAGACACATCTTTGTATTTAAGCTGAGAAACAAAATAAAAAAGTTCTTCTATATTGTTAAAATTTTTAAATGTTTCACCCCAGTTTACAGATTGAGCGGCAGTTACTGTAGGTATCCATAAAAATAATCCAACAGCTCTGGTATATGCAGAATGTTTTGCAGCTATTTCTTTGCATGTACGTGCTTTTTCTTCTGAAGTCATTTTTAAAAAAGGATCTTTTTCTAATATTTGTGATAAGCGTTCATTAAGATTATTGCTTTTTATGGTAATTGTTATAAAAAACAAAGACATGCTTAATAGAAATATTTTTTTATTCATAATTAATAAGCCCCACTAAGTTAATTATTTGATAATACTATATTAGAATAAAGTAATTAATTTTCATGAAAAGTAAAGACGGAGACTTTTTCTAGGCTTATTTGCCTACGCAAAAGTCTTTAAAGATGGCATCCATTACTTGCTCGGTAACAGATTTTCCTGAAAGTTCAGAGAGTGTTGAAAGTGCGTGCTGAAGGTGTAGCGATATGAGCTCGTATTCACGATTTTTATAAAGTAATTCTTGAGCATAATTAAGCTCGGTAAGAAATGATTTTAGTAAATTGTAATGTCTTTTATTGAGTAAAAAAGATGAGTCCGTTTCTTCAAATAATGAATTTATTTTTTGATTGATTGTTTCTATTAAATCTTCAATGCCTTTTTTTGTTTTTGTTGATAGATGCAAGGACTTTTGATTGCTTTTTGGCCACAAAGCTTCATGTTTAAGATCAATTTTATTAGTAACAATAATACTTTTTGATGGATAAATATTTATAATATTCTGATATATAATTTCTTCTTGTGCTGTTGTTGTTCGAGACCCATCTATAACAAGAATAATAATGTCAGCTGTTTGCGCTTCTTGATAACTGCGTTCAATTCCCTGTTGCTCAATATAATCATCTGTTTGTCGCAATCCTGCTGTGTCAATAATTGTCCAATAAAAACCATTTTTATAAAAACCTGCCTCAATACTATCTCTTGTTGTTCCTGCAATATTTGTAACAATTGCTCGCTCTTTCCCCAATAAGCTGTTAAAAAGCGATGATTTTCCTGCATTAACAGAACCAATCAAAGCAATTCTAATTCCTTCGCGGATTTGCTTTTGTTGATCAAAAAGATTTATAAGTTCTGATGTTTTTTTATTAATACCAGAAAGAAGTTCTTTCATCTGTTCAGAAAAATCCATTTCTTCTTCTAAAAACTCAAAACTAGCTTCGCATAGGCCAATAGCTTGTATTAATTGTTTTTCTAAATTTTGAATATGATTGGAAAGGCTACCGCGAATTTGCTGAAGAGAAAGTTTTAAACTTTCCTGAGATTGTGCATGTATTAATTCTTTAATAGCTTCTGCTTTAAGAATATCAATTTTATTATTTTCTACAGCTTGTCGAGAAAATTCTCCAGCTTGAGCAAGTCGAGCTCCGGATTGAATTGCTCGTTCTATGATGTTTTCAATGATAAATGGATTATTGTGACAAGAAATTTCTACCGTATGCTCACCGGTAAATGTTTTTGGAGCATGCATAACAAGAAATAAAACTTCATCTATTTTTTTGTTATGAGAG
This sequence comes from uncultured Pseudomonadota bacterium, assembly GCA_964570505.1. Classification (GTDB taxonomy): domain Bacteria; phylum Babelota; class Babeliae; order Babelales; family CAIQNR01; genus CAIQNR01. The sequence goes on from CAZMYL010000002.1 coordinate 92,658, forward strand.
TCAATCACCCATCCATGATTAATTGTATGTGAATTTACGTCAAAAAGATTTTTTCCAGAAGAGAGCTGTGCAATATGAGATGTAATAATAAGTGCTTGCGCTCCTGAAATACGAATAAGCGCTAGTGCTCCTACTCCTGAAGGTGTACATTGAGCAACGATAGTGTCCGTAATCATAACAAAAGCACTTATATTAAAATGATTAAACTTTTTATTCTGATGTTTTTTTAATTTCTACTGGTTCAGTTGGCTTGCTACTTACATAACGTCTACTTGATACTTTAAGAACTTTTCGTTGTGTTTGTCCTATAGGTATTGTCATTACTGGACGTTCTTGTGGAGTATTTTGAGTTTGTGTAGGAGCTGAATGTTCTGACATAATTATTTCAGAATTTGGATATGGCTGAACAAGAGGCTCTTTATAGTTTTTGTCGGAATGGTCAGAAGGTGTTTTCTGAGATCTTTGCGTATTTTTATCATTCTGACGACGACTTGATAATCTGTCGTTTTTATGATCATTTTTTTTAGCAAAGTCTCTGTTCTTTTCTCTGATATATCGACCATTTTCATTTTTATTTTCATGATTATTATCAGAACGATTTTCTGTTCTATTATCACTAGCTTCTAAATGATCTTCTGAAAAACGGTGTTGTTTTTGATTTTGACGATAATTTGTTTTTGGTTCTTGAGAAGTATTTCTTGGTGAGCGATCTGCCCGTTCTGAATTTTCAACTCCACGTTCTAGTCTATTTGTATAAGAACCAGATTGATTTTTGTGTGAGCGGCTATTTCGATTATCTTGTCCGTAATGGCGACGGTCTTGTGATTTTGCAAACTCTTCTTCGAAAAAAATTCCAACCTTTGCAGATTTTTTAGTAAATCCTAAAAAGTTTTTTTCGCCTGTTTCATAAATTTTTACAGAGAATGATGATGGTTTTCCTGCGCGTTCCCATGCTTTTTCTATAGCTTTAGCGATAGATGATGCTTCTTCAACCAATGATTTCATTTTCAATTAGCCTTTCGTTTCTCTCAACATTAACGTATTTTTGAGTCATTCACCATGTCAGTAGTATAACAAAATGGTAAATATATAGTAAATAAAGTATGGATTAGATGATTTTTAAGCTTATCTTAAAACTTTCTTTGTTTTGTTTCGATAAGGGTTTTCCATTTGGAAGCCCTATTTCTTTCTGTAGGAATTTATTCAGAAAGAAAGCCAATTTATCTAAAATAAATTGGAGCGGAAGACGGGATTCGAACCCGCGACCTTTGCCATGGCAAGGCAACGCTCTACCAGCTGAGCTACTTCCGCATACAAATATGTGCTTAAAACTAACATATGGCACGTATTTGTCAACGTTTTGAAATAGTTGTGTATAGTAAAAGCTGAAATTTTTAAAAATATAAGAAAGTATAGGAGTTTATATGTTTTCATACGTTACAGGAAAAGTTATGACTATATCTGAAGGAGCTATAACAATAGATATTTTTGGCTGCGGACTTCAATTTGCCGTTCCAAATGAATCAATTTTTAAAGAAAAAGAATCAATCCATCTTTATGTTTATATGCATTGGAATAGCGAAAATGGACCAGCTTTATTTGGTTTTTCTTCTGAATTAGAAAAAAAAATATTTTTATTATTGATTAGTTGTTCTGGAATTGGCCCTAAAATGGCTCTTGCTGTGCTTGAACACCTTCCCCCTGCTTTGCTTGTTAAGGCAATACAAGAAAATGATGAAAAAGCGCTAAGCAGTGTAAGTGGTATTGGGGTTAAAAAAGCAGAGCAAATTATTGTTCAATTACGTCATAAACTTCCTAAGCTTCTTGAATCTGGCATCATTATTGATGAATCGCAGATATCTAACATTCATGAACTAAAAAATATTGCACAAGTGCTTGAGTCTTTGCATTACTCAAAAAGCGAGATAGATATGGCTCTGAATTATATAAAAAAAGAGAGTCCTCAAAATGCTCATTTCGATCTTCTTGTAAGGCAAGCATTATCATTTTTAGCAAAGCGTGTATAACTAACACTAAATTCTAACAATATTTAATATAAAAAGGTGAATAAGAATGGTTTCTAATTTTCTTTATAATGTTTGTTCTCGTATTGATGATTTTTTCATACTACCATCACTTTTTATGTTTTTGAGTATTGGCATCTTTCTTACTTTTAAAACAAAATTTGTTCAATTAAGGGTTTTTCCTAGATTTTTTCATTTACTTTCAAAAGGAGTTAAACATAAGCATTCATCTGACGAAAAATCTATTAACCCTTTTCATGCTCTTTTAACTTCTATGGCAACAACAATAGGAATGGGTAATATTGTAGGACCAACAATTGCTATAAGTACAGGAGGTCCAGGAGCTCTTTTTTGGCTTTTGAGTTATTCTTTTTTTGGATCTGTTATCAAATTTACTGAAGTATCTTTTGCTATAAATTTTAGAACTCAATTAAAATCAGGTGTTTTAATTGGAGGCCCTACTCAATATCTTAAACAAGTGAATAGTTTTTTAGCATCATGGTATGGATTTATTACGGTCTTTTTATTTGCAGGATGGTCTGGACTTCAAGCAAATACCTTAGCAACTATTTTTGCCTTGGAATCTGTGCCAAAAAGCATTACAGGAGTTGCTTTGGCAACGGTTGTATTTTTAGTTGTTAGAGGAGGGATTGTTCGTATTGGCGAAATTGCAAGTAAGTTAGTTCCCTTGATGTTTGTTATGTATGTTACATTTACTTTAAGTATTATTCTTACTGATATTGCTGCATTGTGGAATTCTTTATGTTTAGTATGTTCCTGTGCATTTTCCTCAACTGCTGCAGTTGGAGGTTTTGCAGGAGCATCTGTTATTTCAGCAATGAGGCAAGGAATTAATAGAAATATTTATATTACAGAAGCAGGGCTTGGAACTTCTAGCATAGCTCATTCAATGGCAGATACAAAGTATGCATCTGATCAAGCAATTTTAGCGATGTATTCTATTGTTGCTGATACATTTTTGATGGCACTTTCTGGACTTTTAATTTTAGTTACTGGTGTATGGAATCGTGGTGCTTTTAGTAATACATTGGTCTATGAGATTTTTAAAACATATTCGCCTGGTATTGGTAAATGGGTGTTGCTTGCAAGTGTAATGTTATTTGTTTTAACGACAGTAATAGGCAATAGTTTTAATGCTAGTCAAAGTTTTGCATCATTAACAAAATATCGTTTTATGAATTGGTACTATCTATTTTTAGCTGCTGTTATTGTACTTGGTGCTTATGCGCAGGTTCCTCTTGTATGGAAAATTATGGATGTTATGCAGATTATGGTTGCCATTCCACATATTATCGGATTGTTTATTTTAAGTACTAAGCGAAGCGATGTTTTAAATATTTAATTATTTGTTAACAATAGCAATATTAGGTCTACTTTCTGAGTGATTCGAATTTTTCTCCCCTTCAAGGGTTGTTTTTAAAAACATTCGATCTAATGTGTTTTGACTTGCTCGTCCTGCTATTATAACTTCTTTGCGTGCATTTTCTGTGCTAGCTCCATCTTCATCTATTACTTCATTAAACCTTTGTACTGCGCGTAAAATTTTTTCTGTATCAGCTTCAAATTTTCTTGATAAGGATTGATCGGCAGTTTTTATATCAATCAAGATAAAAATAACTAAAAATAGATACAGCGTTTTATTTTTTATGAGCTGTTCTTTTTTAAGTAGAAGAATAAAGACATTTTTAATATTCATGCTTATAATCCTTTGTCTAATAAATGAATAGTAAAAATGATTATCTTATAAGATGACTTAAAAAATATAGAGATTGAAAATTATAAATTTTCAATCTCTGAAATTTTAACATTATTTAGTGACAGATTTAAGCTATGCTTTTCAAAACCAAGGTTTACAATTTTATCAATCAATTCCATAGGTTTAATTCCAACCTCTGCGGCTTGGTGAAAAAGACAAGTTGCAGGAGTAAGTGCCGGAAGTGAATTAATTTCTAAAATAACAACACGATCTTTTTTTGTAGGACTTTGTTCTGCTGTTTGATAAAAACAGTCAATTCGTGCATATCCAGAGCATTGAGCTGCAATATAAACTTGCTCAATTATTTTTTTTACATAGTTCAAAATTTCATTTGAAAGTGGGGCAGGAGTTTGATTTTCTCCCGCTCCTGGTAAAAATTTTTCTTCGATACTTAATATTCCATTACTTGCAACAGCTTGGCTTGGAGGAAGAGCTTGTACATTACTTCCATTTCCTATTACACCTACTGTTAATTCCATGCCTACTATACATTCTTCTATAAGCGCAAAATCTTTGTTGTGAGCAAATATTGATTCAATAGCATGTACAAGTTCTTCTTGGTTCTTTGCTTTTGAAACCATTACGCTGCATCCATCATCATGAGGTTTTATGATAAAAGGGAAATTGATTGTTTTTTGAATATTATCAAGGATTTCTATTTTATTATTATTCCATTCAGTATTTTTAATAAGTATTCCTTGAGGAACATCAAAACCTTCAGATTTTAAGAAAGAAGTTGTTTCATATTTATTCATAGCAAGAGCGCTTGCAAGAACAGACGATCCATTGTAAGGGATTTTTAATGTTTCTAGCATGCCTTGAACTGCTCCATTTTCACCAAGGCCTCCATGAAGGCCAATAAAAATAAAATCAAATTTTTCAGGCAGCGATGCCCAGCTTATTTTTGATGATCTATCAAGATCATATTCTATTTCTGCTGTTGTATTATGAACAAGCAATTTTTGATTCAGCGGATAAATATCCATTTTAGAGTCAAGAAAGAGGGGGGTTGTTTCATATTTTTCTGGAGAAAGCTTGTAGCAAACATTTCTTCCAGAATTCAATGATGTTTCTTTTTCATTAGATGCTCCTCCAAGAAGCACTCCAATGCGTATTTTTTTATTAAACGTTGTGTTCATAGACTCTTTTTTATTGCTTGAAGTGAAACCCTTATAGTTTTTAAATTCACTTTCAATTAAATAATTAATAATTTCTGTGTGACTCATATTAAGTTGGGCTGCTTGATTAAAAAAGAAGCTTGAAGGAGACATTCCGCAGAGCGTATTAGGATCAATGATTACAATTGACCCATCCTTTTTTAAAAAGCCATCAATTCTGGATATTGTGGAAAAATGAAGAGCCTTCATAACAGAAAGGCATGTTTCTTGAATGTTTAAAATGTCTTTTTGAGAGCATCGCGCAGGTGTATATTTTTGAGCATAGCCAGGCATATATTTATGCTCATAATCAAGTATATACGAATCTTTATTAAGGGTTAATTCTGTTGGAGGGAGCGCTAAAATTTTCCCCGTTTCTGGATGTACTAATGTTACACAGGTGAACTCCATTCCTTCAATTTTTTCTTCTATTAAAACTGGTTGCGGGTTGTAAGGATCTATGAACATTGCATATTGTACATTAGTTAACAAATCTTTTGCATTTAATACGATGCTAACTCCCAAACTTGATCCTTCTTGGCATGGTTTTATGATAACAGGAAATTGTAGGTTTTGTTCTTTTAAAAGTTTTAAAAGGTTTGATTCTGAAAGTTTTTGTGGCTCTATTGTTATTGATTGTGGAGTAGCAATCTTATGAGACTTGAGTACTTTTTTTTGAATTGATTTATTCATACCTAAAGCGCTGCCAAAAATTTTTGAACCTAGATAAGGAATGTTTAAAACTTCAAGTAAGCCTTGCAAGCATCCATCTTCTGCATAGCGGCCATGTTGGGCTATGTATATAAAATCAACATAGTTTTTAAGATCATCCCAAGTTATTAATGTTGCCTCTGTGTGCAGTCTATGTTCAAAATCTTTTATTTTTCCTCGATATAAAAAATTCCATGGTAAAAGATAAAGTTTATTATCTTGAGACTGGAAAAGTGGAATTGCATTATAACGGGTTGTATCAAGATGATCACAAATAGTTCTTCCTGAGCTTAAAGATACTTCTTTTTCAATTGACATTCCGCCCATTAAGACGCCGATTTTTGCTATATGCATATAAAGACAACCCCGTAATAATTTAAATTATAGAAGTTATAGTATAGCTAAAAAAACAATAGATTTTAAAATTTATCTGATTTTTTAAAAACAATTAATGTATTTTATAAATATCATTTGATAAAGGCATTTTATTCTATTATAATTTCTATTATGATTTTATCGCTTCTGGTGAAGGTTGTTTTTGATGTTAAAAATGCGGGTATTATTTTTGACTATTTTTTTGAAGTTTTTTCATATTCTTATCAAGAGCGTATTGCTTGCTCGTGTCAAAATACTGAAGAACTGAAAAAATCATTCTTATATACTTTTCATAGATATAGCTCTTCTGTTGAAGAGAATATGTTTATTGATAGTATGTTAGGCATACATTCTACTAACACTTTATTTGAAATTAAGCCTCTTCCTATTTTAAATAAAAATAAAGATCGCTTTTCAAATCGCAACATTTTAAATGATTTTTTTAAAATGTTAGCAGTGGTTCGAAAGTCTTATTTTTCTTTATTAGGAAAAGCGGGGCCTGACTTGTTTATTTTATTTAAAAAACAATAAAAATTTAAAATTAACTTTTGATCATTTTTTTATTAATTGAAGAATAAAAGATTTTTTCTATACATATTTTTTAAAAAATTATAATTTTTGTTTTATATAAATAAATTCTTTTTAAGAAAGAGAAAATGTTAAGAAATGATCTTTTAGTTTGGATTGATCTTGAAATGACGGGCCTTAACCCTCAATATGATGTTATACTTGAGATAGCAGTTGTTGTTACAGACAATAATCTAGATATTATAGCGCAAGGCCCTGATCTTATTATTCATCAACCTGAAGAGGTGATGAATAGCATGCAGGATTATGTAAAAAATATGCATACTTTATCAGGTTTGTACGCTCAAGTGCTTTCTTCAAAAATTTCTACCCCTGATGCTCAGGATCAGGTTCTCAATTTTCTTAAAAAATATTGCATGCCAGGCACTGCTTTATTATGTGGTAATTCTGTTTGGATGGATAAAGCTTTTTTATCAATGTATATGCCAGAGCTTTATAATTTTTTTCATTATAGAATTCTTGATGTTAGCACGCTTAAAGAGCTTGCTAAGCGCTGGTATCCTGATCAAAAATTAAATATTACAAGCAAAAGCGAAAGCCATCGAGCATTGGAAGATATTTTAGAATCTCTTGAAGAGATGAAACACTATAAAAAAAATATTTTTAAATAAATTTATTACGATAATGGTTGTGGAGTAAAATACAATTCGCTTTTTAAGTTTGTATCTTTTAATGATTTAAAAGCAGCGATTAGATAATTAAATTGATCGGCTTTTATATAAATTTTTCTACTAAAAACTTGCTTGATTTTTGAAACAGGTGGTTGTGCTGGACCAAGTACACGGATGTTATCTTGTTTTAGTAGGAGTGATGCAACTAAGAAAGCTTCTTGTTCTACAGTATTTTCTTTTTTATGTTTTAATTCTATTTCTGCAAATCTAATAACTGGCGGATATCCTATGAGCTTTCTATTTAAAATTTCATGATTATAAAATTTTAAATAATCAATTTCATTTATGTAAGAAAAAATAGGATTATCAACCATGCTTTGTATAATAACTCGACCGTTATTGGTTGATCTCCCTGCTCTTCCTGCTACTTGAATAAGCTGTTGAAGAACTACTTCTTTTGCATTATAAATAGGAAAATTTAAGTTAACATCTGCCCATATAACGCCAACAAGTGTAACTTTTGGAAAATGAAATCCTTTTGTAATTGTTTGAGTGCCAACTAAGATATCAAGATTTTCTGTTTCAAAATCATGTATTGTTTTTTGCCAAATTTTTTTATTAGTTGTTGTATCCATGTCTGCTCTTGCAATTCGAGCTATAGGAAATAATTTTTGCAAAATTGTAACAATTTGTTGAGTTCCAATTCCCTTTTTTAAAAATTCTTGTTTTTTGCATTGAGGGCAAACTTCAGGAGCTTGTTGACTATGACTACAGTAATGGCATTTAAGGGTGTTATTATTATGTAATGTTAAGCTAACGGAACATGCTTTACATTCAAATACATATGCACACTCTTTGCATTGTAAAAAAAAACAAACACCTCGTCTGTTTAAGAAAATAATTGTTTGTTCTTTTTTAGTAAGCTGCTCTTTGATTGCTTGGTATAATTCTGTACTAATCCAGAAATTTTTTCGTTTTTTTTGATTAGTTAAAAAAACACATTCTGTTTTTGGAAATGATCCTCCAAAACGTGTTGTTAGCTTAAAAAGTTTCCAGCCGCGATGTTCTACATTATATAAAGAACTAATGGATGGAGTAGCAGATCCCATTATAATAGGAATATTATATTCTTGAGCTCTTATCAGAGCTGCAGACTTAGTATTTACTTTTGGGTGTTTTTTTTCTTGAAATCCTACTTCATGTTCTTCATCAACAATAATTAATCCTAAATTTTCTATAGGTAACAGTACGGGAAGGTGGACGCCTATAATTAATAGAGATTTGCCTTCTTGAAGAGATTTCCAGAGTATGCGTTTTGTTTGTGTAGATGATGCGCTATGAAAAGCTGCTATTGGCAAATCGGGCATTTGACTTTTTAATAATTTTTCAAATTGAGTTGCAAGCGTTACTTCTGGTAAAAGTAGTAAGGTTGTTTTTCCTTCTTTGTAAGCATGTTCAATAAGTTTTTTATAAACTTCTGTTTTTCCAGATCCCGTTACCCCATGTAACAATATAGGTGTATATAGTTTTTCTGTTATTTTTTTTGTTGCGTAAGAAACTATATCTTGTTGTTCAGTTGTTAGTTGGACCGAATTGCCAATATATTCTTCTGCTTGTTCAGGAATTATTTCGCATTCTTTTTGTTCAATAAAATTTTTTATTCGAGCAATAAAATAGACAGGATCGGTTATATGGTATTGTGAAAGGGAAGTAATAAATTTTAGGTACAGTACATCTTTAGGAAATAATTCAATGCTGATAATTTCTTTTACGGTAAAACTTGATTCTTTTTTTTCAGTATAACATGCAATTACAAATGCCGAAGCTATTGTATTTCTTATAGGAACTTTAACAATAGCTCCTATACTAATTGAACTTAAATGAGAAGGAATTTTATAGGTTAAAGGTTTTGAAAAACCAGATAACAATTTTACATCTACAAACATAGTATAATAAGTATAATCTATTGTGTTTTTTATAAAAGAATTATTCAAAATATATTGACCTGCTAATTGTTTTTTACGTAAAAATAATCATTATTAATTTTTATAAAAGGAGCTCCTGTGAATAAAAAAAGATATGTCTTACTCACAATAATTCTAATTAATCAATGTCTAGGAACTTCTAATTTTGTTACAGAATCTTATTCTTCTAGCTCTTCCTCTCAAGAGAGAATGATTAACGGAAAAGTCGTAAAGTCTGAAAAATCAAATATAAGTAGCAGTAATAAAATGGCTGGTAAAGATGGTAAGATTTTGTATCAAAAATCTGATAACAATCAAGATGAACAAATGAATGATCCCCTTTTAGGGCTTAAAGCATCTGGAGAGGATTATTTTAATTACAATGCTCGGTCTTCTATTGATAAAAAAATGATTAAATTAGTTTCTGGTTCATGTGCTATTAGTGATCTTGGAAGTGGGTTTAGTGACAACCAAATTGGAATTGTAAAAAAGAATGCTGCAAGAAGTGCTTCAGGAGATTTTTTATTTGGAATTTTTAGCTCTTCAAGAGATGCGGTTACAAACAATGCGGAAGCGTCGCTTGTTAAAGCATTTCATCAAGGAGAAAATAAGCCAGATATCGAAATTATGATTGACGCATTAGAAGATATTAAAGAGTTTAGCGATAGCAATAACTATAAAGATTCTTTTGGTATAGGAATGGGAATCTTAAGAGACTTTATTTCTAAAAAAACATTAACAATCTGGTGTCCTTTTAATTGTAGGGCAGCAATTTTTTCCAAGAGAAATATTAGTGAATATGATGATATGACTTCTTTGGTTATATCTAAAGGAGATATTATTATCTTTGGAACAAATAATTTTTGGGAAAAGGTTGATTCAGCTGAAGCAATAAAAATTGCAAGAAAAAATTTAAAGAAAAGTTCTTATACAAAGTCTGCTGTTGATGTAGCAGAAAAACTAATAATAAATGCTCGTACAAGAGGTTGTAATCATGCAATGAATGTATTGGTTATTTATATTTTATAAGAATATCTTTTTAAAATCCTTATACTGTTCTAGAATTCATCATTAATTTTATATAGGTATAAGGATTTTTTTGTGAATGCATATGATAAAAATACATTATTTTTGATAGATGGTTCTTCTTTTTTATATCGCGCATATTATGGGCTTCGCCCTCTTCATACGCCTCAGGGAGCTCCAGTTCAAGCAGTGTATGGCTTTTGTCGTATGATTAAAAAATTAATAGAAAAATTTGATGCTCAAAATGTTGTTCTTGTTTGGGATAGTAAAGGAAAAACAGAACGACATGAAATATTTCCTAGCTATAAAGCAAACCGCCAAGAGCCGCCTTCAGATTTATTTGAACAAAAAGAATTAATCATAAAATTTGCAGATGCTATAGGTCTTAAGCAATATGCCAAAGTTGGGATAGAAGCAGATGATTTGATGTATTCATTTGCGCAATGGTGGTCAAGAAATGGTAACAAATCGGTTATTATAACATCAGATAAAGACATGGGTCAGGCAATAAATGATAACATAACAATATATGACTCATTTAAAGATATTATAATAGACAAGGATGTTTTTACAGAAAGAATGGGCTTTGAGCCCTCAAAAACAGTTTTTTATTTTTCTCTTATTGGAGACTCTTCAGATAATATTCCAGGTGTAAAAGGCATAGGTGCTAAAGGCGCACTAGAGTTAATTTCTGTATATGATTCTTTAAATGATTTGTATGCGAAAATTGATACTGTTGGCAGTAAACGTTTAAAGACTTCTTTGGAGTTGTATAAGGATGATGCGTTTTTAAGTGAAAAATTATTCACTCTCGTTTTATATCCAATAGATCCTAAAGATAGTAATGTGCAATTTGATAAAGATAAATGGAGCGGAGCTCGAGCTCTTTTTAAAGAACTTAATTTTATGAGTTTGCTAAAAGAAATTCCAAATATAGAAGTGCAAAAAAATTTTTTTGATATACCAAAAACAAGTAAAGATTATTGGTATACATTTTTCTGTATTACTAAAATTGGTGATTTAAAAAAATTAATAGAAAAAATTAAAGATAAGAAAAAATTTGCATATGATACAGAAACAGATTCTTTAGAACCTCTGCAATGCAATCTTGTTGGTATATCAATTTGTATAGAAGAGAAATTTTCTTATTATATTCCATGTGGTCATGCATCAAAAGAAGAACAGCTTTCTGTTGATACTGTTATTCAAGAATTAAAAATTATTTTTGAAGATAGTAGTATTTATAAAATTGCACATCATGCAAAATTCGATCAACTTGTTCTTTCTCAATATGGTATCAGAGTAAAGGGTCTTTTTTTTGATACAATGATAGCAGCTGCTTTGGTTAAAGAAGATTGGCAAAAATCAGGCCTTAAATATCTTTCCGAAATTTATTTACATGAAAAAATGTTAAGCTTTGGTGAAGTGGTAGAAGATAAGGGGTATAAAAATTTTTCTTATGTGCCATTGCATGATGCTCTTGAATATGCCGCTGCAGATGCGCATCAAACTTTTAGATTGCAGCCTATTTTAGAACAATTGTTAAAAGAAAAAGATCAAAAAAAGTTATTTGATACTATCGAAATTCCATTAATTGAAGTTCTTTTTGATATGGAAAAAATGGGAATTTATTGTGATATAGAAGTTCTTAAATCTTTGCATACAACTGTTGTTGATCGAATAGATAAAATTCAAAAAACTATTATTGGTTTAATTGATCCATCATATGCTTCTATTAATTTAAATTCTCCAAAACAAATTGAAGACCTTTTATTCAATGGTCTTCATTTAACTCGTCAAAAAAAGAGCACAAAAAGCAATACTTACTCAACAGATAATGAAGTTTTACTAGAATTAAGTAAAGATCATCCAGTTCCTGCTTATATTGTGCAATATAGAGAATTGTATAAGTTGAAAAGTACTTATATTGAAGCATTGCCAACATATATTAATTCAAAAGATAATAGAATTCATACAACATATAGTCAAAATCGTGTTGCAACAGGAAGACTTGCAAGTTCTGATCCAAATTTACAAAATATTCCTGTGCAAGGACTGGGCTCCACTGTTCGAATGGCATTTAGACCAGAGTGTAATGATAGAGTATTTATATCTGCAGATTACTCACAAATTGAACTTAGAATTCTTGCGCAAGTAACTCAAGACCCTGTACTAATTAATGCATTTAAAAATAATGAAGATATTCATGCTCAAACCGCAGCAGGTATTTTTGGAATTCCATTACTTGATGTTACCGCAGAGCAGCGTGCTATTGGTAAAAGAATTAATTTTAGTATTTTATATGGACTTACTCCTTATGGTCTTTCTAAGGATTTGGATATTTCACTTAAAGATGCAAAGCATTTTATTGATACTTATTTTTCTCATTATAAATTTGTTCGTCCGTGGATGGATAATATTATAGAAGATGCAAAAAGAACTGGTTATGTAAAAACAATTTTTGGCAGACGTCGTTATGTACCAGGCCTTAAAGAAAAAAATAAAAATCTTTATGAGCTTGCTTGTCGCATTGCAATTAATACAATCCCTCAAGGAACCAGTGCTGAAGTTATGAAAATAGGGATGATTCGTGTTAATTCATTATTAAAAGATAAATATTATAATGCCCATATTTTGCTTCAAATTCATGACGAAATACTTATTGAATGTGATGAAAAGGATGCTGTTTTTATAGAAAAAGATATAAAAGTAGAACTGGAGTCAGTTGTTTCATGGGATATTCCATTAATAATTTCAACTAAAATTGGAAGGAATTGGAAAGATGCTGAATAAAAATAAAATTTTATTATTAATAATAACGACCCCATTATTTTCAACTACTTTAGTGGGTAGTGAAAAAAAAGGATGCTTTGTGTGGTTAAAATACATTTTCTGTTGTTGCAATCGGCAAGATGAACATAAAAAAACATTTTTATGTTTTCCTGAGGCTCCACCTGAATTACCTTTTTCATATCAAAATGCACCTAATGGAAAAGACTCAATAGCGCCATCTTCTAATCGTACAAATTCTACTGGATATGATTTTGAAAGAATTAGTTTAGGATCAAATGGGTCAAATCATTCTTGCTATACTCAATAGATTTAAAAGCCAATATTTTTTAATTAATTTTAATCGTTAAATAGTTTGATAATAAGGAAAATAATGGAAAATTTTACAAAAACAACTTCTTTAATTCTTGATCCACTTAATGATAAAACAAGCTCAGTGGAGCTGTTGCGTGTTTCTGGATCAGATCTTGACATAGCTAATGCAGCTCGCGTTTCATATGGTCGAATTTCTCATGAAATAAGTGATAGAGATATAACGCTTATTCAATTTTTAATGGATCATGAACATACAAGTCCTTTTGAACATAATCAGCTATCTTTTCGTATTAAAGCGCCGATTTTTATAGCTCGTCAATGGATGCGCCATAGGATGAATTCTTACAACGAAATTAGTTATCGATATGTTAAAGTAAAAACAGAATTTTATATTCCATCATCATTTAGATTGCAGGATGCTCAAAATAAGCAATCATCTGTTGGATCGTTTCAAAATGATGTAATATTAGAAGCATATAAAAAATCTTTGGAAAATGCATATAGCACTTATGTATCAATGATAGAAGCTGGGGTTTGTCGTGAACAAGCACGTGCAATATTACCTGTTGCTACATATACAGAATTTATTTTTACTTGCAACCTTCATTCTTTAATGCATTTTTTAAAGCTTCGTTTAGGATCAGGTGCTCAACAAGAAGTTCGTTCATATGCACAAGCTCTTTTGACATTAACCTTGCCACATTTTCCAATTACTTTAGATGCATGGCGTAAAAAATATTTACCAGAAGAAGATTGGGTGTATAATAGTGCGATTATTAATGCATGGACAAAGCAATTAGGATGATATATGACTACTGTTAAATCTTTATTAATAGGATTATTAATATCTGTAAATTTGAGTTTTTCATCTTCTTTAAAGAATAGTCAAGAAGAACAAAGAACGGATGCTATTCGACGATATTCTCAATCCTTGCCAGATAAATTTGATGAAAATTTAGCGCGTCCTTTATTAGATAGTCAAGATCATATAGTTGTTAATCAGCCAATTCGCCCAAAAAAAGATCGTCATGTGCATTATGAAGAATTTCGAGCAATAGCTCAAAATAATCCAGTAACTCCTCATAATATTCAAGAGCCTATTGCCACACGTTATTCATTAAATATGCCAGGGAGTGTTGGGCTACCAGAAGGAAGAGTTTCTGAAGAATATTTTAAAACTAAAGAAAAATCTTTTTGTGATAAAGAAATATGCTCTTTTCCTGTTCGCTGTGCAGCATTTGTATTAGTACCATTTACTATTGTGTCTGGAGCAGCAGTAACTGCTTTTTGGTATATAATTCATGAGTCAAATAAAAATGATTAAAAAAGAATAAATTTTGTTAATAGTTTTTTAAAAAAGGTTGTTTAAATGAAGAAGATTTTTTTATTTTTATTTCTTATAAATAGTAATTTATATTCTGCCAGTCGACCTTCAGATAGTGTTGTTATTGATATGGAGCCAGCCTCTGAAAAAAAATGTGAAAAACTTGCTCGTAAAAAAGAATATGTAGAAATTGAAAGGGATGAGCTCGGAAGACTTGCTGTTGTTGTATGCGACCAAAAATCGTGTGTTGATGATTATCTAGGAAGCTTTTTGCTTTCTTGCATATGTGCTTTTGTTCTTTAATTTTAATAAAAGAAGGGTACTAAAATGAAAAAATATCTAATTTTGTTTATTGCAATAAACAAAATTTTTTCTGCATCAGAAAGCATGATTTCTAGTCAGCCGTTAAAAAATGATCAACATAAAGTTAGACGTCTTTTTGTTAAGTGCAAAGAGAGGTGTTCTTCTTGTGGTGGTTTTATAGCAGAAACAAGAAATTCTGATAAAATAATTATTGAAGAATTAGGTGTAGCGACAAAGCGTGAGTTACATACTTGTATACTTGGGTTTTCAACGGGAATCTTAATGAGGGCTGCTATTGCTACATATTGTGGTATTTGCTCTTTTTGATATTACTTAATTCAATCTTTAGACAATACTTATGATAGTATTTTTTAGTGATTGCAGCTTATCTAATAATTTAAAGATATTGATTTGTTCTTTTTTAGACTTAGATTATTTGAGATCTTCTAACAAAAAGGTGGTAGTTTTAGAGCCAAATTAGATGATGCTTTGAGCCCTGGTGCTGATAGCAGAGTTTTAGCTAAACTGATATTTATTAGGATAAGCTTTTTGATTCTAAATATGTCAAAGTTGACTTTCAGAGCGGTATTGTCATACTTAATGTAAGTTTTTTGGGTTTAGCCCTTAAAAAGTCAAAAAAATTCTTCCTAAAATCAAAGGATAAGTCGATGGCAACGAGTAAATCTGGTGGTTCAACATCAAACGGTCGTGATAGTATTGGTAGAAGACTTGGTACTAAAAAGTATGCTGGTGAAGTAGTTCAACCTGGCGATATTATTATTCGTCAAAGAGGAACTAAGTTTCATGCTGGCGATGCTGTTGGTATGGGTAAAGATCATACATTATACGCACTTGGCGCTGGTACAGTGAGATTTCATTACCGTAGTGGTGGTCGAAAATATGTATCTATAGATTCAGTTTCTGAGTAAGTTTTTTATTAAGTTTGTAAATTTTGCTTTAAAAAGTAAAACATGGTAAGACTTTCTCTATCGAGTAATGGAAAAAACTTTTTATTCATCGGAGAGCCAGAAATGACTGCGCGTTCTTTTAATTTTCTTAAGTATAAGTTTCATGCTGCGTTTTTATCTTTAACTTTTATCTGTGCTGGTGTTGCTGGATATATTTATAATGGCGGTTTTAGATACAGCGTAGATTTTACAGGTGGTACTCAAGTTTTATTTAAATTTAGTAATCCTGTTGGATCGGAAGAGTTAAAAAGGATTTTGGCTCATGCAGGATGGGAAGATGCTGTTACTCGTGAGTTTAGTCAAACAGAAGTTGTTATAAGAGTAAAAGAATTTGCAAACGATGCCCAAGGCTTGGCGTTGGCGATACAGGCAGCGCTTGAGGCAAATTTACCAAATCAAACAACCGCGATGATTTTAGAAGCAAATGGCGTTGGGCCTGGGACTGGTCAAGAGTTGCGTTGGAATCTCTTGTTTATGTTGATTGCTGGCTTTGCGCTTATGTTTGGTTATATTGTAGTTAGATTTTGGTCTTTTTCTTATGGTATTGGTACAGTAATTGCTCTGTTGCATGATCCTCTTGCAATACTTGCTGTGATTGCAATTGCTAAAATAGAGATTTCTCCTAATGTAATTTGTGCGATTATAACTGCTTTGGGGTATTCTATAAATGATACTATTGTGATTTTTGCTCGTATTAGAGACCGATTTGCTGTTGCAAAGCAAGGAGAAAGTTCAAGTGTAATTGTTAATGAAAGTTTGAATCATACACTTTCTAGAACAATTTTGACCAGTTTTGCTACTCTTTTGGTAGTTCTTACTCTTTTTGTTTTTGGTGGTGAATCTTTGCGTGATTTATCTTTATCGTTTATAGTTGGAATTTTAGTTGGAACTTATTCATCCATCTTTGTTGCAAGTCCAATTATGTTATATTTTAAACGTTAATTTTTGATGTTTTTAGCTCTGTAAACATGAATTTATCCATGAAATATCTTTTCTTGAATTGAGATGGTGCATCATATGTATGTGCGCTTTTATCTTTAGGATCATTTGTAATTAGGCTTAGGAGGGATTTTGATATGAAAGATGATAAAATGACTAACTCTGTTGCACCAAAAAAGAAAACAGTTGTTCGTAAAAAAGAGCCAAAAGTAGTAGTGACAGAACAAATTATTGATCAGCAATCTATTCAGCAGGTAGTTGTTACTCCTCCTGTTTCTGTTGTAGCCGCTCCGGTTTTACCATCTGTTCAAGTTGTGTCTCAAGGTGAACAGGTTCAAAAACCAGCACGAGAAGGTGTAAGAAAACAATATACACCTAGAAGTCATAATTCATCTCGTAATCAAAATCAGTCATCAACTCAGCGTCAAGAAAATTATCCAAGTATTCAAAATGGAAATCAGTCGCAAGTTCAATATTCACATCAGCAATCACAACAAAATCAGCAAAATTATCATCATCAAAGACAGCAAGATATTTCTCCGAAGGTTTTACTGCGCGAACAAATGGAAGAGCTCTCTGTGCAAGAACTCAATGTTCATGCACGTCGTTGGGGAATTATCGGTTCAAGTTTGATGCTTCATAGGGAGTTGGTAGAAAAAATACTTGAAGCTCAACAGCATCCAGATAGAGAAATTGCTGTTGAAGGTTTGCTCGAAAAACTTCCAGATGGATTTGGTTTTTTACGTTCACAGAAATTTGATTATATCTCAAGTCCTGATGATGTGTATGTTTCTCCATCACAAATTCGTAGATTCGGTTTGCGTACTGGAGATACGGTTACAGGAACTATTCGTAAGCCAAAAGAAGGTGAAAAATATTTTGCATTATTAAAAGTTGATAAAGTTAATTTTCAAGATCCTGTAAAGCTTAATGAGCGACCAACTTTTGATCGCTTGTCTCCAATGCATCCTGATAAAAAATTTACGCTTGAATCAGATCCTCTTAAAATATCAACACGCTTAATGGATATTTTTACACCAGTAGGTCGTGGCCAAAGAGGTCTTATTGTTGCCCCTCCAAAAGCTGGTAAAACTATGCTGCTTAAAGAGATTGCGCAAAGTTTGATTTCTAATCATCCAGATGTTTATTTGATGGTTCTTCTTATAGATGAACGACCTGAAGAGGTTGCAGATATGAGAAGGTTTGTTAAAGGTGCTCATGCTGAAGTAATTAGTTCGACATTTGACGAATCAGCAGAGCGACATGTTCAAGTTGCAGAAATTGTGCTTGAAAAAGCAAAAAGATTTGTAGAATCAGGTAAAGATGTTGTAATTCTTCTTGATGCAATTACTCGCTTAGCGCGTGCTTATAATACAACAGCACCAGCTTCTGGTAAGGTGTTGACCGGAGGTATTGATGCAAATGCACTACAAAGACCAAAGCGTTTCTTTGGGGCAGCTCGTAGTATGGAAGAAGGTGGATCTCTTACCATTATAGCAACTGCTCTTGTAGAAACAGGCTCTCGTATGGATGAAGTTATTTATGAAGAGTTTAAAGGTACCGGTAATATGGAAATGCATTTAAGTAGAAAACTTGCAAATCGCCGTATTTACCCTGCTTATGACTTGCTTATGTCATCAACCCGTAGAGATGATTTGTTATTTTCAGATGAAGAACAAAAACGTTCATGGGTTCTTCAAAAATTCTTGGCAAACATGAATCCTATCGAAGGAATGGAATTTATGATTGATAAGATGAAGAAATTTAAAACCAATGAAGAGTTTTTTGATTCTATGAATAAGCAACGACCTGTTAATGGTTCATCAAATGGAAATGGCAATAATAGTACATCAGAATTAAAATAATATAAGTATATGATTTGTTATATGAGATCATCGCAGTCATTTTTTATGACAACATTATTGATGTCTTGTTTTATTAATACTTATTCTTCTGATAATCAAAAATTACCTCCTTTTCAAGAAAGGTATAGAGAGCCTTTTTCAAGAGGAATGATTGTTTTTGGAACTGCAGTTGTTGTTTCTGCTTTTGAACAAGCGGCAAGAGTTTGTGAAGGAGAAGAGGGGCAAATGCATTTTGCTAGTAATAGTTTAAAAACTTATAAGATTTATTTATTAGTAAAAACGGCTAGTTTAATAATTACTCCTGTGTTACGTGACCTTTTTAAAAAAAATTAAAAGTCTTATTTAGTTTTTAATCAAGAATAAGCTTTTATTTTGCATATAGAATCTTTATTTGGCATATTAAATAAAGATTCTATTAGTATTTATTGTTTTTTAAGTATACGTATATATATACTATTTTTAAATAAAGTTGTTTTATAGTAAAGGGTATATGTATGAAAAAAGTAACTATGTTATTGCTTTTAACAGTGATTTCTATAAAAAATTTAAAAACAATGGACTTTGTAATAGAGCCGATAGTAGGTGATTTAGGAATTGAAGAAGAAGATGTGATTAAAAAATTAAAAAGAGAAAAATATCTAGCTATTGGCATTTTAATGGGAGCAATACAACCAAAAATAAGATTAATAATGCAAATGATACAAGATGCAATGTATATAACAGGAGAAAAAATGAAAAAAGAAACGGAAACAGCAATAGAAGGAATAGAAATAAAATTAAAAACAAAAATAGAAGGGGCAGCGAGTTTAAAAGAAGTAGAAAGAATAGCAAAACCTACATTTCATGAATCGCTAGAAGAATTAGAAAAAATAAAAGCAATAGTAAAAGAAAAAATTGAAGCAATAATGAAAAATTTAGAGAATGACTAAAAATATAAACAATATTTTTTGATCAAATGTAGTAATGCAAATTTAAAAATTTGATTGTTTGAGCTTTTATTTTATATAAAAGCTCATTTTTATTGAAATCATAATATATCAAAATTTAATGAGTTAAATTCTTCTTTTTGTGCTTTATAATGGCCTACAAAAGCAATCATGCCTGCATTGTCAGTGCAATATTGAGGTGATGGAAAGAAAAAAGAAATTTGATATTTATGAGCTACTTCTTGAAGGCGTAATCGAATATATTTGTTGCATGCAACTCCTCCAACAAATGCTAATGCTTTATATTTATTTGGTTCTAAAGCAAGCGCTTTTTCTATTTTTTGTACAAAAATATCTGCTACGCAAATTAAAAATGAACTAGCCATTTTTTGTTTAAATTCTAATGAATGATCAAGTAATATTTTATTTTGTAAATCATATGCGCCACGCTTTACAGCATCATATAAAACAGCTGTTTTAAGTCCAGAAAAACTAAACATAAGATCATTATTTTTATTTCTTGGATAATTAAAAAAGTCTTTAAAATTAACTTCACTAGCTAGTTTTTCTATAATTGGGCCACCTGGGTATCCAAGTTGAAGAAGTTTTGCAACTTTATCAAATGCTTCTCCAGCTGCGTCATCAAGGGTAGTTCCTAATGTTTGATATATTCCATAATCTTCTATGTTGTAAATGCTGGTATGTCCTCCCGATGCCGTGATGCATAAAAATGGAAATGGTATTTTATTTTCTATGCATGCAGAAAAGGCATGCCCTTCAAGATGATTGATAGCAATAATTTTTTTATTTAAAGATCCTGCAAGCGCTTTGGCAAAAGCAACTCCTATTAAAAGTGATCCTGGAAGCCCAGGTTTGCTTGTAACTGCAATTGCATCTATGTCATTAAGTTGTATGCCAGCTTTATCAAATGCTTCTTGTGTAATTTGATTTATTTTTTTGATATGTTCTCTTGATGCAATTTCCGGAACTACACCACCATATTTTTTATGCATTTCAGTCTGAGAAAATAAAGTACTTGAAAGCATGCCATTATCTGTAGTGTAAATTGCAGCAGCTACTTCATCACATGAAGATTCAAGGCCAAGAATTGTATATTTTTTCATGATATCCGCGTTTTAAATATTTGATTTTTAGGTGACTGTAGGATAACCCATTCTTCTTTTTTATGGAATCCGTCAATATCTAAAGATGCCAACAAAGCAATATTATGAATATATTCAAATAATTCTTTGTCTACATCAACATATATAATTGTTGGTAATAGAATAGAAAGTCCATTAGTGTTCCAATTTGATTCTTTTTTAACTCCTTTAATAAGGTCAGCGTCTTCTATAATTACTACAGCAGAAGAAGGAATAGTAAATGGGCCAACCCCTCTTGTTTCTTTAATATTCCAACAATATTCATTTTTTAATAATGTTTTTTCTGCTTTTAATTGATAATGAAGATAGCTGCTTCCAGCTGGAACTTTAAGGGTTTCGATAGTATTTTTTTTAGGAGTTTCTACAAGAGCTATAACAATATCAAATGTTGAAAGTGCAGATTCGTAAAAACATGTATAACTACATAAAGGAGACATGTCATCATCGTAGTTTAAAGAAAGGTTCATAACGCTACCTTTATAATAAATGCGCGGCAGCGAGCATTTTTCTAGAGGAGTATTTTTAAAAGATGATGGATATTTTATAAATCCAACATATGAAATTGATTTTTTAATAAGATCATTTTTTTGTGCTATTGGTATAGGCAAATAGTGATTTTGTGCAATAATATTTTTATTTAGAGCTCCTAAGGTAATTATTATTATTGGTATATACATTTTTTTTAACATAAGACTTCCCTTTTTTAAAAGCTTGTTGTGTTGATTCTGATTTGTTAAAATATATTTTATTATCTTCATTTTTAATATTTCAAATCTATAACTTACTCTAAGATTTCTAGAGCAATAAATAAATATTAAGGGGCATTATGTATGCACGAGCTAAAGCAATTTTTAAAAGTTTTATAACTAAAGATGCATCTCCTTTAAAATTAGCACTTGCAGTGAGTGTTGCTATGTATATAGCATGGTCACCGTTTTTAGGCTTTCATACGCTTATGCTTATTGCAGCAGGGTGGCTTTTAAATTTAAACATTCCTTTTTTGATTGCGACTGGTTACATCATAAACAATCCGTGGACGATGATCCCTATCTATATGGGAGGGTATCTTTTTGGATATTGGCTTTTACATTCCTTTTTAGGTATTTCGCTAGAGAATCTTAATCCTTATTGGATGGAGTGGTTTAACCATAAGATTGTAGAATTTTTACATATTACAGAAATATCATTTTGGGCTTTTATGATTGGTGGAAATATATTAGGAATCATATTTGCTTTTATTGCTTATCCAATTGCATTAAAATTTATTAAAAAAATGGTTAGGGACTAAGGGGTTTATTGTGAAAATAATTAGCAAAAATAAAAAAGCTTTTCATGATTATGAAATTATAGAAAAAATAGAAGTTGGCCTTGTTTTAAATGGAGATGAGGTAAAATCGCTTAGAGCAGGGCATGTTAATATGACAGGAGCTTTTGCAACAAATCATAACGGAGAGTTTTTTATGATTAATTGTCATATTTCTCCTTATGAAAAAGCTTATATAAAAACTGACGATAATGCCAAAAGAAGTAGAAAATTATTGCTTCATAAACGAGAAATTAATCGTCTTGTTGGTGATATTTCATGTAAAGGAATTACATTGATTCCTTTATGTTTATATTTTAATGGTCGCAATAAAGTTAAGCTTGAACTTGGAGTTTGTAAGCATCGTAATGCTGCTGGTAAAAAGCAGATGCTTAAAGAGCGTGATATTAAGCGTGAAACATCGCGTGAAATGCGTGGTTATAAATCGTAATAATTGTAAAAAAATATAAATTCATTTAAATTAAAATAATCAATCTTTGAAATGTTTGGGGGCGCACTGGTTTCGACGTGCTATTAAAGTTCGTAGAAGCATGCCGAGCTTTTATTGAGTGCTCGTAAAACAAACAGTAAAAACATAAATGCAAACAATGCATTTGCAAACCAAGCGTTTGCTGCTGCTTAACTTTAATAGTTAAACAGTCTTGTCTGATTGACATGCTCATATGTTAAGAAAGACTCGTATAATAAAAACAATGAGACTACTGCAGTAGATTATACCCGTTTGTAATGTAGTAGGATACTAACGTGTCTTAAAATATCTTCCCGTTTTCCAGGTAATGTTTTAAGAATTTGTGGAAACTAAGCATGTAGGGTCTTCGTTCGGTAATTTTACGGACATGGGTTCGATTCCCATCGCCTCCACCATTCCCATAAGTTTCATTAAAAGATTTTTTTCTAACGAAAATTTTAATTTATAATCAGGATGCTCTGCGCAAATATCATCTAATATAGTGTCAAATTTTTTATTAAAAAAATTTATATAAATTTTCATAGTTTCTTTAAATTCTTCTGATAAATGAATTTTTCCGTACATTTTTCTTTCTGGATAATATTTATAGTGTTGTAAGTAAAGATCGTAAGAAGCAGTAGTTGACATTATTTTCTTTAAAAAAGATTCTTGATCTTCAAGTTTTGTATCCGAATCTTTTTTATACTTTAATAAACATCTTCTTAGATTCATCATCTCAAGAAAAAAATCTGTAAAATCATCATCTATAGATCTTTCATTTATTAAATCATCATCATCTGCATTAGCTGGCAAGCTTAAAAATTTCAGGTTTAGAAGTTCTTTTTTGCTAAATAATTCTGGATAAGGGCACTCTTCCTGTTTGCTTAATTTTGAATATTCCCCTCCAAGATTAGATCTCTCTTCAAAATTAAAATCTGTATCATTTATAGTTGAAGGTTTAAAAGATTTTCTCATTTGAATTACTAATTTTTCAATAAGAGATTTTCTTCTATCATTGGATTTTGTTTCTTGAGTTCTAAAATCTCTAAAAGGTGCACCTCTTAATGATAATGATAGCAATGTGTCTATTTCTTCCAACTTAGTTTGATCGGGGCAGCGACGTTTTGCTTCAAAAGAAGCTTCTTGTGCAAGACAATTATGTATTACTAATAAAAATATTACTCTATAAAACATTTTTTACTTTGGATTAATTAATTTTAATTTCATCATGATTTTTTCTCTATCTACAGCAAAAGTAAAATTATACTCAGGTACAATTTCTTGAATTTTATTTAATGTGTATTCAAATATTCCTTCAAAGCAATGCATATAATAGTCCATTTTTTTTCTAAATTCAGGAGATAAGTCTAATTGCTCAACAGATTTAGGCTTGTCTCTAAAGCATTCTAAAAAAATATTATATTCGGTTTTCCAATATGATACTTCTTTTAAAACATCCTCTTTTTCATTAACTGATATTAATTTTAACCACCTTGTATTATTTGACAATCTCATTAGATTTTCTGTGTAAATAACAAAATCAGCAAAATAATCTTCAATAGTTTTTTTATTAGGATTAAGTATCAAATATTCTTCTATGCTTCTTGATTCTTCGAGAAGATCAATAAGATCTTCTTCTGTCATTTTCTTATGAGATTCAAATTGCAAGCATTCCTTGATTATTTTTGATTCTTTTAAAAAATCAATAAGATTTTCTTCTTGCTCACTAAATAACTCTGGGTAGGGTGTGGCTTCTTCTTCGGTTAATTCTTGATATTCACCTCCAAGATTAAATCTTTCTTCACGATTTAAAATTCGACGATTTATAGTTAAAATCTTTAAAAATTTTTTGAGGTTAAATTTTAATATCTCTTCTTTTAATAAGTTGTTAAAAACTGTATCTCTTAAAAAATTTTTTTTTATTAATGTTCGATTTATAGATTCTTCGAGCAGTTCTTCTTTTTTTGATAATAATTGATTTGTTTGTCTAAATTCTAATTCTGGTTGTTCATATAATAGGGATGAATTTATGCAGCGACGTTTTGGGTTAAAAAAAGTTTCTTGTGCAAGGCAATTATGTATTGCTAATAAAAATATCACTCTATAAAACATTTTTTATTTCCTTAAAATTTAATTATTATTTTAATAATATTAGTAATATTAAGAGATATGTTTTTTATGTAAATATTTATATAAAAATAATTTTTATAAAGATCTGTTAATTAAAATTAAGAATTAAATCCTGGATTTAAGATATTCTTTTATTGTATTTTATAATCTTCAGATATGAATTATTATCAATAGAAAGTGTAGGGGAGTTATGAATTACAGTAATCAGTCAATTTCAGATTTAGAAAAAAAATTTAAAACATCAGCAATTAATGGGCTTACTCAGCAACAGGCAGAAGAGGCATTAAAAATATACGGGAAAAATAGTCTTAATAAAAAAAAATCTATCTCTATTCCACATATCATTCTTCAGCAATTTATAAATCCGCTTGTCTATATATTACTTGTTAGTGCTGTTGTTATTTCTTTTACAGGCACATTGATCGATGCTTGTATAGTCCTTTTTATTGTTTTGCTTAATGGTGCAATTGGTGCAATTCAAGAACTTCGCTTAGCTTATATTGTAGGTCATTTAAATACACTTCAAAAACGTGATTATATTGTTATTCGTGATGGTAAAAAAGTTATTATTGCAGAAGAGTCTATTGTTCCTGGTGATATTGTTAATTTACAAGATGGACAAAAAATTCCAGCTGACGGTCGCCTTATTGCGGCATTTGATCTTGTGGTTGATGAAAGTATGTTAACTGGCGAAAGCAGGCCTGTTAATAAAATTGCTGAAGATTCTAATGAATATGTTTCAGATAGGCTTGATGCTCAGCATGGAATGGTCTTTGCAGGAACTTCTTTGATTAGTGGTTATGGCCAAATTCTTGTTACTGCTATTGGAAAGTCTACAGAAAGTGGAAAAATACAGGCATATATTCCAGAAATTGTTACAGATCTCCCACTTCAAAAAGATTTAACTAAGTTAATTAGAGTTGTTCTTATAACGA
The DNA here is from genome assembly GCA_964570505.1 of uncultured Pseudomonadota bacterium. Lineage (GTDB taxonomy): Bacteria > Babelota > Babeliae > Babelales > CAIQNR01 > CAIQNR01. Next base: position 118,321 of record CAZMYL010000002.1, read on the forward strand.
TTGTTCTTATTTGTGTCACACTTTTAATTTTGGGATTGATTGATGGAAAGCCGTTTGGAGAATTATTTGCGGCACTTCTTGCTTTATTTATGTGCGCTGTTCCTCAAGGACTTCCTGTTATTATGACACTTATTTTAGCTGTTGGATCTTTTCGTCTTGCAAAGCATCATATTCTAGCAAAAAGACTTCATGCTGTTGAGGCTTTAGGAAGAGCAGATATTTTAGTTGTTGATAAAACTGGTACATTAACAAGTAATCAGTTAATGGTTAGTTCAATTGTAGCAGATAATACAAGTTATACAGTTACTGGCTCTGGATACGATCCAAAGGGGTCAATTTTATTAAATGGACAAGTAGTTTTATATGATCATGACGATCTATCTTTTAAAAGAATGTTAGAAGGTGCTTATTTACTTAATAGATCACAAATAACTTTTAGCAAAGAAGCTCAAAGATTTGTTGTAAAAGGAAATCCAAATGAAGCAGCTCTTGGTATATGTGCAAAAAAAGCTGGTATTCCTGATGGTAGTTTAGAAGAAAGATTTTTACTTATTTATGAAATACCTTTTCATGCCGAAACTCAGTTTCATGCATGTTTTTATAAAGATATGCAGATTAATAAATTAGTTATTTATGCAACAGGGTCATTTGAAGGTTTTTATAAACAAGAAATTAATTCAGAAAAATTTTCACAAGATCTACTTGATCAAGCTTTGGCCGAAGGAAAACGTATTATGGCGTTTGGGTATGGAGAAGTAGATATTTCTTTATTGGATAGTGTTTCGGAAAAAAGCGACAATAAAAAAGATTATTTTTTAAAAATATTTAAAGATTCTGTAACGTCATTAGGTTTTTTTGAAGTAGAAGATGCTCTTAGAAAAGATATAGCTCTTACTGTTAAAACTATTTCTGATGCAGGGATCCGTATTATTATGGCAACTGGTGATCACGTTATAACAGCAGAATATATAGCAGAATTTGCCGGTATTTTTAAGTCTCAAGGCATTTCAAAAGGAGCTTTTGAAATGACAGATGTTACCGATGGAGATCTTAAAGCTAATTTAAAAATTTGTTCTGTCTATGGTCGTTGTTTGCCCGCAGATAAACTTAGAATTATTACTTTTTTACAAGAACAAGGGTTTCGAGTAGCAATGGTAGGTGACGGGGTTAATGATGTTCCCTCTCTGGCAATGTCAGATTTAGGTGTTGCGATGGGAATTTCTGGAACTGATAGCGCAAAAGAAGCTGCAGACATTGTTTTATTGCAAGATTCTTTTGATTCCATACCTTATGGAATAGCAGAAGGTCGTCATATTTTTTATACATTTAAACGAGTCATTTTTTATTTTCTTGCTTCAAATTTTACAGAAGTGCTCGTTATGACTGTTGCATTTATAGGATTTCCACTTCCACTTTTAGCTTCGCATGTTTTGTGGCTTAATTTAGTGACGGATGGTTTTTTAGATGCATCACTTTCGCTTGAAGAGCCAGAGAATAATTTATTAGATATTGCATTTAAAAAAAATATTAAAACTCTTATTTCTTTTACATCGATTGTACATATTGTTTTTCTTGCGGCAATAAGTGCAAGTATAACAGCAATTGTTTTTATATATTATTTAAACTCTTTTGGACTTGAGCATGCTCGTACTATGTGTATGGCAACATTAACAGGATGCCAAATGATAAATGCTATTAATGCAAGATCTCTTCATAAATCAATTTTTAAACTTCCATTATGGGGAAATCCATGGCTTTATGCAGCTTTATTAGCAATTTTTATTATTCTTTTGTTAATTATTTATGTTCCAATGTTGCAAGTTGTTTTTAAAACAATTCCACTTTATTTAATTGATTGGATCGTTGTCTGTGCTGTTGCATTAATTTTATTTGGCATAGAAGAATTAAGAAAAAAAATATTCTAATTTTGATTTTGAATATTTTATTATAGCCGCTTCCATTCGCATGATATTTTTCTGCAGTGCTATAGCATCACAACTTTCGTCAAATGAGGATTCTTCTTTATTGAAAAAACCGTTTAATTTTATTTTCTTGCGTTCAATGTTTATATGCATCTGATACATAAGCGCAGCTTTTTTTGCATGTCCAGGCCTGATGCTTTCAAAAAAAATTTTTTCTTTTGCCAAAAGCTCATCTCTTAATTGTCGTTTTATTAAATCGGTTGATGGTACAGTTTTTGAGCGATATTCTGCTTTACTAGCTCTAGAAAAAAGCTTTTTTTGATGATCATTTAAGTGATTTGCAAAAAACATTCTTCCTATCCTGTCGCTTCCTATATAAATAAGATAATAATTTTTATCTTTTAAGGTTGCGCTATTTATAGTAATGGTTGAAAAAGCAAGAAGCAAAAGTAAATAATTATTGGCTTTTTTTAATACGACCGCTCTTTGAATTTCTAGGGATTAATAGATTACTTAAAAATTTTTCAAAAGTAGGCTCTAAAGATGTTTCTAATTGTTGTTTAAATTTTTGATAATTACGATACTGCTCACTATAAATTTTTTTTGCTTGCCCTGATAAGCCCTTATAACGGCCTTCTAATATTTCTTTTCCTAAATTTAATAAAAAAATCCTATGCAATAGTGTTATGTCAAAAAAAATTTTTTGATCGTTGTTTAAACTATATTTTTCTACTGCTATTTCAATGCTTGCCCTGTCATTGGTGGTATAACATTTGACGCATCCTATTTTTGAAATTTTAAAAGATTTTTGTTTGAAGCGGTTTTTTTCTACACAAGAAATAAAATTTGTATAAAAAGAAAGTAAAAGTAATATTTTTTTTAACATAAAATGGCTTTATTTTTTTCTATTTCGATTGAGGAGATGTGAATGAAAGTAATGTATGTGCAGCAAGATATTCATTATTTCTAGATGTTGTGATTAGAATTCTTTTTACTGTAAAAAAAGTTTCAATAGATGATTCGGTTTGAGAAGAGCGTCTTTTTCGACTAATTAGACTTTCATTTTCACTAAGAAATAAATCTCTTAATTCTTTAAATTGTTTTTCTAATTTATCTATATATTCATCTTTTTGATGAGCTTCTATTGCAAAAACAAGTTGTTCGCGAGCATTTTTTAATGCTAAAAATGTTGGATTATTTATAAGTTTTCTTTGATAACTTTCAAAAAGCTCTTTAAGGTAAGATTTTTGAGCTTCAGCAATTTCTGGAAGGTGTTCAGCGCTTTCTGTATCTTGCTTTAACTCATTGCGAGCCATACTTAAAGATTCTATTCTCGCAATTAGTTTTTGTTGTTCAGGAGTTGGTTTTTTAATTGCATATTTAAGAACAAAGCCTGAATCTCTATAAGATAAGGAAGCTGATTGTATTGAATCATCAACAAGCGGTAAACTGTTAGAGTAGCAAAGTGAATTTGAACAAAGCAATAATAAGCGTAATATTTTTTTAACATAAAAAGTCCTAATTATTTATTAAAATTCTCAATTAATTGTTTAACGTTGTTTAAATTAGTTTCTACTATTTTTTCGTATCGTTCTTTATTTTCTTGTAATTGTAATAATGTAGAAGGGGCCTTTTCTAACTTCTGGCTATATTGATTATATTCTTCTACTGCTCTGTCGCATAACAATTCATTCTGAAATAAAATATTTACACTTTCGCCAAGGGTAAGAGCGCTTTTTTTTATTTCTTTAAGATAATCAAAAAGTAAATATACTCTTTCTCCAATAACGCTTTGTCTTCTATAAAAAAACAGAAAAGCAATTTTTTGCTTTTCTGTTAATTTTTCTTCTGGATACATATAGGTATTTCCATTTTTTTGTAGATAAAAAAAATTTGAACGATCCATTTGAAATAACATTATTCTTTCGTTGCAAAATAAATTTGTATAAAAAGGAAGTAATAAAAGTAATATTTTTTTCATAAATTCTCTTAAATAAAAATGTCTTTTATAAATAATTACAATCTAGAATATATTTATTCTGTGAAATATTATTCAAATTAATTTTTATTGCAATTTAATTTTTTTGAAACTTTATATTTTCTAAAAATCTATCTAAACTTTATTTTTATTAAAAAACGCTCTTATAATAAGGGTTTTATTCATGCAAACATCAAAAAGCTTAGGACATGTTTTACGTATTAGTGGAACTATAATAGATATTCAATTTTCTCAGCATTCTACTCCAAGTATTTTTAATAAGCTTATTATTACTATTCCTCAACATAAAGATAATACTTCTGGCCGTAAAATTTCTGTAGAAGTTGCTCAACAACTTGGAGATGGAATTGTAAGGTGCATAGCTCTTGAAGATATTTCAAATATAAGTAGAGGTCTTATCGCAGAGGATACAGGTCTTCCAATTATGGTACCAGTTGGCAAAGAAGTCTTAGGAAGAGTATTTGATGTTTTAGGAAATATTATTGACAATAAAGGAGAAATATCCGGAGATCAGCAGTATTGGCCTATACATCGAGAAGCTCCGTTATTGATTGAGCAAAATATTCAAAATGATATTCAAGAAACAGGTATTAAAGTTATAGATCTTTTATGTCCTTATCTTAAAGGTTCAAAAATAGGTCTTTTTGGTGGTGCTGGAGTAGGTAAAACTATTTTAGTTATGGAATTGATACGTAATATTGCTATAGAGCATGGTGGATTTTCTGTTTTTACTGGAGTTGGAGAGCGTACTCGAGAAGGAAATGATTTGCTTCTCGAGATGGAAGCGTCTGGAGTTATTGATAAAACAGCATTAGTATTTGGACAAATGGGAGAAATGCCCGGAGCTCGCCTTAGAGTAGCTTTAACAGGGCTAACAATGGCAGAGTATTTTAGGGATAAAGAAAAGAAAGATGTTCTTTTGTTTGTTGATAACATTTTTAGATTTGTGCAAGCAGGTTCAGAAGTTTCAGCTTTGCTTGGGAGAATGCCTTCGGCAGTTGGTTATCAACCAACTCTTGCAACAGAAATGGGGATGTTTCAAGAACGCATAGCAAATACTGTCAATGGTTCTATTACTTCTATACAAGCAGTATATGTTCCTGCAGATGATATTACAGATCCTGCTCCATCAACAACTTTTATGCATTTAGATGCTAATACAGTATTGTCACGCAAACTTGCAGAACTTGGTATTTATCCTGCAATTGATCCTTTAGAGTCAAATTCTAATGGATTAAATCCTCATATTCTTGGTCAAAGACATTATGCTGTTGCACGTAAAGTGCAACATATTTTACAGCGGCACAAAGAGCTTCAGGATATTATTTCTATTTTAGGAATTGATGAACTTGGTGATGAGGATAAATTGATTGTCAAAAGAGCTCAAAAAATTCAAAAGTTTTTAACACAACCTCTTTTTGTAGCAGAAAATTTTAGTAATATTCCAGGTGTTTTTGTTCCTAAGGATACAACTATTAATGATTTTGAGCGATTGGTCAATGGCGAATGTGATGAGTGGCCAGAGCAAGCATTTTATATGGTTGGAACATTGGAAGATGCTCGCAAGAAAATGGATTTTATGGCTGCTCAAATAAAAAAACGTGCAGCATGAAATTATTAATATTATCTCCAGATAAGAAAATTGAGCATGAAATTGTTTGGATAGAAGCAGAGACTCCAACAGGTAACTATGTTATTCAACCAGGTCATGTTGCAACAACATTAATTCTTTTAGAACACAAGCCTGTTACTTATTGTTTAAATAATGGAAAACAAGAAGTTTTTTATCCATCACATAGGTCTATTATGCAAGTAACTCCTATGCAAGTAACATTATTATTTAATGAATGAGTTTGTATGATTAAAAAGCAAATAGGGACTATTACTCAAGGCTCTTTATCTGAAGGATTAATAATGCATATTGATCCTATGGTATCTCTTGAAACTATAAAAACAGGAAAATTTGTTTCTGTGGTAGGAGAAAGGCATACATTTTTTTCTTTAATTACCGATCTTACGCTTCAAGTAACTAATTCTGATGTATTGTTATATCCACCTAAAGAGACCGATAATATTTTAGTAAAAAAACTTGCTCATAAAAGTATGTATGCAACAGCGGAATTGCGTCCCATGGTTACACTTGATAGTAATCATAATGTTGCTCCTGTTAAGACCGTTCCTCCCCATTTTGCAAAAGTATATGAAGCATCTGCTCAAGACGTTGCTTATATTTTTGGTAATGAAAGTCATGAGTCAAAAAAATATTTTAATATCGGATCTCCTCTTGATATGGATACGCCGGTTTGTATTGATTTAGAAAAACTTGCAGAGCGCAATACTGGTATTTTTGGGAAAACAGGTACAGGTAAAACTTTCTTAACACGCCTTGTTCTTGCGGGTCTTATTAAAAATAATAAAGCAGTTTGTCTTATTTTTGATATGCATAGTGAGTATGGACTTCAGGCTCGCAAAGAAGGTTCTGGTAATACTTTTGTTAAGGGTCTTAAAACTTTATTTTCTCATCGTGTTGCAATTTTTTCATTAGATCCTGTTTCTACTCGTAAGCGTGGAGGGTCTGCTGATGTTGAAATTATTTTGAGCTATCAAGATGTAAAAGTTGAAGATATAATTTCATTACAACAAGAACTTAATTTGCATAGTACAGCTCTTGAGGCAGCATACTTAATTCATGCACGATATAAACATGATTGGCTTCAAGTTCTACTTGATCAAACTGATATTAAAGAATTCGCAAATTCTTTAGGGGCTCATCCAGAGTCTATTGCTGCACTTTATAGAAAATTAAAACGTATTGAGCGATTACCTTTTTTTAAAAGAAGGCCTACTGGTGCAGTAAAGGTAGAAGATTCAGTAATTGATCAAATGATGGAGTTTATAGCAAAAGACATTAGTATTTGTGTGGAATTTGGTAATCACACTTCTTCATTTTGTTATTTACTTGTTTCAAACATTATTACTCGTCGTATTCATAGTGAATATATAGAAAAAACAGAACAATTTTTAGGATCTCAAGTAACAGCTGATGAACCAACAAAATTAATGATTTGTATAGAAGAGTCCCATAAATTTTTAAATCCATCGGCAGCATCACAGACTATTTTTGGTACTATTGCAAGGGAAATGCGTAAATATTATGTATCTCTTTTGGTTGTAGACCAAAGACCATCAGGAATTGATGATGAAGTGCTTTCTCAATTAGGAACAAAAATTGTTGCACAACTTAATGATGAAAAAGATATACAAGGTGTTTTAAATGGTGTTTCTAATGCATCAACATTACGATCTGTTCTTGCAACACTTGATACAAAAAAACAAGCGCTTGTATTAGGTCATGCAGTCACAATGCCAGTTGTGGTACAAACAAGAGAATATGGAGAAGATTTTTATAGAGCAATGCAAGAGATATCAGCTGTTCATGTTGACACATTAATTAAAGAATTATTTTAGGGATATTATTAAGATAATGAGATATTGCTAAAATAGTAATGATGAGAGCTTTTTAAAAGAAAGATAAAAGTGTGAAGAAAATAGATAAAAAAATATATCCAAATGATATGGAAAAAGACCTTAATATTATTTATTTACCGTCACTTAAAGTTGTTGCTACAGAGCTTGCTGATCATGACATAAAAAAAGATTTGGAGTATAAAGCTAATCCGCCTTTAAATAATAAACTAGAAGGTTTATATGGTGTTTTAATTGATCAAGCGTATACTGCTCCTATGTTTGTAAAATGGGTTAATAAAACTGTTCAATATGGTGTTTTTGCAGATGCAGATATTAAGCGTGGCGATATGGTTTGTGAATATACGGGCATTTTATGCAGAGATGATAATGATGACGAAGAAAATGGTTATATTTGGGATTATCCAACATCTTTGTATGAACATGTTGAAGGTAAAAAGCGAAGAAAAAAAATTAAATATTGCATTGACGCTTTAAAGTCTGGAAATTTTGCACGTTTTATTAATCATACAATTAGAAAGTATCAAAATGTTGGAGTGCAGATGGTGCCCCGAAACAATTTATGGCATGTTATTTACATTGCTAAAAAAGATATAAAAAAGGGACAGCAATTATTGACCTATTATGGAACTCAATATTGGAGAGATAGGCAAATAGTTCCTTCTTCGATTGAACCTTAATTAATCATTGTGCCGTGATCTTATATTAAAATAATGGAGAGCATAGTTTGTATACACATAAAAACAATGAAGTTTTAGAAAGATGTATTGGTATAGTACTTTATCATAAAGGCAGAAATATTGTTATTTTTAATAAGCAACAGCAAAGAATATCTGCTATTGCTTATGTACAATCTTTGTCTCGTGGTTCTTTTATTTCATATAATATAGTGCGTCATCAGACAGAAATTCTTCTTCAGAATATTGTTCTTGAATATATTCCTCTTGTTCAAGCGCAAGTTGATATATATTTTTTACATGGCCTTCTTGAAATTTGTTATTATTTTATTCCGGATGGAGGTTGTGAATTTTTTATATATCCAATCATAATAAAAATTTTAAGATCATTTGAATCCATTAATTCTAAAAATAAAAAGAAAATGCTTTTGTGTAGAATTTTTGCACATCTTGGAATATATCCAATGCACTCTGATTCTTATCATGCTTTAGATGATTTTCTTAAAGTGCCTATTGACAACATTATAACAGGAAATTTAGATTTGGTTCATGATGATTTTTTTGATATATGGTTACTATGGTGTTTAGAAGATCATCCTCAAGGGAAAAAATGTAAAGCGCTTCCTTTTCTTTTACAAAAGTGATGTCAAATGAATAAAAAAATACTACTTTTTACTACTTTTTGTTTTTTAAGTTTACATGCAGATTTTTTAGATACGTTTGGATTTGGAACGGCAACAATTGATGTTGTACTAGGGCCTCAAAAAGAAGAAGATATTCGTCAACTTAAAGCTGCAATAGAAGAGCATAATAATCAAGAATATAAAGAGCAGGAGAGTTTACGTGTTAATGCTGAAAGATTAAAGGCAAAAATAGATGAAATTGAAGCTTTTGTAGCGCAGAACCATGTAACTGATTCCTTTATACAACAAAAATTAATCGGCCTACAAAGTAGTTATCAAGTAATCATCGCCATTAAAGGTATTAAAAAAGATTTAAATGAAACATTAAAACAACATCTATCTCTTCTTGAGTCGCAACTTAATGATGATTTAAAAGAAGCTTCAGATGTAGAAAAATTAGTATATAATTTTGAAGATTTACAGAATCTTAATAGAAAGATAATGAGTCAAGAAGATAAATGGTCTCATTATTGTGCAGAAAAAAATGAAATAGTAATTGACCTTGAAAATTCAAAAAAGCGTGCTGATTCTGCAAAAAAAGTATATGACCAAAAAATATATCAAGAAAATGAATTAAGAAAAAAAATATATACAGATGAACATGTTTCGCAAAATCAAATAGATCTTTTGAGTATAGAAACTCAATTAGCTGATTATGAATATCAGCAGTTCCTTGCAAAAATTGAAGAGCGTTCTGCTCGTTTAAAGTTTCTTACAGAAGCTGCTGCTATAGAAAATAAAAAATTACAAAAAATTAAAAAGAAGCGAGATTCTGTTATAGCTCGCACTCTTCGTGTTGATAAACAAGATATTGAAAGTGCTCAAAAAAAGCTTAATGAACAAAAACATCGCTATCTTGTTTTAACTGATCAATATTTACAAAAAATAGAATATTTTAATGCTCAACAAGAATTTTTAAAAAAAGATTTAAAATATCTAGAAGAGCGTTATGCAGATGCTAGTAGTGAGTCTCAAAATATCGACGAATGGACTAATTCGCCAACAACGGTTCAGGGTTATTTATCATTTGTAGATCGCGGTGTAAAAAAGACAGAAATTACTTTGCTTGATTCTCAGATAGAATATCAAAAAGCTGAAATAGAACTTGAAAAAACAAAATTTAAAGAATATGAGCTTAATCTTAAAATAGTAGAGTCTTGGTATAATATTAAACATCAAAAATTTGGATCAAGTGATAAATTGCTCAAAGATATTACATATTATCAAGACATGACAGCTGAGTTTAGTCGTGAAAAAACAATGTATAGCGATAAGCGATACGCTGTTATTAATCGCTTAAATTTACTCAATCGCTCTCTTTCAAATATTAAAATTAAACTAGAAGAGTTGCTTGATAAAACATCATATATGTTTAGAAGAGATGAGCAGTCTTATAGACACTGTGTGGATCAACTTAAACGGGCTCAAATTTTACTTGTTCGTCAAATAGAATTAATAGGGCATCTTATTGAATCTTATTCAAATATTTTTATAACACTTGATAGTTATGAAAAGCAAATAGGAAGTACTATTGTTGAATTGCAAAAAGCTAGTTTATGGCAACGATCTGGTGGTGCAATTTCTCGTGAAGGATTACAAAATATTGTTCCTGATATATATAGTTTTTTTGTTGATGTTTTTTCATTAGGATCTTCTTATGTAGACTCACTGAGCATTACCTTTGTTTTAGAAAAAATTACTAAAAATATTTATAGTCCAATTACTTTGCTTTTATTTATTTTTAAAATTTTATTTTGTTTTATTGTATTTGGATTATTTCGTCGTTATGGGCTTCTTATAGCAGATTTATTTTTAGATATTGCACCTGAGTTTCCAGGCGTTTATTTTTTTAGTCGTCTTGCTGCGGTACTTATTCAGTTTATACATAAGTATCAAACAAGTGTTTTTATATGGTTTTTATGTTTTTATTATGTTGCCATAGAGCAATATATAGACATGTATCCGTCAGTTGTTTTTTATTTATTTTCAATACCATTTTTATTGGGACTTATTCATTTATTTATTAATTTTGTAAGCGCCTTTAATAAACAACATGACTATCAGCTATTTCGTGAAAATTTTCAGGACAGATTTGTTTTTTCTATAGGATTTTTTTTATATTCCAGTGTTATTCTTTTATTCTTTAGAGAAGCATTTATTGCAGTCACTTATATGAAATCAGAGCTGCCAGGTATTTTGCTTGCTTTTTACTCTATTATTGTAAGAATTTTACTGCTTTCATTAATTAGAAAAGAAGACATCCTCACGGTTATTTCTCCTAAAAATCAATTTGGTTTGTGGCTTGCACGGATTGTTAATGATTATTATTATGCAATTCTTGGCGTGATTATTACTGTTATGGTGCTCAGTGATCCTCATATTGGAGGATATGATAATCTTATAGCATATCTTATGTGGGGAGTTACGGGCACTATTGTTATAGTGCGCGTTCTTTTTCTTCTTTATGCATTTGTTCGCAGAACGTCATCATATTTCTTTTTTTCTTTTGATGATGAGTCTATGGATGAGCGATTTCAACATGCAAAAACATGGTATGGTGTTTTAGTTATTTGTATTTTTATTCTTTTCTTTATTATGGGAATTGTTTTGATTGCATGGTGTTGGGGTAAGACAATTCCGATGCATTCATTAAGTGATTTCTTTTCTACTCAGCGTCTTTCAATTGGCTTTAAAGATGGGCAATATCAAAAAGTTAGTATTATAGATTTAATTAGAACATTCTTGTTTATTCCAGGAAGTTTTTTAGTTGGTTATTTAGTAGATAAATTTGTTTTACATAGAATTTATATGGTTCTTCTTGTTGACCCAGGTGTTCATAATGCAGTTTCAACAATTTCTTATTATCTTGTTGTAATTTCTATTATTACACTTGGTCTTTGCCAAGAAGGATTTGGCTTTCTTGTCTCTTATTACATACTGCCAATTCTTGTTGGTATGGCATGGGCGGTTCGGGATGTATTTAATGATTTTGTCGCGTATTTTGTTTTGTTGGTTCAACGGCCAGTTAAAGTTGGAGATTATATAAAAATTTCTGATGAGGTAAAAGGTGTAGTGCGTAAAATTACCCCAAGAACAGTTGTTTTAAGACGCGAGCAAAGTTACCATTTAATAATTCCAAATTCTAAATTTATGCAAGATGTTATTTTTAACTGGGATTATACACGCAGTTTTATTGCATTTCCTGATATTCATGTTGGAGTGCGTTATTCGGTGGACCCTGAACATGTTAAAAAAATATTAATGCAAGCTGTTGATAGCGTGCTTAATGTTCTTAAAATACCACCGCCAGTTATTCGCCTTGATGAGTTTAGCCCATCAGGGTATGTTTTTATGGTGCGTGGGTTTATTAGTTCAGAGATGACTCTTGAGCAATGGAATATTGCAAGTGATGTTCGGCTTTCTATTGTAAAAGCACTTCATAAGAATAATATAGAATTGGCTTATCCTGTACGTATTGTGCGAACAGTTACCAGTGGAGCAGATCAACAATATTTGCAACCAGTTACAGAAGACACTAAACTATAAATATAAATATTACTTAGGCGCGTAGCAAAAGGGGGAACGTGAGTTCCCCCGACTTGTTTTATACACATTCTTTACGCTTTAAAATTTGTTTTTTATTTTACAGATCGTATCTAATTATATTGTTATTATAACTTGTTACACTGCTCGCGCAGAGCCAAAAGTAATCGCTGCCGCTAGGGCTTAAAGATTTATTGTTTAAATTTTTAATATTGAAATAAAAAAGGAGCTCTTTCTAGAGCTCCTTTAAATTTAAGCATTTATGTTAAATGCAGATTAGTTCTTTTTACGCATATTGGCTTGTAATACTTTTTTACGTAAACGTACATGATTTGGAGTAATTTCAACAAGCTCATCGTTCCCAATCCATTCCATACACATTTCGAGTGTCATGAGGCGTGGAGGGTTAATTTTAGCTGCTTCATCAGTTCCAGAAGAACGCATGTTGCTTAATTTTTTTTCCTTACATGGATTTACTTCAAGGTCATTATCACGTGAATGTTCCCCAATAATCATACCTTCATATACATTTTCACGAGCACCAATAAAAAGATCTCCACGAGGCTGTAATGCGTCAAGAGCATAGGTTGTTGTTACGCCGCGCTCCATAGAAATTAAAGCACCACGTGTACGTCCTGGAATTTCACCTTTGTATGGTTCATAACCATGGAAAGATGAGTTCATAATACCAGTACCACGAGTATCAGTTAAAAACTGACCACGGAATCCAAGAAGCCCGCGAGAAGGAATAGTAAATTCTATACGAACACGTGTTGAAAATTCTTCTTGAGTAATATTTTTGATTTCTGCTTTACGCATACCAACGTGTTCAATAATCAGACCTTGATATTTGTCTTCTACGTCGATAAGTACATATTCAATAGGCTCGCATTTTTTACCATCAATAGTTTTGTAAATTACTTCAGGAGCAGAAACTTGCATTTCAAAACCTTCGCGACGCATAGTTTCTATTAAAATTCCAAGGTGTAATTGACCGCGTCCAGACACTTTAAATGTTTCTGGAGATTCTGTTGGCTCTACACGAAGAGCAACGTTTGTTTTTAGTTCTTTATCTAAACGTTCTTTAATATGGCGAGAAGTTAGAAGTTTTCCATCTTGCCCATTAAAAGGTGAATTATTTACAGAAAGATAGATAGATACAGTTGGTTCATCAATTGCAACATATTCACAAGGAATAGGATTGTTTGGAGAACATAGTGTTGAACCAATTTCGATATTGTCACAACCAGTAACAGCAACAATGTCACCAAAAGAAACTTCTTGTTGCTCAATTTTATTAAGCCCTAAAAATGTATAAAGTTTTGTTGCTTTCATAGGGCGACTAACAACATCGTTATAGCAATAAATAAATTGCTCACCAACTTTTAAAGTTCCACTCATAACACGGCCAATAGCAATAGTTCCCAAAAAGTCTGAGTGATCAATATTAGTAATTAAGATTTGAAGTCCGTCAGCCTTTTCTTTTGGAGCAGGAATATCATTAATGATTGCTTGGAACATAGTGTCTAAAGAATCAGTAGGTTTTTTAGGATCGCGTGTTGCAAAACCCATTCTTCCTGAACCATAAAGAACAGGAAAATCAAGCTGATCATTTCTTTTTGCTAAGTCTAAAAAGAGATCATGAATAAGTTCTTCTGTTTTTTCAATATCCGCATCTTTACGGTCAATTTTGTTAACAAAAACAATCGGTTTTAAGTTAAGAGCAAGAGCCTTTTGAAGTACAAAACGAGTTCCTGGAAGAACACCTTCTGCAGCATCAACAAGTAGTAAGAATCCTTCAACCATTTGAAGTGTTCTTTCAACCTCTCCACCAAAATCAGCGTGGCCTGGAGTATCTACAATATTAATGTGATAGTCTCCGTAATTAATACCAGTGTTTTTTGCAAGAATAGTAATACCACGTTCTCTTTCAAGATCATTAGAGTCCATAACGCGATCTGTTTGCATCTTTAAATCAAGCGTTCCAGATTGTTGTAGAAGCTTATCTACCAAGGTTGTTTTTCCATGGTCTACGTGGGCAATAATAGCAATATTACGAATTTGAGAACGTGTCTTATTCATTCTTAATCTACCTAACTCATCAGTAATGGATTTTTTTTTGACTAACAGACTGTTTTTAGTATGGATAAAAAATGACAATTCGTCAAAACTATGCGATAAATACAGGAATATCCTTTTTTTTGTAATTACTAAATATCAGGAGTTTTCAATGAATCTGAATATATGTGGATTTGGACTCTATTTTATTGTTGTTGGTATTGTTGCTCTATTTTCTTATATTTCAACAAAAAAAAATAATCATTCGTATAATCAAATAATGCTTGGCAATCGATCTGTTAATTATGTTTTAACGGCTCTTTCTGCGCATGCAAGTGATATGAGTGATTGGATTTTTATGGCTTTTCCTGCTTATTTATACACAAATGGGCTTATAAGTTTTTGGATAGCAATAGGTCTTATTGGAGGCATGTGGGTTACCTGGAATTTTATTGCTCCACAGCTTCGCAAGACTACAGAAAAATATGATGCATTAACGCTTTCTGGTTATTTTGAATCTAGATTTAATGATAATTCAGGATTTTTAAGAATCATTACTGCGCTTATTTGTTTTTTCTTTTTTTCAATTTATATAGCTGCTGGGCTTAAAGGATTTGGTTACTTAGGAGAATCTTTATTTGAAATTCCTTATATATACGGAATTTTTATAGGGATAACTGCTATGAGTTTTTATATTGGTTTTGGTGGATATAAAGCACTTGCGTGGATTGACGCATTTCAGGCGCTTTTTTTACTTTTAGTGATATGTATTGTTCCTTTTATTGCATTTTTTAAAGTGGGTGGTTTGCCTGCTATTATAAAAAGTGCCCAGCATCGCGCTATTTCTTTATCATTTTTTCCTACTTCTTATATTGAATTGATTAATGCATTGCTTTTGGCATTGAGTTGGGGAGTTGGTTACTTTGGAATGCCTCATATTTTAACTAAATTTATGGGTATTTCTGATGTAAAAAAAATTAAAAAAGCTCAATATCTAGGGCTTGCATGGCAAACAGTTGTTATGGTGGCATCGGGTGCTATTGGTGTTATTGGGATTGCTTATTTTTCTGACCTGCTTGTTAATAAAGAGTTGGTATTTCTTGAAATGGTAAAAGATCTTTTTTCTCCTTTTATAACAGGCATTATATTATCTGCAGTTGCAGGAGCTACGCTATCAGCAACTGCTGCACAAATATTGGTGGTGGTTTCTGTTATTGTAGAAGATTTATACCATAAGACATTTCGGATAAATGCGCATAATAAAGAACTTGTGTGGGTTTATAGACTTTCTGTTCTTTTGATAGGTTTTTTGAGCATAGTAGTAAGTTGTGATAAGTCTACTACTATTCAAGAACTGGTTCAGTATGCATGGATGGGCTTTGGATCTTCTTTTGGGCCGCTTGTTCTTGTTTCTTTGCATAGTTCTTATATTAATCGCTATGGAGCAGCTGCTTCTATTGTGACGGGAGGTCTTGTTGCAGCAACATGGCACCTTGTAGGAAAAGCTTATATTTTTAGTTCTTTAGGTATTGATATTCCTCCTGTTATACCCGGTTTTATTATTGGTACAGGAGTTTTATATGGGGTGTCATTTCTTACATGTAAGTTAGAGTAAGCGTTATTTTTTTGATGTAACAAGCTTAATTTTCTTTTTAAAATTACCTTGCGCAATGAAGTCGGCCAATGTTTCTATATTTGATGTGTCAACTTCATTTACAAAAATAGTTGTTGGATCAATATGTATTGTTTTGTTTGCTCCATGAATATAACCAACTAATTTTAATTCTCCATTAAGTTTGAAGTATTTTATCTGATCAATTTTTTCAGAAGAATTTTGTAATTTTATAAAATTTCCTTTTTCTGTTTTTATATCAAAAAGAGGGTCAGCTGCTTTAATAGTAAAAGATCCCTTAAAATTACCTTTTTCTATAAATGAAGTGAGTGTTTGAGAGTTTCCTTGGCTATCTACCACTATAATATTTTCAGGATCAAAATTATCAACTTCGAGTTCTTTTCCATCTAAATAAGTATGCACACCAAATATTTGATTAAGTTTAAAATATTTTATTTGATCAAATTTAGTTTCTGATCCTAGTAATATAAGAGGTATGTTTTTTTCTGTTTTTATATCAAAGGCAGGTGGAGTTTCTCTTATAGTAAATGAACCATTAAAATTATTTTTCTCTATAAACTCTCGCAATGTTTCAGATGTTCCATTCGTGTTATTTTTGACAGTTACGTTGTCAGGATCAAAATTTTCAATAGTTATAGGTGATCCATCTTTGTAGGTGTAAGGAGTTTTAACGCCATTAACAACAAAACCTTTAATTTCATCAAAAAATTTTGATGTTCCTAATATCTTTAAAGAAACAGGGCCTTCTTTTTTAATATCAAAAAGATATGATCCAACTGTTATATAGTATTTACCGGTATAATTATTACTTTGTATAAATGCATCAAGCGATTGGGTTGTATTATTTTCACTATTTACAACGGTAATATCGGATGAATTAAAATTTTTTACTGCTATTGAATTATTATTAAGATATGGATATACAGCTCCTTCTCCATTACTTATAACATATTTAATTTCATCAAACATAATTGAGCTACTTAAAGAGCGGAGTTTTGTATTGTTTTGACTCTTTATACTAAAAATTTCTGGGTTTGATTCTATGGTATAAGGAGAAAAAAAACCTTTATCTTGAAGCAAGCGATCTATTATTTTTGATGCATTAGCATTGGTTATATCAATATTATTTTGTTCAATTAAACGTTTAAGTTCTTCTAAGAAAACATTAAAAAACTGTTTATTTTTTTTGGCATCAACAATTAAAATATTTTTTGTTATTGGATTATTTACTTCAACAGGGTTTTCATTTAAGTAGTAACTTGTTGTTAGTTCTATAGTTTGATTATTTTTTACATAGTTAATTTTAATTTGGTTAAAATCTTCATCCATTCCAATTATTTTTAAAATATTTTTTTGCATTGAAAATATTTCAAATAAAGCTGGTTTTACTCCTATAAAGCAAGGATCGGTAAAAACTCCTTCATCAATATATTCAGATATATTTTTTGTAGTGCCGTTTCTTTGATTTATAACAACAATTTCTAAAAGATCATCAAGTTCAATTGTCACTACTTTTCCATTTAAATAAGCATCAATAGTTGGATTTTCATTGACTTTAAAATATTTAATTTCATTAAAAGGGGTAGTAGATTTTCCTGTAATAATTGGAAGATTTTTATTTGTTTTAAGCGAAAAAATAGGGGGCGCTGCAGCTATGAAAGATGTGCCATTAAAATCTTCTTTTTCAAGAAATTCTTTTAGTGTTGTAGTGGTTTTGTTTGTTACCAAAATGTTTTCGTAATCTATGTTATCAACAGTAACAGGCATTCCTGCTTTGTAGGTTGCTATTGATAGTAATCCATCATCAGAAAAAATGGTTACTTGGTCAAAAGGGGTAGTTGACCCAAGAAGAGTTATAGAGGCATTATCTTTTGTTTTTATAGTATATAGCTCTTTGTTAAGTGAAAAGTAATAAGGTTCAGCATAGGTATTGTTAGGTTCTAAAGTTGTAAGAGTTTCTTTATTGTTATCTACAGTGATGTTTATTGTTTTTGTATTAAAATGTTTTTTTATAAAATCATTAAACGATTCTTTTGCTTGAGTAGAAGAGCTTATAGAGATGTTTGAAGTGCTTAATTTTTCTACATTAATTAAAATTGCATTTAAGTATGACTTTATAATAACAGCATCTTTTAATGTGTATAAAATGAGATTGTTGAATGGTGGCGTTTCGGTATTAATAGTCACTGGATATTCATCTTCAGTAGTAAGTGAGCATAGATGAGCGGCTTCATAGGCTATTAATGTTTTGAAAGGGGCATCTTTTTTTATAGCGTTAACCATATCATCTAAGTTTTTAAAACTTAATGTTGCTGCAAGTTCATTGTTACTTGTATAAAAGTTGATCATTTCTTCTGTGTTTGTTTCATTAATGCTTGTTACTCCTATAAAAGCAGATTCGGCATTGTAAAGTTCAATATAATAATTTTGAGGGGCATTTTTTAAAAATATTTTTACTTGCATAGTGGTGGCGGTCCCCTCAGTTGAAATAACATTTAAAAATGAAGTTAAAGCTTCTATTTTTGAGTTAATAACAAAGCAGTATACAGGAGCTTCAGGGTTATCAGATGGTGTTTTTGTTATATATTCTAAAAGATCTTCGTTTTCAGGCTGATCACAGTCAAAAATTGATTTTACATCTTCAATTAATTCTTTAATTGCAGCAGAAGAGTTGTTGATTGTATTAATTAAATCATAATCTGCACTTGCAGATGTTGTTTTTAAAAGGTCAAGTAGATTTACTCTATCTCCAATCAGTTCTCGAGCAATTAAACTTTTTATAATTGGAACATTTCTATTTTTTATTGCTAATTCAAGCGGAGAAATATCATTATCTTGCCCAACTAAAATACCAACACCTCCTGCTGCAATTAATGCATTGGTTATCATTAAATTATTATGGTATACGGACCAATAAAGGAGGCTAGAGTCTTTTGAATCAGTTTGGTTGATGGTTTCTGTATTTATTTTGTTTTGAAAAATAAGAGGAAATATTTCTTTAAAATTTCCAGACTGTGCTTTTTGTTGCACGGATTCAAATGTTGTAGTTGTTACATAAGGATTGGTTGCTACGGCAGCTTTATTTGTTGTATGAATTAAGCATAAAATAAATAGATTTATAATTTTTTTCATAAAATTTTCTTTTTTAATATATAAATTTTTTCCAGATGTGAATCTTATTGAACTTAGATATAAAAAATCAATAAGAGCTCTTAAATAGATGACTTTTTGATTTGACTTACTTGCTTAGAGAGTTAAGATTCTTATCAATATTTTATTTGTTATATTTTCATAGAAAGGATTTGTATGAAAAAAATTATGATAATGTTTTTGTGTGTAGGCATGACATCTTATGTTCAAGCGGAAACGGCTTTAAGTAAATCAGATCATAAGGCACATCATGGGCATCAAGATATTGTTGTTGTTAATGTCATGGAGGTATTTCAAGCACTCCTTGAGGTTCAAGATTGGATGAAAGATTTTCAAAATACTTTAATGAAGAAAGTTGAAGCAATAAAAAAAATGGAACAAGAAGTTGCTCAGCGTGAGCGTGATTTTCCAATGAAAACTAAAAATTTAACAAATGAAGCACGTGAACGTGAACGTATGGAAATCGAAAGACTTAAACATGAAATTCGTATTCAAGCACAAAGCCTTGAAGCAAAACAGCAAGAAGACCAAATGATTATTCAACAAAAAATTGGTGATAAAATTAAGGAATTTTGCAAAACAACAGGATGGAGTATTGTTATTCCAGGTGCAATTTATGCAGATGCATCAGCAGATAAAACAGCTATTGTTATTGATGGAATGAATAAAGAGTATACGCAACAAAAAGAAGCAAAAAAAACTGCAAAGCCTGCTTTGAAAAAATAAGTTAATTAGATTTCTATAAAAAAGAGTTGGCAATCATTGTTTGATTGCCAACTCTTTTTTAATAAAAAGGATAAAACTATGACTGCTATAAAAACAGCATCAATAAAAGCAATTATTGGGCTTGGAAATCCTGGATCTCAGTATGTTTATACTCGTCATAACATAGGATTTCGAGTGCTTGATACGCTTGCTCAGAAGTATAATGTTCAATGGGACCAAAAAGAAAATATGCTTATTTCAGAAATTATTTTTAATGGTCAAAAGATACTATTAATAAAGCCTCAAACATATATGAATAATTCTGGTCGAGTTATGAATTATTTGCATAAAAAAGGTATAAAAGATGAAAACACAATCGTTGTTCATGATGAACTTGAAAAGCCATTTGGCTCTTTGCTCATAAAGCAAGGAGGAAGCCATAAAGGTCATAATGGGCTTAAATCTATTATAAGTGTTGCAGGGATTAATTTTTGGAGATTAAAATTTGGCATTGGAAGGCCAGAACATAAAGAAGAAGTTCCTCATTATGTTCTCCAGAATTTTAAAGAATCTGATCTTCAAGTACAAGCTTTAATAGATAAATCAACTGAGGCGATAGAAAAATTTATTTTTGAAACAAATCAATAAGTTTTTTATGTACTTCTATCGGATGCAATACTATTTCAGATAATTTTTCATAAGCAATCCATTCAAGCATAAATTGATTTTCTGGTGAATTATATTGAGCTTCTTCACCTCCAAGACTTGGTATTCCTGACCATGAATCAGCTAAAAAATAGTATTCCATTCTTCCTTGGTTATGAAGTTCTAAAAAAAGATTTCCCACTATTACATCAATCCCAGTTTCTTCTTTAAGCTCACGCACTGCACACTCTTTAGGGCTTTCTGTATCTTCTAAGTGCCCACCTAAAATGCAATAATAATTTGCATTGTTTTTTATACGATGCATAAGAAGTAATCTAGTGCCGTCAGTAATAATAACTCCAGCACGAGCCCCTAAAGATCGCGTCATTTTTTTAACCCTGTTTTTACTGCATTTCCAAGATTTTGTGTTATGCGAGGTCCTCCACCTTGAATTGTTCCTTTTTTTCCACCGCCACGAAGTCCAGCAGTTGTTTGAAGCCAATTATTGAGAGTTTTTAAATCAATGGCAGATTCATATTCTGGAGCAATAGATATAAAAAATATACTAGAGCTTTCACTGATATTGCTCACTATCATATAAAAGCCAGGCTTAATTTTTTGCAAAAATTCAATTGCATCTTTAAGATCTTCATTTGTTGCTCCATCCATTTGTTTATAGAAAAAAGGAATGTTATTGATTATTTCAATCTCATTTTTCCATGTTTGCACATGATACATAAGAAGTTCTTTTTTAAGATTTTTAATAGTTGATTGTGCGGAGTGTAATTGTTCTGTTTGTTTAAGAACTGTCTGCAAAACTTCTTGAGGTTTTACTTTAAATTCTTGGCTTAATGTTTTTATAGTATTGAAATTTTCTTGCATTAACTCAAGCGCTTTTGGACCTGTAACTGCAAAAATTCTACGATTTCCTGCAGAAAGTGCTCCAATATCAGTAATTTTAAAAGCACCAATAACTCCTGTTGAAGGAACATGTGTTCCTCCGCAAAGTTCTGCAGAAAAACCTGGCACGTCCACAACACGAACATTTTCTGGATTGTATTTTTCACCAAAAATAGCAATTACACCTTTTTCAAGAGCTTCTTTATATGATGTTTCAAATATGCTGAGTGGAATATCTGCACGAATAATTTCATTAACGCGATTTTCTATATGAGTGATTTCATCAATAGTAAGATTTTTATGATAGGTAAAATCAAATCGCAAATAATCAGGATCGACAACAGACCCCGATTGCTTTATTTGTTTTCCATGAAGTTCAATAAGGGCGGCTTGCAATAAATGTGTTGCAGTATGATTGTTCATAGTCATTTTGCGAATAGGTTCATTTACTTGTTGAGTTACAGTTTCTCCTATAGCAATATTTATTGGTGCTATAATTTTTACAGCAATAGCTTTACCTATTTTTTTAAGTCCATGAATTGCAACTTGTTCATCTTTTATGAAAAACCAGCCTTGGTCATCAACTTGACCGCCAGTGCTAGGAAAGAAGGGTGTTTCTTTAGTTATAAGCCAACATTCTTCGTTTTCTTGAACGCTTTCTTTAAGTTCATCATTTACAATAATTGCAATAATTGTTGATTCTTGAATTATGTGAGTATATCCAATAAATTTTGTTTCTATATTTTCTGGTAGTTGTACTGTCTGTGTATGCTCTTTCATTTTTTTTCCAGAAAGCGCTCTTTGTTCTTCCATGTAAGTATGAAAGCCTTGAATATCAACACCATATCCATGATCTTGCGCTGCAAGAATAGTAACTTCAAGAGGAAAGCCATAGGTGTCGTAGAGTTTAAATGCTTGTTGTCCGGTGATAATTTTTGTATTGGCTTGTTCTATAAGATAGTTTTCTAAAATGACTTGGCCTTTGATGAGATTATTTGAAAATTGTTCAATTTCATTAGTTAAAAGGCTAACAATAATTGCTTCGTTTACTCCAAGTTCAGGATATATTGGACTCATATCTTTAATAAATGCACGTGCAACTTCTGGAAAAATGTTCTTATCGGAAAGTTTTTGCGCAAAAAGAGCTGCTCTTCTAATAATTTTTCTTAGTACATAGCCACGTCCTTCATTAGAAGGAGATCCTCCATCTGCAATAATAAGAGATGCAGAGCGAGCATGATCAGCAAGCACATTACATGCAGATTTTATAGAAGGAGTAGCTGTTTTATAGGTGATGCCTGTTAATTTTTCTATAGCGACAAAAATATCACTAAAAAGATCTGTTTCGTATACGTTGTCAACATTTTGTAGTATGCAAGTGATACGCTCAAGGCCCATTCCGGTATCAACACCTGTTTGTTTTAAAGGTACAAGTGTGCCATCTGTTTGACGATCATATTGCATAAAGACAGTATTCCATACTTCAAGCAAAGACCCGTCATCAAAATCTTTTTGAGTAGGAGGAGTCATTCTTTCAGATTGAGGTCGTGTGTCTACAAAAATCTCTGTACATGGACCACATGGACCAGTATCTCCCATTTGCCAAAAATTATCTTTTTTACCAAAACGATAAATACGTTCTTTTGGTATTTTTACTGATTTTTCCCAAATTTCAAAAGCTTCATCATCTTCTTCATAAACAGAAACATAAAGCTCATTTTTATCTATCCCTAAATCTTGTGTTAAAAAATTCCATGCAAAAGGAATTGCTTCTTTTTTAAAATAATCTCCAAAGGAGAAGTTTCCCATCATTTCAAAAAAAGTAAGATGGCGTTTAGTAAATCCTACATTATCAAGGTCATTATGCTTGCCACCCGCGCGTACGCATTTTTGAATGGTGACAGCTTTATTGTAAGAACGTTTTTCTTCGCCCAAGAAGCAATCTTTAAATTGATTCATACCTGCATTGGTAAACAGCAATGTTGGGTCTTGTGCTGGAATTAAAGAAGAACTTGCCACTATTTGATGATTCAATGCACTAAAGTAGTCAAAAAATTTTTTACGAATATCGAGTGATTTCATGTTTTTCCGATCGTTTTTCATAGAAAAATAACTTAAAATACATGATATCATAAGTGATTTATATTGAAAATAAGCAACAAATATGATCAATAAATATCTTCTGCTAAGTTATCGATAGTTATGCTTAAAAGAACCAAAAGAGCGCTTATTGAAGAAATTAAAAGGATGTTTACAGGGTCAATTTTTGAAATAAGAGATCGCGATTTCTTTAAATAAGTAGAAAGAGGTTGATGAGATTCAGATAATTCTTTAAATCCATGAATATTTTTAATATTTATGATAGTTTGCTCTAGGTTGCTTATTCGGTTGTTAATTTCTGTTGTATTTGTTTTTTTTGTAGCATTAGAAAATGTGCTTGTTTTGTTAAGAGCTTGCGCAAAAGTTAATGCAACAGCTTCTTTTTTTAAAAGTAAGATTTTAGAATTTAATTGTTCATTCTTATTTTTATTGAGAGGTAATTCAATTGAAATAGTGAGCGAATTCCGTGGAAAATTTAGTGTATTGTTTCTGCCATTAAAAAAGATATTTCGTGCGTCTGTAAGGGTTGTTTCAAAGCTTTTTATATCACTTTTATTTTGCTGCACTAGCGTTGTAATACTTTGTAATTCATGAACCATTTTTTCTGTTTTTGAAAGCATTAATTTAAAATGAGTATCATTTTTAGATTGTTCAAAAGAATTTTTTGCACTTCTTGCTTCATTAATTGATTTTTTTAGAAAATTATGACTTGTAGTAAAGTCTCTTTTTTTTAAATTAGTGCTCACTGGATGTTCTTCTTTTACACGAGCTCTTTGTGCTGTATTAAATCTTTGAATTTGATTTTGTTCTAATGCTTGCATGTCTTGAGGTTTTTTTCTAAAAAAACGAGATCCATGACATAAATAAATTGATGCACATGTCAAAATAATTAATATTTTATTTTTTTTCATGGATATACCTTTTATAATTCGTAATTTTTTATATATTCTGTTCCGCTCCATAATTGAGTAGGTTTTCCAAGGTATTGCTCAAGCACATCTTGTTGTGTAAACCAATGGGCAGATCCGTAGACTATAATAATATTATTATAGTTTTTAATGCTGGTAAGAAGCTTGTTAAGAATGCAGCAGTCTCTGGCTATCATGCTAATAATAAAAGCATGATTCATTTGTTCTGGGGTGTAAGAAATTGATTTTTTAATAGATATATTTTTAAAGTCCTTTCCTGCATGGCGTAATGTGCGTGATGAAATAGTTGTATTTTCAGGATTATATTTTATCCCAAAAACACCAAGTATTTTTGCTGTATTTTTTCTTATTGATTGAATGGTTTGGCTTGACCCACTATTTCCAGCTCCATATCCACTTTGAGTTGCCCATTTTGCACAAGCAATTATATCTTGCTTGGAAAGTCCTGTTGCTGTTAAATCAGCAAAATATTCTTTAATATTTTGCTCTCCATTTATTAATGGAACTTTTTTTGATTTTAATGTTTTTTCTAGAAAATATGACTCATCCAATTTGTTTTTTGGAGCAATAATTTTTTGAAGTATGGTTGTTTTTGCACCGGGTTCATAATTATTTTTGCTATTTAGGACAAGCCATCGTTGAAGGTTTAAAGTATTTCCAAGTGATGGCCATTCACCAATTGCAAGATCAAAATTATTATTTTTAATAATATGACTAAGAACTTTTATTGTTTGTTTATCATTATGATGTGAGCCTATATATGTTACTTTTTTATCAATCCCATCGATGCTTTTAAATCGATAAATAGCAATTACAGGCCAGGATCCTGGATGTTTTTTAAAAAAAATATTTATAGAAGAGTTTATATCAGTATCAAGATATAATTTTGAAAGATCAAATTGATTATAGCGATTAATAAGTATATTTTTTGCTTCTTGCATGTTTATTTTTTGAATATTTTTAGGAGTAGCTATAAGTGCTGTTGTTAAAAGCAATAATAGTTTTTTTTTCATAAGATCCTATACATTTAATTTTATTAAAATTATTTTAAAATATTCAAATAGTCAAATGCAATTAAAATTGTTTCATTTTATTTTTTATTTGACATCTATCCTTTGGTTATAATTTTTTGATATATTAATAATTATATTTTTAAAATTAATGAGGATTTGTATGAAAAGTAAAAAATGGTTTGTAGTAATTAATGGTTTGTTATTATTTTTTTATTCTAGTGCGGCTAGAATTAACCAAACACCGCCATCGATAGTACCAAGGCCAAAGCAAACACCACCATCGATAGTACCAAGGCCAAAGCAAACACCACCTCCGATAGCTCCAAAGCCAAAACCAATACCACCTCCGATAACACCAAGGCCACAACCATCTTCGTTGTCGTCAAAATCTGAAGTTGTAAATGAAATAGGATCACTACCAATACCAACAAGACCAACGCCGTCGCCAAGAAGC
This sequence comes from uncultured Pseudomonadota bacterium, assembly GCA_964570505.1. Lineage (GTDB taxonomy): Bacteria > Babelota > Babeliae > Babelales > CAIQNR01 > CAIQNR01. Next base: position 144,218 of record CAZMYL010000002.1, read on the forward strand.
ATTTCTTCTTTGGAAGTAAATTTACAAAAATATCAATCTGGACTTAATCACTACCTTGAAGTTAAAAAAATATGGATGAATGATTTAAAAGTATTTGAAAACTCACCAATGTTTAAGAATGGAAAAAATAAAGAAAAAATTGATGCGAAAATGCTAGAATTTTACAATGAAGGCAAGAAAATTAATTCTGAAATAAATCAATTTAAGGATAAAATAACTAAATTAGAATCGCAAATTAAATTATTGAAGAAGTAGGCTTTTATTATTAAAAGCTTTAGTGCATTATTTGCAACTGCTTATCATATGGAATATGATTTCATGAAATTCTTTAAAAAAAGGTTTCTATGAAAAACAATAAGCATTTGCCTGTTTATGATTTTTGCAGTTAATGCATCAGAAAAACTAGATGAAAGCATAATGCAAGTAATTTCTTCGCGTCAAAGTTCTCAATCATTTTTTTCAAAAGTTTCTCAAAAAGAAATTGAATGCTCAAGGGCTGCATTGCGGGATTCTTTTTTACGAGGAGAAATTTCAGAAGCCTTATTTGTAATAAAACTTAAAGCTTTAGAAAATTTTAACAAAAAATTATCTAAAACAGGGAAGTAATTTTTTATAAAGCAGGTTAAGATCACTAGAAATAGTTTTCACTTGTCCTATTGTTGGTAAAAAATTAGTGTCTCCAATCCAGCGAGGTAAAAGGTGCCAGTGCAGGTGTGACGGAATTCCGGCTCCTGCTGCTTTTCCCATGTTAAGACCAATGTTAAGGCCTTGACATTCAAGTTCACTTTGTAAAATTTCTGTTGTTTTATTGAGAGTTTCCATTATTTCTATACGTGTTTTTTCTTCAAGCTCAGGCAATGTTTTTTTATGGGCATATGGTATTACTAAAAGATGTCCAGGATTATACGGATAGCGATTTAAAATAACATAGCAATGCTTATATCTCTTGAGAATAAATGATTGTTCATCTGTTGTTATGTCTTTTTGTAGTGAGCAAAAAACACAAATATCTTCTGTTGCGTTTTCTTGTCCTTTTTCTCCTTGAGCTGTATCTGTTGTGTAATTTTCTCGCCATGGTGCATAAAGTATGTCCATATTATTCTCCGTATAATGTAAATGCTTATAATTTACTATAAAAACTAGTTTACTTTTTTTGATTTGATATTTAAACGTTTATTCTTGTCTTGCTAACAATCAGATATCTGATATTGTATTTTCATAAAATAAAAAATAGGTAGTGTAAGAAACTCAAAAAAGCAAGGAGTTTGTGTGTATGCGCCCAGTTATGGTAGTTGTAGGCACAAGGCCAGAAGGCATTAAAATGATGCCGCTTTATTTTGCACTAAAACAAGCAAATATTCCTACTATTTTATGCGCTACATCGCAACACAGCACACTACTTTCAGACATTTTTTCTGTTTTTGGTGTTAGTCCCGATCTTGATTTAAAAATAATGAAACATAATCAAGATTTATTTCATGTAACAACTACTGTTTTACATGAGATGCAAAATATTTATAAAAATTATCAACCTTCACTTGTCTGTGTTCAAGGAGACACTACAACAGTAATGGCTGCTGGAATGGCTGCTTTTTATAGCCGTATTCCTGTTGCTCATATAGAAGCAGGATTGCGTACTGGAGACTTTGATTCTCCTTATCCAGAAGAGTTTAATAGAACATCTCTTGGTCTTATAACTACCTATCATTTTGCACCTACAGCACAGGCTGTAGGAAATTTATTAGGTGAAGGCAAAAAAAGAGAAAATGTGTTTTATGTAGGTAATACGGTAGTTGATGCATTAAGAATTATTGAAAATAAAATTATTAATAAAGAATTAATAATTGACTGTTTAATAGAAAATTTTTTTAAAAATGCTCATGAATATGGTCATAATACATTATTATTTACTATGCATAGAAGAGAGTCTTTTGGGTATGGGCTTTATGTTATCCTTCAAGCTCTTAAAGATTTTGCTTTAACTCATCCCAATGTTGTTATTTTATACCCTTATCATCCAAATCCAGATGTACTTGAAATTATTAAAAAAATTAATCTTTCTTCTGTTGTAAATATTATTTTAGTAGAACCTCTTTCATATAAAGATTTAGCGTATGTTTTATTAAATATTGATATTGTTGCAACAGATTCAGGCGGTATTCAAGAAGAGGCAGTAAGTCTAGGAAAGCACGTTCTGGTTTTAAGAGAAAAGAGTGAAAGAATGGAAGGTGTATGGGAAGGCCTGGCTAGTATTATTGGATTTAATGCTGAAAAATTTACTGTAGAGCTTGAAAAAATTTTAAATAATCTTTCATTAGTTTTTGTAAGAAAAAATATTTATGGCGATGGTTTTGCTTCTGAAAAAATTGTAAAAATTATTCAAAATCGATGTATGGATTTTCAAGAAGATTCTTCATCGTTAATGAACAATGTACGTCATGTACATGAGGAGATGCGATAATGAAAAAAGTATGTGTAGTAGGAATGGGGTATATAGGTCTTCCTACTGCTATTTTAGCAGCCCAATCAGGATTTATGGTTATAGGTGTTGATATTGATATAAAAAAAATTCAAAGTATTAATGCTATGAAAACACCTATAGAAGAGCCAGGAGTAGAAAAAAGATTAGCAATTGTTGTTTCAAGCGGTCATTTAAAAGCGCAAATGCAATATGAGTCGTCAGATTATTACATTATTGCTGTACCAACTCCCTTCACCGAAGATAAGAAAGCAGATGTATCGCATGTCTTTGATGCAGCTCGTTCTATTGCAACAGTTCTTAAAAAAGGCGATACAGTTATTGTAGAATCTACTGTTCCTGTAAAAACAACAAAATTAGTAGCGGATTTTTTTGCTAAAGAAACAGGACTTCAAATAGGTACAGATTTTTTTGTAGCACATTGCCCAGAACGTGTCCTTCCTGGAAATATTTTTCATGAGCTTCAGGTTAATGATCGAGTTATTGGAGGTATTGATCGAGGCTCTGCTCATCATGTTGCTACATTTTATAAAAATTTTGTTAGCGGTGATTTATATCTTACCACAGCAGAAGCCGCAGAGATGATAAAACTTATAGAAAATTCTTATCGAGATATTAATATTGCAATATCTCATCAAGTAGCATCTATGGCACAGGAAATAGGCCTTGACCCTTATGAAATTATTGAGCTTGCAAATAAGCATCCTAGAGTTCAATTACTTAAACCAACATGTGGTGTTGGAGGGCATTGTTTAGCTGTAGATCCTTGGTTTTTAATTGAGTCATTCCCTAAACACACTGAGCTTTTAAAAGCTGCGCGAAATGTTAATGATTCAAGGCCTTTTGAACTTGTAAGTCAGATTGAAAAAAAAGTTAAAACTTGGAAAAGTGTTCACCAAAAAGATTCATGCTCTGTTCTTGTCCTTGGTCTTACGTATAAAGCTAATGTTGATGATATTCGTGAGTCACCAGCCCTTACAATTGCAAAAGAATTAGTAAGTAAAAAAGATTTTGATCTTTTGATATGTGATCCTCATGTTGAGGCGCATCGAATTGATACTATTCTTGCAAATTGTAAGGTGTCGCTTTCTGAAGGCATTGAAAAAGCTGACATTATAGTATCTCTTGTTGGGCATGATGAATTTAAATCAATTGATAAAAAAATTATTACTCATAAAAAAGTATTAGATTTTTCTGGAGTTTTTCATTTAAGCAGAAAGCATTCCTGCAATCAGGAACAATTTTTTTGGCCTGCTGAATCGTTAAACTCATCGTCTTTAGATGAAGAAATTACGGCTTATAAATTACAAGAATTTGGAGTATCGCGAGATAGAGGTAGACTTGAATGAGACAAATATTTTTAGAAAATGGATCACTGGTTGTTCATAATGTTGCTCAACCTTCTTTAGAAGAAAACTCAATTTTAGTATCTGTCCATTATTCATTTATTAGTTCTGGAACAGAAGCTGCAACAATATCAAATGCTCAACAAAGTCCTTTATTTACTAACATTCCTCATAAAATAAAAGCCGTGTTAAAATCGCTTGCTCAAAATGGAGTAGAAGGAACTCAGGCCCTTATTAGTAGTAGATTAAAAGGAACGTTGCAGCCATTGGGCTATTCATGCTCTGGTAAAGTAATTGCTGTTGGTAAAAAAGTTACTAAATTTAGATTGGGAGACTTTGTTGCATGCGCAGGAGCAGGATGGGCAAATCATGCTGATGTAGTATGTGTTCCAGAAAACTTGGTAGTAGCAGTTCCTGATGAATCTACAATGAAATATGCAAGCATCACAACTATTGGAGCAATTGCTTTACAAGGTGTTAGGCGAGCACAGGTTCAACTTGGCGAGATTGTTGCAGTTGTTGGGTTAGGCCTTCTTGGTCAAATAACTGTTGAGTTATTAAAAAATGCAGGTTGCGTTGTTATAGGAATAGATTTTTTAGAAGATCGTTTGCAACTGGCAAAAGAACTTGGCGCTGACTATGTTTTTACTAGTTCTGATCAAGTTTATAAAGAGCTTGAGTTTTTAACAAAACATAAAGGTGTTGACTGTACTTTAATTACTGCTGCAACAGAAAGTAGCGAAGTTGTACAATCAGCAATGGAATATACTCGTCGTAAAGGTCGTGTAGTCGTAGTAGGAGATGTTGGACTTAATTTACAAAGAAATCCTTTGTATAAAAAAGAAATTGATTTTTTAATTTCGTGTTCTTACGGTCCTGGTCGTTACGATACAACATACGAAGTAGAGGGCTATGATTATCCTTATGAATACGTAAGATGGACAGAAAATAGAAATATGGAAGCTATAGTTTCTTTGATTAAAAATAAAAAGCTTTCTGTTGAAAAAATTGCATCACAAGAATTTCATATAGAAGACGTTGCTCAAGCATATGAAAAAATAAAATCAAAAGAAGCGCTTGGAATTATTTTAAAATATACACCAAAAAGTGATATTGCCTTTATTCCTGCAGTGAAAAATGTTTCAAAAGAAAAAATTATAAAATTTCCTAATTTTACCGAAAAGCAAAATATTAGAGTTGGATTTATAGGTGTTGGAGGTTTTGCACAAGTAAAATTATTACCTGTTGTTTCTAAAGTTAAGAATGTTAAAATTTCAGCAATTGTTGATGCAAATATTGCTAATGCAGAAAACACAAGTCGTACTTATGGTGCTGCTTTTTCATTAGTTAATGATGCTGAGCTTTTTGAAAAAGATTTAGTGGATGCTGTTGTTATTGCATCTCCACATAGTTTTCATTGCAATCAAATTATTGAAGCATTGAAAAACGGTAAAGCTGTTTTTGTAGAAAAGCCGATGGTTACCACTTTTGAACAACATGAAAAATTGAGTGCCTTTTTAAAAAAACATCCGGATGTTCCTTTTTGTGTTGATTACAATCGATCATTTGCTCCTTTTATACAAAAAATAAAACACGAAATAACACATAGAAAAACTCCTGTAATTATTAGATATCGTATGAATTCAGGATATATTCCTGGAAGCCATTGGGTGCAAACCGATATGGGTGCTGGAAGATTGATAGGTGAAGCTTGTCATATTTTTGATTTATTTTGTTTTTTAACAGATTCTCAAGTTTCAAGTGTTTCTGCAGAAGCAATTAAGCCTTTAAGTGACAATCTGTTTCCGACAGATAATTTTTCTGTTCAAATTTCTTTTAAAGATGGTTCTTTGTGCTCATTGCTTTATACAGCATTAGGCCATAGTGATCTTGGTAAAGAACATATGGAAGTTTTTTATGATGGAAAATCTATAGTTATGGATGATTATAAAAAACTAGAAGGATTTGGTGTTTCAAAAAGTTTTAATGAAATAATGACGTTTCAAGATAAAGGACATAATTTTATTATTAATAAATTTTTTAATGGATTGCGTACAGAAAATAAAACAATGCCAATTTCTATAGAACGTTTGAATACTGTTTCTGAACTTACTTTAATTATCGATAAGCTTGTATGCCAAGGTGGCGGAGAACAGCAATTTTGATAGTTAGTAAAACTATGACAAAAATTTTTTTGTCAGCATTTCTTTGCTTGTGGATTATGAATATTTTTGATTTATAATTTTATTATTGCAGTTGGCATGTTGTTTTTTAACTTTTTACTATATTTATATAACTGCACATAATTTATTAGGCTCTTGCTGCGCATTTTTAGCTTCTTGCTTATTTTTATCCTGCAGAGTATCGTTTTAGTCGGCATTTTATTGAGACTATTTCGTTGTCATAGTAAAAAAGGAAGCATATGAAAGATGTTCGAGTACATGCTGTTATTTTAGCTGATGAAAGTGGCGAGCGTCTTTGGCCGTTAAGTCGTAAAACTCATCCTAAACAAACATTACCTTTTATTCAGGATACATCGCTTCTTGAGCAAACTATTGAAAGAATTTCTTCCCATATTCCCCAGCAGCGTCGTTGGATTGTAACTAATGTAGAATGTGAAGATTTTATTGTAGAAAAAGTAGGCAGTCTTGTTGCTGGTGTTATTGTAGAACCAGAATTTAGAGATACAGCTGCAGCTATGCTTCTTGCTACATCATTAATTCTTCAACAAGATCCTGATGCTATATTGCTTTTTTTGCCATCTGATCATTATATACCGCAAAAAGAACTGTTTTTAGAATTTGTACATCATGCAATAGATTATGTTTCTACGCATGAAAAAATTACTTTTTTTGGGGTTAGGCCTTTGCATCCTACTGCGGATTATGGATATATAGAATATGCTTTAACAGATACATATCCATGTAAGGTTAAGAATTTTTATGAAAATCCAACAACAGAGTCTGCTTATGGGTATTTTCGTGCTGGATGTATATGGAATACTCGTATATCAGCTATGAGTGGGAAAGTTTTTGTAAATATTGTAAAAGAAATTGCAATAGAGGTTTTTGAAGCAGTTACTAATTATGTTGAAGGGTGCGGTGATTATGCAGAAGCTCCTTCACTTTCTTTTGAATCGCTTTTTATCAATAATACTGATTATATTACTGTATTGCCATCTGATTTTATTTGGCAGGATATTGGAAATTTAGAAAAATTTTTATCTTTAAAAAATTCGCTTCATTCAGAAGAAAATCTGATACAAATTGATGCAAAAGACAACTTAGTAGAAGCTGAAGGATCTTTGGTTGCAGTAGTTGGGGTTGATAATATTTGTGTCATAAAAAAAGATGATATTTTATTAATAGTTCATCGTGATCAGGTTGAAAAAGTAAAACAAATTATAGATACGCTTAAAAAAGGCCATAAAGAGGAATATTTATAATATGTGTGGATTTGCTGGTTATATAAAAACAACATCAAAAGAATTTTTAATTGATGAGAAAATATTTGAATCTATTCATACACGTATTGCTCATAGAGGTCCTAATGCGCATAAAGTATGGTTTGATAAAGATTTAGAAATTGCACTTATTCATAGAAGATTAAGCATAGTTGATTTAACAGATGCTGGTATTCAGCCAATGTTTGATAAAGAGAAATCTGTTGTCATTTGTTTTAATGGGGAAATTTATAATTATAAATCATTGCAAAAAGAGCTTGAAAATCTTGGTTATACATTCGTATCAAAGTCTGATACAGAAGTTTTTTTATATGCATTTAAAGAATGGGGCATTGCTTGTCTTGATAAGTTAGAAGGAATGTTTTCTGGTCTTGTAGGTAATTTAAAAACAGAAGAATGGTTTTTATTTAGAGATCGTATGGGTATTAAACCGCTTTACTTTTCAGTTGAAGGTGGATATATAAGTTTTGCTTCAGAAATTAAAGCACTTACAGAACTTCCTTGGATTAAAAAAGAGCTGAATCAGCGTGGTGTTTATCATTATTTAACGTATATGGTAACACCAGCTCCTTTAACTTTTTATCAAGGTATTTATAAGCTGCCAGCTGCTCATTATATTAAAATTGATAGTCATAAAAAAGTGACATTTCATGAATGGTATTCATTTTTAAAGCCAAGCATTATTTATGATAAAAAAGATCTTAATAATGAAGAATTTTGTGTAACAACTATTCGATCTTTATTAAAAGAAGCTGTCCAAAAGCGTATGATAGCAGATGTTCCCTTTGGTGTTTTTTTATCGGGGGGTATTGATTCTAGTTTAAACGTTGCCTTAATGTCTGAATTTACCGATAAAGTTAAAACATTTAATGTTTCTTTTTCAGATGGGCCTGAATATTGCGAAGTTGAATGGGCTCGCAAAGTATCAAAAATATATAATACAGAACATCATGAAATTACTATTTCAGAAAAAGAAGCATTTGAATTTTTTGAAAAAATGGTTGATTTTCAGGATGAACCAATTGCTGATTGTGTGTGTATTCCATTGTATTATGTATCAAAATTATTAAAAGATTCAGGTGTTACAGTTGTTCAAGTTGGTGAAGGTTCAGATGAACTTTATTGTGGTTATCAAAATTATGTTAATTATGTAGATGCTTATAAGAAATATTATCAACCGGCTCGTTACATACCTCAATCAATAAAGCAGGCAGGTGTTTGGCTTGCAGCACAAGCATTTCCTACAAAGACTTATCATAGAGCTCTTCTTGAACAATGGGCGTCAGGCCGCCATCTTTTTTGGAGTGGCGCAATGGCTTTTCAGGAGTTACAGAAAAAAACTTTATATACAAAAATTAATCAACATGATTATGACCCTATTCTTGAAAAAATTTATCCTGGATTTGATCAATCATTTGATAGCTATGCAATTGTTGATTATCATTTAAAAAAATTGTATCAAGAAGATCCGCATGCTGATTTTTTAAAATCAATTACTTATTTAGAATTAAAACAACGTCTTCCAGAGCTTCTTTTAATGCGTGTTGATAAAATGACTATGGCAACTTCGGTTGAAGGGAGAGTTCCCTTTTTAGATCATAAACATGTTGAATTTGCGCTTCAAATTCCTAGCCATTTAAAATATAAAAATGGTCAAGCTAAATACATTCTTAAAAAAGCATGTGAAGGTATTTTACCTCATGACGTTATTTATCGTAAAAAGGTTGGCTTTGCTGCTCCTATTACACGATGGTTTAAGGAAGGCAATTATTTTAGGCCTTATTTTAAAGATCTTTTAATAAAAAAAATGAAAAAAAATTCATCGTTTTTAAATCAATATGAAATTGAATCTATGTTAAATAAAACAGAATGTGGAACAATTGACCACTCAGTTCACTTATGGGTAACTCAAAACCTTTTAGCTCATGAGTTGATAGGTTAATTATGAACCAAAAATTGATACTATATCTTCGCACAGATATATGCGATCAAGAGCTTTTGGCAGGTGGTTCTGTTGCTCATACAGTAGGAGTAATTACAGGATTTGCTTCGCTTGGGTATTCAATTTTTTGCGCTTCATCATCTATGCATAAAATTCTTAAAAAATTACCTCTTTTTCAGTTTGTAAAACTTTCAAATCCACAAATATTTTATTTTTTTCGATGGAAAGTAAATTGTTTTTTGTCTTCATATTTTTTCTTTGTAATTATTATTTTTAAGCTTAAAAATAAAGACCTTGAGTTTATTTACCAACGATATAGTCTCTTGAACATGACTGGCGTATTACTTGCTTGGTGGTATAAAAAAAAATTAATTCTTGAGTATAACGGGTCAGAAGTTTGGATTGTAAATAATTGGTCTAAAAAGAAACGATGGATAAAGTTTGAGTGGTTAATGAAGCGTGTAGAGTTTATAAACCTGCACAAAGCAGATGCGATTGTAGTGGTATCTCAAGTTCTTAAAGAAGAACTTATTCAGTTTGGTGTAGAAGAAAAAAAGATTCTAGTAAATCCTAACGGCGTTAATACTGATCTTTTTAGACCATCTCATTATGAGGCAAAAGAATATGCAAATAATTATTACATCAAAAAAGAGTTGGAAAAACATAATCTCTGAATTGTGGGACTATAGAGAAGTTTTTATTTTTCTTGGTTGGCGTGATATTTTAGTGCAATATAAACAGACTTCTTTGGGTGTAGCATGGGTTATTTTACGACCGCTTCTGACCGTTACTATTTTTACTGTAATTTTTAGTCGTATTGCTGGTATAGATTCTCAAGGAGCTCCCTATCCATTAATGGTATTTTCTGGAATGCTTGTATGGCAATTTTTTGCAGATATGTTGACCTTTGGGAGTAATTGTTTTTTGGCAAATCAACAACTTATTTCAAAAGTTTATTTTCCTCGATTATTACTTCCTGCAAGTCGTGTATTGTGTAGTTTAGTTGATTTTTGTATAGCATTTACATTTTATATCCTTTTATCTGTTATTAGATATCATGTTATTCCTCCAATTAATTTTTTTTTGCTTCCTATTTTTTTATTATGGCTAGTTGTTTTTGCTTTTAGTATTAGTCTTTTTTCTGCATCACTTATTGTATGTTATCGTGATTTTCGTCATGTTATTCCATTTGCAACACAACTTGGAGTCTATATAACTCCTGTTGGATTTAGCCTATCAATGGCACCACGGTATGTTCAGTATATTTTGGCATGTAATCCTTTAACAGGCATTATTAATGGATTTCGTTATGCACTTTTTGGAGAGCTTCTTGTTCCAGAGGTAATAGGCATTTCATTATTAATGACTCTTGTTTGTGCAGTTTTTAGCATAGTTTATTTTAAATCAGTAGAAGGCGCTTTTGCTGATAAAATTTGAGAAAAATATATGAATGCAATAAAGGTTGAAAACCTTACAAAAATATATAATGTAGCTGATTCTCAAGAAGGAACAATAGGATTTAGAGAGCTTATATCTCAGCAATTTTTATCTTTATTTTCTAAACAAGAAAAAACAAATTCTTTTTACGCTTTAAATGATGTTTCATTTGAAGTTAAGCCTGGAGAAGTACTTGGTATTATTGGAAAAAATGGTTCAGGCAAAAGTACATTGCTTAAAATTTTAAGCCGTATTACGGCTCCTACAAGTGGTAAAGTAACTATCAATGGTCGAGTTGCGAGTTTACTGGAAGTAGGAACTGGCTTTCATGAAGATCTTACTGGTCGTGAAAATATTTTTATGAGTGGAATTATTCTTGGTATGAAGCGCTGGGAAGTATATAAATATTTTGACGAAATTGTTGCATTTGCAGGGGTTGAAAAATTTATTGACACTCCTGTTAAAAAATATTCTTCAGGAATGCGCTTAAGATTAGCATTTTCTGTTGCCGCGCATCTTCAACCAGAAATACTGTTGATAGACGAAGTTCTTGCAGTTGGAGATTATGAGTTTGAAAAAAAATGTATAGGACTTATGGAATCAGTTGCTAGCACTGGTAGAACAATTTTATTTGTTTCTCATAATTTTGCTGTTGTTCGAAGATTATGTAAAAAGGCTATTTTGTTATCTCAAGGTAAGTTACTGTTTAGTGGGCTTACTAATGATGCAATTTCAAAGTACATGATTGGACATAAAAAAGAAAAAGGTTCTATTGTATGGGATCAAGCAAATCTTCCCGGAGATGAATATATAACTATTAACTCAGTAAAAACATTTTGCACGAAGGGTCAATTACAAGAAATTTTTATGTCTGATGAAGAGATTTTAATAAGTGTCGATTATAGTGTTTTAAAAGAGCAAGAGCCTTTTTCTATTATGTTTTGGTTCTATAATGATGAAGGTGTTTTAATATTTTCATCTCTTGATACAGTAAATCCTGATTGGCATGATAGAAAACGAAATGTTGGATCTTATGTAAGTACATGTAAAATTCCAAAATTTTTATTCAATCCAGGAAATATCTTTGTATCACTTTATATTGCAACTCCAACAAAAGGTTGGAGGTTTGTGATTCATGAAGTTATTAGTTTTTTGGTAGTTCAACCATTTGAAAATAAAAAAATTGTTGGAGATTGGAGATGGGCATGGCCAAATGTTGTAATCCAACCTTGTATAGAATGGGATGTTCTTTATAAAAGGGATAATGTTTAATGGAAAAAAATAAAAATACATCGAATAAAATGTTTTTTGATTTATATCATGAAACGCGTACTCAGTTTCTTGATATATCTGATAAAGATAAGCTTGATTGGTTTTCTTTTTATTATAAAGAAGTTTATGAATCGTATATTTCTCATAAATCTAAAAATTCTTCTATTTTAGATTTAGGTTGTAATAAAGGATATTTGTTAAAAACGCTTAAGGATGAAGGTTTTACAAATTTAACTGGTGTTGATTTATCAGTTCAAGATATAAAAATTGCTGAAAAAATTATTCCAGAAGCGCATCTTGTTGTAGATGATATTTACCATTTTTTAAAAACAACAGAACAATATTTTGATATTATTTTTTTAAAGGCAGTCATTGAGCATTTAGAAAAAAACAGAGTAGTTGAATTATTGCAATTAATTTCTCAAAGACTTTCTCCAAAGGGTTTTGTTATTATTGATGTGTATAATGCTGATTGGCTTTTTTCTAATCATGATCGCTATATGGACTTTACTCATGAAACAGGTTTTACAAAAGATAGCTTAAGGCAGGTTATGTTATTTGCTTTTAAAATTGTAGAAGTTTCGACTATTGCCAGCCCTATTAATTTTAAAGCTTATAATGCTTCCAGATTATCTTCTTTCAAAGAATCAATACGTTATTTAATTATGAGAAAAATTATAAAATTTTGTATTGAATCTATTGAGCCAGAAATGAAAGAAATTCCTTTTATGGATAGATTGTTGTTGGGTGTTGGAAAAAATGAATAATTAAGTCTGGTAATTTATGGTTATACAAACAATATATGGTTCTTTGACTCGTTATGAGTGGATAAAAAATTTTCTTAATAAAAATCAAATAATAATAGATCTTGGTTGTGGAACAGGAGCAATGATTACTCTTCCTTTATTAAAAGAAGGATATAATGTTTTTGGAATTGATTTATGCTCTAAAAGTATTGAATACGGAAAAGAGCTTTTTGTAAAAGAACAAATTTCTTCGGAGCGATTGATTTGTTCGGATCTTAAAGATGTTAATTTGCTTCCAGATGTAATAATTCTTTCAGAGGTTTTGGAACATTTAAATGATAACCAATTTGATTCTTTAATGAAATTGTGTTTTCAAAAAATATCAAAAGATGGATTAATTTTAATTACTGTACCAAATGGATGGGGTTTTTTTGAATTAGATAGTTATATTTGGTTTAAATTAAAACTAGGTAAATTTTTGTCTTGGTCTAAAATTGAAAATTTTTTGATTATTGCAAAAAATAAAATTTTAAAAAAAAATACAATTATTTCTATTCCTTCATCTCTTGACACTTCTCCTCATATTCAGCGTTTTACATATACTAAATTGCCTGAAAAGATAAAAAAATATGGGTTTAAAATTGTAGAAAAAAGGGGTGGCAGTTTAATAAGTGGGCCTTTATCTAATCTTTTATTTACAGGTTTTTCTACAATAATGAGCATTAATATGTTTTTAGGTAAAAAATTGCCGTATATAGCAGCAGACTTTTATGTTGCACTACAAAAATAATTTTATTTTATATCTTAGAACTGATATTTGTGGAGACCAAATTAATACAGGAGGCTCTGTAAGTCATACGATAGGAGTTATTGATGGCTTTCAAGCAAAAAAATATAATGGTATAATTTTTTCATCACAAATGAGAGAGGTTTTATCTCAAAAAAAAGATATTATTTATTACAATCTTTGTGCTGTTTCATTTTTATTTTTGCGCTGGAAATTTAATTATTTACGTTGGCGTCTTGAATCTTTTTTTTCAACATTTTTTTTCTTTTTTAAAATTCTTTATTTTTCTAAAAATATTAAATTTTCTTATATTTATCATCGTTATAGCATTTTAAATTTTACAGGATTGTTATTGAGTTGGTATAAAAAAATTCCATTAATACTGGAATATAATGGCTCTGAAGCATATTGGTTTGATGTTCCATCTAATGATGTATGGTACCGTAGATGGTTTGCTTTTAGAAAACTTTCTTATGTAGTAGAAAATTTAAATATTAAATATGCACAAAGTATAGTTGTTGTTTCTAAAGCGCTTAAAGATGATCTTATTGCAAGAGGAATTAATCATAATAAAATTTTGGTTAATCCTAATGGGGTTGATCAACTTTATTTTGAAAGTAATCGTGTTATGGAAAAAAGAAATAGTATTCGCAGTAGGTATAATTTTGAAAAATCATTTGTTTTTGGGTTTGTTGGTACATTTGGTCATTGGCATGGTATAGAAGTTTTAGAGCATATAATTCCTATTGTATGTAATAAAAAGCCTGAAGCACGGTTTTTGCTTATTGGGGATGGTCTTTTAAAAGAAAAAGCGCAAGAAGCTCTAAAGGAATATATTATAGAAGGTAAGGTGATATTTACAGGAAAAACTGCTCAAGAAGAAGCACCAAATTACCTTTCGGCATGCGATGCTTTTTTATGTCCTACACAGCCAAATGTAGACGGAACTCGTTTTTTTGGTTCTCCAACTAAGCTTTTTGAATATATGAGCATGGCAAAACCTGTTTTTGCTTCTGATTTAGAACAATTAAGTGAAGTAATTTTTCCAGCAATAAAAACTTTTGAAAACGAAAATTGTAATGTTATAGATGAAGTTGGATTTTCGATAGATCCACTTGATTGGGATGCGTGGGTAAAAGCATGTTGTATGTGCATTGAAATGAATTCAAAACAGAGAGCATTATTGGGCAGCAATGCTCGTGCTAAGGTTCTGAATAACTATACATGGCAAAAGCATGTAGAAAATATTATTAATCATATAAAAAGGGTGTGAGTGTGAATAATCAAAAAATTAAAAATATATCAAAGCAATTATGGGGTAGCGATCCTGCAGGAATGGTATTTGGTAAAGAATTTGAAAAAGGAAGCAAAAATTTTTTTGAGAGAGTACTTGAAAAAAGATTTTTATATGAGTGTCAGTGGCTTAATGAAATTGTTGATTTTAGTCGATTTAATAAAAAAAATATTTTAGAAATAGGTTGTGGTGCCGGTTATGATGCATATCAATTTTGTAAAAATGGTGCATTTTATACCGGAATTGATCTGACTCCTGAAAATATACTTCTTGCTAAAAAGCATCTTTTTTATTATGGATTTATGCCTACTATTTTAGAATTAGATGTGGAGAAAATGAATTTCGATTCTTTATTTGATTTTATATTTAGTTTTGGGGTGTTGCATCATACTCCATCTATAATAGAAGCATTAAAAGGGATACATAGGGCATTAAAAATGGGAGGAGAAGCTCAAATTATTGTGTATCATAAAAATTCAATTTTTTATCGAATTCATTTGTTTTTATTTGATTGGATTTTACGTGGTAAATTTTTAAAAATGTCTTTTAAAAAAAGATTGTCTCAAATAGAGTTTACAACTTTAGATGTAGAGCCATTAGTAAATGTTTATAGTAAAAAAGAGCTTATTTTGCTTATGGAGTCGACGGGGTTCAAGGTCATAAAAATTGATATTAGAAAATTAAATAGAGAAGATTTGCCGCTAATTCCATTTGTTGAAAAATTGTATAAATATATTCCTGATTCATTGCTTTATTTTTTTAGTAAAAAATGGGGATGGTATCTTTCTGTGCGTGCAATAAAACAATAATCTATAGTAAAATAATGAATACAAATAAATTATATTACTTGTTTTTAACAGGGTTTCTTGTTTTCTTTATATTTATTAATATTTTTGGAATACATATTCTTAGAAAATACAATTATTTTTTTAGAGCTATTCCTGTTTCTGATATGTCGTCATTAGAATATTCATTTCCTTGTCAAACGCCTTCTCAGATTCAACAATTATGTGGTAGTACACATCAAGAAACGCTTAAAAATGTTATGAATTTTGTTTCCTGTAAAAATAAATCAATAGTGCCTTTAAGTGATAATGTTCAAAGTTTTTTTGAATGTGCTAAAAATGAAGGTGTTTTAACATGTAATGGAATGGCAGAATTATATCTTCATGCGCTTAGGCTTCAAGGTGTTAAAGCGCGCAAATTATTTGTAGTTAAAAATTTTGGAGATCCTTATCAATCACATACTACGGTAGAAATTTTTATTGATGGCAAATGGCGTATTTTTGACCCAACGTTTCATGTCAGTTTTAAAAAAAATGACCAATTATTAGGAGCTCAAGACATTGCAGAATCTATTATAGATGGATCATTTTCAAAAATTGAACCAGTTTTTTATGGTGAAGTAAATTATTCTTGCCGGCTTGATTCTTATTATATGCATTGGTTGTCATTGTATAATAATATTTTGCTTTTTAAGTATCCTCAACCTGTATCTTCAGTTGTGCAAAAATTAATGCAACAACTTACGCGTTACTGGAATGGGCCAGTTTTATACTATTTTTCTCAAGATGGCCTGGTCAATAGGTATTTTGAAATACTGAATAGAGTATATTTTTTAATTATTTGTATACTTCCGCTTATGATAATTTTAATTGTTTTTTTATTGCTCCTGATTATTCTTATCGAGATATATAAAAAAAGAATATGCATATTAAAAAAAGGTGAGCATGTTATATCAAAATGTATTTCAAAAAAAATTACTTAAAAAAATTAAAGAATGCTGCTGTTGAAAAATTAAGGATTAGTTATGCTGAAAAGTAGAATATTTAACCTTTTAAATACTTTTTATGCTTATAAAAAGTATGGTCAATTATTGTTATTTTCTAACCAAAACATTGTTTCTAAATTATCTTGTTGCGATGATTTAGGTCTTTTTATGTATGTTCCATTTTTTAGTTCATTATTTGGTTTGGACCCTATTGTAGGGTCAAAATTCTTTTTTTTAGGATTATTAAGTATTTTTTTTCTAATAATTGGAGTTTGTTTTTTTTCGCTTGTTAAAAATATAGGTGCTGCTTTAGCTGTTAGTTTTGGATTATATCGATTAATACATCCATTTTATGAACTTTCTGATGTTTATTTAGGATATGTATTGCCCTTTGTAGCAATCCCATTGCTTCTTGTATCGCTTGAAAAAAATAATAAAAAACTGTTTTTAACTAGTTTTTTTGTTGCTGGTCTGGTTGGAAGTTTTTCTGATATTTTACGCATTCTTTCATCAACTCCTGTTATAGTATTTTTTTTAATTATTTTGCTTTTTAATACTTTATATACACGGTACAAAAAAATAATACCTTTGTTGTTTTTGCTTGCAGGATATTCTATTCCTTATGTTCATTTTAACTATGTTTTGCATCAACGAGATTTGTTTTTAAAAAATAATCATTATCAGCAACAGGATGTTCCTATACAACATGTTTTTTGGCATAATATGTATATAGGTTTTGGATTTTTGAAAAATAATCATGATATTACCTGGGAAGATTCATGCGGAGAGCGTCATGCAAGAGAAATAGTTCCTGGGGTAGAAGTTGGTTCGCCTGTTTATGAAAAAACTATAAGAAATTTAATTTTTAATTTAATTAAAAATGATCGTTATTTTGTAGCCAACACCTTATTTGCAAAATTTGGAATTTTAATTTTTTTCTTTTGTTTATATTTTGGATTTTTAGGCCTTTTGGCTTCTTATTTTGTTCCTAAAGCGTGGTATGTAGAACTTGCATTTTTATGTTGCGCTGGCGTAAGTGCTTTACCAGGTCTTTTAACAATTCCCGTTACGGCATATTTAATTGGATTTATTACGTGTACCATTTTTTATTCCATATATAGTCTTATGTATTTTTTTAATAACAATGGATTGACGGAGATTGAAAAAAGCTTTAAAAAATTTTTGCTTATCATAAAAAATACTCGGTAATGTTATGAAAAAAATAATATCAATTGTTGTACCTGTTTTTAATGAAGAGGTAAATCTTTTTAACTTATATGCAGCGCTTCAAGAAGTTTTTATTTTTTTAGAGCCTTTGTATAATTATGAAGTTATTTTGATAGATGATGGCAGTAAAGATGCGTCATGGTCATTAATGCAGAAGCTTGCAGATAAAGATTTTCATATAAAAATTATTTCTTTTTCTCGTAATTTTGGTCATCAAATGGCATTAACAGCAGGGTATGACATTGCTTGTGGTGATGCTATTGTTACCATAGACGCTGATTTGCAAGATCCTCCATCGGTCATTATTTCTATGATACAAGAATGGGAAAAAGGGTATTATATTGTCTATGCACGTCGATTAACTCGAAAAGATAGTTTTTTTAAAAAAATTGTAGCAGCAGTTTATTATTATATTTTACATCTTATTGCTGATGTTTCTATACCACGAAACGTAGGAGATTTTAGGCTTATTGATAGAAAAGTTTTAGATAGTATTAAAAGTATTAGAGAGACAACATGTTATTGGAGAGGTATGGTTGCATGGACAGGCTTTCCGCATACTTTTGTTGATTTTAAAAGAGAAGAAAGAGCTGGTGGAACTCCAGGATATACATGGAAAAAAAGCTTTAAGCTAGGTATTGATGGTATTACTGGTTTTTCTTCGTTTCCTTTAGAAATAGCAGCATATATAGGTTTTTTTGTTGTTATTACAGGTAGCCTGATGCTTTCTTATATTACATATGATGCAATTGTTAATACTATTCGATATCCACTTTTTAAGTGGCTTACTACGATAGTGTATATTTTTATGGGTGTTCAATTTTTGCTTATGTGGTTAGTTGGTGAATATATTGGACGTATTTATATGCATCAAAAAAGTAGGCCTCTTTATTTAATTAAAGAACAAAATTTAGGAAAATCTGTATATGAAAATAATGCCTATACGGCTAGAAGTTCTAAATCAAGCATATCAAGCAGTTCAAGAAACAGGACAAATGCTCATTCGTAAGCTTTCAAGTGGTATATTAATTCCTGCAGAATATCAATTTGGTGGTGATATTGGATGTACGTATGCAATAACATTTATATCAAAAATATTTAATTTAGAACTATCAGATTCAATCTTCGTTTTTTATGCATTTTTTATAACAATAAGTTTGATTGTTGCATCAGTTGGAATGTGTTGCTTTACAAAATCATATAAAACTCGATTTTTTTCTTTTATGAGTATTTTGTTGTTAGCATATGTTTCTTGGTCTATTGGTGATGAATATACTATTAGTTTTTGCGCAGCAGCCTATGTACCTTTAATACTTTATATATTTGAAAAAAAAGATAAAAATATGACTGCAAGTATTTGTTTTTTAGTAGGCATTCTTGTAGTTATATTTAATTTTTTTAGAATTCATACAGGTACATTACTTGCGCTTGTTGTATGTGCTTGCATTGGGATGTCTGCTTATAACAAAAAAGTAAAAATTCTTTTATTAAGTTTGTTTTGCTTTGGATATTTTGGAATGCAATATTTTATTAAGTCTCTTTTTATACAAAGAAATGAATATTTAAAAGCTCATGGTTATTATGCATCTTCTCAAGGTCATAAACATACTTTTTGGCATAATGTTTATCCTGGGTTTGGTTTTATAGAAAATGATAAAAATCTTTATTTCTCAGATAACTGTTCTGCCTATAAGGTAAAAACTATAAATCCATCAACTGTATATTTATCTAAGGATTATGACCATATTTTAAAGCATGAAGTTTTTAAACTTATTCTTTATAGTCCACATTTTGTACTGAGAGTTGTTTTTGCAAAATTAGGGGTTCTTTTTTATTATTTTATTCTTTGTTTATTACCTGCCTTTTGGGCTTTGTTTTTGCCCTATATGCCACTTAGGATTCATATACCTTATTGGATAGCTATGTTGTGGGGAGCGCTTCCTGGGTTATTAACTATTCCTAATGTTTTATATCTACTTGGATTTATTGCAACTGCATGGTTATATGGATTGCATCTTATAATATATGCATTGAATATGAACAACTTTTATTTTTATATGCGCACTACCAAGCTTTTTTTTGTGCAATTATTCCATAAAGTCCGCCTAATGGAGCTTTAGTAAGATATTTTTCTAAAGGTCGCAGAATCCGTAAAATATTAGGAAAAAAACAATAAAATATAAGTTCTTTGTAGTAAGGATAAAAGAGTTTTTTTGCATACCAAGGAGTGAGCATTGTTGCATTTTGATCAATTGGATTGCGATTAAAAATGTAACGAGTTCCTGGATTTATTGGGTTTAATTCAAAAACAATCAAAAACCCTTGTGGTTTAAGAACACGCATACATTCTTTTTTATAATGATGATGCATTTCAAAAGGAATATGATGAAATACTCCAGCTGCATAGATAACATCAAAAGTATTGTCTTCAAAAGGAATTTTTTCGTGTGAAATTGAAAATGAAATATTTACGTAGTTTTTATGAGCAACTTCTATGCTTTCAGGAGATGGGTCAACACCAAAGCATGTAGAATTTGGAAACAAATTTTTAACTGCAGCAGTCATTGCTCCATCTCCGCAACCAAAGTCCAATATAGTAGATGGATTTTGAATATTGTATCGAGAGAGCCATTCTTTAAGTTTATGAGCTTTTAAAGTAATAAAATAATCAAAGCTTTCTCCTGTTGGTGCGCAGTGTACATTAAGATTTTCTCTATAGTTATCAATATAATTATCAAATTCTGTAAGTGTTGGTTTTTTATTTTTGTGCAATTGTTCCATAAAGTCCTCCGAAAGGTATTTTTGTTAACCATTTTTCAATTAGTCGTAATTTTTTTAAAAATTTAGGAAAGAAACAATAAAAAATTGTTTCTTTGTAAAAATCATTTGTTATTTTTTTTGCATACCAAGGAGTGAGCATTTTTGCATTTTTTTCCATAGGATGACCATTAAAAATATATTGAGTTCCTGGATTAAGAGGATTGAGTTCAAATAATATAAGAATTCCTCCAGGTTTTAAAATGCGATATAATTCTTTGATGCAATTATTATGTTTTTCAAAAGGTATGTGATGAAAAACTCCAGCACAATAAATAATATCAAACATATTCATTTTAAATAATTCTAAAGACTCTCCTAATTCATAAAATGTACAATCAGGAGCATTTTCTTTTGCAAGATGTATACTTTCAATTGATGGATCAACTCCAATAATGTGTGATAATGGAAAGAGTTTTTTAACTTCATAGCTCATAATTCCATCGCCACATCCAAAATCAAGAATATATGCTGGGTTATGTAATTTATAATTGGTTGCCCACATTTTTAATTTTTCTGCTTTTAGCTTTGCAAAATAATGGCTGTTTTCTCCGGTAGGTGATAAATATTTTGTTTGTTCTTGACGATACTGTGTAGCAAATTGGTCAAATTCATGATTCATTTTGTATGCTCCTTTTTTATTTGTATCAATTACTATCAGATGCTAATGTTTTTTGGTCAAGAAAAAAATATAATGCATACTTATGAAAGTTTAGTTTAAAGAGCGTAGATATATGAAAAAAATATCAATTATTATTCCGGTATATAATGAAGCATCTAATATTACTGTTTTGTATGATCGACTTGTTGCAATAGCACAAAAATTACCATCATATATTTTTGAATTTATATGTGTTAATGATGGGAGTTTTGACAACTCTTGGCAATTAATTGAAAATCTTTCGCTTCAAGATTCTAGAGTTAAAGGTATTTCTTTTTCTCGTAATTTTGGTTATCAAATGGCTCTTACGGCAGGGCATGATCATGCAACAGGAGATGCAATTATAACGATAGATGCAGATTTGCAAGATCCACCAGAATTAATTATAGCTATGGTAAAAAAATGGGAAGAAGGTTTTTTTATTGTTTATGCACGTCGTTTAAGTAGAAATGATGGGTTTTTAAAAGATATTACTGCTAGTTTGTATTATAAATTATTAACTGCAGTATCAGATGTTCCTATTCCTGAAAATGTAGGAGATTTTCGTCTTATTGATCGTGAAGTTCTGAAACAAATAAATAACTGTAGAGAGCGTTTTAGATATTGGAGAGGTATGGTAGCCTGGACAGGCTTTACTCATACATTTGTCTACTTTACACGCCCAGAAAGGGTATCTGGGCAAACAGGATATACCTGGTTAAAGCTTTTAAAATTAGCATTTGATGGCATTACAAGTTTTTCTATGTTTCCTTTAAAAATTGCTGCCTATATTGGTTTTTTTGTAATTATTACTGGAAGTTGCATGTTTTTTTATATTAGCTGTGATGTATTTTTATGGGGAGCTCGTTATCCACTTTTTAAATGGCTTGTAACTATTATCTATATTTTTATGGGAATACAATTTTTGTTAATGTGGTTGCTTGGTGAATATATAGGCCGTATGCATGATCAACAAAAACAACGGCCTTTATATATTGTGCAAAAAAGTTGTGGATATAGTTTTAAGACGCCTCAATTAATAGTTAATAATAGTGTAAATAATTCGGTTTCTTCGCCTCACAAAGTATTGTAAATAGGAAATCTTTTACACATTGAGCGTACAGATTCTTTTATAGTCAAAATCACTTCATTATTGTTTCTATTATTTAATACTTCATCAATAAGAGCTGCTAATGCTCGTGCGTCATTTTCTTTGCATCCGCGTGTGGTAATTGCTGGGGTACCAATTCGTATACCGCTTGTTATCATTGGTTTTTCTGGATCAAATGGAATGCAATTTCTATTAAGTGTAATACCGACACTTTCAAGTAATTCTTCAGCTTCTTTTCCAGTAATATTTTTCGAGCGCAAGTCTAAGACCATCAGATGGTTTTTAGTTGATCCGGAAACAATTCGATACCCACGTTGTATAAATTCATCAGCCATTGCTTGAGCATTAGAAACAATTTGTTTTTGATAGATTTTAAAATCGCTGTGAAGTGCTAATTTAAACCCAACAGCTTTTGCTGCAATATGATGCATTAAAGGACCTCCTTGAATGCCGGGTATAATTGCTTTATCGATTAATGTTGCATACTTTTGCTTGCACATAATAAGTCCCCCTCGAGGGCCGCGTAATGTTTTATGTGTTGTGCTTGTTACAAAATCTGCATAAGGAAATGGATTAGGATGTATTTTTGCGGCTATAAGGCCTGCGATATGTGCAATATCTGCCATAAGATACGCTCCTACAGATTGTGCTATTTTTGCAAAACGCTCAAAATCTATAATTTGAGAATAAGCAGATGCGCCGCAAACAATTATTTTTGGTTTGTGCTCTTCTGCAAGCTTTTGAATTTCATCATAATCAAGTTTTTCTGTTTCTTTATTAACCCCGTAATTAACAGTTTTGTAAAAAGCTCCAGAAAAATTAATAGGATAACCATGCGTTAAATGTCCGCCTGCTGCAAGATTCATTCCTAAAATAGTATCACCAGGTTTGAGTACTGCAAAATACACCCCCATATTTGCTTGAGATCCTGAATGGGGTTGTACATTAACATGTTCGGCATCAAAAAGTTCTTTACATCTATCTCGTGCTATATTTTCTACTTCGTCTACAAAAGAACATCCGCCATAATAACGTCTATTAGGGTACCCTTCTGCATATTTGTTAGTCATTATTGATCCCGTTGCTTCCATAACAGCAGGCCACGTATAATTTTCCGATGCAATAAGATCGAGCGTGTTTTCAAGTCTTAATTTTTCATTTTCTATAGCGCTATTAATAGCAGGATCGATTTCAAAAAGAGTAGTACGCATAAAAAGCTCCTTGTTTTTATAAATGATGCAATTATTACAACCTACTTAAAATAAGTGATTTGTGAAGTAAAAAAGGCTTAATTTGCTTTTTGCTTATAGGTATTTATAATGATTACATCGATGTTTTCCTATTAAAGTCTTTATGTTTTTTGAGGAATTTCTATGATCTCAGCCACAGACCTTCGTAAAGGTACTAAAATTTTGTTTAGAGAAGAGCCACACATGGTGCTTGATTATCATCATATTAAAATGGGGCGTGGTGGGGCTATTGTTCGAATTAAAGTAAAGAATCTTATTACAGGATCTTCATTTGAAGAAACTTTTCGTTCAGCTGAAAAATTTGAAAATCCAAATCTAGAGCGTAAAGATATGCAATATTTGTATGCAGATGGGGATTTATATAACTTTATGGATCAAGAGTCTTTTGAACAAATTTCTCTTGATAAAGGTAATCTAGAAGATGTTTTAGATTATCTTAAAGAACAAGAAGTTTACAGCGTTCTTTATTTTAAAGAGCGTCCAATTGGGGTAACTCCTCCGTTGTTTATGACCATGACTATTACAGAAACAACCCCGGGTGTTCGTGGTGACACAGCTCAAGGTAGTTGCACTAAACTTGCAACAGTTGATACAGGTCTCAAGCTTCAAGTCCCTTTATTTGTTAATGAAGGTGACAAAATTAAAGTTGATACTCGTACTGGTATTTATATTGAGCGTATTTAATTAGCAATAAGGTTTATATTGTATGACAGTTGCTCCTACTATTTCTCGTCGTGATTTTAGATCGTTAATATTTCATTTGTTGTATGCCATGGATTCGTATGATTATACAATGCCACTTGAACAAATTATTACAATATACAATCAAGAATTTGGATTAGATATTCCGCTTGATGGGGAAATTTTTAAAGTAGTGAGCGCTGTTGTCAATTTGCGTGAAGAATTAGATAAAAAAATTATTCCACTTTTAGATAATTGGCGTCTTGAACGTTTAGGAACATGTACATTACTTGTTTTGAGACTTTCAATTTGGGAATTTTTATATACTGATATTGCTTCTACTATTATTATTAACGAAGGAATTGAGCTCGCTAAGTGCTTTTCAGAGCGTGATGCTTATAAATTTGTTAATGGTATTTTAGATGAAGGAGCTAAAAAGCTTAGATAGTTATTATTTGATTTGCATTAGGGGTTCGTATGAAAAGAACAGCATTTTTAGTATTATTCTTTTTTGTAGTTGATTCTATGTGTAGTAGGTTAGAAGTCGGTGGGGCACCTGCAAAAAGAAGTATTTCTTCATTAGGTTTTTCTATTCCGGCTCACTCTGTATTTTTAGCTTCTAATGGTACAATTATAAGTAATGCAGCGTTGAATGATCCTCGTCGAGGACTACATACAAAAGAAAAATTAAAAAAAAAGCTTGAAGAAAGAAAAAATAAATAATAATAAATAATTTGTTTTAAAGATATGGTCTTTCAAGTTGATAAAACGATAATGAAAGGCCATTTTTTTTAGACATATATTTTGAAATAAGTGGTTTGATTTTTTCTATGTCTCCACTTACAACGTAATTAATTATTTGATTTTTTATAGGTGCTATATTTTTTTTTGTTTTAATCAAGTGCTGTATTGCGGATGAAGCGCTTATAAGTTTAATTTTTGGCAGATATTGTGCAATATATGAACTAATAAATGGATAATGAGTGCAGCCTAAAATGAGCGTATCAGCTTTCAGTTCTATAATTTTTTTTGTATAACATAACACAGCTTCTTCTATTTCTTTTTCTGATCCATTGTTTTCTATGAGAGGGACAAACAATGGGCATGCCTGCTGAATAACAGTAACGTTTAAATTTCTTTTAAGAATTAACTTTTTGTGTATTTGTGTGTTGATAGTTCTTTCTGTTGCCATTACGGCAATACGATTGTTCTTAGTTAATTTAACAGCATTATCTGTTGTCATAGAAAGTGGATCTATAAATGAAACTTCAGGAAATTCTTTTTTAAGAGCATCAATTGATGTTGTTGCAGATGTATGACATGCAATAACTATTGTATTTATCCCTAAGCTTTTGAAGTATAAAGTTATTTTTTTTGCTCGCTCTATAAGAAATTCTGTTGTTTTTTCTCCATACGGTAAGTATGCAGTATCTGCAACATACACAAAT
This sequence comes from uncultured Pseudomonadota bacterium, assembly GCA_964570505.1. Lineage (GTDB taxonomy): Bacteria > Babelota > Babeliae > Babelales > CAIQNR01 > CAIQNR01. The sequence goes on from CAZMYL010000002.1 coordinate 169,929, forward strand.
TTTTTAATTGGAAGTGCCATTAGTTCATTTAGAATTGATATTCCGCCAATCCCCGAATCGAAGAGCCCAATTTCTTGCGGACAATTTTGAAAAAGAAGCGAGTTTATTTTTGTAGTCATATCTATTTTCTGCAATATAGCTAAACATGTGTTGAGTGAAATTGAAGTCTGTTTCAAGATCTTTTTTTCGATCAAAATCAAGTGTAACAATTGGTTGTTTTTTATCAAAAAAATGTATAACAAGATCGTTTTTTTTATGTAGAACAAGTTCTTTCATATGTGGGATGTAAGCTGCAATAAAAGGGTTTCTCATTTCCATATGACTTGGGCATATTTGATTATATTTCACTTGAATGTTGTAAATATTTTCATGATCAGGAAATGTACGTTTAAAAATTTGCATTACTGGTTGAATACGATCTCCATATGAAAAAAGATTATAAATTTTTTTAATTCGATTCATATTAGGCAAGTATGAATACATGCACACAGGAGTTGCTAATGTTGTAAGTGAATCTATAAAAATAGAGCTATTTTCTTTTGCGAGTTCTTCTGCTGCAATAATTGCAACATTGCCGCCATGACTATGACCAATAATATGTAAACAACCATTAGGGGGCATAATATTTTTGATATAATCTTTGCACAAAATTCCTGCTTCTGCTCTTGCTTGGTAAGAGTTTTTACCAGACCATAAGAAACGATGCACTTCTGCATTATGATTGAGATGTTTTTTTAGTGTTGTAATAAAAGTATTATTTGGTTTATGCCAAGATGCATATTGAGCAAATGTTCCATGAATTATAATCCAAACTTGTTTTGATTGATGAGCTTGGATCATAGAAAAATTAATTAAAATAAATAAAAAATAAAAAGGAATACGATACATATAAAAAATACTTTTTGTATGCATACGTATTCCTTTTTATTTTAATACTTTAAATCAATTATAGATTTGGAAAAAAATAAGTGATTTCTCGAGCTGCGCTTGCTTCTGAATCAGATCCATGAGATGCATTGTTGCCTTTTGATGTTCCAAAAAGCTTACGAATGGTTCCTTCATCTGCAAGCATAGGATCTGTTGCTCCCATAAGATCGCGCCATGCTTTAATAGCGCCATCTTTTTCAAGAACCATAACAACAACGTTTCCAGAAATCATAAAATCAACAAGTTCTCCAAAAAAACCACGACCATTGTGCTCAGCATAAAAGCCTTCTGCTTCTTTGCGAGTTAATTTTGTTTCCATCATTTTAACAATAGAAAACCCATGATCTTTTATTTTTTGAATAATTGCTTGTGTATGTCCAGCTGCAAAAGCATCTGGTTTTATAATTGCAAGAGTTCTTTCCATAATTTCCCTTTATTTAGAATTATCTGATTTGTGAGCAGCTGCTGCTTTTTCCAACTCTAATTGAAGTTGAGATTTTGGCTTTACTGTATGCTCAGCAACATAATTTGATTCTTCTTTTGCATGATGTTGTTTAGCTGCTCTTTTTTCTTCTCGAGGAGCTTCAGCTGTTAGTTTTGTGCTAAGACCAAGTTTATGTTCATCTTTACTTACTTTGATAACTCTAAATTGATGTTTTTCACCAACTTTGTATAAGTCTTCTATTTTCTTTTCATCTTTCTTTAAGTCGCCAAGTTCAGAAATATGTACAAGGCCTTCAATTCCGCCAGAAAGTTTTACAAAAATACCAAAGTTAGTAATACGAGAAATTTCACCTTCAATAACATCGTTTACTTTGTAAATAGATTCAATTCCTTCCCATGGATTTTCAGTAAGTTGCTTAATACCAAGAGAAATCTTTTTGTTTTCAACATCTAAACCAAGAACAACAGCTTCTAAAGCTTCGCCTTTTTTGTAAACATCACCTGGGTGTTCAATATGTTCTGTCCAAGAAAGATCAGAAACGTGAACAAGGCCATCAATGCCAGGTTTAAGAAGTATAAACATTCCAAAGTCTGTAATATTACTAATAGTACCTTTTACTTTTTGACCAGGTTTAAACTCTTCTGCTACAGATTCCCAAGGGTTTTTTTCTAAGTGCTTTACACTTAAAGACATACGGCGATTTTCTTTATCCAAAGAAATAACAAGAGCTTCTACTTCATCACCAATCTTAAAGTGTTTTTTTAAATCGGTAATGCGATCGGTCCAAGAAATTTCTGAAATATGAATAAGACCTTCAACTCCTTTTTGAACTTCAACAAAAAGGCCATAGTCTGTAATGCTAGAAACTTTACCCTTAATACGAGAACCATCATGAATATTTGCTGCAATAGCTTCCCATGGATTTTCGTTAAGTTGCTTCATGCCAAGAGAGATTTTTTCATTATCTTTGTCAAATGAAAGAACTTTCACTGTAACATTGTCGCCAATTCTTACAATTTCACTTGGATGAGAAATTCTTCCCCATGTCATATCAGTAATATGAAGAAGGCCATCAACGCCACCAATATCGATAAATACACCATAATTGGTAATGTTTTTTACTTGTCCTTGAATAATTTGATTTTCTTCTAAGGTATCAAGTACTCGTTTACGAACTTCTGCACGAGCATCGGTTAAATGTTTACGACGAGAAATAATAACGTTTCCACGTTTTTTATTTACTTTAATAATATTTGCAGTAACCATTTGGCCAACATATTGGTCAAAATTTGTTACACGTTGTACATCAACTTGTGATCCTGGCAAGAATGCTGGAATACCGATGTCAACAGAAAGACCACCTTTAACTTTATGAGTGACCATACCTTCAACAGGCTTTTCTTCTTCAAAAAGTTTAATAATGCTATCCCAAGCTTTTAATGCTTTTGCTTTTTCATAAGATAGAACAAGTGATCCATCAGAGCTTTCAAGCTCATCAAGAATAACTTCTAAAGTATCGCCGATAGCAAGTTTTTTGATTTCATAATTAGAAAATTCAAAGCGTGGAATTAAGCCTTCTGCTTTATATCCAATATCAACAAGAACACCGTCATTATTGATGTTTACAATTTTACTTTGAACAATTTTACCTGGACGACATGCAGAAAAAAAACCTTCATATAAGCTAGAAAGTTCTGCAAGTTGTTCGCTGTTAAGTTCGATATCAGTTTCTACCTCGTTAATATTAACTTTGGCAAACTGACTTGGCTTTATCAGCTCTTTTGACATATATGCTCCTGGAGTGTTGCCTGAGCTTACAAGAACGTAAACTACAGGGTTACATAGGGTTAAAAAATAATTACAACAGGTTATAAGGTATCATGTTTTTCAATTTTTACAATTATAAAAAAAGGTTTTAAATAGAAAAACCCCGGTTTTAACGGGGTTTTAGTTGTTTTTGTATTTTTATAAAATTATGTTGTTATACGTGCAACAGTCTCTAATTCATTTAACCTCTTATTAAGATCAAGACTTGCTGATTCTACATCTGGATCTGAGTTATCGATAAAAATTGCTTGCATTCCAGATTTGTTTTGAGGGTTAGAGCATTCTTGAACGATGTTTTCTACCTGTTCTTCTATTAAATTCTTTTTATGTAAAGTGTTTATAAGTGCTTGAATTGTTGTAAAAGGTGTTATTTTCATACCTCCTGATGCAGGAGCTATGCCTAATGTATTTGCTAAAACAAGCGCCGTGGCTACAACGCTCAGCTCTTTGGTGTTGTTAACTTTTAAAACATTGTCTTTGTTGAGACTTATTTTTTTAATAGTCATATGAGAATCTTGATCTAAAATACTCCAAACATCGTTGATGATAATGTTTGGTTTGTTTTTTTCTTCTTCAAAATTTACAAACACTAATTTGTGAGGAGTATTTTGATATTCTTCATAGAGTTGAGCGCATGAACAGTACGCGTCAATTTCTCCAATTGCTTTAAAAATATTCAGCCATTCTATTTTGGTATTTTTCATCAATAAGTAAGCGGCAATAATTCTTCCTTGGTTTGAAAACCATGAAGGAGACCCAGTAAAGGTATTAGTTAATAAAAGTTCAATTAAATAGCGTAAATCGCTCGAAACTTCAGGTGATGTTTTGTCAAAAATACCTTCTATGTATTTGCCATAGGTTAAATTTTTTAAAAATGAAGGTTTTTCTAAAAGAAGCGTATGTATGTTTTTAATTTGTCGAGCAATATGTCCCATATTAATAAGTTGTGAATGCATGTAATTAAGAAGAGTTGCATTTGATTCTTCTCTGTTCAATATATTCAGTGGAATATTAGCAAGATTATTTATGCCTCTTTGTACGCTATTTCCGATTGTTTCAACAACATCGTCAGCTGCTTGCATTGCTGCACCTGCGAGTTGAAATTTATCAAAAGTACTTAGTTTATTAAATCCATTAGAAATATCGCTGGAAAGACTATCTATCGTTGCTCCAGGTTGTTTATTGCTAAAGCTTGATCTATTATCCGGCATTTGTTGTAGAGTTTGAAAAAATAGAGGAGATTTTGACATTCTTTCAATGTAATTACTTGCATTGTCAAGCTCTTCAGGAGTAGCCTCTTTTTCATTTTTTTTGAATGCTTCTTTTTTATAATCATCAAAGAGTTCTTTTTTTTCTTGGGCGTTTAGTTGTTGTACGGAAAGTCCTGCTAAAAGAGCTAACCCTAGAGATTGTTTGTCGAGAGCTTCAAGTGGGTTTGCTACGGCTCCTGCAATTTGATTTGCAAGTAAGTATGCAGTTCCTGCAGCAGCTCCTGCGTAGCCTGCTGTCCGCAATCTGCCGCCAGTTTGATAGATATTTTGCATTAAAGGACTAGAATTAAAATAACTGAGCCCTAACCAGTCACCCCAGCTGCCTTTATTGTAATAATATTTTTTATGAATTTCTTTTTCATAATCTTGATTAGGATTAAAGAAATTAAAATAGTTGTTTTCATATTGTTTTATAACATGCAAATAATTGCGTAATTCATTGGCCTTGTTTTTATTGTCTTTTAAAAAATTAATAATCTTTTTTTGTTTGTTGAGTGTTTTTATTGGCTTTATTGTTAAAAGCCATTGAGTTAATAAGGCTGTTCCAAATGGAGTAATGGTTCTATCTATTACATCCAATACAGAGCTTTTATCTGTTTGGTGAAGTAGTTGAAGATTTAAAAAGGTATAAGGAGAAATAAGGCCAATAACTTCTGGCGAAGCCTTTGTTGTAGAAAGAAAATAATTAAGAATTAAGTTGTTTTTTTTGTTAAATGGTATTGGGTCAATAGGTAAATCTGTAGTAATGCTTGTAGCGTTATAAGCTGAAGCAATAGCAGGGTTGTTGTAATAAGCATCTCTATATGCATTTATGAGCCCATTATATTGTTGAGGAAAAATAGATTGTTCTTCTGTAGTTGGTTCTTCTGCTGTAAAAAGTAATGAGCTGCCCATTAAAAAAAAGCTTAAAAATGTAATTAAACCTATATTTTTTTTCATGACTGTGCCTTTATAAAAACAATTATATTTATTTCTAATAGTAATTCTTTATAAAGTGCATAATCAAGAGTTTTTTAATATACAGTAAAGTTTTTTATATTTCACAAGAAGTGTTTTTGATGGTCATTTTTTTTAAAAGACGAGCTACTAAAAAATAGTGTAAAAAAGTAAGAAGCGGCGGAAGTGTTGAAATGATAGGGTAAAGCCATAAAATTATTTGACGTAAATCTGTTAAAAAAAGCTTAAATTTGCCAGGAACAAAGGGTAAAAAAACTATAGCGCCACGGGCTCTAAATGCATTGGTTACAACCTCTCTTTTGTTTGCTGCTGTTTTTATAACGTTTATGTCTGGCCAAATTGTTGTTTGAAAGTAGCTAATTTTTTGCATAATTCCAAAATATGAAAATAGTCCTAGTATGGCTAATGCAATAAATGCATATGCTGTAATATGAAAGTTTACAGAAAAACCTAAAATACTCATGCGTTGCCAGAATTTTTTTCCATCTCCTTTATATGTATTGATCCAATAGCAGGTATAGATTCCTATGCATGATACAGCAATTGTTATTGCTACAATAAGCCAAGCCCAAGTATTGTAAAAGGCAATGTCTTTATCCATTTCTGTTAATAGTTGTTTAAATTGGTATTCAACGAGCTGATGACCAAGAATGAGCATGCTAAAAATAATAATGCTTGAAAGGTGAATAAGTGGAGATAGAAAAATAAAAAAGTATGATTTTCTTCTTGAAATTCGTTCGTTTTTTAATTCTTCTGTAAGTTTATTCATATCCCATAAAAACATTATGGCTCCTTTGATTTAATTGTTTTTTAGCACATTAAAAATCATTTGACTCCATGTTTCCATAGTATCATAGTAGGATTTACATTCTTCTAGCGTAAGCAGTTGTCCATTTTTTAGCTCAGATTTAATACTAATTTTTTCAGAATCACCTTTAAGTAGTATTACAAAACCAATATGAACCTTACCAACATCAGTTGAATCATCGTTTAAGATGCCAAGAGGAATCTCTTCTAATTTTCCAGAATAATTAACTTCTTCGTAAAATTCGCGCAACGCCCAATCTAAAAGTGAATTTCCTTTGATATCTTCTTTGCGTATATGGCCTCCAATACCAAAAGAGTATTTTGAAGCAAGTCGTTGTTCCGATGCTGTTGCCCTGCGTTGCATTAAAAAATATTTATTATTATGAGTAAATATTAGATAAGGAATAATTTGCTTATATCGTGTATCTGTTTCTGCTTCTGGTCTAAACATAAAAATTGCTTTGTCTTTAACAGTAGCAATTTCTTGTGAGAGGTCGCTTTTTTTAAATCCGGTCCATAGCTCTTCTGAGCAAATATCATTACGTTTAAGTACTAAAATAGTTTCTTTAGTAGGTTCTACAATTTGAGATTTTTCTTTTATTAAGTTTGTCATCTGCTTTCCTTTGATAATAGAGAATAAAAGGCATTAAGGTTTACTATAAATCATTTTTGACTAACAAGCACTAGAGAGTAAACTATTTTTATTGGAAGAGCGTTTTTTGTGCATATAAGGATCATAATTATGGCGTATAATATAACTGAAGTGGAAAAGAAGTGGCAAAAGCATTGGGAAAGTGATCCTGATGCACGTGTTATTCGTTCACAAAATGGTAAAAAATATTATTGCCTAGATATGTTTCCATATCCATCAGGGTCAGGCTTGCATGTTGGTCACTGGCGTGGATATGTCCTTTCTGATGTGTATGCTCGTATAAAATGGCTTGAAGGTTATAATGTACTTCATCCTATGGGGTGGGATGCTTTTGGTCTTCCTGCAGAAAATGATGCAATCAAAAAAGGCATTCATCCCGAAATTTCTACTGCTAAAAATATTGCAACTTTCAAAGAACAACTTAAAGCCGTAGGCGCTCTTTATGATTGGGATAAAGAAATAAATACTACTGATCCTGATTATTATAAATGGACCCAGTGGATTTTTTTACAAATGTATAAAGCTGGTCTTGCTTATAAATCTGACATGCCAATTAATTGGTGTCCTTCATGTAAAACAGGTTTAGCAAATGAAGAAGTAATTAATGACTGTTGTGAACGTTGTGGCGCTACAGTTGAACAGCGTAATATTCCTCAATGGGTTCTTCGTATTACAGATTATGCGGAAGATCTTCTTTCTGGTCTTGATAAATTAAACTGGGAAGACAAAGTAAAAACTATGCAACGCAACTGGATTGGTAAGACTGAAGGTTTAGAATTACTTTTTCCTATTGAAGGTCGAATTGGCAAATCAATTGCTGTATATACAACCAGACCAGAAACAGTCTATGGAGTTACATTTGTAGCTATTGCTCCAGATCATCAAATGGTTGATTTTTTATGTACAGTAGATTTTTATGATCGCGTGCAAATGTATAAACAGAATATTAAAAATCAAACTGACATAACCAAAAAGATTATAGAAAAAACAAAAACAGGTGTGTTTACAGGTACTTATGTTATTAATCCTTTTAATAATCAAAAAGTACCTCTTTTTGTAGCTGATTATGTTCTTGCAAATACTGGAACTGGAGCTGTTATGGGCGTTCCTGGGCATGATGAACGTGATTTTGAATTTGCTCAAAAAAATGGCCTTGGAATGATTCAAGTTATTGATTCTCCACAAGCTAAAATATCTAAAGAAACAGGTCGGCTGACCTCTGCATATACTGGTGACGGAGTATTAATTAACAGTGATTTTTTAAATGGTCTCAGTTCTGTTAACCAAGGTATAAATGCTGCAATTACCTATGCTCAAGAAAATGGATTTGGTAAAAAATCTGTTAATTATAAATTAAGAGATTGGATTTTTTCTCGTCAGCGATATTGGGGAGAGCCAATACCTTTAATTCATTGTAAAAATTGTGGAACGCTTCCTGTGCCAGAAGATCACTTGCCTATTACATTGCCTCATGTTGATCGTTATGAGCCAACAGGAACAGGGGAATCTCCACTTGCAGGAATAGAAGAATGGGTAAACACAACATGTTTTACATGTTCTGGTCCTGCAAAACGAGAAACTAATACAATGCCTCAATGGGCAGGCTCATGCTGGTATTTTTTACGTTATCCAAATCCTCATTTGAAAAATGCTCCATTTACTCAAGAGGATATGCAACATTGGTTGCCAGTTGATTTGTATGTAGGTGGTATAGAACATGCGATTTTGCATTTATTATATTCTCGTTTTTATGTAAAATTTTTACATAAGGCAGGATTTTTATCTTTTGATGAGCCATTTACTCAGCTTTTTAATCAGGGAATGGTTTGTAAATTTTCAGAAAAAAGTGGTCTTGTAGAAAAAATGTCAAAATCAAAAGGCAATGTTGTTAATCCTGATGAGATAGTTCAAAAATATGGCTCTGATGTTCTTCGTATGTATGTTTTATTTATGGGTCCTCCAGAGCTTGATTGCGAATGGCAAGATACTGGCCTTGAAGGAATACGTAGGTTTGCTGCACGTGTAATTTCTTATTTTTCAGATATTACTTTTGTAGATGACCAAGAAGAATCAGATGATATAAAACGACTTGTTCATACTTTTTTAAAAGAATATCAAACAAGACTTGCGCATTTTAAACCAAATACAGCACTTTCTTCAGCTATGGAGCTTTTTAACGAACTTATAGGTTTGCAAAAAAATGTTCTTACTAAAAAACAAGCAGAAGCAATTATAACATCGCTTTCTGTAATGGCACCGCATATGGCAGCTGAACTTTTAGAAAAATTATTTAATAAACAACTTCGTGATTGTGTATGGCCTGTTTATGATGAAACGTATACACAAAAAGATTTTGTTGTTATTGCAGTGCAGGTTAATGGAAAACTTCGCGCGCAAGTTCAAGTTTCTGTAAATGCAATAAAAGAAGATGTTGTTGCGCAAGCTCGTATTGCTGTTGATAAATGGATAGATAATAAAGAAATTAAAAAGACTGTTTTTGTTTCTGGTCGTTTAGTTTCTTTTGTTATTTAATTTTTAGAAATATTATAAAGCGCCTGTTTAAAAAAGAGGCTTTTTATAATATTTCTAAAATAGTATTAAGATTTGTGTGACAATTTTATTTGTTTTTCATATATATCTTTTAACATTTCAAAATAGTAATCAGCAGGTCTTAAAGACAATGTAATTATAGAGTCGCAAGGGGTTTTTATGTCGCGACCGGCATTATAAGTTTTTTCTTTATGAAAATAATAGACATTAATACAGTTTTGATCGCTTAGAAGACCTTCATATGTACTATAATTATCATTTTCGCGATGCCAAACTTTTTGAATATCAGATGGTTTAATATCGGTAAGTTTTTTATGGTATGCATCAGTAATTGGTATTCCACTTGCTTTAAGAGCTAGAAATTCGGTTATTTGTAATGTTTTAATAAATGCTTTTTCTGATTCTGAGCCTTTAACCGTAAGCTGTTTGATTAACAGTATTATTAAAACTATTTTTTTCATAAAAGCCTTTTTTTTATATAGGTAAAAAATATCTATAATATTGAAAAATAGTTAAAGTAAATTTAATTAAAATCCAAAACCAAATTTAAAATGCGTTCCCCATATCATCATTGCTTTTACTTTATGATGAGGTGATTCTGCAAAAAAGCCTCCACCAAATAAAAAGTCATGATCATGTGCACGATGTGTGTAACCAACAGTTCCATATGCTTTAAAAACCATTACTGGTGGCATAGCTCCTGAAGATATATTTAAATCGCTAATAATAATAGGAACAAATTCTGCATCATCAGGTCCAATAACAGCGATGGTACTAGTGCTTGCAGTTGTTAAAGGCATGCTACCTGCAATTCCATAAATATTTTGCCATGGTTCTGTAAATCTTATTTTATCTCCCGCATGTGCCCAAATTCCAAATCCTACTTCTCCTTCAAGGCCTTTTGACTGTACGCGAACTCCAAAGTCAAAATCTGTAGTATGATGTGGGGCAACCATTACTTTTTGTGTTAAAATATTAACACCTGGAATGGTAACATTAAAAGGTTCATATATTGATCGTAGTTGTAAGAAACGGCTCCAATCTTTTTCTTTTAAATCAAATGTTCTATAGCGATGATCTTTCATAAGATAGGTGTTTTCAAGATCTATATGAAGGTTTACTTGATATGAATCAGATGCTCTATTCATAGGCAATTGCAAGCTAAATCCCCACATAACGCCAAGGTGAGCGTCGTTTCCAACTTGAGTTTGAAAAAGAAATTCATTACTTGGTTTTTTGGTAGTTGGAATTGAAAGAGCTGAGTAAGTAACGGCATATGCACGTCCATTAGAAAAGATAGTGGTTCCATATGCTATACGAACTTCAGCAAATGTTTTTTTTGGAGGAACGTATGCCATTTTATCAAAGAGCCATGTTTGGTTATTGAATGCTGTTAAAATATCGTAAACAGGATCTGCTGTGCTTCCTTGATTTTGAACATTACTTTGTGAAAGATTGATGTTTTGTTTATTAATGGTAAAAGGTGTTGAAATTGCAACCCATGAATTTGATAAAAAAGGAATATCAAAAAGATCGCCAACCATACGTCGAGCTTCAATTCTAAATCCAGAAGATTGGTAACTTGGTGATATGGTTAAATATCCAGAAAAATCTGATGGAAGGCCTATCCAAAAAGGATTGACGTCTCTGTTTAATGAAGATCCATCAACATAAAGTTGTGTTCTATATTGTGGTAAGAAAAATTGTTTTATGTGATCAGTAAAAAAACCTTTTTGATAAAATCCTGTTATCTGAAATGCAAATTTATGGTCTTTATTAAAAAGAGCCGTATGCCACAAACTTTTGTCCATAGCTATGTTTTGAAAAATGGGATGAACATACATAGATGTTCTACTTGCGATAGGAGGTTGTGGATAGGGGTCAACTTGTGAATATAAATAAACGGTTGTTGCAAATAACAAAAGGGTGATTCTTTTCATGTACTAAGTCCTTTTTTAAGTAGTGCATTAGTTATAGCATTATTGATTCTAGCTAAAAAACAAATTCTTACCATATTTTATCATGCATCACGAGGATCTCTGCAATTTTTTGAAAAAGAGGAGCTGTTACTGTTGCAGCAAGCAGATTTTCTTTTCGTGATTCTTTTATATAACAAGCAATAATTCGTTTGTATTCATTTTTTTCTATACTACCAACAAAACAAAAAAGATTTTTATGAGAATTATATTTTCCTTGTTCAATAAGATTTGCTGTTCCTGTTTTGCCAAAAGTTGTATAACCTTCAATTGCTCCATAAACAGGTGATCCTTTTAATGATTTTTTTTCTAAAATCATTCTCATTTGATTAATTGATTCTGAGGAATATATCTTCTCCCCTTTTATTATTTTTTGATCTTTTAGAATACGTGGAGTTACAAGATGACCATCGTTAGAAAAAAGAGCAAAGGCTCGCGCAAGTTGTAAAAGTGATGATGTAATTTCATATCCATATGACAAAGAAATAATAGATTGCTTTGACCATTTTTTTGGCGGCATTACAAAACCAGATTGCTCTGATTGAAATGTTATTCCTGTTTTTTCTCCAAAGCCTAATTTTTTATAGTGATCATATAATTTTGGCCCAATTTTTTTTGCAACTTTTGCTATTCCAATATTGTTTGATTTTTTAATAATTTCTTTAAAAGGGGCCACTCCAAGAACGCTTTGTGGCACTGTATTGATAGTTCGTCCTTCTAGTATTGTTGTTTTTACTCCTAGGCAATCAATTTCTTCATCTGGTGTAACTATGTTTTCTTCTAATGCTGCAAGTGCAGAAAATGTTTTCATAACAGATCCAAATTCATACACTTCAGTAATGGGTCGGCAGCGCGTATTATTAATTATTAATTCATGAGTATTATTAGGGTTGAAAGTTGGATAACTACATAATGCAAGCAAGTCTCCATTAACAGGATCCATAACTACAACACCTCCTTCACTTGAATGATAATGTGCAATTGTTTCTTCTAATGCTTCTTGGATAAGAAATTGTAGATTTCCATCAATGGTTAGTGTTATTGGGCAACCAACAGATCCTTCTTTTTGAATTTTTTTTGAAAAGTAAAATTTTCCTGATCGAGCATCTTTTTCAAGAAGTGTTGTAGAAGGAGACCCTATAAGTTGTTGATCACAAAGAAGTTCAATACCAAAAAGTCCTTTATTGTCTATGTTGGTAATACCAATAATAGTTCCAGCTTCTGGTAAAGGATAAAAGCGATTTGGTTCTGAAATAAGATGAATATCGTCATTCATTTTTTGTTTAATAAGATCTATTTGTTCGTTATTTAATTTTCTTTTGATATATAAAAAATGCTGATTTGATTTTTGTTGGTAGCGTTCTAAAGCATCAGGGAAAAATGCTGATAAAAATTTTTTAAGAGCGGGTATGTTTTTGATTGTTTTAGGAAGGATAAACGCAGAAACAGAATCTTTATTAAGAGCAAGAGGCTTGTTATGTCTATCAAAAATGGTTGCACGTGGAGGGTATGTTGTTATGCTAATATGGTATTGTTTATTACCAAGATCTTTAAAAAAATTATAACGTATTATTTGAAGCCAAAAAAGATAACCGATTCCAATGATTGCTAAAAAGCTCAAAGAAAAAAATATAAAACTAAGACGTTGTTTATGAGTGATATTCATAAAGAGGAATCCTTTTTAAATCGCTTCTTTTAATAGGCGTCATGCCCATTTTTTTTTCTGCATAGAGTTTAATTTTTTTTGGATTTTTTAATTCGTACAGTTCATTAATTAGATTTTTTTTCTGCTCTTTAAGCTGTGTAAGTTCATTTTCATATTTTTGAGTTATGTAAGATGTTTTAATCCAGATGTTTTTGTTTGTTATATGAGTAATAATCAAAATTAATTGGATTGTTATAAAGATTATAACCCATCTAGTTTTTGTATTAAAAATTACCATGATAAATTCCTTTAATTGTTTTTATAATCTTACGATTTGGTTAATTTTAAAAGCAAATGTTGCTCTATAACTGATCTAAAAGTGCTATGACAAGCTTTTTATGAAAACCTTGATTTTTCAAAAAATCATTTATTACAATCTGACAATGAATATTCTTAATGTAATAATAACAAGGAGAAAAAAATGCAGAAAAAATGGTATGGGATTATGCTTCTGCTAAGCTTCTTGCCAAGTGTAAGTGCTCAAGAAGAAGATGCAAAAAATGATGCTGGAAGGGTTGGGGGAACAATCCGAGTTGTAGAACCAAATTTACATAATTTTCAAGATGAAAAGGATATTAAAAATAAAGAAGTAGAACAATCTGAAAAAAAGAATCATAAGAAACAAAAATCAGAAAAAATATTTAAAATAAAAAAAGATAAACTTGAAAAAAAGAATCAAGTAAAAAAGAAAAAACGTCAAAATAAAAAAGAAATTGCTGAAAAAAAAATAGTAGTATCATCTTTTAAAGATCATGTTGTTATGGCACATGATCACGAACATTATGCACAAAAACAACAACATGTTATTCAAAAAATACGGCATGAGCTTTCAGATCTTACAACTAAAATAGAAGCATTAGAGTTGCTTGATCGTGATCGAATTCAATCAGTTACTCAAGAAGAAAAAAATTCATCACTTATTAATGCACGGCATGCAGAAACAGAAAAAGATCAAAAAATTTTAGATTATATAGCTTCAAGAACTCATGGCACTTCTGAGCATCCTGATTTATATGATTTAAGAAAAAAACGACAGTCATTACGTTCTCAATTAAAAAAAGCAATGATGGAAGAGAAAGAACATATCAATTCTCTTCATGATCATTATAAAAAAGCTGATCTTGAAGATGTTAGTAAACATATGAAAGCAAAGCATAGAGATGATAATATTATTTATGGCAGATCATCAAAAAAAACACGTAAAAATTTAAATGAAACTTCTGATCAAATAGAGCATAAGCAAAGCATAGAAGAACAAAGAAAAGAGCATGCCGCTGAGTGTGAAAAAATTAAAAAAAGACATAGTGATTATAAAAAACAAGTTAAAAAAGATCGCAAAAAGAAACATAAGGCAATCCAGAAAAAAGCAAAAGATCAAGATAAGGTATTAGAGCCAGTTGTTCAAAAAATGAATTGATATTATTTTCCCACTTTTTCGTTTTACAGATCGTATCTTACTTAAAAATTTAAACATAAAAGTAATCGCTGCCGCGAAGGTTTAAAGGGGTTATGGCAAACCCCTTTAAAATCCGTGCCTTTTTTACATTTATTCCGATCTAAGACCCTCGTGGAACTCGGGCACGTTATGCTACAAAGCCATAATATATTCGATGCCGCAACCTTCACTCCGCTCCGCTACGTTGTCGCAGTAACGATCAGGAAGATCTACAGCTCCCGGTTGCTATCGCTTTACATACGTAGCATCATATCGAGCATAATCATAGGCGGAATAAACATGAGTACCTATTAGATATATATAATCGCATTCATTAATTTTTTTTTGAAAAAAGCAGAGTGAAAATTGCCCTACCGAAGATAGAGATAAAATTATAGTAAAAATCATGTTTAAATCACTGTTTGAGGTTATGAGCCGGAAGGTGAGTGGCCGAGTTTGATTTTAATGGAGGAGGTTAAGGGAGAACTCCCTTATGTCCAGATTCCAAAGGTGTGGACAAGCACACCTTTGGCTCTGCATGAGTAGTGTAACAAATAATATTTCATTAAAAATTAGATGCGATTTGTAAAATGAAATAAAACTAATCTTTAAGCCTTAGCGGCAGCGATTTCCTTTGGTGCTGCCCGCATAGGGCAATAAATTATATGAATTAGAAATCATAATAAGTACTAAAGTGCACTTCGCTTAAAGGTTCTCCGTCTCGTTTATCTAATTTAAAGCCCCAGTCGATACGTACTGGTTGAGGTTGTAACAATCGAACTCCAAAACCAATTGAATGTCTGTAATCAAAACTATTGTTTTTGAGTCGTTCAGCATCTATTTGATTTGAATTTGGAGTATCCCATCCACAGCCTCCATCATAAAAAACAGCACCTTTAATAGTCAGATCTTCGGTAAGAGGAAAAATAAGTTCACTATTTAAGAACATTCCTTTTTTACCACCAATAGGTTCACCTTGCCATGCATTTTCTTCTAATTGATCGCTGACATACCATGTTGGTCCAATTTGTCCAAATTCCCAACCTCTTACGCTTGCCTGGCCACCAATATTATAAAGTTCTCTAAAAGGAATTCGTTTATCTTTAATAGATCGTACATAGCCAGCATGCCCATGAAGATGGAATACAAGTGATGTTTCTCCAATAATAGGAGTGTACCAATGTGCATCTGCTTGTATTTTAAAAAAGCCTACAGGATCATGAAATGCAGGGATGCCTACACGAGAGAAAAGATTTAATTTATGGCCTCTTGAAATATGCATATGATGATTACGTGTGTCATGTTGTGCGGTCATTTGAAAAAAGCCAAAAGAGCCACCATCAAAGCGATTATTAAGAATTTGTTGATATTCAGCGTTTGCTGCAGGAGAAGAACTAATATTTGCTTGTGGTGATTGCTTTCCCATATGAGTAATTTGTTCAAGGCCAGTATCAAATAAAAACCAAGTATTAAATAATGATTCAGCAATAAAACCTGCGTTCATAGAAGACCCGACTCTTTTTTCTTGTACCGGTTCTTTTACTTTTCTCAGTTCATCATAGGTAGAGTGTGTTACATAGCCATCAAAACCAACACGTATTGGCTTGTCTAAAAACCACGGATCGGTAAAGTTTGCAAAAAAGGATCGCTCTCCACTTCCTACCCGTGCAGTTACTTGTCCTTCAAGTCCAAGCCCAAGAAGATTGCGCTCTTGAGCAGCAAGTTCAAGACTCATTCCATTACCTGGTGTTGCAAGTTTACCTGGCGTACCGCCATAGTTTGCTTGAAAGTGAAATTTACCCGTTTTTATTTCTTTAACGAGTAGATTAAGATCGGCAACATCTTTATCAAGACGCTCAATTTTCCAACTTACACCTTCATTTTGATCAAAATAACCAAGATGAGCAACTTTGTTTTTAGAAACATCCATATCTTTAGTTGTAATAAGATCGCCATCTTCTAAAGTAAGTTGTCGGCGTATAACTTTATCACGTGTTTTTGTGTTTCCAAAAATGTGAATACAGTTTAAATAAACTTTGTTTCCAGGGTCAGAATGAAAAATAATATCAACAGTTTTTGCAACGTCATCAGGTATAATATTTGGTTCAATATCTGCATAAATATGTCCCCGTTTACCCCACAATGCACGCAGTCTTTCAATAGAAAGACGAATTAATTCTCGTGAATATATTTGACCTTTTTTAAGTGGAATTATATCTGCAAGCTCTTCTGAAGAAAAATCATCAGTTCCTGGAGTTGTAACCGATTTAATAGTGTATTTTTCACCTTCTTCTATAGGGAAAGTGACAGTGATATTTCGTTGTTTTTTATCAAAATCAACAATAGGCTCTCCGACTTTTGCATTCATAAATCCATTGCTTTGATAAAAATATTCAAGTGTATAACGGTCTTGTTCGCAAGCAAGTGGGTTAAATGTTCCAGATTTGTCTAGTATTCCAAGTATCCAATCTTCTCTAGTAAAAAGTAATGCGCGTAATTTTTTGCCAGTAAATGTTTTGTTGCCACTAAAACGTACTTTTTGTACTCGAGCGTAAATACCTTCACGAACTTTAAAGGTTACAATTCCCTTACCATTTTTTATGGTTAATTTAGGCATTACTTCGGCAAAATGATAATTTTTTTCTTTGTATAATTTTTTAATAATACGAGCGTATTTTGGAAGTTCATTTTCATCTATAGCAGGTTTTTTTTCTAGATCAGTTTTTTTAAAAATATCTTTATCAGAAAGGTGTTTGTTCCCTTCAAAAACAAGTTCTTGAATAGGAGTTTTTTCTTCTAAAAGAATGGTCAGTAGTATGCTATCGCTGCCGATTGGCTCAGTATATATTTTAATTTGTTTAAAATAGCCTAGCTGATAAAGCCCATGAATAGTTTTACTTGTAAGTGAAGGGTCAAAATCGCTTCCTTCTTCATATAATATAGAACTTAAAATTGTCTCTTTTGGTAGAACGCTGAGTCCTTTTATCTCTATTTTTTTAATTTTTTTAAAATGACGAACTACAGACTTTTCGTTTTGCTCATGGTCTGTAGAAAAGTTTCTACCTGTTAGTAATAATAAAACAATCAGGGATAGATATTTACGTGATGCCATGCATTACTCCTATGCACTTTCCAATTCTTTTTAGTCAAGTATGGCTTGTTATGTTAAAATAAAGATTCATGATACTATGTTTTGAAAAATTGAATAGTCTGATCATTAGATCATTAATAAAGGTTAATAATGATTGTTGTTACCAATACTCTTACTTCTGAAAAAGAAACAATAAGCTCGCTTTCTAAAGATGTTGTTACACTTTATGTTTGTGGGATAACTCCTTATGATTTTGCCCATATTGGTCATGGACGTTGTTATATAACATTTGATCTTATGTATCGTCTTTTAAAATTTCGTTATAAAAAAGTAATATATTGCAGAAATTTTACCGACATTGATGATAAATTGCTTGATCGCGCAGAAAGAGAGCTTGGGGATAGAAATCGCTATCATGAAATTGCGCAAAAATATATGAAAGCTTTTACTCAAGATGTTGAACGCTTACAGTGTTTAACTCCTGATATTCAGCCGCTTGTTACAGAAACAATTGCTGAGATTGTTACTTTGGTGGAAGAGTTAATTGCAGCAGGGTATGCGTATGAAGTTGATGGCGATGTTTATTATCGTGTTACTCGATGTGCAGATTATGGAAAATTATCTAAACGTAATATAGAAGATCTGCTTGTGGGTGCACGTGTAGAGATTAATACTAAAAAAGAAAATCCACTCGATTTTGCATTATGGAAAGCAGAAACATCTGATGCTTTTTGGAAAAGCCCTTGGGGGTATGGAAGGCCAGGTTGGCATATTGAATGTTCTGCAATGGCAAAAAAACATTTAGGTGAACATATAGATATTCATGGTGGGGGTATGGATTTAATATTTCCACATCACGAAAATGAGATAGCGCAATCAGAAAGTGTTTATGGAAAGCCGTTTGCTCAATATTGGATGCATAATGCTTTTGTTAGAATTGATAAAGAAAAAATGTCTAAGTCATTGGGTAATTTTTTTACATTACGTGATGTTTTTGAAAAATATGATCCAATGGTTATTAGATATTATATTTTACAACATCATTACAGATCTCCTTTAGATTTTAATTTTGATGATGTTAGCGCTGCTCAAAAAGCATATAAGAAACTATGTAAAATATTTGAATTTGTAGAAGATAAAGATTTAGAAAATCAACCATCCATTTTTGAACAATCGCTTGTTCTTAAAAAATTATTTCAATTTATAGAAGATGATCTTAATACTCCAGGTGTATTAGGAGTTATTTTCGAAAATAGTACAGTCATTGATGAATATGTTTATATAAAATGGTTTATAAAAAAAATATTGGGCCTTTCTTTGGATGCAATTGTGGATAGTAAGATTATTATAACTCCTGAAATTCAAAAAATGATTGATGATAGAATTCAAGCTCGATTAGATAAAGATTGGAAAAAAGCAGACGAATTACGTGATCAATTGCACAAAATGGGAATAGATATTAAAGATAAGAAAATATAATAAATAATAAGTTTATATATTTGCCCTGTGAGGGCAGTATCAAAGATAATCGCTGCCGCGAGGGCTTAAAGAAACGCTGCCGCGAAGGCTTTAAGAGGGTTTGGTGACCTATTCAAAATCTGCACCTTAATAATTTGTTCCGATCTAAGACCCTCGTGGAACTTGGGCAGGTTATGCTACAAAGCCGTGATATATGCGATGCCGCAACCTTCACTCCGCTACGCTACGTTGTCGCAGTAACGATCAGG
>CAZMYL010000003.1:0-57183 GCA_964570505.1 uncultured Pseudomonadota bacterium
AATGACCTTTCAGATCATCATTCTTAACAATATTTAGTTTTTAGATAGGCTCTAAGTTTAAATTATGTTTATTTAAAGAACCTGTACCAAGTGTAGAAGAAAAAGAGAAACAAGATTTAGTAATTCCGTCTTTTAAGGAATTTTTTGGTACTAATCCTGTTACTTTGAATTTTAATCAATATCTTTTGAATATAGAAAGTTTTAGGGCTTTTATAAAATTAAAAAACATAATATCAAAAGATTTTTCTAATTCTGAAATTAATATACGTTTTTCTGAGCAAGATGCTAAATTTACTATTTCAGGTTATGAAATTAGTACAAATAAAAAATTTACTTTGTATTATGAAAAAAATAAAAAGTAGAATGTTTATAATCTAAAGTTCTTATTCGAAAAATAAAGTAATATTTCAATTATTAAAATTTTCTTTCTAAAAACTTTAATTTGTGTAAGCTTAATATTCATTTTTACTCACTTAATTTTTAAATGAAAAGTTTTTATGAAAAATAGAATATTGTTTTTAATTATTAATTTTTGTACGGTGACTTTTTTAGTTGCTAATTCTCGCAATCCGTTTGATGATGTAGAATCAAGTGAAAGTTATTCAGAAAGTGGATCGCAATTAGAACGGCCAGTTTCTCCATCAATGCCAGATTTGACATTAATACATCAAGAAAAAGTGTCTCCGCCGCCTTTGCTATATTTTCCGCATCTAGATCAGCAAGTTCAGCCAATGCCAAAGGCTCAAGTTCCATTTATTCTGCCTCTTTACACCCAAGATCAATTTCAGCAGTTTTATCTTCAATGTCAAAACAAACGTTTAGAACAAAAGCAATTGCAACCTTTTCAATTTAATAATGATTCTCAAGTTTCCATTTCTATGCAGCCTTTTTCAATTGAAGAAAAAGGCGAAACAAGAGCTTTAAATGCCCAAGAAAAAAAAGCAAAAGCAGCAGTATCAGCTGCGTTAGAAAGAAAAAATAGAGAAAAATTTCCATGTCCTGTATGTAAGAAATATTTCTTAAGCAAATTTCATTTAAATTCGCATTTGGATGATATGCATTGGCCACATACTGGCAAGTATGTTTCTAGGAGAAGATATTCCAATTTATTTGCCGATAGATATTCAAAAAATGATGCAAAAAAATAGTTGATATAAATTAAGTTATATACATGAAACTGTTTTTTGATGTGCTGAGGACGATGGTTTTTCCCCCAATAGTTTTTGAAACAAAGATTGAGATGCTTTTTTAACCTCTGCTGTACTTGATGGATTTTCTTCTATTTTTTTAAGTGTTGGTTCAAGTTCTGTTTGTATATACATTCGAGTTGCACGCATTTCTTGAATAATTTCTTCTTGTTTTTGTATAGATGTGTAAGTTTTGTCTGCTAGGTTTGCAACAACAGAATCTATTTCATTAATCATTTTTTCAGCATCGGCAATTCTTTCTAAAAGAGGCTCGTTGATTTCTTTTATTTCCTCAATATTTTGTTTTAAATTTTTTAGTTGATTTTCAAAATGATCCATACTTTTTTTATAACTACTAATTGTTTTTAGTTCATTATTTACCCATAGATACATTATTACAGCAGATACGCATCCTCCAACTAAGAATGAACCAATAAGGCTTTGAGAAGAGCTTCTTGTTATTTGTACGTATTGATTTGCTACTTGTTGTGCTGCTATTCCAGCAACAATGGCGCCAGTTGTTTTTAGGTAAGATTTTTTATTACTCAGTATTAAACTATATGGTGAAGATTCTTTTAATTTTAAGCAGTAAGTAGAGAATTTAGGATTCTGTAAAAAAACATCATTTAATGAATTTGAGGAGCTTTGAGAAAAGCTTTCTATATTACTATTATTATATGAATTACTTGATGAACTCTTCCTTTGAGAATTATACATACTTAATGCGGATATGTGTAAGAAATAGCAGTGTAAAGGTGTGAGTAATAAAATAAGTTTAAAAAGTTTGTTAAATTTCATAATTATCCCTTTAGAAATTGTGGGTTTATCTAAAAAACTCAAGTATATTTGTATCATGTAGGAGTTAAATAAAGATATGAACTTAAAAAATATTTATAATAATCAATTGCATGAGCGATATAACAATCCAAAATATAAACAAATACTTAAAGAATTTTCATTTCAATCGGGTATTTATAATCCATCTTGTGGTGATAAAATTAATATTCAGGTTATTTTGCATAAAGGTAAAATTATAAATGTAGGGTATCAGTCTGAAGGGTGTGTTATTAGTAGCGGAACAGCTGATTTATTGGCAGATTTTTTTATTAATAAAAATATAATTGATGTAACTACCATTTCAAAAGAAGATATCTTTTCTATTATAGGTATGAATTTAGGTCCTAATAGATTGCGTTGTGCTTATATAACTATTGAAGCACTGCAAGATATTTATCAACAGTATACAAATAGGGCAGACCGTGCTTGATAAAACAAAAGTTTTGCAAGAGTTACAAGCTACTTCAGAAAAATTATTTTTAGATATAAAATCTCAAATTAATGAAATATCGTTTATTTGGCATGCGATGATTAAAGATCCCTTATTATTATCTAAGGTTAAGGCTGTTAGTCATCTTGGGCTTGCTTCCTGGATAGGATCTATTGACGATTGCTATGAAGTTGAAAATTTTATAGATCCTTATCAAATAATTTCTGTTGATGGTTCTCAGGTATATCCCGATAAACATACAGGAACACATTGTTTTTTAATTAATATTGGTGGTATTGCTTTAATTTATCAACATCAAAAAGGTTCAAGTTTTTTGTGGTCAGAGCCTTTTGTTTTTGCTGAGCAAGAAATAGATGATGAACTTGGTCGTGCAATAGATGTTGTTAATGGTAAACGTGAAGAATTTGAATTTAAAGTAGGATTTGAGCATTGTTTAAAGCGTAAAAATGAGTTTCCAAATATTCCATTAATTTTTTTGTTTGATGGATCTTTAATTTTTTGGCATTTGCAGGGTAAAGATCCATATATAAAAGATTATTTTTTACAAAGATATATTTATTATTTAGATCAATTTTATAAGCATGATATTTTGATGGCAGGGTATTTAAGCCTTTCTAAAGGAAAAGATCTTTCAAATATAGTACAAGCGTTTAGTAATAAATTCTCATCATTTTCAGAAAAAACAAATCAATATAAAAACGTTACTGATGGCTTATTGACTACATTTTTTTTAAGAAAAAATATGAGATCAACAATTTTTAAAAGTAATGCTCCAATTAATCAAAATATACCTGCAGAGTTACATCCGCATTTTTTTTATTATAATACTGGCGAAGAAGTTGTACGTATCGAAATTCCAGGATATATAGCCTCTGATAATAAAAAAATTGATATAATTGCATCTTTAATAAAAAATCAAATAGAAAAAGGGCAGGGATACCCTATCGCAATTGCAGAAGCTCATAATCAAGCTGTTGTAAAATCTCAAGATCGTGAAATGTTTTATCAGATGGTTAAAGATATAGCAATTCAACAAAAAAGAGTTATTGTTCCTTCTCAAAAAAATATAAAAAAAAGAAGAATGAATGTTTAAAATGATTTTTTGATCTATTGAATTCATTTTTTAAATTTAGATACTATAAAAAAATAATTTTTTAAAATCATAGTATTAGGGGAGCATGTCTATGAAAAAAATTTGTTTTTTAGTAATACATTTTTGCAGTTTTATACAAGCAAGTGATGCAAATTTAAGCTTTAATGTCTTAAAAAAAGAACCAAATCAAACTCAAAAAGTTCTATTGGGAAAATCTCCATTACTTCGACGCAAATCAAGCTCAAATAGTACATCAAATTTTACAGAAAGTAATACTGTAAATATTGAAAAAGGAAATATTCAAGAGCTTCGCAAAGAATCAAAATAAAAAATTATTTTGGTGAAATGCCTGTGTTTGCAGTTTCAGTTTTTGCTGCCTCAACTTCTTCATCAGTAATATGCGCAAAGCCATCAAAATCGACATTAGCAGCGATAGTTCCTTCACGGCCTTCTTCTTTGCCCATGTCAGGAGTTGTATACGAACTTAAGAATGCTTTAAATTTTCCCCATAAAGATGAAGCATTTTTTGCTCTTTCAGCGTTTTCTTCTTTCTCAAGATAGTCCATTAGTTCTGTTTGATGTCTTTGTAGGGCTTCTAATTGTTTTTGCATAGCTTCTAATTCCTGTGCATTAACTATAACTAATTGTTGTGCAGAAGACGATGGATTTTCGCTTGAATATAAAATTGAATGAATTGAAAATGTTACAAAACTTAAAAATAATATTTTTTTCATCATAACCTCCAATGAATTACTAAATGCTAATATGCTCCATTTTTATTTTTTAATTAATAATGTTATTATAATTGAAAAAGTTTCTCATTGTCAATTAATGAAAAAAATAGGCTAGAATTATAAAAATTCTAGCCTGAAAAATTTTAAAAAATTAACCTAAAAATTTTTTAAAAAAACCCATCAAACTATTGTCAGACTTTGCATCAGTTCCAATTTCTTCAGAATATTTTGTAAGGCTTTCTTTTGCCTGGACAGAAATTTTTGTTGGTATATGACATTTTATGGTAATAATTAAATTGCCTTTATTCTTATTTCTTAGATTTACAAAACCTTTGCCTGGAATAATAATTTTTTCATCAACAGCGCAACCTTTAGGAATTTTGACTATTTCTTTTGTACCATCAATTGATTCAATTTCGACTTGGCATCCAAACACTAATTGAGGATAAGTTACCAGTAAAGAGCAATGTAAATCATTTTCTATGCGTGAAAATCTTTTATCTGTAGTTACTTTTATTTTTAAAAAAAGATCTCCGGTTTTTCCGCCATAAATGCCAGCGTCACCTTTTTCTGCTATGCGTAGTTCTGCTCCATCATATGCTCCGGCAGGGATTGTGACATTAAATTTGTCGTATTTTTGAATACGGGATTGCCCTTTACATGTGCTACATGGTGATGGAATGGTAAAACCTTCTCCGGCACATGCTCTACATGGTTGTGCAAATGCAAATGGCCCTTGACGCATTTCTATAGATCCACTTCCATGACATGTTTTACAGCTTATTATAGAAGTTCCTGCAGTTAATCCTTTTCCACTGCAAGCTTCACAAGTAAAAAAATGATAAAAGCTTATATCTTCTTTTTTGCCTAAAAATGCATCTTTAAGTGTTATAGAAATTTCTTTATACAGATCATGGCCTTTTTTTGGAGCAGGACCTGCATTAGTACGACGTTTTTTGGATTGCTGAGCTCCGCCTCCAAACATAGCGCTAAATATATCTCCAAACTGCTCAAACATTTCTTCATTCATATCAAAGCCATGGCCGCCACCTGCGCCCATATTTTGGTATGCATCATGACCAACTTGGTCATATTGTTGCCGTTTTGTATCATCTGAAAGAATTTCATAAGCATGAGAAATTTCTTTGAATTTTTCTTCCGCTTCTTTATTGTCGGGGTTTCTGTCTGGATGATATTTGAGTGCTAGCTTTCTGTAAGCAGCTTTAATTTCATCTTTTGAGGCAGATTGATTAACACCAAGAATAGAATAAAAATTTTTTTTGCTCATAATATTTTTCTCATATAACACATTTGGAATTATTGATTTAACGCACTTATTTTATCATAAAAAGATAAAAATGGTACTTTCAGTCAATAAATAAGAAGTTTTCATGTTCAATTAAACGAGCAATTCTTCTAAAGCTTTGTAAAGTTTGCAATCTGCAGTCGAAAATTTTATGTCTCCAGCTCTTTGGCTAGTGTAACTAGGATTATGCTCATAAAGTGGATAGAGCTTTTTAATTGCAATGAAAAGATCATTAATTGTTGTTGGCGTTCCAGTTCCAATATTAATAGGCTTGCCATCGCATAATGTAGTTGGAAGTTGAGCTAATTTTATATTTGCGTTAACAACCTCTTCTACTCTTATAAAATCACGAGTTTGAGTGCCATCACCATAAATAGTTATAGGTATATTATGTTTCATATTATACATAAATTTTGCATAGACTCCTGCATATGTATCATGAGGGTTTTGTCTTGAACCAATAACATTAAAATATCGCAAAGAGAGTGTAGGTACATTATATATTTGAGCATATTGTTGACAGTATATTTCTCCCAGTAATTTAGAATATCCATAGGGAGAAGTTGGATTGGGAGTGCTGTTTTCAGAGCATTTTTTTGTTGAATGACCATATACTGCTGATGATGATGAAAAAATAAATCTAAAAACTCCATTAATACGTGCAGCTTCAAGCATATTAAAAAGGCCTTGAATATTTGAATTATGACAAAAATTAGGGTCTTTCATGCTTAATGGGACAGAAACGCATGCAGCAAGATGAAAAATATGAGAAATATTAGTAGATATTTTAAGACATAATTCTTTGTCTGTAATATCGCCTTTTATAAAATTAATTTTATTTTTGACTCTTTCAAGATTTTCTAATGTTCCTGTGCTTAAATTATCAATAACAGTAACATGAGCTCCTGCATCAACTAGAGCTTCTGTTAAATGTGAACCTATAAATCCTGCCCCTCCAGTTATTAACACATGGGAGTTTTTATAATTCATTGAAGTTCCTTTTTTATTTTTTTTAATTCATAGGAGGTGCTTATGAGATTGTTTTTAGTTATAGTTTCTGCCATTAATTTTCCGTCTAAAACAGCTTCTTGCATGCTCGAATATTTCCATGCACCGTATCTGCCAATTGAATGTATATTGTAAGACTCTAGACGCTCTAATAGTTTTGGCACATTTTTATCTCGCCAATCATTATAAATAACATATGCATGTGGAATATTAATAATTCGTTCAGTAATAACTTGTGCGTCAGAAATAGAAAGTAATTTTTTAGTTGATTGTATAGCTGTATTTACGTTTTTTGATATTTCATTTTTATCTTTTTTTAAATAGGCATATTCTCCATAAAAGGAGCTACATCCTGGGGGAACCATTTTTTGTGAAAAATTATGATAAAATCCAATTCTATAATGAGGAAATTCAGACTCTGGTAAATAAACCCAATGCTTTTCTGAAAGATTTGGATTTTGAATTCCTAAATTAAAATTAACTACGCTATTACATAATAATTGAGATTGTGCTTTTTTTAATGAGCTAGAGCTTGGTTGTTTTATTAATTCTAGCAATATATCAAGAGGAAGTGTGCTTATTAATTTTTCAAAATGTTCAAAATCACCATTAGTAAATGTTACAATTTTGTTTTTTATATCAATGCTTTCAACACAGTATTTTGTTTTTATGGGCAATTTTAATTGTTGCATTAATTTTTTAATCCAAAAGAAAATACCCCCTTGTTTTGGATATAAAAAATGGGCATTATAGCCAATGTTTTTTGCATGAGAGTTTTCTAGAGCTCCCTTAACAATATCAATAAGCGTTGTTTCTGGTACAAATCTACTA
Organism: uncultured Pseudomonadota bacterium; assembly: GCA_964570505.1. GTDB lineage: Bacteria > Babelota > Babeliae > Babelales > CAIQNR01 > CAIQNR01. The sequence continues at coordinate 7,448 of CAZMYL010000003.1, forward strand.
GTCCATGAGCTTGAAAGTTTGTGAATGTCATAATCAAATATTTTTTGTTGATAAGGTACAAAAAATTCCTCAGTAATAGTTTTGCCAAACATATAAAGTGCCCATTGATAAAAATTAGAACCTTTTTTTAATTTTTTTGGTCGATTAATAAAATCTATAATTGCATCTGCTATAAGATTTGGTGGAAGCCCATAAAGATTGGATTGATAAGGATAATGAGTGTATGTTTTATGAGAATAAATAAAAGATTTTCTATCAATAACATTAAAATGAGAAAGTCCTATAAGTGTGTTGAGTAGATTACTAAAGTAGGGGTTGTTGCTATGGAGTAAATGGCCTGTGTAATCAAAAGTAAATCCATCTTGTTCTATAGATCTACAGAGCCCCCCTGATTCAGCTTCTTTTTCATACATTACATAATCATTAAACCCAGCTTGTTCTAAATGATATGCCGTAGATATTCCTGTTAGTCCAGCGCCAAGTATGATTATTTTTGCCATATATTCTCCTTAATAAACCTGTAAGAATGAATTTATAGCTATAAAAAAAAAGTATATTTATGTCCAGTTATATAAATTGATTTTTTTAATTTATGAACGTTTCCCTGATGTAGATGTAATAAAAGGACAGACTTTAAAAGACAATCCAAGTAACAAAGATGCATCTAATTCTTTATCATCATTATTGTTTTCAGAATATTGTTTAAGTTCTTCTGGTAAAGAATTTTGTAATAAATTAAAAGAACCTTTTTGTAGTTGATTGGCAATTATATCTGGAATCGTGACAACAATATAAAAGCGTGTAACCGGATCAAGTCGTTCATCATCAAAACTAAAAGAAAGTTTTTGATTTGTGTTATTCCATTTACCATCACAAATAAGAGAGTCTTCCGTTGGCAAAAAATCTTTATTAGGAAATTTTTTGTAAAGAGATGCTGAAAGATTGTTAATGATTGGTCCATCCCAAGCAAACTCAAGTTTATTGATTACAGTTATTTCTTTTAGTTCTGGTGTTCGTTTAAAAGTTACTATTGCAGCTAAAATCCATTGGCTTCCAAATAATTTAGTTTCGCGTGGAGTTTCAAGGTTTTTCCATAGTGATTTTATCGTAATATCGCATACTTTTGTGTTAACAGATATTCCGATAAATAAACAACCGCATACTATATTCTGTAAGATATTTTTCATAGATTTTCTCCCCTCTAAAAAATAAAATCTGTCAGCCAGTCTACCATAGGGGGATTCATGCTATAAAGAATAAACAAAAAACTAAAAAAAATGGCTCATTTTTATTAAATTATTATTTTTATAAATATGATCTAACTTCAAATCGGGCTTGCTCTTTACCCATTGATTCTGGAAGAGGGGGAAATGGGGACGAAGCCCAAATATCTTCAATGCACATAGTATCAAATGGTTTAAATCCTGAGGATGAAATAATATCTATAGAAAGAACTTTGCCTTCTTTGGTAACGGTAATTCCACAAAAAAGATCTTTTTTAAGTTGGCCTGTTTTAATCCATTCAATTAATGGAACTTTCTTTTTGATTCTATTAAATCGTGCAGTTTGATTGAGGTGATGTAAAAACTTTGTCCACACGCTGTAATATTTCATGTCTCCTTCTTTAATAACAATTGGTTGGCCAGATCCTTCTCCTATCATTTGAGTGTCTGTTGTAACAAGAGGAGATTTTTTAAATAGATCTGCAAGTGTTAGTTTTTTTGAGCAAGATTGTTCATGAGATGAAGTTGTTGATCGAGATCGTGTTTTTTTAAGAGGTATAAATTTTTTATCATCCATGAAAATATTTTTTTCTATAATTGTATCAATCATAGATTCATTGTTGTCAGATTTTATTTCTTTATTAGATAGCTCTGATTTTTCAGGTTCTGTTATTGGTAATTCTGGTACAATGTCAGATTCTTTTTTGTCTTTTTTTTCAATAGAATCATGAGTATTATTATCAGGTGAAGCTTCTATTTTTTTTTCAGTTGGATTTCCTGGTTTTTTATGCGGGTCAATTTCATGTCCGTAATACATTACGGGAGCTGGTACAGTAAAGGTTTTGGGATCTAATGTTTGAGGTTCTTTATTTTTTATTTTTTCAGTATGACTTTTATGACGAAGTTCTTTTTGATCCATTAAAATAACAGGAGCTGCTTCTTTTTTGGGGTTTAGTAAAGAGGTATCATTAAGGGATATCAATAATGCAATAATAATAAGAGCATGTAGTGTTATTGAATATATGATCCAGGCGCTTTTTTGTTCTTTTTCTTTATTCATTACATTTCTTTTTTTATATAAATTTATTTTTATTTTTATAGCTTACCTTACTCTAATAGAGAGTGAAAGATCTGATTAGTTGATACTCTTTAAAATAAAAAATGTTAAAAATATAGTAATAAATTTTTATAAAGATGAATTGTAGAATGCAAAAAATTGAATGAAAATTTTTGATTGCTTTTTAATAATTTTCCAAGATTTTGCTAGCTGATGAGAGCCGCCATTTTTTGATTGTATAAATCTTATAATTTCATTTAAAAAATTATTTGATGAAGAAAAGGGGACAGAGTGCTCAATAAGCCATTTTTGAATAATTCTTTTTTGAATATAGAGATTGAGTATAAGTAATTTTTTTGTATCTAAAATTAGTACATTTTGTTTTGAATCATAATATGTAATATCAGTATAGATTTTATCTACATAATCTTTTAAAAATGTTTCTGCGTTTTGGAGTTGAGTAATGCTTTCTAAACATTTTTTTGCAAAACGATCATCGCACTCTTGTAGTGCAGGAAGAGCTTTATGACGAATTCTATTGCGTAAATAATTATATGATGAATTAGTAAAATCTTCTTTATATGAATAATTATTTTTTTTAAAAAAATCTAAGATCTCATTTTTTGATATGTTTAATAATGGTCTAATATAATAGTCAGTTTTTTCTTTAATTCCGCAAAGCCCTTCCAGTGAACTTCCTCTTGAAAGACGAATAAAAAATGTTTCAAGTTGATCATCTTGATGGTGTGCGAGCGCAATTGCATCAGCATTATAATCTTTTCGTATTTTTTCAAAAAAGTAACGTCGTAATTGTCTGCCAATATCTTCTTTTGATCCATTTTTTTGTGGAATAAAATCAAGTTCTGAAGCTTTTTTTGTGATAAAAGTAATATTTAAATCTTTGCATAATTCTGCACAAAATGCTGTATCAAGATGAGATTCTTTTCGCCATTCATGGTCAAGGTGCACTGCGTATAATGTTAATTTTTTTTCATCTTGTAGTTTTGCAAGTTGATATAACAAGTAGACTGAGTCCGCTCCTCCAGAAAGGCCAATAATAATTTTTGAGTTTAAAACTATAAGATCTTTATTCATGATTAAAATTCAAGATTTAGCTATTTTTTGCCAAATATTTTATTTTCACGACCAAAACTTTCATCGCGAGGTTTATTAATTAATGAAATATTTTTTAAACGTGTATTTTCATTATTTATAATAAGTCGAGTTCTTAGGGTGCGATGAAGTCTGTTAGATTCTGTTATTAATGTGAAACAATAATTATTTGTTTCACATTTTGTTACATCGAATGTGGTTGCTATGCTTAAAGTATAAACAGTTGCACTTATAAGACTCAAACTAGCAGATCCTTTCATAATTTCATTTGGTTTTAATATGAAATGATCAGGATGTTTGGCTTCAAATTGCAACGTTATAATTTGTGGAATGCTTGTTTTATTGTGTAGAGTAAATGTGGATTTTGTTTCACTTTGATTAGCACTTATGATTATTTGAAAGCAAAAAAATAAATTTAATAAGTATTTCATGTATTTGTAAAAATTTAGGTGTTATAAAAAAAGGGCTTTCCAAATATATGAAATAAGCCCTTTTTTATCTGATTATATTTAAAAATGTTTATACATCAAGGTTTTTTGCAAATCGACCATGTTTTTCGATAAAGTCTTTACGGCCACTTACATCGTCCCCCATTAAAGTAGAAAACCAAAAATCTGCTTCAAGCGCATCTTGAACAGAAACTTGCAGTAGGGATCGAGTATTTGTATCCATAGAAGTTTCCCATAATTGTTCTGGATCCATTTCTCCAAGACCTTTATAGCGTTGCACATGAAGATAAGGAGAGCTTGCAGAACGTATTCCTCTAACAAGTTGCATAAGTCCTGTGCCTGAAGTAATTCTATTTTTCTCTATAACTTCTAGTGTCCATGAATTGTCTGCTTCCATTAATTTATCAAGATAAGGAAGAGCTTTAAGAACATCGTCACCTGTAAAAAATTCTTTTGAAACTTCCCATGTTTTGTTCAATATAGTAAAGGAGAAAATTTCTTTTGGAGCTAAACCTTCTGCTGCCCCTGGGTGTAAAGTTACAGATACCTTGGTGTTTTTAAAGTGATTTGTCAGTTTATGAATTAGTTCTTCTGTAGTAAGTGTGTGTATTTCAGGATATGAGCGAAGAAGCACAAGTAGTTTATGTGCTTGCATGTCTGCTAGTTTATAAGCAATACAAAGCTTTTCTAAAACATTTTCATAATCTGTTAAATTAATTAAAAATTCTTTCCATTCAATTTCAGAAAGAGCTCGACCTTCAACTCGACAAATTAAGGTAGATTCAGCCCAGTCAAATAAAAAATTTCGTAAAGCTGCTTCATTTTTTAAATATTCTTCTTTTTTGCCTAATTTTGCTTTGTAAAGAGGTGGTTGTGCTATATAGAGATATCCTTTTTCTATAAGAGGTTTGAGATATCTAAAAAAGAAGGTAAGAAGTAATGTTCTAATATGAGAACCGTCAACGTCAGCATCTGTCATTAAAATAATTTTATGATAACGTGTTTTTTCTATGTTAAACTCTTCGCCAATTCCAGCACCTACTGCTGCAATAAGTGCTTTAATTTCTTCATTAGAAAGCATTTTATCAAGACGCGCTTTTTCTACGTTAAGAATCTTACCTTTGAGCGGTAAAATTGCTTGAATAAATCTGTCTCGACCTTGTTTTGCAGAACCGCCTGCAGAGTCTCCTTCTACAATAAATAATTCTGTTTCTGTAGGATTTTCATTGGTGCAATCGGCAAGCTTTCCTGGAAGAACCATAGTATCAAGCACACTTTTTCGACGAGTGAGTTCGCGAGCTTTTTTTGCTGCTTCACGAGCACGTTGAGCAAGTTCTGCTTTAAGGATAATTTTTTTGATAACATTTGGATTTTCTTCAAAATAAGTATCAAGTTCAGAAAATGTCCAAGAATCAACAATTCCTTTTACGTCATTATTTCCAAGCTTTGTTTTTGTTTGCCCTTCAAACTGAGGTTCTGGAACTTTTATATTTATAACTGCAACAAGTCCTTCTCTTACGTCTTCGCTTGAAAGATTTTCATCTTTAAGCATGCCTAGAGCCTTGCCTCGTTTGTTGCAAATTTTAGTTAAAGCGGATTTAAATCCTGCAACGTGAGTTCCACCATCAACTGTATTTATATTATTTACAAATGAAAAAAGTTGTTCATTGTATGTGTCATTATATTGCATTGCAACTTCAACAACATAGTTACTATCTTGTTGCTCAAAATAAATAATGTTAGGAAAAAGTGGAGCTTTTTTTTCATTAATATGTTGAACAAATGATTTTATTCCACCTTCAAAAAAGAATGTATGTTCTTTTTTATTGATACTGTCAATAATAGTTATGTGAAGACCTTTATTTAAAAAGGCGAGTTCACGAAGTCTTGCAGAAAGTGTATCAAAATTAAATGTTGTATCGGAAAAAATAGTTCCGTCAGGATAAAAATTAATAAACGTTCCCCGTTTATTAGTTGATTCACTAGTCACTTTGAGAGGTGCAAGAGATTTTCCACAAGCATATTCTTGTTGATATATTTTCCCATCTTTATAAATAGTCAAATCTAATTTTGAAGAAAGTGCGTTTACTACAGAAGCACCTACGCCATGAAGTCCACCAGAATATTTATAAGTATCTTTATCAAATTTTCCACCAGCATGAAGTTTTGTCATAACAACTTCGGCAGCAGACATTTTTTCTGTTGGATGCATATCAACAGGAATACCACGTCCATCGTCTTCAACAGAGCATGATCCGTCAGTATTAAGAATAACGGTTATTGTTTTACAGTGGCCAGCAAGAGCTTCATCAACTGAGTTATCAACAAGTTCATAAACTAAATGATGAAGTCCTCCAAGACCTGTTGAACCAATGTACATTGCAGGTCGTTTACGAACGGCTTCAAGGCCTTCCATTACACGAATTGACTTGGCACCATATTCTTTATTGTCATGATCTTGAGCCATCGGCTTCTCCTTAGTAAAACGGGGTTGTCTATATAATCATTTAGTTTAGCGACTAAAATTGATATAATAACCATTTTAATTAATATCATTTTAATGTCATTATAGTGTAACTGAAGAACTATAATTTTGCCAAAATGTCTTTTTAAAATGCAAACAGTAATCAATCGCATAGGGGATTAATGATGGATAATCAAAAAATAACCGATCAAGAATATATGAAGCAAGCTCTTGAGTTAGCATTTAAAGCATATGAAAAAGATGAGGTTCCAATAGGTGCGATTGTTACTGATGAAATGGGGAATGTTATTGGTGTTGGATATAACACAACTGAGCAAAATTCTTCACAAGTTTTTCACGCAGAACTTGTTGCTTTAAGGGATGCGGGTTCTTTTAAAAATGACTGGAGGCTTGATGGTTGTACAATATTTGTTACACTCGAGCCCTGTTTAATGTGTGTAGGCGCAATTAAGTTGAGTAGAATAAAAAAAGTAGTGTACGGAGCAGATTCGCCTGTTTTTGGATTTCGTCTTGACAAAGATTGTTTTATTTCATTATACAACTGTGATGCTTTTGAAGTTAAATCGGGAGTTTTGCAAAAAGAGTGTAGTGAAATTTTAAAAAAATTTTTTCAAAAAAAAAGGATTGTCAGTGAAGGATGCAAAGAATAAAAATAACGCTTTAGATGTTATTAAAAATTCATTACTTGGAAGAAAACAAGAGCTTGAAGCAGAACTTATAGATTTACAATCAGAAAAATATGATGATCAAGTACAAGATCCTGCAGATCAAGCAAGTTCAGCAGTATTTGAAACTTTGCAAAATTCTATACAACATAATGAGCTTGCTGAATATAAAATGATTATAAAGGCGCTTGAAATGATAGAAGAGGGTACTTATGGAATATGTATTGACTGCGGAAATTCGATTTCAGAACGCAGACTTATTTCTTTTCATAACGCATCGCGTTGTATTATTTGCCAAGAAAAAGTAGAAGAACAAGAAAAAAGTAAAGATTTTTAATCTTAAATTGATAATTTTAACTCAATTCTAATAGTTGTTGTTATTGACAATTAATGACTGTTTGATACCATTGCTGTACGTTATTTTCATTAAAAATGGCTCATTTAGGCTCATAATAAGGTAAAAGTTTATGATCAAGGTAAAAACCAAAGAAGATGTTGCAGTAAAAGCTGGATTGCCAATTGGAGCAGTCGGTCGTCGTAAATCAGCAATAGCTCGTGTGTGGCTTCGTAAAGGTACAGGTGGAATCGCTATTAATTCTCTTCGCTGTGCAGATTACTTCAAAACAGACGAAACAAGAACAATAGCAATTAAGTCATTATTATTGTGTGACGCAGTAAAGAGTTATGACGTTGTTGTTAATGTTCAAGGCGGTGGTCTTTGTGCTCAAGCAGACGCAATTAAGCTTGGAATTGCACGCGCTTTGGTAAAAGATAATGAGTCTTATCGCGCAATTCTTCGTGATCATGGTGCATTAACGGTAGATGATCGTAATAAAGAACGTAAAAAGCCTGGTCAGCCTGGTGCACGTAGAAAATTCCAATTCGTAAAACGTTAATCGAGATTTTTTCTCATTGTTTTGCAAAGGGGATGTATGTGTAGCGTTGTCGGCTATGTTGGTTCTCAGAAAAGTCGTGCAGCTGTTTTGGAAGGTCTTAAAAGACTTGAATACAGAGGGTACGATTCTTCTGGTTATGCATGTTTAGATGAAAAAAATCATCAATTAATGTATGTAAAAGCAGAAGGCGCGCTAAAAAACCTTATACGAATTTTCGATAAAAATCCTATAGATGGTCGAGTTGGTATAGGTCATACTCGATGGTCAACTCATGGGGCTGCCAATGAACAAAATGCGCATCCCCATTTTGATTGTCATAAAACAATTTCAATTGTTCATAATGGTATTATAGAAAATTATAATATTCTAAAAAAACGTCTCATTTCAGAGGGACATGTTTTTCATTCAGAAACCGATACTGAAGTAATAGCTCATCTTATAGAATCAGAATTTCAAAAGAATTCTGGTATAACGCTTGCGCAATTAATGAGTCTTGTAGTTGCTCAATTGGTTGGTGCGTATGCATTTATGGTTGTGATGCAAGATTTTCCGGATACTATTATTGCCGTTAGAAAAGGTTCTCCTTTATGTATTGGCGTTGGAAATGGTGAAATGTTTGTTGCATCAGATGTTTTGGCTTTTGCAGGTAAAATTCAAAAAATTGTTTTTATGCCAGAAAAGACATTTGCGGTTGTCACTAAAGATGATATGCAGTTGTATGATTTTTTAGCAGCTAAGCAAGATTTTATAATTAAGCAATTAGACGCTCAATGGATTACAGTAGAAAAAAATGGACATGAACATTTTATGCTTAAAGAGATTTATGAACAAAAAAGCGTGATTGAACGGTCTGTTAGATTTTTTAGAACACTGCAAGAAACATTTTGGACGTCTATTGGTTATAGCAAGGAACAAATACTTTCTTTAAAAAAAGTTGTTATAGTTGCGTGTGGAACATCGTGGCATGCAGGCAGAATAGCCGAATTTTATTTTGATGAAATTATTGGAATTCCTGCAACAGCTGTACTTGCTTCTGAATTTAGATATAGGACTTTTTTCCCTCAAGAAAATGTTTTGTATATTGCAGTTTCTCAATCTGGAGAAACCGCCGATACGCTTGAAGCAGTTCGGTTTTTAAAAGAACATAATCAACATACTTTAGCTTTAACTAATGTTGCTTCAAGTACTCTTGTTCGTGAATGTGATGGGTTTTTGTTAACACAAGCTGGTCCTGAAATTGCTGTTGCATCAACAAAAGCATTTACAGGACAACTTACAGCGCTTTATTGGCTTGCTAATAGAATAGCTTTAGAGCGTGCTATCATTTCTTATGAACGATTTGTTTTGGCAGAAGAAGATTTACTTCTTTCTGGTGTGCTTCTTGAAAATATGATCGAAAATTACAAACATCATATTATAGATGAGCTTGCTCCTTATTATGCAAATTTTGATAGATCGATATTTCTTGGTCGTCATATTACTTATCCCCTTGCTATGGAAGCTGCTCTTAAATTAAAAGAAATAGCGTATATTTTTTCTCAGGTATATCCGGCAGGGGAATTAAAGCATGGGCCTTTAGCTCTTGTTGATGAAAAAACTCCAGTATTTTTATTTTCTCATCCCGACCCAATTATTTATCAAAAAATGTTATCAAGCGCTCAAGAGGTTAAAGCAAGAAAAGGAAGGCTCTTGGTTGTTGCCTTTGCAGGACAAACAGAACTTATTGATCTTGCAGATGATGTTTTTGTTGTTCCTGAAGTGCTGCCACATCTTTCTGTTATTGCAATGATTGGTGTGATTCAAATTTTGGTATATCATATTGCTCGGGTTCGTGAATGCGATATTGACAAACCTCGTAATCTTGCAAAATCAGTTACTGTTGAATAATAAAAACATTTTTTATTTTTTTGCTCCAAGTGCTTCTAGTTGAGCAAAATCAGTAGCATCAGGATTTATTAACGTTGTCTTTTTTGAATATGGAATTTGATATTCTTTGCATTTTAATTGTTCTTCAAATGTTAGTTCTGCTCCTGATTCAACTATTTTTTTTAATTGATTAGCTTCAAGCATTTTTTGTAAAAAGGTAATTTTTTGAGCAAGTGATTTGGTAGATACAGTTTCACTCTTTGAGCTACTGATGAGATCTTTTTGTGTTAGCATTATTAACATTAATAATTTTTTCCTTTTTAAATTTCTTGTAATTCTAATGTTTTATCGATGATATAATTTTCTTTTAAAAATGTTTTTTGCGCTTTGTATGAATTCATATTTTGATTAGCTTTTTTACCAATAAATAATAAATCAATCAAATTTATTGTTGTTTGTAGTAAGTAGTTATTTGCTAAATATTCTTTTCGTTTTTCTTTCCATGGTTTGTCTTTATTACTATCTTTTTTAGTATTTTCTTTTTTCTTTTTATTTTTATTATCAAGAGTTATTGGCTTAATAGACCCTTTTAAAGCACTTTCTCTTCCGTAATGATCGGTCATCCATTTAACAGTTGCACTTGGAAGTGGTCGATCTTCAATAATAAAATCAGGTTCAATTCCTTGTCCTTGAATACAAGTATTTTTTGGTAAAAAATAGAGTGATGTTGTAAGTCTTAGTGCACCACCTTCTCTTAAGGGTATAACTTCTTGTACAGATCCTTTACCAAACGTTTGAGATCCTACAATAAAAACAGAAATCTTATTACTTTCTTCTGCATACAATCTAAGCGATCCTGCAAGAATTTCTGCAGCTGATGCTGTGTAGTTATTAACAATAAAAAATATAGGAAGAGCATGTATGTTTTTGAGTGGTTGTTTTTTTGTTTTCCATGTTTGTGTAATTTTGTGATCTCTGTTTTTTGTAACAACAACAGTTGTTCCTTTTGGTAAAAAAAGAGATGCAATGTCAATTGCTCCTTCAAAAAGACCGCCTGTATTATTGCGTAAATCTATAATGATACCTTTACATTTTTTTGTTTGTGCATGTTTAAGAAGATCTTCGATATGTTTTGCAGATTTTTCACCAAAAAGAGGTAAAAAAAGATAGCAAATATTTTGTTGTGGTAAATAGAAAGAAAGTGAAACTTCATCTTTAATGATGTCTCTTGTTACTTCTATATCAAGGGCATCTGGATATTTTTCTCTCATAATACGAAGTTTAACTTTTGTGTTGCGTTCTCCTTTTAATTTTCTCATAACTTCATCAATTTTTAATCCTTTAATTGCATTACCATCAATTTCTATTAATTTATCGCCAGCTTTAAGGCCAGCTTTGTCAGCAGGTCCATCGGGTATGATTTCTATAAAGGGTAATGCTTCTTCTTCTATTTCTTTATCACCCGGTAGAACTACTCCAATTCCATAAAATTCTCCACTCATGCTTGATGTTAAATTGACGAGTTCTTTTGCACTTAAATATCCTGAGTGAGGGTCTCTATGAACATATGCCTGAAGGGTATCTTCCATTGCTTGTGAAATAATTTCTGGTTCTAATGTTTTATAGTAGCGATATTGCATTAAATTGATTACTTCGTTCATAGCAGAAGACATTTTTACAATATTTTGCTCAGAGTCTGTTAGTGTTGTTTTAACAATTTTTGATTCTATGTTTGAAAGAAAAAGTGATATGAATAAAAATGTTTTTTGTTTCATTAATGTTCCTTTTGCAATAAGTGATTGATAAATGTGTAGCGTACACTGATTAAAAATATGATGTGAAGATCTTGTAAATAAAAGGGTGAAAATATGGTTATAACTAAGCAATTAGTATTGCGAGCATTGCTTTTGGTAGAGGTAATGAGCGCATCTATAATTTTTATTTTTGGTTCGCAAGGTATAATTGCTGTATCTAAAAAAAATGAAGAACATAAAAAATTAATAAATGCTATAGAATTAGAAAAACAAGAAATTATTTTTTTAAATAAAGAAATTCATAATTACAATTCTATTGATTTTTATAAAGAAAAAATTGCGCGAGAAGATTTGCAAATGGCGCGACCAGAAGAACAGGTGTATATTTTAGAAAATAAATAAATATATAAAAAAAGATTATTTTAAGGAGTTATAGATGTATCAGTTACCATCGCTTCCCTATGGTTATGCAGCACTTGAGCCTTATATAGAAGCTCATATTATGGAATTGCATCATGCAAAGCATCAACAAGCATATGTTGATGGCCTTAATAATGCATTGGCGCAACATCCTGAATTATATCAAAAAAATTTAATTACATTATTACAAAATCTCTCATCTCTACCTGACGATATTAGAACGGCTGTCAGAAATCATGGAGGAGGTGTAGAGAATCATACTTTTTTTTGGGATAGTATGGGTCCTGAGTGCGGGGGGCTTCCTGTTGGAAGGTCTGCAGAGCAGATACGTATATTTTTTGATTCTTATGATCAGTTTAAAAATATTTTTTCTACAGCGGCAAAAAATCGTTTTGGAAGTGGCTGGGTATGGCTTTCTGTTGATCCAAAAAACGAACATTTATTAATTACTTCAACTGCTAATCAAGATACTCCGCTTTCTGATGGTCTTACTCCAATACTTGGGCTTGACGTATGGGAGCATGCGTATTACCTTCAATATTTCAACAGAAGAGTTGATTATGTAACAGCATGGTGGAATGTAATCAATTGGGAAAAAGTAGAAGAGCGATATAGTAGTCTTATAAAATAAAAGGAAGAATTATGAAAAAAATATTGCTTACATTATGTATGTTTTCTTATGCAGGGTTATTTTCACAAGAGGTTTTGGACAGTTTTCCTGCAGATGTTGATACAAGAGTTGTAGTTGATGAGCCCTTAGAAGTTGTTACACCAATAGTTGCTGTAGAAGAAGTTGATAGTGTGTGTGAGGATAAAGGCTTTTTTTGTAAATTATTTGAAGCTATAAAGAATTTTTTTAATAATCTTATTGATACTCTTAAAAATTTATTTTCACCATCTAAAGAAGCAGCAGTAGAAATGATTATACAAACAGATGATGGAGATGTTGTTAATGCAGAAAATATCCCAACAGATCAAATGATGGTTTATGAAAATGTAGAAGATCAACCATCAGAAGAATCAGAAGATGATGCTTTAAAGTTGAGTAGCGCAAAAAGAAAAAATCTTTCACAAGAACCATTTTGGGTTCAGCAACGCTCATAAATATTTTTTATAAAATATTGAATTTAAAGACCTTGAAAAAGGTCTTTTTTATTTGAGATAGTTTAAATTAATTAATTTTTTAGAATTTAATATTTTATTAATAGGAAATATTTATGAAAAAAATAATTCTTTTTAGTGCTTTTTTGCCATTGTATAGTGGTGGCTTTAAAATTAAAACGTCTAAATTTTTAACTGAAGTTAAAGATCAATATAAATTTAATATAGAAGCAAGATATAAATCGAGTCCAACTTATATTACTAATGGTAATGGTCGATTTGTAAAATTTAATAAACCAAAACGAGGTGATATTTCTAGTAAAGAGTTTGAAGCTTTAAATAATAGAAATGAATATCTTATAAATAAAGAAAAATGGTATTTTCAGGATAATCAAAAAACAGAAAAATTTTCTCCTCAAAGATTTAATGATGCGGTATATCGTATTCGTCATATTGGTTCTGCAATTAGTGCGCCATTTCAAGTTGCTAGTCGAAAAATTTTAGGTACTTTTAAACAGCAAAGAGAAAAGCAAGACCAAATAAAGAGAGAAAAGCAAGAAGAGGTAAGAAAGGAACAAGTGTGGCGAAATTTTCAAAAAAGAAATGAAGAGCAAGCGAAAAAAGACCACGAAGATTACTTACAACAGGAAAAAGTTTGGGCAAAAGAGAGAGAAGCGGATGCGAGAAAAAAGCAAGAAGAAGCAAAAAAACAACAAGAAGAAAAAGAGAAAAAGAAAGAAGAGGCAAGAAAACAACAAGAAGAGGCAAAGAGAAATAATGCATATAAAGAGTTGGCTCTTAAGTTAAAATTGTCACAAGATACTTCTCCAGATGCTATTAATAAAGCTTATAAAAAATATATGGTGCAGAATCATCCGGATAAAATTAATGATAAAAAACCAGAAGAGCAAGCAAAAATAACAGAAGACGTTGTTCAAATAAATGCTTTGTATAATGCTACAAAATAAGATTAATTGAATATTTTATATTGTGATTGCCGTGACTTAAGGATGAGAGAAAGTTAATATTTTATTAATTTTTTTATCTATTCTGATCCTTATAATTGCTTTAATAAAAATTATAACCGGATATACTAGTTTTTATACTGTTTCATTAATCATATTCTAGATTTCCGGAGGCCTTGTTATGGCGATAGATAAAGAAAATCTTATATTTAATGGTAATCAAGATTCATCACAAGAGCATCATATTCGTGTTGAAAAAGTAAAAAAATTACGGGCAATGGGTGTAGAGCCTTGGCCAGCACAAAAAGAAGTGAATGCTACAGCAGAAAAGGTTTTAGCTTCTTATGATGCAGGTGCAGTTCAAGAGTATACGATTTCTGGAAGAATTGTTGCTTTACGTGCTCACGGTAAAAGTACTTTTGCAAAATTACAAGATCGTTCAGGTCAATTGCAGGTTTATTTTAAAGAAGATGTTATTGGCCAAAACGCGTTTACTATGTTGCATGAATATATCGATCTTGGTGATATTATTTGGGTACGAGGAACTCCATTTATTACTAAAACAGGTGAAGTTACTCTTAAGGTAGAAGAATTTGAGCTTTTGAGTAAATGTTTACATCCACTTCCGGAAAAATTTCATGGTATTGCTGATGTAGAAATTAGATATCGTCAGCGTTATTTAGATCTTATGAGTGATCAAGAGCGTAAACAAAAATTTGTAGTTCGTTCAAAATTAATAAGTGGAATCCGTCAATTTTTAGAAAGTCATGATTTTATAGAAGTAGAAACTCCTATGCTTCATCCTATTCCTGGTGGGGCAGCAGCTAAGCCATTTATTACAAAACATAATGCACTTGGTTCAGATTTTTATCTTCGTATTGCTCCAGAGCTTTACCTTAAGCGTTTAGTTATTGGAGGCTTTGAGCGTGTGTATGAAATTAATCGTAATTTTAGAAACGAGGGCGTTTCTACACGTCATAATCCAGAATTTACAATGCTTGAGTTTTATTTAGCACATCATGATTATAAATTTATGATGAATTTTGTAGAAGAGCTTTTTAGATCAGTGATTATTAAAGCATGTGGAACTACTCAAGCACCTTTTGGCGATTATGTTATTGATTTTGGAAAACCTTTTGCTCGTATGAATGTTCAAACAGCTATTACATCTCATAGTGATTATACCGCCGAAGACATTGCTCCAGATGCTATTGACGCTACGCTTGCAAAAGCTAAGGTGTATATTGCAAATAAAGATGCAAGTTATGCGCAAAAGCTATTTTCGCTTTTTGAAGAAGTCGCAGAATCAAAACTTATTCAGCCAACATTTTTAATAGATTTTCCTGTTGAAATGTCTCCTCTTGCAAAACGTGATTTTGAAAATCCAACAATTGTTGGAAGATTTGAATTGTTTATTGCTGGTATGGAGCTTGCAAACGGCTTTAATGAGCTTAATGATCCTTTTGACCAAGCTGAGCGCTTTCAAGAACAAGTAAAAAATCGTGTGTCAGGGGATGATGAAGCCCATCATTATGATGCAGATTTTATTAAAGCTCTTGAGCATGGTCTTCCTCCAACTGTTGGTTGTGGTATTGGTATAGACCGTCTTGCAATGCTTGTTACTAATACAACGTCTATTAAGGATGTTATTTTATTTCCTACTTTAAAACGTAGAGATTGAAAATCTGTAGGATATGAGTAATGAAAAAAATAGTAGGATTGTTAGCAATCTTTGTTATTGGTAATTATGTATATATTTCATTGTATGGACAAAGACATCAAGAGGATGTGATGGGAAAAAAAGTAGCACTTGTTATAGCAAGTAATGGCTTTCAAGAACATGAGTATCAAGAAACACGTAAAGTACTTGAAAATGCAGGATATGTAATAACAGTAGTTTCTGATAAGCAAGGTATGGCAATTGGTAATGAAGGCCTTCAGATTTCTGTTGATACTGATATAGCTCATATGCATCCAATTGAGTATTTAGGCGTTTATATTATTGGAGGACCAGGAGCAATTACGTCTCTTGATAATCCTATAATGCACAAAATCCTTAATGAAGTTTTTGCAATTGATATTCCTTATGGAGCTATATGCTTGGCTCCTCGAATACTTGCTCAAGCACAAGTGCTTCGTAACAAGCAGGCAACTGGTTGGGATGGAGATGGTCAATTAAAAGATATATTTCAAAAAAATCAAGTTACTTTAGTACAAAAAGCTGTTGTTGTTGATGGTAATGTAGTAACGGCAAATGGACCTTCAGCTGCGCAAGATTTTGGTTTAGCTATTGTAGAAACGCTTTCAGAAAAAATGAATAAATAATTATAAAGGCTTACATCGTGCAAAAGCTTCATAGTGCTAAAAAAGGTATTAAATATATTTGGAAATTGCCCCTTTGTGATTCTGAAAAAAATTTGAGCATTGCAGCATCGTATACTCTTTCTATTCCGCTTGCTCAAACTTTGGTAACGCGTGGTTATGTAGAAAAAGAAAATATAGAAAAATATTTATTTAGTTCTTATGAGCATGATGTTGCAGCTGCATATATAATGAAAGATGCTCAAAAAGCTGTTGATCGTATTATTGCAGCAATTGATACTGGTGAAAAAATACTTATTGTAGGCGATTATGATGTTGATGGTATTACATCATCGTCGTTAATGATGTCAGCTTTGTTGCCACTTGGTGCACATGTTAATTTTTATATTCCCCATCGGGTTAAAGATGGGTATGGCCTTTCTGAAGCAATAGTACATCGTGCTGCAGATAATAATTATAAAGTTCTTATTACTGTAGATAATGGTATTACTGCTTTTGGACCTGCTGATATTGCAAAACAACGAGGTATAGATTTAATTATTACGGATCATCATAGACCTCATAGTCATCTTCCTGATGCATATGCAATTGTAAATCCACATCAACATGATTGTCCCTATCCATTTAAAGATTTTGCAGGTGTAGGTGTTATTTTTAAAGTTCTTTCTTTATTGTATGAAAAAAAGAATGTTTCTTTACCAAATAAAGCATATGAATTATTACTTTTAGGAACAGTTGCAGACGTAGTTCCACTTCTTGGAGAAAATAGATTTTGGGTTCGTTATGGATTGCATTACACATCTGAAAATGAAAGTTTATCGCTTAAAGTTTTAAAACATCATGGTAAATGTTCTGACAGAAAGTTATCATCAACTGATATTGGCTTTAAAATTACACCACAAATTAATGCTTTAGGCAGGCTAGAAGATCCTCGTCAAGGGGTTAGTTTTTTACTTGGTACTGATACGCAAGAAACTGAGCGAATAGGCACTGTGCTTTTTCAATTAAATGAGACACGCAAAGATATTGAGCGTAAAATTTTTGAAAGTGTTGATGCTCTTATTCAAAATGGAACAATTGATCTTACCAAAGAACGTTGTATTTTAGCTGCATCATCAGATTGGCCACCAGGTGTAATAGGTTTGGTAGCATCTCGTTTGGTTGCAAAGTATGGTCGCCCTACAATGCTTTTTCATATTACTAATTCAGGAAAAGCAAAAGGATCATGTAGGTCTATTGCTGCTTGCAATATTTTTAATGTGCTTGAAAAAAATAAAGATTTATTAGATCAATTTGGTGGGCATGCAATGGCTGCAGGTCTTTCTCTTGATAAAGATAAATTACAGATTTTAAAGGCTCGCTTTGAAGATGATTTAGCATCACTTTTAACGTTAGAAGATTTACAACAGACACTTATGTGTGATGCTGCTTTAAAAATGGGAGATATTTCTGCAAAATTAATGCATGATATGCAATTGTTTGAGCCTTTTGGAGCTCAAAATAATCAGCCTATTTTTTATATGGAAGGTGTAAGCCTTGTAGGAGATCCTGCGTTATTAAAAGATTTGCATGTAAAATGTATGGTATTTGCAGAAGGAATTATCAAACCATTAGTATTTTTTAATAGACCTGATTTATATCCATTATTAGTAGCGCAAAAAGAAGAGCCATTTTCTATTGCAGTACAAGTAAGTCAAAATGTGTGGAATGGTAGAACGACAGTAGAGTTATATGGGCTTGATGTTGCGGATCTTAAACAGTAACTACTTCAAAGAAAGGCATATGATAATGATTATTACTATTGACGGACCAACAGCAAGTGGGAAATCTTCTGTGGCAAAAGCACTTGCAGAAAAATTAGGCTGGTATTATTTAAATACGGGAATGTTATACAGGGCTGTAACTTATTTGCTTATGACGAGGTATCATTATACTTCTAAAGATTTAACACAAGTAGCACCACAAGATCTTGCAGCATGTACTGATCATAGTCGTTTTTCGTATTGTTATGATCCTGCTCAAGGAGTAGAAATTTTATATGATGATAATAACATTACTCCTTTTTTAAAAGATGCAACTATTGATGAAGCAGTGTGTTTAATTTCTCCGCAGTCATATTTGCGTGAAGTTATGTGTGAGTTTCAGCGTCAACTTGCTCAGCAGTATGATATTGTAACAGATGGAAGAGATACTGGATCTGTAGTTTTTCCTCAAGCTGAATATAAATTTTTTTTAACAGCTTCACTTGATATACGGGCTTTGCGTTGGCAAAAAGATCAATATAAAAGAGGTAATGTGTATACGATTGAAGAATGTAAAAAACGTATTGCATTTCGTGATACAAAAGATCTGGAAAGAGGGCATTCACCGTTACTTATTCCTCAAGGTGGGATTGTTATTGATAATACGACCTTAAATTTTAATGAAACAATTAATGAATTTTTAAAATACTTGCATACTGTTTATATAACTAAATAAGGGCATCTAATAAGATGCCCTTATGTGTCTTTTTTTTCATAATATTATTATGAAATTTTTGGCATAAACCCTGTTGATTTAAATGCAGCAGCTGCTTGTTTTGCGCGAAGTGCGTTTCTGTGGAGTTCTTGAGAATAAGGGGCTTTTCCTTTTTTAATAATCATGCCTTTTTCTTTGCATGGTCCGCAAAAAGATTTTCTTTTTTTATGGTACCAAAGAGCAAGAGCAAGAATAATTATTATGGGAATCCAATATTGTTTTATAATAGTTAGATATTTTTTCATACAAAACTCCTTGTGTAATATGAAAGATATTAATCTAATCCTTGTAAGGTTATTTAAACAAATTTCAATAAATCAAATCTAGTTTAATTATAGTATTAAGGTACTCTTTGATGATTATTAAAATTTAAAGAAGAGAGATTTATGACAAAATATATATTTGTAACAGGTGGTGTTATTAGTTCTGTAGGAAAAGGTGTTGTTGCAGCATCACTTGGTAAAATCTTACAAAAACGTGGTGTTAAAATTGCGATTCAAAAATTGGATCCTTACATTAATGTTGATCCAGGTACTATGTCTCCGTATCAACATGGAGAAGTTTTTGTGACTAATGATGGAGCAGAAACAGATCTTGATCTTGGGCATTATGAACGTTTTTTAGATATAAATTTAACAAAATTTTGTAGTGTTACGGCAGGTAAAATTTATGCACAAGTCATTGATCAAGAAAGAAAAGGAACTTATTTAGGCAAAACTATTCAAGTTATTCCTCATATTACGCATGAAATTAAAAAAGCTATTACTCATGCAGCAGAAAGTATGCAAGCAGATGTTTTAATAGTGGAAGTTGGTGGAACTGTTGGAGATCTGGAAGGAGCTCCTTTTTTAGAAGCTCTTCGTCAAATGCAATATGAACAAGGCCATAAAAATACACTGTTTGTTCATGTAACATGGTTGCCATATGTTCAAGCAACTCAAGAACTCAAAACAAAGCCATCACAACATTCACTTCGTGAATTGCGTTCAATAGGTATTATTCCAGAAGTTGTAATCGCTCGAGCAGATCAGCCAATAGATCGTGAGTTATGTCATAAGATAGCATCATTTTCTAATATTCATTCTGATAGGGTTATTCCTATTGTTACTGAAAGTAATCCATATAGAGTTCCTTTACTTTTAGAGCAAGAAAACATTGGTGATTATTTAGTAGATCATTTTGCATTATCTCCATCAAAAAAAGTTGATTGGACAGATTGGAAAATGCTTCTTGCACAATCAGCATATGTTGCTGAAAAAAAGATAAAAATTGCATTAGTAGGTAAATATGTTGGATTGCATGATGCATACATTAGTGTTACAGAAGCGCTTCAGCATGCAGCTTTTGAGTTGGCTAAAGAAATAGAAATAGTATGGGTTGATGCAGAGCAATTAACAGAAGAAAATGTTGCGCATGTTTTAGGAGATTGTAAAGGGGTTATTGTTCCTGGCGGTTTTGGGCATCGTGCAGTAGAAGGAAAAATAATAGCTGCACAATGGGCTCGAATTAATAATATTCCTTATTTGGGGTTATGTCTTGGTATGCAAGTAATGTGTATTGAATTTGCTCGCCAAGTAATTAGTAAAGAAGCAACATCATTAGAATTTGATGAGTATGCTAAATTTCCTGTAGTTACGCTTATGGATCAGCAAAAAAATGTTATTGATAAAGGTGGTACTATGAGGTTGGGTCTTTACCCTTGTACATTGTTGCCTGGAACTAAAGCCGCGTTAGCATATCAAGATAATGGACAAGATTTACTTATTTCTGAACGCCATAGGCATCGATTTGAATTTAATAATACCTATCGCAAACAACTTGAAGATGCAGGGCTTGTTATTTCTGGACAATCTCCAGATGGTAAGCTTGTAGAAATTATTGAATTGAAAGATCATCCATTTATGGTTGCAAGTCAATTTCATCCTGAATTTTTATCACGACCTCAAAAACCGCATCCCCTTTTTAAAGCATTTTTATATGCAATTTAAATAATAACAATGTAAAAAAGGGCTGAATGAATTCAGCCCTTTAAAGTATCTTATTAAAATAACAGATTACTCTTGTTCAATAACTTCTTTAACATCAGCTGATGTTGTGTTATCAACAGTTTCAACTGCTACTTCTTGATTTTTCTTTTTAAGACAACCAGGAAGAGTAACAAGTGTTACAGCAAGCATAAAAAAAAGATTTTTATTCATAGGATGTATCCCTCAATATTATATATGAATAGTTGTTATTACGTTTGTGCTTTTTTTGCTACCGTCTTTTTTTTGATTTTTTTTGCAGGTGTTTTTTTGGTTTTAGTACTTTTTGGTGATTTGTTTTGTTGTGCAAATGGATCATTTTTAAGTACTGCTTTCAAAACTTCATCCATAGTTGCTACATAAATAATTTCAAGATCAAGATTATGTTTTACTTCTTTGAGTATTTCTTCTATATCATCTCTATTTTCTTCAGGAACAACTACTGTTTTAATATTAAATTGTTTTGCTGCAAGTAATTTTTCTTTAAGGCCACCAACACCAATAACGCGCCCACGGAGAGTTACTTCTCCTGTCATAGCTACATAAGGCTTAATTGGATTTTTACTGAGTGCAGAAACAACTGCTGCGCACATAGAAATACCAGCAGAAGGGCCATCTTTTGGAGTTGCGCCTTCTGGAAGATGAATATGAATGTCTTTATTAGTATTAAATGCTTTAGGAACATTAATAGCGTCTGCTCGAGATCGTATGTAAGTAAGTCCAGCGTGAGCAGATTCTTGCATTACATCACCAAGTTGACCTGTTAATGTTACCCCACCTTTTCCAGGAGTGATAGATACTTCTATTTCAAGTACATCGCCACCAATTTCTGTCCAAGCAAGGCCTGTTGCAAGTCCAATTTTTTCACCGGTTTCTAATTTTTGTCGTTTAAAAGGAGGGTTTCCAAGCCATTCTTTAATGTGTTCTTTAGTAATAGTAAAACTTTTTAAAGATTTATTTTTTAAAAGTTCTTGAATAACTTTACGAAGAAGTTTTGCGATAGTTCTTTCTAGTTGACGAACTCCAGCTTCTTTTGTGTATTCATTAACTATAAATTCAATAATATCATCAGATATTTTACATTGAGTAGTGGTTAAGCTGTATTCTTTTAAATTCTTTGGAAGTAAAAATGATTTTGTAATAGATACTTTTTCTTCATTGGTATAACCAGAAAGAGAAATAACTTCCATACGATCAAAAAGAGGATACGGAATACCTTCTATATGATTTGCAGTGGTAATAAACATAACATGAGATAAGTCATATTCTATATCTAAAAAATGATCTAAAAATGTTTTGTTTTGTTCTGGATCAAGTACCTCAAGCAGTGCTGCTGCAGGATCCCCATGAACATCCATAGACATTTTATCTATTTCATCAAGTAAAATTACAGGATTAATAGTACTTGCTTTTTTCATTGCTTGAATAATTTTTCCAGGCAATGCTCCAATGTAGGTACGGCGATGACCGCGAATTTCAGCTTCATCTTTAATGCCACCAAGCGCAATACGTACAAACTCTCTACCTAAACTTTCTGCGATAGATTTTCCTAAGGATGTTTTTCCAACTCCAGGAGCACCTACTAAACAAATGATAGGAGAACGTTCAAGATTTTTAGAAAATTTCTTAGCTGCTAAAAATTCAATAATACGTTCTTTAGGCTTTTTAAGCCCAGCATGATGTTTATTAAGAATTTTTTCTGCTTGTTCCAGACTAATACGATCTTTACTTTCTTTAGACCAAGGAAGCGATGCAATCCAATCTATATAATTTCTACTCACAACAGCTTCTGAAGAAAGTGGAGGCATTTGCTCAAGCCGTTTTAGTTCTTTTTCTACTTTTTCTATAGCTTCTTTTGGTGGTTTTAAAGCAAGGACTTTATTTCTTAAAAGTTCAAATTCACCTTGTTGATCTTCTCGTCCAAGTTCTTTATGAATAGCTTTAATCTGCTCAGTTAAATAAAATTCTCTTTGATTTTTTTCTACTTGATTTTGAATTCTGCCTCTAATGCGATTTTCAACTTCAAGAATTTCAACTTCTTTTTTTAAAATTTCACAAATTTTAACTAAGCGTTTTTTAAGATCGGGCATTTCAAGCAAATGTTGTCGTTCATCAAATGCTAAATTTAGATGAACAGCTGCTGTGTCTACAATATAATCAATATCATCAAGAGTTCTGTCTGGTCCAATACCAATAAGGTCTTGAGGAGCTTTTTCATTTAAAGCTGCATAAGCAGTATAAAGTTCCTGAAATAAGCGCCAAGACGCTTCAAAATCAGAAGTTTTTGATTTTTTTGTTTGTTCAATATCTTCACAATAAATAGAGGTGAATTCATCAATATCATGAATTCCTGTTATTTTTGCACGTTGCAATCCTTCAACAAGTATTTTTAAAGAACCATTTTGCATGCGCATAACTTGTAAAATAGTAGAGCGTGTTCCTGTTTCAAAAATATCGTCAATTGTTGGATTTTCTGTATCAGGATCTTTTTGAGCTGTTACAAAAATAGCTTTTGAAAGCTTAAGTGCATGTTCAACAGCTTTAATAGATGATGATCTTCCCACAATTACAGGAAGAATACTTTTTGGTAAAAGTACCATATTTTTAAGTGGTAAGAGCGGAAGAACATGATCATTGTTTTCTTCAAGAAGAAGATCGAGCTCAGCATTCTGTTTTTTTTGTTTATTGATAGACATTGTTCACCACTTGTATAAAAATTTTTAAAGGAATTTATACCTCATAATGCCTTAAGTTTACATGATTTTTATAAAAAATATAATGTTAACATTTAAGCTTTTATTTTGAGCTTAAGCAGTGATTTATTTGCGAGAAATCCATTTATAAAACATACGAGTTACAGAATCTTCTTGTGTTGGTAATTCATGAAAATTTTTACCTATCCATCGCAATTCTTTTGATTCGTTATTTTTAATAACTGTTTCTTGCCCGCTTATTTTAAGTAAAAACCGTATATCGTAATGGTAATGTTCAGGCTCTTTACTATTTGCAGGAATAAGATGTACGTCTATATCAAATATTTCTGAAGAAAGAGCTTCTATTGCTTGAATGCCAGATTCTTCTTGAGCTTCTTTTATAGCAACTGCGCACGTATCAGAGTCTCCATCGCAATGTCCTCCTAATTGGAACCATCGATCGAGCTTTCTATGATGCATTAAAAGAGCTTGAGATTCATCATTATTTAAAAGCCAAGCAGAAGCTGTAACATGTCCAATTAAAAGAGAACGTTCAAAACAGTCTTTGTTATGACTTACAAAATTAATGATAATTTTTTTATATTCAATTTCTGCAGGGTCTACGGGATTATACTTTTTAAGTAAATTGAGCAATTGGTTTCGTTTCATATTTTGAGTACTTTTTATTACGGAATAGTAAAATCAATTTTTTCATCAAAGTGATACTTACATACTAGATTTTTTGATGATAAATCATTATGGACAATTTTGAGTATTTGTTTTTGATCCGTATTTTGTCTTTGTAATGTAGCAACATGTTCTAATTTTTCTGATACGCATTGATGGCATTGTGTTGCTTGGTGTCCATAAAATTCTGCATGCAAGAGGGCAATTTGTCTGTGATATGAAAAAAGTTTTTCTAATGGTATGTCAGAGTTTTCTATAGTTTTATGTATAAGGTTTTGCAATTTTGTTTCTTTTTTAATTTGTTTTTCTTCTATTGCTTTGGCAAGAGTATATTGTATGATGCAACTTCTATTATGAGCATGAATTGCTGCAGATGCTAATCTTGATCGCAAAACCCCTATAGGTAGATTTTTTTCTGGTTTACGTAAAAAAATACCATGGGCTGTTGTAAATCCATTAACTTTTCCTAAAAGGGGATAATGTTCTGGTGTTTTGTATGTATATAAAGGAACTTGATACATGCTAGAAGTTTTTAGATGTTTATAAATATCGGCAAGGTCTGATGTCAGTAAATCAGAGGTTGAATGTGATGGTAATAGCTTTAAACAACGATAAAAATTACGTGCCGTTTTGACAGCCTCTTTATGTAAATAAGCTGGAATTTTAATACGATTTAATTGTGAAATTGCTTGCATAATATCTTTGGATGTTTCAAAAAAAATATGACTATGTAAAAGAAATGTTTGATGACTAAGCAGAGCTAAAAGTATTATTTTTTTCATATTATTTTTATTCTTTCTTAGATTTTAATAATTATTTAAGATTCGATTAATTGTAAACGTAAGATATACAGATTAATGCATTTGTATAGTTATAAGTAAAGATC
This sequence comes from uncultured Pseudomonadota bacterium, assembly GCA_964570505.1. Taxonomy (GTDB): domain Bacteria; phylum Babelota; class Babeliae; order Babelales; family CAIQNR01; genus CAIQNR01. The sequence continues at coordinate 32,571 of CAZMYL010000003.1, forward strand.
TTTTTGCTGTTAATTAATAAGATAATTCTACTTATAAAGATGGATTATTTGTGTAAAATTTGTTAAAATTTTTTATTTAAAATTCTACTTTGTAAACGAAAAAGACTTTTCAGTATTTGCGCAATGAGTTGGAGTTGGTTGTGTTGTATTGTTAAGCTTTAAGCCTATTTTTTTATACTATTTGTACGATATGTTTTATAAGAGTAGGTGTTTATACTATGCAACTCCAAAATACCTGAAAGGGTTTATATGTTTTCATTTATATTATCATTTTTTTCTTCATTATTAGGTGGGTTTGAGAGCGTTCAAGAACGTAAAAAATTTGCTTTGCTGTCTGTTCTGTTTGGACTTATATTAGGAATTTATTGGTTGTTGAGACCGCTTAAAGATGGTGTATTTTTAACAATGGTGGGTTCTAGTTACTTAGGAAGAGTTAAATTATTATCAATTTTTGTTGTTATTCCTCTTGTTCTTATTGTTACAAAATTAGTAGATTTATTCCCTCGTTATCGTATTTTATATGGAATTTCATTAGTGTATTCTATTATTTCTATAATCTTTGCTTTTTTGATTATGCATCCAACTATTGGTATTGCTAATGTTGTTGAAAGTCCGGATCGAATTCTTGGTTGGGCTTTTTATTTATTTGTAGAAACAATAGGGTCTATATTGGTTACATTTTTTTGGTCTTTTGTTTCTGATATTACTACGCCAGAATCTGCAAAGCGCGGATATTCATTAATAATTTTAGGAGCTCAATGTGGTACTGTTTTTTTTCCACTTGTAGGTGAGCAAATTGTTACATATTTTGGCTCTGGTATTGCTGTTGCGTGTGGATCGGTATCATTTTTATTGATTCCTTGTATGGTATATTATTTTATGCATGCTGTTTCTAAAGATCAGATGCAGGGTTTTAAAGGGTCAAAAGAGGCTTTAGAGGGGGCGCAGATAAAGCCATCTTTTTATGAGGGATTACAATTGATAGTAATGCGACCTTATTTATTGGCTATTTTTGCAGTAGTGACTCTTTATGAAGTTGTGACTACTATTTTTGATTTTCAAATGAAAGGTCTTGCTCGTATAAGCACTGGTGGCGGAGATGTTTTAGCTGCATTTTTGATGAGATATGCAGTATGGGTGAATCTTATGGCATTAATATGTGCAGTGTTAGGAGCTGGTAAGATCAGTAAAAAATTAGGGCTTCAAAAAACACTTTTATGTATGCCTGTATTAGTTGCAATTGCTGCTCTTGTTTTGGCGTATATGCCCCAATTAAATGTTGTTTTTTGGGTAATGGTATTACTTAAAGGAATTAATTATTCGTTAAATCAGCCAGCAAAAGAACAACTTTATATCCCAACAAGTAAAGATTCCAAATATAAAGCAAAATCTTGGATTGATGCCTTTGGATCGCGATCTTCAAAAGGATTGGGAGGAGCGGTTCACGATTTTTTTAAAGCTATGGGACCTGATATGTTTATATTAGGTACATTAACTGTATCATTTGGGCTTATTGGCATATGGACTTATGCGGCATTCTTTTTAGGAAAAGTTCATGAGCAAGCTATTAAAGAAAATCGCATTGTTTGTTAGAATCTGATACAATTGCTAAAGCAATCGTTTTTTATGAGTAAAAAATGGTTGCTTCTTCTTTTTTAAGATAATTTCAAGTATTGAAATAAAAAATTTAGAAAGTTTTTAAATAAGTAGGAGTTGGTTTAAAGCTTTCTAAAACGGTAGCAGGTAGCATTTTTTAATAAAAATAAGTTTAAAGTTATTAAAAAATGCACATTACATACACAACTCCACAACTACCTGAAAGGGTGAAGATTCATGGTTGTTAAATTTTTTACTTCTATATGGAGTAATTTTGAAAACTCAGAAGAACGAAAAAAGTTTTCGATTCTTTCTGTGCTTTTTGGATTAACCATTGGTGCGTATTGGTTGTTCCGTCCTCTTAAAGACGGTGTGTTTTTAACTATGGTTGGATCAGAATTTCAGCCAAAGGCAAAAATACTTTCTATGTTTGTAGTAATCCCATTGGTGATGATTTACGAACGTTTGGTGAGTTCTTTTAAACGCCACCAAGTTCTTTATGGACTTTCAATTTTTTATGCTATTGGTGCAGCTTTTTTTGCAGCATTAATTTTGGATCCTGCTGTTGGTATGCAAAATACTGTAGCAAGTCCTGACCGTTACTTGGGTTGGACTTTTTACTTGTTCGTAGAAAGTTTTGGTTCAATTATGGTTATGTTGTTTTGGTCTTTTGTTGCTGATACAACAACACCAGAATCTGCAAAACGTGGGTACCCTCTTATTGTATTAGGTGCACAAATTGGTGGTATTGCTGGTCCATTAATGGGTCAAATGGTAATGCCAGAAGAAGGTGGAGAGGCTGCTGTTAATGGTTCTGGTATAGCAACATTAATGTGCGTTGTTGCATTATGCTTAATTCCTTTGATTGTTTGGTACTTTATGAATAACGTTTCTAAAGAACAAATGGAAGGTTTTAAAGCTGATGAAAAGAAGGCTCCTCTTGAAGGAAAACCAAAACCAGGTTTTATGGAAGGTTTAAAGCTTTTAGTAACACGTCCATACCTTCTTGGTATTTTTGTTGTTGTTTCATTTTATGAAATTATTGTTACCTTCTTAGATTTCCAATTTAAAGTACTTGCAAAAGGTTCATATACTGGTGACGCGCTAACAGCGTATTTATTTAAGTATGCTATTTGGACTAATGCTGTTGCTTTTCTTTGTATTATGTTTGGCGCAGGTAAAATTGGTAGTAAGCTTGGGCTTGCAAAAACTCTTATGTTATTGCCTATTTTAGTTGGTGTAGCGGTTATTACTTTGAATTTACATCCTCTTTTGAATGTTGCATTCTTAATTATGGTGTTTTCAAAGGGTGTTAACTATGCGCTTAATCAACCAGCAAAAGAACAACTTTACATTCCAACAACAAAAGACTCTAAGTATCGCGCAAAAGCATGGATCGATGCGTTTGGTTCACGTTTTTCAAAAGGTCTTGGGTCTATTGTTAACGACAGTAAATCTGCTCTTGGAGCTGATCTATTTTCACTCGTTATCTTGGTTACCTCTTTTGGTTTAATCGGGGTTTGGGTATTTGCTGCATTGTTCTTGGGTAAAACTCATAAGCAAGCAATCAAAGAAAATCGCACAGTTTGTTAAAATCTGTTATTATATTGGGACACTATTTTTAAAGAAAGTTGTCCCAATGTCTTTTAATTTTGCCTTATGGGGAAATTTTAAGAATAGAGATGAGTGCCTAAAGTTTTTACGATTGGCACTCATTTTTACTTTTATGATTTCTATATGCGCCTTGTTCCATCCGCTTAAAGATGTTATTTTTATAACTATGGTAGGTGTTAAGTGGTTGCCATATGCTCGATGGGTTTCTCTTTTTTTTCTTGTTCCAGCGTTAATTTTATATGGAAAAATGGTTGATTTTTTTCCTCGTAATAAAATGTTTTATGGGCTTTGTTTTATCGGAGTCTTTTGTCTTGCCCTTTTTATGATTTTTATGAAATGTGCAGAGTCTGCAATGCTTGGTTGGGCTTGGTATGCATTTTCAGAGGTTTTTGTTTCTTTGTTTATTGCATTGTTTTGGTCTTTGGTTGCAGATATTTCAACGCCGGAAGATGCCAAGCAGGGTTATAGTTTAATTATATTGGGTGCGCAGTTTGGTGGCGTTATGGCTCCGTTATGTTTGTATCCTTTTGTTTCTTCTTGTAGTCCATTATTAATTTTAGGTGTTATTTCGGTAAGTCTTTTTGTAGTTGCTGGATTGATGAGTTGGTTTATGCGTGTAACTCCGCCTGCTTTGCTACAGGGTTTTTGTTATGAAAAAGCTCATAAAAAAGTTAAAAACAAAACGGGTTTCTTTGAGGGACTTAAACTCATAATTCAAGAATCTTATTTACTTGGAATTCTGGGTATAATTACACTCTGCGACATGATAATTATTATTTTAGAGTATCATGTAAAAATTAAAGCTGCTCATGTTTATATTGATAAGAATCAGCTCATGGAATTCTTTTTTAAGCTTACTTTGTATGCAAATACTGTTGCATTTATAAGTCTACTGCTTGGAGTTGGGGCAATTGGTCGTTATCTGGGTGTTGGTAGATCGCTTTTATTATTGCCTATTACAGTTACATTTGGTGTGCTTGTTATGGGAAGTACAGATCATTTAGCGTTTTTGATGATATCGCTTGTTGCTCTTAAAGGAATAAGTTATGCACTTGATAAGCCAACAAGGGAACAGTTGTATGTTCCTACATCAGTTGATGTTAAATATAAAGCTAAATCTTGGATTGACAGCTTTGGTTCTCGTGTATCAAAAGGTTTAGGTTCCTCTGTTCATATGTTGCGACCTGTGCTACAATCTGAATTTGTATATGTAAGTTCATTGTTATGTTTAGGTTTAGTCGGCGTTTGGATTGTTGCAGCTGTATATATTGCAAGAATGCATAAGCGGGCTGTTTCGGAGAATAAACTTGTATGCTAAGCGATTGTAATAAGTCGGAAAATTTTTTAAAAAAAAGAAAAGTTAGTTCAAAGTTAAAGGCTTGTCATGTTTTTTCATGCAAGCCTTTTTTTTTGAGTGAAGCCCTAGAGTTGAAAAGAATTTATAGAGTTGGTTTATTCTACAAGGTAAGGGGTCATTAATGCGTATTGGTATCGTTCAAACAATTACATCATTGTGGCAAATTGATAAAAAAGAGCGCACAAAATTTTTATATTTAGGCGCAGCGTTTTTTGCAATTATTGCTTCTTATACTATCACAAAGGAGCTTAAAGATTCTTTGTTTATGAATATTGTAGGGGGTAAGACATTTGTTCCTTATGCTAAATTATTAACTATTTTGGGTTTAATCCCATTAGTTTTATTGTACGGTAAGATGGTAGATAAGGTTCGAAGATATCAATTGCTTTGTTATTTGACTTTAATTTACAGCATGATTGGTCTTATTTCGGCTGTTGTTATTGCACAAGGTTTAAATCATGCACCGATTGAAGCGTATTCACTATATTGGTTTTTTGGATGGATTTATTTTTTCTATATAGAAAGTTTTTCTCCTTTTGTAGTAAGTGTTTTTTGGGCATTTTTAAATTCTATTACTACGCCTGAGAGTGCAAAGAAAAATTATGGTCTTTTGATATCAACGTCAAAGCTTGGAGGTATGGTTACTTCTGGCCTTGCATGGATGTTGTTATATTATAATCAAAACAAGGGATTTGGCTTTTCTGAAGCAGGAGTTCATGGTTTGTTAATGGTTATCTCGTCATTGTTTTTAATGCTTGTTCCTCTTATTATTTGGCGTATGATGCGTACAATTCCTGGACAGTATTTACATGGATATGAAGCTGCTTATCAATTTGAAAAATTACAGCATAAAGAAGGAAAAGATGAAACTGGCATGTGGTCAGGATTGGCATTGCTTTTAAAATATCCTTATGTTTTTGGTATTTTTTCTACAATTTTCTTTTATGAAGTAGTAAGTGCTGTATTAAGTTATTTACGTCTAGGAGTTGCAGAAGGTATGGCAACTGATGTTTCTGGCGTAAGTTGTTTTTTATTTAAAAGTGTTTTTTATGTTCATTTTACTGGATTGATTATTTCATTACTTGGCACTCGTTTGATTGTTTCTTATTTGGGTGAGCGTTTTTCTTTGTTTGTTATGCCAACAGTAATAGGGCTGCTTTTGTGGTATCTTTTTTATGCAGATTCTTCTATGGGAATAGTGATAGCATTTATTGCACTTCGTGGTATTTACTATGCATTTAATCAGCCTGTTACAGAAGCGCTGTATATTCCAACAGTTAAAGATGTTAAGTTTAAATCAAAATCTTGGATTGATACATTTGGTAAAAAGTTTGCTCGTGGAACTGGATCAACATTTAATATTTTAGTAGGTGGTGGCTCAACTTCGGCATATGGAGCCTTTTTTGCAGTTATTGTTGGGCTTTGGTGGGCAGTGGCTTACTTTTTGGGTACTCGTTATGATAAAGCCATTAAGAATGGAGAGGTTATAGGGGCGCAAGAAGAGTAATCAAATTTGCAAAAAAAGAGCATTAAGGTATTATTTAAGCAATTAGTAAAACTCTCACTTTTCCTATCAGGGTGGCATTTTGTCAATAACAAAAAGCCGGAAAGTGAACGATAAAACCCTGCAGAAGGTCGCTGACATGATAGATTTTAGAGTTCTTGTTAAAGCTGGTGTTCATTTTGGACATCAATCATCTCGCTGGTGCCCTCGTATGGCTCCTTATATTTGGGGTGAAAAAGGTGGTATTCATTTAATTAACGTTGCAAAAACTGCAGTTAATTTAGAAAAAGCAGCTAAATTCCTAGAAGATACAATAGCTGAAGGTAAAACAGTGATGTGGCTTGGTACTAAAAAACCTGCACAAACAATTGTTACTGAAGCTGGTAAAGCAGTAGCAATGCCTTTTGTAACTCACCGTTGGATTGGTGGAACTTTAACAAATAATTCTCAAGTAAGAAAATCTGTAACTAAGTATTTGCATCTTAAAGATGTAATAGCAAAAGCAGATAGAACTCGTTATACAAAAAAAGAGTTCAGTGTTTTCCAGAAAATGGTTTCTCGTCTTGAAAAGAATATTGGTGGTATCGTTAATATGACGTGGCCAGTTGGTGCTTTAGTTGTAGTTGATGTGCGCAAAGAACAATCAGCTATTAAAGAAGCTGCAATGATCGGAATTCCTGTTATTGCATTAGTTGATACTAACTGTGATCCATTGGGAATTGATTATGTAATTCCTTCAAATGATGATTCTCCTAAAGCAATTAAAGTTGTTGTTGATTATCTACAAGAAGCTGCACTTCGTGGTAAAGCAGTTGCTGATGCCAAAAAAGCTGAAATAGAAAAAGAACAAGAAATTTTACGTGAAAAAAAGAAAGCAGAAAGAAAAGCTGCCGAAGTTAAGGCTGCTGAAGTAAAAGCAGCTGAGCAAAGCAAAAAAGCTGAAATTAAAACAACTAAAGTAGAAGCTGCTTCTACAGCACCTACAGAAGTTAAAAAAGCTGAAGCTAAATCTGCTCCTAAAAAAGTTGCACCTAAAGCTGCAGTTAAAAAATAAGCATAAATAAGCTTTATAATTATTAAGGGGGATGTATATTCCCCTTAGTTTTTTGAAATTTATGGAGAGATGTCTGAGTGGTCGAAAGAGCACGATTGGAAATCGTGTATATTCTGAAAAGGGTATCGAGGGTTCGAATCCCTCTCTCTCCACCATAAATTTTTAGCTGTTCTTAAATTAAGATATGTAAAACATATCTCTTTTTATTTATAAAAATTGTAATTAAGCTCATTGATCGGATTTGTCATTATTAATAAATTCTGTACTCTTAATAAGAGTGTATTTAGAAATACTATTAATTGTACCTTTATATGGGGGTTTTATGAAAAAATTACTATTTGCCGTTGTTTTTACTTGTTCTTTTGTTAAAGCAGGTAAGTACTCTGAAGAATTAGATAGTTTTAAAGAAAGAAAAGATACAGCTTTAATTTTCAAAAAATATGCAAATTTAAAATTAAAAAATATTGTCAGAGATATTAATACAGCTAGAACATTGTCTTATAAAGATCGTTTTTTAAGAAGAATTTTTACGCAAAATGGAGTTCTTGTTACTAAAGAGTCGATGCCACATTTGTATAATTATATAGAAAATTTGTGTGATGATGCTGATATAGAAATTCCTGTTGTTTTTATATCTCAAAATAAAAGCATGTTTAATGCATTTGCTTCAAAATTATTTACATCAAGTGGTGGAGTTTTAATAGGTCAAGAACTTATTAATGAATGTTCAGATGAAGAAATTGAAGCTGTTGTTGCGCATGAAATTGGGCATATCAAGCATAATCATATAAATAAGGCGCTAGCTTTGAATATTTTGGTATTGATTATGTATTTTTATTATGATTCTCTTAATAAAAATAAAGTGTATTATGCAAACGCTAATGATCAAGAAGTAGTTAATTTGCAAATTAAATTAACTAATGATTTTTCAAAAGCTTATTTTAAAGTCTTTGGTTTAGTGACTGTTGTTCCTGCCCTTGTAATAGGAAAAAGATTTGAAAGAGAAGCAGACAATTTTGCATGTAAAGCTGGTAAGGCTGAAGGTTTAATAAAATTCTTTACAAGGCTGCAAGATAAAGTTGAAGCAAAAGATAAAGATTTTAAAGATGTAAAAGTTTTACTTTCTTCAAGTAAAGATGATCTTTCATTGTATGATTATGTTAATTTATATTGTCGTTATTACATTGCAGAAGCAGGCCATACTGTAAATAAAGGTATATATTGGTTTTATCATAATACTCCTTTTGGGCCACATCCAAGTAATCAAGATAGAATTGCAGCAGCAAAAAAATATTTAAAATATAATTCAAAAGCTGCATAAAAACGTAAAAGTTTTTAAAATTAAAGGCATATATGTAAGTATATGCCTTTTTTGTTGCAATCATTTTAAATAAAAAAAATTGAGTTTTTAAAAATGAAAAATTGTAAAAAAATTATGATTTTTGGATGTCCTGGAAGTGGCAAATCAACTCTTTCTAAGTGGCTCTCATTTAATCTTCAAATTCCTTGTTTTCATAATGATAAATATTATTATGAACGTAATTGGAAACCTCGATCAAAAGAAGATTTTACACAAGATATTTGCGCTATTGCTGGAAAAGATAGCTATATTATTGATGGAAATTGCTCAAGAATTATGTTGGAAAAAAAATTGAATGTTGATCTTGTTATTTATTTAGATGTGCCTTTATTAGTTTGTTATTGGCGGGTTATAAAAAGACGATTTTTTAAAGATAAGACTATTGATGACAGAGCAGAAGGTTGTAAAGAGCAGCTTTCTTGGACTTTTTTAAAATCAATGTTTGCATATAAAGATAAAACAGAAAAGCGTTTGAATGTGTTAAAAATATACTATCCAAACACACATTTTATTATTATTTCTTCAGAAAAAGATTTAGAAAATTTTAAACAAATTTTTAACAATTATCTTAATTAATACATGTTTTTATTGATTAAGATTTTCAAATAAAGATGGTATAGTTTCTAATTTTTTTATCAGAGATTTTCTTCTTTCTAATTCTTTTTGATATTCACTTATTTTAAAAACGTATGCCATTCGTTCTGTGCAATCAGAACAATCTACAGTACATTTAGTATGAGCTTTAAAATATTCAGCATCAAATTTTTTTGTATTTTTTTCTTTAAGAGTTGCAATTTTTTGAGTTATTTCTTCTTCGGGTAGTTCCTTAAGAGGCTTTTCTGATGAGTAAGTAACAGCAGTAAATAATACTGTGCATAAATAAAATATTTTTTTCATATATGTATTCGAGTTAATAATTTTTAATTTTTTGATTCTGGTATAGATGTTTTAAATATAGAAAAATTTTTGAAGAAGTTTTAAGCATGTTGGGCGTTGTTCTTCGTATAGACGTTCTAAATACAGAAAATCTTCCTGAGGAGTTCTTGTGCGCATTGAGTATTGATTAGGGTAAATTAATTTAGAATCATAGTGCCAATCGTTATTTAAAAAAAAGCGAAAAGCTATTGCAGTTATATCAGGCTCAATTTTTATAGAATATAGTTTAAAATTTTTCATTCTGAAGCAAAAAACTTCTTCGCAATCATCGTCTTTTGAAGCTGTGTTTATATTAAAACTTAAGATTGCAAATATCGTAAAAAAAATTTTTTTCATATAAAACCCTTTCGACTTTATTTTTAAATTAAATTTAAAATCGAAAGGGTTAAAATTCAATTAATTGTTACTTTTTAAAAAAACTTGTTAATAAAAGAATGTATGCATCAGGATTGTCAAAATTAAAAATTAATACTCAAAGTATGTTAATAAGTGGTTTTGTACTAGATTTTTTATGATATAGAACAGTCGCTTGAAGTAGTTTTTTTATTATCTAGTTCTTCTTTAGTTTGAATTCTAGATATTAAATAATTTGTTCTAATACTTTTTTCTTCCCCAGGAGCAAGCTCAAAGCTACTCTGTAAATTGCCTCGAGGATCGTACAACCCATATTTTTGCATAGTATCTGTATTGTTTTTAACAGTATTCAAATACTTTTGAGATTCATTTTCTGATGAATAAACAACAGTAACAAATAAAACTGTGAATATGTAAAATATTTTTTTCATAAGATTATATTAACAGGATGATTGTTATTTTTCCGACCTGTTTTCTTCCTTTTTTTGTTCCTGTTGTTTATAGAGATATTTTAAACGCATAAAATCCTGTTTAGGATTTATTCTTACAGACATTATTCCTCTAGATGAAGTTAATATAGAACTGTATTGTCCTTTCATATTACGTTTTTTAATTAGAGTAAGTTTAGCAAAATAGCTTTAAAATTGAAGGAATTCTTATTTTTTAGAAAAACTGATTAATGAAAGAATTAACGCTTCACCTTCTTTTTTATATAATGGAACTGCTTTTGTTCTTATGAAATGACAGATCAAGTCAGTCTCAAAGTGCATCTTTAAAATATGAAAATATTCTTCAGCTTTTTCAAAAACAGTAAAACCAGTTGCATTTAATTGGGATGCTTCGTAAGTAGAATTTAAAATGTTATGATGTGCTTGTCTGTATAAGGAATCTGTTAAATTTCCGTTTGTATCAAACGTTTGTACTTCTTCAATAAAAAAAATTCGATTAGTTGAATCTATTAAATGTGTTCTTTTTACTGTTTGACTTGATTTTATTTGAAAAGAAAAAAAGGCTACTGTTATTAGAATTATTTTTTTCATATAAAATCTTCCTATTATATTTTGATTTAGATTATTTTATTATTTTATATCAGAATATATTTTTTAAAAATAAATGTAAAATACTATTTTTTAATTTTAATAAGGAGTCTTAGTTGAAAGTTCAAAAATATTTTTCTTTGATGGTGTGGATGGCAGCGCTTATTGGTATTGGAGTTTTTATTGGGGTATTAACAAAAGCAGAAATTGGTTTTTGGTATAATAATTTAAATAGATCAGAATTAACACCTCCAAATTATATATTTTCTATAGCTTGGACTGTTTTATATGCGTTGATAGCATCTTCTGGATGGCTTATTTGGAATAGTAATTTTCTTTATAAGAAAAATCTTAAAACATTATATTTTATACAACTTATTTTAAATTGGAGTTGGTCATTCTTATTTTTTAAATATCATTTAATAGGTACAGCATTTATAATTTTGTGTTTACTAGATTTTCTAGTAGGTATGATAATTTGGTTATCGTATTCAAAAATAAGACGAGTTTCTTTTTTTATGATTCCATATGTAGTGTGGATTTTATTTGCGAGTTACTTAAATTATTATATTTGGTTATATAACTAATACATTTAATTTTTAATAAATAGTTAATTTATTTTTCTTGTTCTGTATATTCATTATATAATGTATTAAACAATAATTTTGCTTTATTACGTATACCAAACATGCTTTTTCCATTTATTGTTGTATCGTACATTCTTCTACTAGGAGAGTAGCAAGCAGTAATTTTTAAAGTTTCAGTTGTTTTTGAAAGTATAATCCAATCATCCTTATAAGTGTTTCCTATAGTAACATGAGAAGCCCATGGATGTTGTTCTGCACTTTTAATTACAGCAATTGTTAATAAAATAATTGTAAAAAATAATTTTTTCATATGAAACTTTTTTATTATGGTATTTAAAAAAATTTAAATACACTTTAGTAGAATATCTTTAAAATTCAATGAAAGTTTTACTTTTTATTTTTGGATATATGTTTTCATTGTTCTTTAAATTCGTTTTCAAAACATGTAAATGTTTTTTCAGCTTCTTCTTCACTAAGAAACATCTTCGGAGTGTCAAATTCATTTGATGGATGTTGATTTAATGTTATACCGAAAAAATTAATTGATCCATGGGGGTTTATAATTAAAGATGCAGCTGTTGTTTCTTCTGATGTTGTTTTTATATATGTAGTAGAATTTTCGTTTTGAATTTTTGTTATTGTAATTTTTTGATCACTGCTTTTTGTTTCGTGAAGTAACAGTGAAAGCATTATTAAAGTTATTTTTTTATACATGTAAAATCTTTCTTAAAATTATTATTTTGGCAATTGCATTTTAAGCCAATAAAAGGATTTATCAATAATATTTTTTCTTTTTTTATTAAAAGCTATGTAAGCAAAACTTTTAATAATCATCTGAACCATTACGATTACTTAAATTTTGTTTTTATAAGGAGATAAGTTTTTTTAAATAAATTTTATTTAATGTAATTATGGCGGAGCTGACGAGACTCGAACTCGCGACCTTCCGCGTGACAGGCGGACGCTCTAACCAAACTGAGCTACAGCTCCTCGGCCATAATAATTGGCTCCCTGGGCAGGACTCGAACCTGCGACCAAACGATTAACAGTCGTTTGCTCTACCAACTGAGCTACCAGGGAAACACATTTTGATTTCAATTTTGGTGGGCGGTGCAGGACTCGAACCTGCGACCCCCAGTGTGTAAGACTGATGCTCTACCAGCTGAGCTAACCGCCCCTACCATGGAAAAGAATTGTAAAGCAAAGAGATAAGAAAGTCAAAAAAGTTTAGCTTGTTTTTACACTTTTTTTAAAAATTAAAAAAATAAATCATCATTCTCTAAATAATACTTTTTTTTAAAATTAAAATTTATTTTCTTTTTATCATTTATTTTCAATAAAAACACTTTCTATTGAATTTTTATATAAATATTTAATATATTCAAATTGAAAAGTTTTTTTAAAAAAATTATTGAATATGGTGATTGTATGGTTTTAATTTTTAAAAAATATGCAACATTTTTAATATTTCAACTTCTATTTTTTGGATTTTTGCATATTAAAGCATCTGGATTGGCTCAAAAAGGAGCTCATGTCGCAAAAGCTTTTGCAAAAGAGATTGTGTATGATGTTTCTACTAATAAAACAAGGTTAGCAAAAGAAGGGCTTAAATGGGGAGGCGTTTCGGGTGTATGGTATTTAGGTGCTGATCAATTAAAAAATGTAAGTCATGGAAATTATAAAATTCCGGAAGATGTCGCTGAGTCAGTGCGTAAAGAAATTAAGCTTTCAGAAGAAAGTAAAATTATTCCTATAACAAAAAGTTATTTAAATAATAAAAATAATCCAGAAAATAGATGGCTTACTAATGGTAAAGGTTTTTGGGGGAATGTAGCAGGTTTATTTTCTTCTTCCGATCTTTATATTGATAAACATCAAAATCTAAGAATAGCTCCTGAGTTGGTCGAAAAAGTACATAATAAAGATCCTCAAGCAATAGCTCAATTACATAAAAAATTGCAAGATGAAATACATCGATCTCAATCTTATTTTGATTATAAAACATATGCTGCATGCGCTGCTGATACAGCAATGCTTACATCTTTTTTTATGATTAATCCTGTTGTTAAGTCTTTACAGGCTTTTACTAAGTTGAAATCATCTTCAACTGTTCTTTCATACATTTCTTCTGCTGCTGGAAATAAAGCTATACGGGAGCATAGAAAAGATTTTAAATAAAATTTTTTAGAATGTTTAAAATATAAAAAAAAGAGACTTTCTAATGAGTTAAAAAGTCTCTTTTTTTATTAATTTAAAATAAAAACTATTCTGTTTCTAAGCTGATTAAATCAACATCAAAAATAAGATTTGCATGTGGTGGAATTGCAGCTCCTGCTCCACGAGCACCATATCCTAAATTTGAAGGGATAAAAATACGGCGTTTTTCTCCAATTTTCATATCAAGTACTGCTTCATCCCATCCTTTAATAACGTATCCTACGCCAATAGGAAATGTTAAAGGCTCTCCTCGTTCAACTGAACTGTCAAACATTCTTCCTGGGTTTCCATTTTCATCAAGCCATCCAGTATAATGGACGTTAACGATATCGCCCGGTTCAGGTTTTTGAGCTGATTCTGGAGCTTGATGTGTGATGATATACGAAAGTCCCGATGGCGTTGTTATTTTTTCTGTTTGTGACATATATGCTTCTTCTTTGTTTGTTGGTGATACATTATTTTTCCAATAATAAACTCCAGTAATGCCACAAATTGCGCCTAATAGTGGAATTACTAGATAAGAAAAAAATCTATTATTTTTCATAATTGCTCCTTATTAATTCTCCAAGATATTTGATGAAATGTATCATGCTCTTTGTTTTTTGTAAAAAATAATATGGATGGAAAATGCTACAGTGGCCTTATGGCTCAATCTTTTTGTTAATATTATGACTTTACAAAAAAAGACGTTCTGATACGCTTATGTTCAGCTTGTTTCTTAGTTTTATTTGTTTTTTAATCATTCAATTTAATGATTAGCTCAAAAAACGAAGTAATATTTGAGCTATAAAGACCATATATTTTAGTTGTTTAAGAAGAGGTGCACCGTGAAGAAGGATCTCCATCCTGAATTGTTTGACGTTACCGTTCATTGTACATGTGGTAACGAATTTGTAACACGTTCTACAAAAGCAGAAATTCGTTCAACACTTTGTTCAGCTTGTCACCCGTTTTATACAGGTACTCAAAAGTTTGTTGATACAGCAGGTCGTATTGATAAATTTGCGCAGCGTTATGAAAATAAATCTAAGAAATAATTTATAGCTTTTGGAGCGTGCATGGCTATTGCGTGGGATGATATAAAAAAACGATGTGATAATTTAAGAAATGAATTGTCAGATAATGTTGACCCTCGTAGACGCCATGCTTTGCAAAAAGAGCTTTCTCAGCTTTCTGGTATTTTAGAAAAAAAATCTGCTATTCATGATTTGGAAAAAGAGGTTTTGGATTTAGAGCGTCAAGCTCAAGAAAATAATGATCCTGCTCTTACAGCCATTTATCAAGAAGAATTGGCAGATTTATTTTTTCAAAAAAAACAAAAAGAAGATGAACTTGATCTTCTTATGTTTCCTTCTGATCCTTTTGATAAAAAAAATGTTTTTTTAGAAATTAGAGCTGGTGCAGGTGGTCAAGAGGCTGCTTTGTTTGCCAGTGATCTTCTTACAATGTATACCAATTATTCGCTCTCTAAAGGGTGGAAAGTAGAAATTGCAAGTACAAGTCATACTGATTTGGGTGGCATAAGAGAAGTTGTGCTTGATATAAAAGGTGACGATGTTTATGGTCACTTAAAGTATGAATCTGGGGTGCATCGTGTGCAAAGAGTTCCTCTTACAGAAACTGCAGGAAGAATTCATACCTCAACGGCAACTGTTGCGGTACTGCCAGAAGTTGATGAAGTTGATATCAATATTACGCCTGATCAATTGCGGATTGATGTTTATAGAGCAAGCGGTGCAGGAGGGCAACATGTTAATACAACCGATTCTGCTGTTAGAATTACGCATATTCCAACAGGGGTTGTAGTAGCTTGCCAGGATGAGCGCTCGCAACATAAAAATAAAGCAAAAGCCATGAAGATGCTTCAATCAAGAATTTTTGCAGCTCAAAAAGAAAAAATTGATGCAGAATTAAGTGAACAGCGAAAAGAACTTGTTGGTTCTGGTATGCGTGCAGAAAAAGTTCGTACCTATAATTTCCCTCAAAATCGAGTTACTGATCATCAAGTAGAATTAACACTTAAAAAACTTGATGTTGTTATAGAAGGTGCACTCGATGAGATTATTGATGCCCTTATTCAAAAAGATCGCCAAGATCGTCGTAACCGTCCCTTTGTTATTTCTAATTAAATAATTTCTTTTAAAATCCTTTATTAATAAGCATTTTATTTATTTTTAGCTTTTTAAGCTTATTTTTTAGATTGACATGTATCTTAGTTGTTATCATACTGTCGCCATTAGTTATATTTTAAAGTTAAATATAAAGTAGTTATACCATAATTCTAAGGAGAATTTATGAAAAAAATAGTATTAACATTAGCATTGCTTGTGTCTTCAGGTATAGCAGCAGCAGATGTAGTAGCAGAGGATGTACAAGCAGTATGCGCTTCTTGTTCAGTAGAAGCTGTTGATTTATCATGGTTAACAGCAGATGAAAAAGCAAAATATGATGCACTTGAATCAACTGAAGAAAAAGCAAAATTCTTAGAAGATGCAAAGATTGCAAGAGCTGTAAAAGCAGTTGCTACTGAAGAAGTTGTAGTTGATGAAAATCAAGAAATAAATTCTTAAAATTAAACAATTTATTTCATCAATTATTATATTTTAAAAGGGTATCTTTTTATAAGATGCCCTTTTTTATTTTGGTATCATCTTTATACTTGTCATTTGTAGTTGTTGTAAAATATATAATGTTATTAGAGGGGTTTTATGTCTTTTATTTCATATCTTATTGAACATAATAGGTATTTAAATATTTTGGGAATTTTTGTTGTAATTGGTATTGCAATACTTTTTTCTAAGCATCGTTCAAAAATTAATTTTAAATTAATTATAAATGCATTGTTAATGCAATGTGCTATTGCATTTTTTGCATTAAAGACCTCCGGAGGTCATAAAATTATAGAAAGTTTTGCACAGGGTGTTTCGTATTTATATTTATATGCGGATGAAGGTGTAAAATTTTTATTTGGTAATTTAGCAAATAGTGTAGATACTCCATGGGGAACTGTTTTTGCTGTTAAAATTTTGCCATTAATAGTATTTTTTGGTGCATTTATGGCGCTTCTTTTTCATATAGGTATTGTACAATTGGTGGTAAATTTTGTGGGCCGTTTTGTTCGTCCCCTCTTGGGAGTTTCAGGTCCAGAAACTACATGTGCGATTGCTAATAGTTTTCTTGGTCAAACAGAATCTCCATTGCTTATTCGTAATTATTTAAAAGATATGACTAAGTCAGAGTTATTTGTTGTTATGGTAAGCGGCATGGGAACTATTAGCGGTTCTATTTTAGTTGTTTTTGCTTCTATGGGCGCTCCTGTCAAATCACTTCTTACAGCAAGTGTTATGGCGATTCCTGCAACTATTATGATTGCTAAAATTTTACTTCCAGAAACAGAAAAAAGATCTGATACAAATCTTGTTGTGGCAGATAAAGCAACATCGGCAAATATTTTTGATGCTCTTTCTACTGGTACATCAGATGGTCTTGGTTTAGCGCTTAATGTTGGAGCAATGCTTATAGCATTTATTGCTCTTATGAGTATGGTAAATGGCATATTATCTGGTACTTCTGGGTATATTAATCAGTTGTTTTATGCAGATTTTCCTGTTTTGACTATTGATTATATTTTCTCAAAATTATTTTATCCATTTGCATGGTTGCTTGGTTTTACAGGTGAAGAAGCGCTTTCTGTAGCAGAGCTTTTAGGAACTAAAGTTGGAATTAATGAATTTTTAGCATATTACAAATTGGTAGGAATGAATCTTTCAGAAAGAACTGCTGCAGTAGTTTCGTTTGCTCTTTGTGGTTTTTCTAATTTTGCATGTATAGGAATTCAAGTTGGAGGAATTGGTGTATTGGTACCAGAAAAAAGAGTATGGCTTACTGAGCTTGGAGTAAAAGCTGTATTAGGAGGTGCACTTTCTAATCTTTTAACAGCTATGATTGCAGGGTTATTTTTATAATTTTGATTGTTATAAAAAAAAGCCGCTTTTATAGCGGCTTTTTTGTTGGAATTTTTATTTGTTTTTTACATAAAATGTTCTGTTATGTTGTCTATCATAACAATGCCATCTTCTTGATAAATAGCGCATATTGTATGTGCAGTTCCTGCAGGAATAGAAATTTTCTTTTTACTGTGATCAAGAGTGAGGTGAACTTTTGTTTGAATACCTTTTTGATTAAATATAGGAAGAGTCATAAAACGAGCTGATAAAGCAGGGATTGTATAGTAAATTTTTGGTGTATAAAAAAAACTTGCATCATCAGGATATACAGCTTTTATTTTTTGATTTTTTGTTGTGGTATTGTAAATTACAAGGCCTTGTTCTGATTCTTCTTTAAGTGAAATAATTTGCAGTGTATTTTCTGTAGCGTCGTAATCATTAGTGTTTTGTATGCCAATTATTGAAAGGTTATTGTTTTCTATGATGGATTCTGCAGTTTCAATATATGATGGATTATTACATGCAACGCGTAAATAATGTATTGTTGTAGGTATAACAATTTTTGCTATAGGTCCAAGATGTTGTGCTATGCAAATTTCATGATCTTGACTATCTTGCCCATAAATAGCAATTTTTTGACCAGTGCTATTCATTACAATAATTTCTTTTTCTTCTACAATAATTTCTTCAACAACTTCTTCCGGTTCTAAGGCCATTTGATCTTCGTTGTTATTTGTTATCGATTCTTCTGTTTTTTCGGTAGGTTCTTCTGATTCAATTTGATTATCTGCTTTGTTTTCAGATTCTGTTGGTAATGTTAATTCTTTTTTAGAAGGATTAGAGTCGGCAGTGGTTTCAGAAGGTTGTGATTCTTCAGTAATAGTGGTGAGCATAGGTTCTGGTGTTGCTTCTTTTTCTTGAGTAGTTTCTGAGACTGCTTCATTTTTTGGTTCGTTAGTTTGTTTTTCTATAGAAGTAGTTTCATTGTTAGGATTTTCTGAATTACTTGTTGAACTTATTTCATCTTTTTTTTCTAAAATTTCTGCTGGAGTTGTTTCAGTGGGAGGGACTTCTGTATTTGTCATAAGAGCTGTTGGTGCTGCAGGAGTATTGATGGAATCATTTTCTGCTAAAGGCTGTGTAGCCATTGCAATTGCTGGATTTGGTAAAATGGTAATAGAAGTAGAAGAAGCTTCTGGGGCAGGTGTTGATGTTTTTTCATTTGAGGTATTTGATCCCATCATAAAAAGTGGAGTTTTGCCAGATGGATTAACCATTGATGGTGTTGCTGCGCTTGAAAGTGATGTGCATAGAACAAGTAAGCTAATTTGTAGCGTTATAATATGTTTCATAATTTCCTTTCTTAATATGATTCTTGTTATTTTTTTGCAAAAAGTAACCTTTTGTGTCAATACAATTGCATTATATTCTCTTTTTAATGCAATTCTTTTTTTGATTTTCATTGTTTAGATAGGCAATTGTATTGTTATGAATAATAGGAAGATGAGCAGCTTTATATTCAAGAACTTTAGTTGGTCTTGAAACCCAATTAAGAATATGTTTTTTTCTTAATATAATTCCACTGTCACTAGCGCAAAGATATGCATATACCTGAGTATAAGAAACAGATTCAATATGAAAAGAATTTTCAGGGAGCGAAATAGTAGTTACAATTTTAAAAGCTTCTTTTATGTCTGGTGTAATAATAAGAAGATATGAATTTTTTTTATTGTGTAGTTGTTTTTTAAAATAAAGAATTGTTTCTTTAAAGCATTGCCATGGCTTGCAAGAGCCATTGTAAATATAAACATAGTGATCTTTATGTAATTTTAATTGTGTCCTAATTTGATTTCGCCATATTTTTTTTTGTTCAATGGAAATTGTTGCAGGAATATCATTAATTGCATGTGTATAAAGTGTAGGACTTGGATAGTAATTTTTTTTTAAATAGTCTTCTAATGCTTGGCTTACTGATTCAATTATAAAGGTTATATTATTGGGGTTATTCCATTGATACACTTTTTGTTCGAAGTAAAAAAGTTGTTTGTATCGTAAATATATTACAATTTTTTTATACCAAGATTGATTTAAAAGAGATTCTTCGTGTGTATATAAAAATTCTTCTGCAAGAAGTCCACGCGCTTGTAGTGTAAATTGAATGCATGTTGATGAAATAATACTTTGAGCAATTGCGCCTGCAAAGGGCCCTCGTGCTTGTAAGCTATAAAAAGAAAATGATGAAAGTATTTTTTTACATTGTATTTTTGCAAAAAGAATCGAAAAATATCCAAAAAAATATTGTGTTTTCTTTAAGATAAAAATTTTAAAATTTGGATGAATTGTATTAAGTAGTTCTAATTTTTTTGATTCAATTATTTTGTTTTCAAAGCTGATGAGCGTGATTTTGAGGCCAGGTTGTATATGTAATTCTTTAAGGAGAGGGTTAAGAACTTGGCCTTCAAAAATTGAATGATTAATTCCGTCATAAATAATAACTACTTTTTCTTGCATAATTATTGAGATAAAAGAATATGCAATTGATCAATGTTATAATAAATAGAAATAATTAATGCTATTAAAGCTGGTATTTTTATAGGTGTAAAATTAAATAATTTGTAAGCTATATTTGCAAAAGTAATTACAATTAATACTGGATAGCATATATTTATAATAGGCAGTGATACTTTCATAATAGTATTGAGGCCATAACAAGATAAATATCCTGTAGAAATAAGTACTAAAACTAATGCAGTGCTATATTTCATAAATCCAAGAGTAAGTTCTTTATGAATATACTCAGCAAGTACCAGTGCAAGAGCAATAATGGTAGAATAGCATGCCATTGCAACAGCAAGTGCAATAATTAATGCTCCATGTTCTCCCATAACTACAAAAGAAACTTGGCTAAAAAGTGCAGCAGAGTTTGAAGTTGTTGCAAATAATGGACCATAATAAGCTCCTAAAAGAGCAAGGCCATAATATACAATTGCAAGTAGTAAGCAACCAATGATTCCAGCTTTCATGCCAGTAATTGCGAGTGTGCGTAAATTATAATCTTTTTCATCGGAAACACTTTTTTTAAGAATTGAAAGAACTGCAGATGCAAAAAATAGTGCTCCTAGTAAATCAAGTGATGCGTATCCAAATTTCATTTGTTCATAAAATACAGTAGATGCAGATTCTGGTACGGACAATAATTCTTGTGGGTGTAAAATACCTTTAATAATAATAATTCCTAATGATCCTAATAATAAAGGAGATATCCATTTTCCTAAAAAGCTTATAATGCTGTTTTCTTTGTAAGTTGCAAAGAAAGTTAAAGTGCAAAATAAAATAGTGAAAATGTTTAGTGGTATAGAGAATTGGATATTATTATAAGTAAATAAACCAATAAATGGATAAAGCATTTCATATGAAAGTGTAATAATTCGAGACATTGCAATGCATGGTCCAATTACGCACATACAAAATAAAATGGTTAAAAATCCTGGAATTTTTCCTAATCTTCCAAAAAAAGCTTTGTAATCACCATTGAATAGGATCATAGCAATAAGACCAATCAGTGGTAAAATTACAGCAGTTATCATATAACCGGTAATACCGTAGTAAAATTTATCTCCAGAAACTAAACCTGTTTGTATAGGTAAAATTAAATTTCCAGCTCCAAAAAACATCGAAAATATTGCAAGACCTACTGTTATTGTGGTTGATTTAAAAAGTTTTTTCATGAAAACCTTAAGTTTTAATAATTAAATAAATATATAATTTTAAATTATTATCTTTAAAAATCAAAATTTTAATGTCTAAAGTTATTTTATATTTTGATTAAGAGTATTTTTTTAATAAGCCCTTTTATTTGCAGAAATGTTACAAGAATATAAACTTTGAAAATATTAAAAATTGAATAGAATCAGGTATTTTTTATAAAGGTTTTGGCTGCATGAGGTTTTGTAAAAATTTTAAAGAGATATGTCTTTCAGATAGTGCAATAGTAGGTGGTAAAAATGCTTCATTAGGTCAAATGATTAATGATCTTCATACAGCAAATATTAAAGTTCCTGCTGGATTTGCCGTTACAGTTGAAGCATATTGGTATTTTTTAGATAAAGCTGGAGCGCGGTCTTTATTACAAAATATTTTTGAGCCACTACGCAGTTCTGAAAAAAATATTGATTTGAAAGTTTTGCAAAAAATCGGGAAAAAAGCTCGTTCACTTATTACATCGCTTGATGTACCGCATGATCTTTCACAAGAATTATATAAGGCCTATCAATCTTTATGTGAGGAGGCAGGCAGTCAAGATTGTTCTGTTGCGGTTAGATCATCTGCAACAGCAGAAGATTTACCCGATGCTTCATTTGCAGGGCAGCAAGATTCTTATTTAAATATTAAAGGATTTCAATCATTATTATCTGCTTATAAAAATTGCTTAGCCTCTTTATTTACTGATCGTGCAATTGCATATCGTATAGAAAAGGGCTTTGATCATTTTTCAGTTGGACTTTCAGTTGGTGTTCAATTGATGGTTAGATCTGACTTAGCCTGTTCTGGTGTTATGTTTACTATTGATACAGAAAGTGGTTTTAAAAATAGTGTTATTATTACTGGTTCATATGGCCTTGGAGAGTCAGTTGTTCAAGGTGAAGTTATTCCTGATGAATTTCATGTTTTTAAACCAACGCTTTTGCAAGGGTACGATTCAATTATAAAAAAAGAATGTGGGCTTAAGCAAACAAAGAGAATTTTTGGAAAATCTCAAAATCATCCAGTACTCGTAAAAAGTGTTTTAAAAAAAGATGCTCAAAAGTATTGTTTGTCAGATAATGAAGTTATTGAGCTTGCTCGCATGGCTGTTACTATAGAAAATCATTATTCAGCCCTTAAAGGAAGTTGGTCTCCTATGGATATTGAATGGGCAAAGGATGGTATTTCTGGAGAAATGTATATTGTTCAAGCTCGCCCAGAAACGATACATAGTCTTGATGATGGAGTTCATACTTTTACTCGTTATTATCTTAAAAAAAGTTCTCAAGCAAAAGTTTTAGTAACTGGTCAAAGCGTTGGTCAAAAAATTGCTATTGGTAATGCATGCGTTGTTTCTAGTATTAATGATATAGACAAGGTTAAAGAAGGTGATGTTTTAGTCACTCGTATGACAGATCCAGATTGGGTTCCTGTTATGAAAAAAGCATCTGCTATTATTACTGAAAATGGTGGGAGAACATGCCATGCTGCAATTGTTAGTAGAGAGCTTGGGATTCCTGCAATTGTTGGAGCAACAGGAGCTTTAAAAAAAATAAAACAGGGTATGGGCATTACAGTTGATTGTAGTTCTGGCTCAGAAGGTAAAGTATACGATGCTCAATTAGAGATTGAAAAAACTGCAACTGTATTAAGTTCAATTGCAAAGCCTAAAGTTGCGGTTAATGTAAATATTGCTGCACCGGAATTTGCTTACAGTTTATCTAAGCTTCCTGTTGATGGAGTTGGTCTTGCTAGACTTGAATTTATTATTACTAATAGTATTCAGGTTCATCCTATGGCGTGTGTATCTTCTGAATTAATTACTCATAAAAATGTTTTAAAAAAAGTACAGTATCTTGCGCGTAATTATTCAAACCCAGCTGATTTTTTTGTTCATAAAGTTGCACAAGGAGTTGCTACTATAGCTGCTGCTTTTTATCCTAGGCCAGTACTGGTAAGATTTTCTGATTTTAAAAGCAATGAATATAGAGGCCTTTTAGGCGGTTCTTTATTTGAGCCAGAAGAAGAAAATCCTATGATGGGATTGCGAGGAGCTTCTCGTTATTATAATTCTTTATATGCACCTGCATTTGAACTTGAATGTAAGGCTATGAAGTATGTAAGAGAAGTTATGGGGTTTCATAATGTTAATCTTATGGTTCCTTTTGTGCGAACAGTTGAAGAAGGTAAAAAAATAATTGATCTTCTTGCAACGCACGGTCTTGTTTCTCAAAAGAATGGTCTTCAAATTTATATGATGTGCGAAATACCTTCTAATGTTTTATTGATAGAAGAATTTGCACAATATTTTGATGCTTTTTCTATAGGGTCTAATGATTTGACTCAAACAACACTTTCGGTTGATCGAGATTCAGGTCTTTTAACAGCTTTATTTGATGAACGAGATCCTGCAGTCATAATGATGCTTAAAATGGCAATAATAGGTGCGCATAAAGCTGGTAAAAAAATAGGTATTTGTGGTCAAGCACCGTCGGATCATCCAGCTATTGCTGATTTTTTAATTGATGTTGGTATTGATTCTTTATCACTTAATCCCGATTCTGTGGTGCCTTTTTTGATAAGAAGTTAGGTTTTTTTGGATGTCTGCATTGTTTACACATTCCCCAAGAGGTCCATTCTCCTTTGCAAGAACATAAACATTGTGCATATCCATGAAATGTTAAATCTTTTGTTTGATTATTTCGACCAATGCCTTCTTCGTCTTTGTAGCTTATGCCGACGCAATCTTCTCGTGTTTTTATGAATGTATAAAAAGTAAGTATCATAACTAATAGAATTTTATTTTTCATATTATCCTTTGATTACTTCTTTTTAGAAGTTGATATTTTATGAGAGCAGGTATTTTTTTGTTGAATGGTACTGTTTTGGCAATTACCAGTTTTATTTTTGTTTTGAATCTTTAAAAGACTTTGAGCTTGAGGTCTTCGTTTTGATACATGATTTAAAATAGTTGGACATAAAAAATAAATCTGAAGTAAAGCTTTTATTATTTTATTGTTTTTTTTCATATAAGCCCTTTATTATTGATATTTTCATCAATAATAATACTTATTTTTATATTCAAACTGCAATAATAAGTGATTTTTGAATATAAGTCTTAAATAAATAAGCTGATTTTTAAAAAAGAATTTTGTATTAAATATTTTAAAATAAATAATAAAATGATTGTTTTATTGATAGCAAAGATAAAAAGATGGTTTAACAAGGTATTGATTGAATGATTAAAATATTAAGAGCCTATCTAAAAACTAAATATTGTTAAGAATGATGATCTGAAAGGTCATT
>CAZMYL010000004.1:0-40840 GCA_964570505.1 uncultured Pseudomonadota bacterium
TCTGCACGAGTAGTGCAACAAATAATATTTCATTAAAAGTTAGATGCGATCTGTAGGGTAAAAAAACATTAAAATAATAAAAGTCGTTTTTGCCATAACCCCTTTAAGCTTTCGCGGCAGCGATTCCCTTTGGCTCTACACGAGTAGTGCAATAAATAATATTTCATTAAAAGTTAGATGCGATTTGTAGGATGTAAAACTAAAAATGAATCTTTCTTTTTATATGTATTTTGATAAAATTATATTTCTTTAATATGCGCCTGTAGCTCAATTGGATAGAGTGCCGGACTTCGAATCCGTAGGTTGCAGGTTCGACCCCTGCCAGGCGCACCAACGTTTTTCATACTAGTATGTGAATCTAATGAAAAAAAATACCTATGTTATTATTGGTGCAAGCGCAGCAGGAATAGCAGCTGCAAAAAAAATACGATCACTTGATGCTGAAGGTGAGATTATTTGTTTTTCTGCTGAGTCGGAATTTCCATATAACAAATGTTTATTGGTTGATTGGATTGCAAAAGAAAAAAATGATGCAGAAATAGCATTAGGAACGGATATTTTTTTTGATGATCAACGTATACACATTGTGTGTAATACAAAAATAATTGCTGTTAATAAAGATCAAAAATATATCACAACACATAGGGGTGAAAATTATTTTTATACTCAATTATTACTGGCAACTGGTGCATCTCCACGTATTTTGGAATGCACTGGAAGTAACCAAGTTGAAGGAATTATTCCTTTTTATACAGCAGCTGATACTCAAAAAATTAAAAATCTTCTTGGTTTAAATCGTGTGCAAACAATTGCAGTTATTGGCGGTGGTATAAGTGGTATTGAATGTGCAGATGCTCTTAGAAAATGTGGTAAAAAAATTATTCTTATTGAGCGCGGATCTGCTATTTTAAAAAAACAAGTAATGATAAGTGCTGCGCACTATATTCAAAAAAAAGCACTTGATTGTGGTGTTGATGTACGTACTGATGTTGTTATAGATTCTATTGCTTCAGATAATGGATGGGTTACTGGAATACAATGTAGCGATGGTGATTTTATTGCTGTTGATCTTATTGTTACTGCATTAGGAAATTATGTTGATTTGACTTTGGCATCTATGGCCAGCCTTGGTATAGACCAAGGAGCAATTCTTACTAATCATTATTTACAAACAACAGAAGCATCTATTTTTGCTGCAGGAGATTGTATTTTAGTACAGAATCTTGAAGATAATTCTTTTGTTCGCAGTACTATGTGGCCAGATGCAGTTGCTCAAGGTATAGTTGCGGGAACAAATATGGTTGCATGTAGTCGTGAGTACAAAGGTGTAGTGTTGACAACAATTTCTCATTTTTTTGGCGGTACTTTTGTAAGTTGTGGGCTTGGTGCTTTCAGTAATCAGTCTTATCAAGTAGAAGAAGAAAAGACTGAAGCCTATTATTCAATTATTGCTTATGATCAAAATTCTGTGGTTAAAGGATTTATTTTATTTGGATCAGATATTTCTTATGCTGGGCTTAAGCGTTCGTTTTTAACAAAGACTCCCTATTTTAAAAATTAAAATTCAATTTGCTATAAAATTGATACTACGATTGATTGTTTTTAGAAGCTAAAACATGTTATTATTTTTCTATAATAAAAATTTTTAAGGTGGATTATTATGAAAATAAGATATAAATTTTTAATGTTTTCTATCATTGCGTTAAGTGTAAATAATCCGGTTTATGCAAGCGACGATAATAGGAGTTATTGGAATACTATTAAACAGGCAGCTTTACAGCCAATCTACTGGTTGGGAAGTAAAATGCCATCGCAATCTCAAACGTGGTATGCAACTAAATTACTTGCAAGAAAACCAACAACATGGGCAGTTCTTGGGCTTACTGGTTATGGAACATATCAACTTGGAAATACATTGGGGTCTCAACAAAATGCGATTGCCTTAGTGGGCACAACATTTGGAGCTCTTACTATTTCAACCTTTATTAATTGGATGCGTTTACGTACTCGGTATTTAGAGTTAGAAAAACAACAAACAAGTAGTAGTGATCCTTATATTCGTAATTCATGGCAAAATCCTTTGCATAAAGAAGAAGACGGATTTAAAGATGGGTTTGATATGATTGTTACCTTTAATGAAGCTGATGATAATTCAAAAAAAGTTTTAAGACAGGCATTTTTAAATCAACTTTCTGTTAATTCTACTCAGGATGCAATAGTAAAATTAGATCAAGCGCTTGAACATATGAGATCTGATTTAGGTTGGTATTGTAAATATACTAATATTCAGTATTTACTTTCTTTAGCCTCTGGATTTACAACTCCTGATGAATTATTAACAAGTGATGTTTTAATAAAAAATTCATTAGAAGATGGAGGAGCTTTAAGAAGTAATTTTGATGAAGCTACTGAATTTGGATTATATTCTATTCGTAGAGATTGGCTTGAAACACTTCATATACCATTTCCTACTATTTATACATGGAATTATTCTATGGCGAGCTGGTGTGTATGGTTAAGTTTAAAGCATTATTCATTTCTTAAAGCTATTAGAAAAATTATGGAATCTTCGATTCTTTCTTCTGGTACACCAGATGCATTTGTGTATTTAAAAGATAAAAAATCGAATTAGCATAGAGTCTATCCGATATGTTTAAATTTTTAAGTAAGATACGATCTGTAAAACGAAAAATTTAAAAAAATTTAAAATAAAAGTCTTTTTAGCATAGTTTAAACAATTTTAAATGATTAATGATCTGAGCTTTTTGCCCATGTTCATTAAGTCTCACTATCTTTTTTCTTGTTTTATATGCTTGTATTAAGTCGTCAATTGTATTGATGCCTTCAAATTGTTGATTAAAAGATATTTCATGAACTCTACCATTTTTACTTTCTGTATAGCTACGAGCTTCTGCTAGCAAACCTTTGTCTTTGTCTGTAATAACAGCTACATGGCCAGTAAAGTAAATAATATCTCCATTTTCTATTACCTCATTATCTTTTAAAAGTTTGAGTGTGTTTGATAATGCAAGACTATTTGCTGTGTAAAGTGGAATGCCAGAAAGGTGGGCTGCTCGTATAATCATTTTATTACAATCAAAACCAATAAGAGGTTTTGATTGTAGTATGTTTGATGTTTCATGGTATTTAGTATGTGAAGTTCCGCCCAGCACGTATTGTATAGGATAATTTTCATGAGCCCAAGAGCGTATATAATTAACAAAAAGTAAACGTGCTTCATGAGGGGTATTATTTTTTTCTATATGGCTGTGACTATGTGGAATAGATATTTTTTTTATAGATTCATTATGTTCATACAAAACTGAGTAATAATTTTTAGATTGTTTTTGGTGCGGGTCATAAACAAATCGAGTTCCTAATGAATAAAGAGTTTTTGTTTTTTTACAGTACCAAGGCTTGTCTAAAACAATAATAGTTTGATTTTTTGCTTTAAAGGGTACATCACAAGGGTGTGCAGTTGCATTTTTTTCTGTTAAGGGTGAAATGTTACTGGAAAGTGTCCAGTATGATTCGTATAGTTTTTGGGTATTGTTTGAAGCATATTGCCATTGAGGTGTGCGAATCTGAACTTCATTATCTTTGTATTGTATAATTTCAATAGGATCATTATAAACCAATTGGCCAATTCTACAGCATAAAGAAGTTGAATTATTGTAAGGAATGAGCCGATAAAGTTCTGCAGCATCATTTTCTGAATGTTTTTTATAAAATGTTGAAATAGGAGCTCCTATAAGATCAGCAACTGGAACTTTGCAATAACCATTAGGAGTAAATCCATTAATGTTAAAACAAAGAAGAAATGAGCTGATATATATTTTTTTCATAGTAATACTCCTTATTATCAAATTTTAATTTGCAAATTGATGATTATAATAGCTTTATTTATGCTCTTTTTTAAAGAGATTGGGTTTGTAACACAAGTGATAATTTTTATTATATTTTATATAGGAATAGTAGGTTCTTTTTTTCTTGCTTGATTGAAAAGATGCTCAAGCAGTAGACTTAAAATAAGTTTTATAAAGATAGAAGGGGGAGTGGGAATGAAAATTGGGTTTGTTTTTTTAATAATGTTTTTTTTTACTATAACTTATTCAAAAGAGCCTTGGTCGCATCTTTATAAATATATTTTAACTAAAAAAGATCATGCTTTGTATAAAAAAAAGCATTATTTTGTTTATAGGCAAACAGATACTATGCCTTTTACCCAACTTATTTTAACTTGGAATGCTCTTAGGCCTGAAAAGGGAACTTTTATTTTTAAAGTTTCAGTTAAAAATGCTCAAACAAATAAGTGGGATACGCTTCATAATGTAGCTTTGTGGGGTAAGGAGCAAAAGTCATTTTTTAGTAAAGGCGTATGTTCTACTTTTCATTATTCTCGTCTTGAAATGGAAAAAAACTTACTTGCTAATGGATTTGAAATACATGTAGAAGGTGATTCTGATGCATTAATAAATAATCTTAAAGCTCTGTTTGTTTCTATTTGTAATCAACATGAATTTATATCGGAACCTTATGAATTACGAGCCAAAGGTTTAAGCTCATGCAAAGTAAAGCGTGCTGTAAAAAAATCACAAATGATGATTAACCATTCAAGATCAAATGCTTTATGTTCTCCAACATCAATAAGTATGTTGGTACAAACACTCCAAAAAAAACATGTAGATCCTTTAAAAACGGCACAATATGTTTATGATCCAAGTCTTGATATTTTTGGTAATTGGCCTTTTAATATGGCTCATGCTTTTGAGCTTGCAAGTAAACGATTGTTTTTTTATGTAATGAGACCTTCCTCATTTAAAGAAATTTATGAACGACTAAAAAATAATATCCCTGTTGCAGTTAGCATTAGAGGTCCTATTAGAGGTGGATATACTCCTTATAAAAATGGACATTTATTAGTAGTTGTTGGATGGGATGCATTAAACAAAAAGGTTATTTGTCATGATCCAGCATCAAATGAATTTGAAGGTGTAAAAGTTGCTTACGATCTGCATGATTTTATTGTTGCATGGGAAAGATCGCGCAGGTTGACTTATATGCCAGAATTTATGAGAGCAAGTTAATAAAAAAAGGGAGTCTTTAAACTCCCTTTTAATTTTCAAAAATAATTAATGTATTAAATACCTGAAGAAACTCCTGTTGCTTCTGAGCTTGATGGTTCTTCTGAAGTTGATGTTGCTGCGTCTGAGGGTAATGAGCGCTCATTAGTTAATTTTAATACTGCAAGTGCTAAATTAAAATCTGAAGATTCAGCAATAATTCTTCCCATTTCTTCTATAAATTGTTTTTTGTTATCAGCTATTTTTTTACTAATTTTTTCAATCCTTGTTGTTACAAAAGATTCTTGACGATAAAGACATGTATCAGATGGCTTTTGTATACTGCAACTATCATAATATTCCTTGTCTATTTCATCAATACTGGATAACGCATTTATTTTTTTGCCAAGGTCTGTTAATTCAGATATTGCTTTCTCTAGTTCTCTAGCAAGAAGTGAATTTTTTGTTATTAAAGAATCCTGTAGGCTCTTTAATTGGGCAGAAACGTTTGCTGGTTTAAGAGGTTCTAAATTTTGAGCAATCACGGATGCTCTTTTGATGGAATCGTGCTTATCACATATATCTTGATGAAACGTAGCAAGACTTTCAGCACTCTCTCTTTGAATTTTTTTAATAAGTTCGTCTGATGCAGCTATATTGCAGAGTAATATTATATTTAATGATAATAAAATTTTTTTCATAAAAAGTCTTTCATTTAAATGAGTTAAGTAACGATTATTTAGCACTGAATTATAAGCATTATTTTTTAAAAGTGAATTGTTTTCTTTAACTTTAAACGATTTTTTACTTAATTATATTCTTTTATAAGTGCATATTTTTAAAAACAATATCACAAATACAATATTTTATTTTTTTATTATTGACAATGTGTAATTAAAATAATTAAAGTTAAGGTGTAAGTAATTGAAAAAGCATAGGCTAAAAAAGGGGAGTAGCTATGTATAAAAAAATAATATTTTTTACATGTTTATTGATAGGGGAAATGGAGGCTCAATCAAGTAAATGTGTAAAAAAAAATAAAATTACAAAACTGTATCATCATAAAAGTGATTTGCAGGATCGTTTAGTTATGTATTTTTATGATACGCCAGATTGTTTATATATTCCGAGTCGTGCTGTAGTAAGTAATAATAATAAACCAGTTATTAATGAGTATGGCATGACTGAGTTAACTTATTTTTTCCCTCTTCATGGGGTAAAATCAAAAGATATAGAAAAATATAATGCTAAGATTAAAGATATGGCTCATGAAGATTATCAAGTTGCTATGCATTATGATCGCAATAAGGATGGAGTTGTTGTAAAAATTTCTTTTATGCCGGAAAAAATTGGATTTCAGTATGAATCTTTTTCGGCTATTACTGGCGAGCCAGCTCTTTCTTTTGCTTTTTTTAAACGTAATGCGCTTGATGATTTACATTTAGGAAAAAGTCTTTTTAATACAGCATGTTCTGATAAAAAAAAACTGTAATTATTGATTGTGGTCACGGTGGTCAAGATCATGGCAAAATAACAAGTAATATTTCTGAAAAAGATTTTACTTTGTCGTTTGGTAAAAAGCTTAAAAATATTCTTGAAAAAGCAGGTTATAGTGTATGTATGACGCGTGATGATGACGTTTTTGTATCTCTTGATGAAAGAACCTTGGTTGCTCATCACAACAAATCTGATGTCTTTATTTCTATTCATGGTAATGCTAGTCAAAACAGCACTATTAAGGGTATTGAAACGTATTTTATTGATCCTTTTTTATTTACTAGTTCATTTAATAGTATGAATGATGCTGATACTGAAAAAATTGAATTGTATAAAAAAAATCTATCTAAAAAAAGTCAAAAACTAGCTGAGCTTGTTCATAGCAATATGCTTAAAGCTGCAAGTGATTTTCAAAAAGTAGTTGATAGAAAAGTTAAAAAACAAGCAGGCCAAGTTCTTTTTGGGCAAGTACCTTCTGTTTTAGTTGAATGTGGATTTTTATCTAACCCAGAAGAATGTAAACTTTTAATCAATGAAAGCTATCAACAAGCTTTAGCTTCTAGTTTAGCTGCAGGAATTGAAGAATTTTTACAATAAGTTTTGCATGACAAGGTGTCCAATGTTATCTTATTCCTTTAAAGTACGTCTAAAATACTCATGATGTTTAATAGTAGGTTTTGATAATGCTGGAAGATATTTGGAATCAGTTTTTATCTATTGCAAAAGAAGAGGCAGGTAGCCGTGTTGTAGAAACATGGTTAAAGTCTGTTCGTATTGCAGAGTGGAATGCTGATGCTAAAAATTTGATTATTGAAGCTCCTAATAAGTTTGTTAAGGAATGGATACAGTCAAAATATAGTTCATTATTACAGGTTCATTTAGGTCGGTTGTTGTATACAGATGATTTTAAATTATCATTTGTATATGCATCTGAAGGTACTCATGTTGCCTCTTCTAAAGAAATGGTTACCCCTGCGTATGTTGGAGCAAAAGTTATTCCTGGTAGGGTTAAAAATGCACTTGCAATTAAAACTATAAAAAATTATGGCAGACTGAACCCTAATTATACATTTGATACTTTTATTGTTGGACCCCATAATGCATTTGCAGTAGCTGCAGCACGCGCAATTTCCGAAGATCCTGGAGTGCAATACAATCCCTTTTTGGTGTATGGAGGCTCTGGTCTTGGGAAAACACATTTACTTCATGCCATTGGTAATGAAATTCAAAAGAGAGATAATAAAACAGTTGTTTTTTATCAAACAACTGATCGATTTGTGAATGAATTTATTTCTGCTATTCGGTTTAATAAAATACATTTATTTCAACAACGTTACCGTATGATTGATGTTTTATTAATTGACGACATTCAGTTCATTTCTAATAAAGAACAAACTCAGGAAGCGTTTTTTCATATTTTCAATGCTTTGTACGATGGACGAAAGCAAATTATTTTTTCTAGTGATATTTTCCCTCGTAATATTGAGGGCGTAGAAGAACGTCTGCGCTCTAGGCTTGAATGGGGTTTGGTTGCTGATATACAAAAACCTGCACTTGAAACACAAATTGCCATTTTAAAGAAAAAAGCTGCTTTTTATAATGAAAACCTTACGGATGAGGTTGCAGGATGTATTGCTCAAGAATGTGCATCAAATGTAAGAGAGCTTGAAGGTGCTTTGGTTCGTGTTATGGCATTTGCTTCTTTAACTAAACAATCTTTATCTTTAGATTTGGCACGACGTGTTTTGATGCAAATTGAAGATGTTCATACAAAGCCAGAAAGTTTAATAGATTTTCATGTTATTACCCATGTTGTTTGTAAAAAATATTCATATAGTTTGGCTGATTTAAGATCAAATAGTCGCGCTAAAAATCTTTCTTCTGCAAGACAGGTAGCTATGTACTTAATGAAAAAACTAACAACAAAATCTTTAAGAGAAATTGGAGTGTTTTTAGGTAGAAAAGATCATTCTACTGTTATACATGCGTTTGATAAAATAAGCGAAGCTCGAGAAACCGATCAGGTGTTGCAAGAGACGCTGTCTGCTATTGAAACTGAAATTTTTAAATAGTTATAAAGGCTTTTTAAAATGATAAATATTCGATATTGTTGGATGTTTTTATTTTTTACTATGAGCTTTTCTAAAAAAAATAATTTGTATGAATCTTTTAAAATGCCAATACAATCTTTTTTTGAAAAAATTAATGAGCGTGATTCTCTTTTGTGCAATGATTTTTCACGTTATTATGACCAGTATTTTTTGGAAAATCGATACAGTAGGCATAAGAGGCATGATTATAAATATCTTATTGATCAAGCGCTTTCTGATATAGAAATTTATAAACCAGAACTTTTACATGATGTTAAAGATGATAAGCAGTTTTTAATTTGTTATGGTCTTTTTAATCGTTATAAACAAGCTCAAATAAATCCTTATAATAATTCATTAGTAAGATTAAGTTTTTATCTTAAAGATACTTGGAAAATATTTTCAGGATGGTTTAAGTCTGTTTAAAAATTATGCAGTACAAAAGGGTCTATATCCGGACTTTTGGCGTTCAATACGATCTTTTTTTAATGAAAAAATTCGCTCTTTTAAGAATTTGTTGGCAAGACTCAGATAATATTCATGATATGATGAAAGATAAATTGGTTTTCTAAGTCCTGTGAGTGTTGGAAAGTGTTCTGTATCTATAATAACTAGTTTTCCTGTGTTTTTTTCTATAAGAAAATTATTAATGTGAGGATCTATACGACATTCAAGATAGTTGCTTAAATCAAGTATTTTTTTTCTATCTTGTGAATGAATAATTTTAAATTTTTTTTCTGGTGCAATATAATCAGCAATAATCATGTATGCACCAGGAAGTGTAATAGATTTTATTTCGTTAAGTTCACCTAAATTTTGAGTTTGTATATGTATCCAAGGGTATTCTGGAAGCCAATACCATTTTCTTGGAACATCAATGAAGTTTTTCCATTCAGGGGTTTTATTTAAAAAATCAACAACCGTCTTGCTATTTTTTATGCGTGTAAATCCTGTTAAATGACGTGTTGCTCCTCCTCCAACTCCAAATTGTAACAAAGGAATTATTCCTTTGTTGTAGGGTCGCATAAAGCTTCGGGGGGTTTCCATAAAAAGCTTTACTACAAAAGGATGTTTTTTACATTTAACTATTAACAGGCCTGCTTGTTTTTTGAGATTAAAGTCGTCATTTTTAAGTATTGTAAAATCAGTATACATATCTTTTTTTTGCAAAATTTCTTCAAAAAAATTTTGTAGTATTTTTTCTAAATCTTTACTTTCTATTCCTTCTTTAGTGCTATTTCTGTAAAAAATTTTTCCTTTAGGAAGATAATTTTTTTTAAGATCTTGCCGGTCAAATGTTTTGAAGATAGGGAATTCGGTAATAGTTGCATTGGTGTAGAGGCATTTTTCTGTGCTTAATGTTGGAAAATAAATACGTTCTTCTGGAAAATTCCATTGCCATTCTGTAAGTATGCTAGGAATTGTTGGATCTACAAAATGTAAACATCCTCTGCAAAAGAGTGATGATACTAAAAAAAATGATAATGTAAGTATAAAAATTTTCTTCACAAGTTACTTTCTCTTTTTGGTGGTGCAGGCGTTTATATTAATAATCTGAAACAAGTATGTAAACTTTTAATAAGAGAAAGTATTGATTTTCTTTTTATGGTTAACGTACTTTGAACACATATAATTAAGAGCTGAATCACTAAAATATGTAAGGGGGAGGCATATCATGGAAGATAAAAAAAATAAAATTCACCAAATTCTCATTAAAACAACACATTTGCCAAAACAGTTAATTAAAAATTATGGAAGAAATAATAGTTCAGAATTTATATTGCATAGCTTAAGCAATCAAGACTGTTTTAATTTACAGAAAGCAGCATATTTTATTGATAATCCTGATTTTAATAACTTACAAGGAATAGCGGGTTTCCATTTGGAAGATTCTTATAAAGATAATCATTGGGATTTTCCTGATTTATTTTCATCCCACATGGAACAAATGGCATTCAACAAAAGTGTTAAAAATATAATAATGCCTAGTATTAATAAGAATCAAAAAGAACAAAAGGAAGTTGTTAAAGAACTTGGATTTTCGTTAGGTATTCAAGATCCTCATTTTATTTCATGGCCAGTTAAATATGATAATTATGGGCTCCTTATTTTTGAATTACTTGATTTAGAAGATATTGATTCTGTTCGCGAACAATTGGAATTAGGGGTTCATTTATTAGGTTTCTGTTCTATTTTTTAAAAAAAGTATATTTTCAAAACGTAATCAATTGTGTTTTTTGGTAACATTAATTTAATGTTATTTTTTTTATAAAACTATTGCAAATAGAATTTTGCAATAAGTATTATTACTATCAGAAGTAATTTTTTTAGGGGGTAGGAATAATATGATAAAAAAAATGGCTATTTTAATGTTAACATTTTTGGTGTTTGATCGTTTTATTCAACATAAAATTGATCATGGAAACAGGCAAAGACTTGCTGCATTAAAAAAACAAGAACAATTTTTTAATAAAAAAGATGCAAAAAAATATATGTCTGCTCGTATAAGTTGATATATAAAATTAAATATTTTTTATTCAAAACGAAGGCTTTTTGTTATTGATGCTGTTTTGCATGAAGCAATTGGAAGCAGTGTTGTAACGATGCTTAGTAGCAATGTTCCTAAAAAAATATATAAAAATGAGCTGAGCGTTATTTGTATAGGAAGATGTGTTACATAGTAAGCATCAGGCAGCGTTATACATTTAGATATTTGTAAAAATTTTGCAGTTAAATACGCGCAGCATAATCCAAATGATGATGCTATTGCTGAAATTATAAGATTAAAATATAGAAAAATAAGCATTATTTTTGAGAGTGAAAGTCCTAATGCTTGTAGTAGCGCAATTTCTTTTAATTTATAGGTAATAAACATAAAAAGTAATGAAATGGAATTCATGCTTGCAACAATGGTTATAAGTGTTAGCAAGAAAATCATTACATATTTTTCTAATTTGAGTGCAGAAATAATGGCAGGGTATTGATCGTCCCATGTTGTTACTTTTATGTCAGGAAGTTCTTCTAGCTTTTGTAAAAAGAGTTTTTTACTTTTTTCTTTAAGTGAAGGATTAACTTTTATACCTAATTGATTAATGTAGGGTTTTTCAAGCAATCTATATAAAAAATCATGCGATGTAATAGTTAATGTAGTGTCATAATCAGCTATTCCGGTATCTAAAAATCCTGTAATGCGCACCGTTGTGTGTGCAAGATCACTGTCTTGTATATGTAGTTCAGGTGTTTGATTATAAAAAAGTTTAATTGAGTCTCCTATGGATACATCAAGTTCTTTTGCAATTTCTTTTCCAATAATAATGCCATTATTTGTAAGTAGTAAGGTTAAAGGTTGAGTGCCTACTTTTTCTTGAAGTGGTGATAGTAAAGATTCTTTATCAGGATTAATAGTTTTTAATAAAGCAATAACTGTTTTTTCAGAAGAATCATTAATGTTTTCAGATGTTTTTTGAAGTAATACATGGTGAATTCCATAATCAGAAATTCCTGCAATAGCAGGATTGTAGCGTTCTGTAAGATACTTTTCAAGCGCTTGGCTTTCAAGAGATTTTCCGTCTGGAGCTTGTAGAATAATATCGGGTAAAATTCCTTGAATTTTTTTTCGAGTTTCTGTTTCAAATCCATTCATAATGCAGGTAGTAAGGCCGAGGGAAAAAGTACCTATAAAAATACCAAGAAAGCATATCCATATCATTGCAGTGAGTGATTTTTGTTCTTTTGTACCTTTAAAATAACGCCAAGCAAGAAAATAGGTAATTTTAAGACTCATAAATAATATGCACCTTGTAAAGTTCTAATCTTTTTTTTAACATAACAGACAGTAATAAACTTATAGTACAATAAATATAGAGGCGTGTGAATGAATAAAAATAGCGTATACATGGGATTATTGGTTCTTGTTTTACTTCCTGGATGTGCTGGGACTATGAAAGATTGGAGTAATCAAACATTTACCCAAAGTAAAAAACATAAAAACACGTTAGATTCTGTTAAAACCTACGTTAAACAAATCAATATGTATGATCAACTTAATACTATAGGTTTGTTTGATGCATTGTGGCTTTCTGATGAAGTGCGCCATTATTATGCTATAAAGTATGCAGAAATGGCTGGTAAGTCTGAAGATGAAACTATGATTATGTTACGGCGTTTGTATAAAGCTAATGCTCATGCTATTACATTTTATGTTCTTGTTCCTTACGATATTACGCTTGCTATTAAGCCGATTGAATGGGCAATTTTCTTAGAAATTGACGATAAAAAATATCAACCGGTATTTGTAAAAAAATGTGAAGTGCCAACGCAGTATCAACCAATTTTTGGTAAAAGATTTAATCCTCATAAGCAGCCGTATGAAGTTAAGTTTGATCGTTATGATACTAATGGTAATGATATTTTAAAGTATGATATTACTCATGTTATGAAATTGTATTTTTCTACACAAAAATATATTCAATGTGCTCAATGGGATATTCCTGTAGCGCAAGAAGATAATCAAATTGTTTGTATGAGTATGGATGCAGATATGCAATCTGAAAAAATTGTTGAAAAAAATGATTCAACCAATGGGCTTAATGGTTAGTTATAAACGTTTTTTATGCTTTCTTGTGTTCTTATCTTCTTCAGGGTATTCTGAGGAAAGTTTGTTGAAATGATAAAAGGACATAAAGTGTCATGTGTAATAAAGGGTATAGGGTATGGCCGATATAAACCAACTAAAAAATGATACAAGAACAAAACCAGTTCTTATAGAAGATGAACTAAAAAGTTCATTTCTTGATTATGCTATGTCAGTTGTAGTTAGTCGAGCTATTCCAGATGTTAGAGATGGATTAAAGCCAGTTCATAGACGTGTGTTGTATGCAATGCATGAACTTGGTTATCTTCATAATAAACCATATAGAAAATCTGTTCGTGTTGTTGGGGATGTTCTTGGTAAATATCATCCACATGGAGATCAGGCTGTATATAATACTATGGTTGGAATGGTGCAGGATTTTGCAAAACGGTATCCACTGCTTGACGGCCAAGGAAACTGGGGTTCTGTAGATGGTGATAATGCTGCAGCTATGCGTTACACTGAAGTAAGAATGGAAAAAATATCTCAAGAATTGTTAGCAGATATAGAAAAAAACACTGTTCAGTTTGTTCCTAATTTTGACGAATCAACAATAGAGCCTGTTATTCTTCCAAGTAAACTTCCAAATTTATTGATTAATGGTACTGCGGGTATTGCAGTTGGTATGGCAACTTCTATTCCTCCGCATAATCTTGGGGAGGTAATTGATGCATGTTTGGCATTTTTAAATAATGAATCAATTACAGATGATGAGTTGATTGCTTTAATGCCGGCTCCTGATTTTCCAACTGGTGGTATTATTTGTGGTCGTGCAGGTGTTTTAAAAGCATATAAAACAGGCCGTGGTAATGTTATTGTTCGTGGTGTTGTAGAGATTCAAGAAACAAAACGCGGTCAGTCAATTGTTATTACAGAGCTTCCTTATCAAGTAAATAAGGCTGAGTTAATTATTAAAATTGCGGACCTTGTTAAAGAAAAAATTATTGATGGTATTACTAATATTAGAGATGAATCTGATAGACGTGGTATGCGTGTTGTAATTGATGTAAAACGTGGTGAAATGCCAGAGGTTGTTCTTAATCAATTATATAAATACACAGGTCTTCAATCTTCAATTTCTATTTTGATGCTTGCTCTTCTTGATAATTGCCCACTTGTTTTTAATTTAAAAGATTTGCTTCGTCAGTTTTTATTACATCGTGAAACTGTAATTTATCGTCGTTCAAAGTATGATCTTGAACGAGCAAAAGCACGAAATCATATTTTAGATGGTTTTATTGTAGCGCTTGCAAATATTGATGAAGTAATCAGGCTTATTAAAGGTTCTGATGCATCAGATGACGCTATTATTGCTCTTTCTAAAGCATTTAATTTTTCAGAAGAGCAGGGTAAGGCAATTTTAGAAATGAGATTGCAGCGACTGACTGGTCTTGAAATTGTTAAAATTAAATCTGAGATAGAAGAACTTCAAAAGAATATTTCATATTTACAATCGATTATTGATGATCGAGAAATTCTTAAAAAAGAAATTATTGATGAGCTGATTGCAATTAAAGCTACTTATGACAATCCTCGTCGTACTAAAATTGAAGATAGTTTTGCATCTTTAACAGATACTGACCTTATTCCAGATGAAGAAGTTGTAGTTACCTTAACTCAAAAAGGCTACATTAAGCGCGTTCCTCTTGTAACGTATGGTGTTCAACACCGTGGTGGTAAGGGTAAAATGGGTATGCAAAAGTTAGACGAGCTTGATGATATTGTTAAAGATATGTTCGTTGCGAAAAATCATGATGAATTATTGTTCTTTACCAGCCTTGGGCGTGTTTATAGCTTAAATGTATATGATGTTGGTGAAGGCTCTCGTACCGCTAAAGGCCGTGCAATTGTTAATTTACTGCCGTTGGTAGAAAATGAAACAGTGGTAAAATTGCTTTGCATGAGGGGTATGGAAGGTAAACATATTGTAATGGTTACAAAAAACGGTACAATAAAGAAGACTGATGCTATGGCTTTTGCAAAAATACGTGTTTCTGGAATAAGAGCACTTGGTATAGATGAGGGCGATGCGCTCGCATTTTGTGGTGTAAGTTCTGGAAATGATAATATTGTGATTGCAACTGCTCATGGGCAAGGTATACGCTTCCATGAATCTGAAGTTCGATCAATGGGTCGTCAAGCAGTGGGTGTTATAGGAATCCGCTTGCGCGAAGGTGATCGAGTTGTTGGAATGGAAGTTATAGATGATGAAAATAAAAATATATTGTTTGCTACCTCAAAAGGGTATGGCAAACGGACTCGTGTTGGCGATTTTAGAGTTGCTCACAGGGGTGGTATTGGTGTAAGAACCATACCTGCAGATACCAGAAATGGAGAAGTTGTAGGATTGGTGATTGTGGGTGAAGATTCTCATGTGCTTCTGATTGACGACGCTGGTAAGATAATCCATCTGCTTCCTACTGAGGTAAGGACTATGGGAAGGCAGGCAAAGGGTGTTCGTCTTATTCGGCTTGATGCTGGACGCCGGTTGGTTTCGGCTGTTGCATTCGAGGAAGATGGGGAAGAGAGAACGGATTCAGGATCTAGTAATGGTAACGGGCCTGAATTTGTAGAATCAAACGTAACGGAGGATGCGCAGACCGAAGATAATAGCCTTACGCTTAAGTTGCAAGATAGTAATGCACAAGTAACAGGGCACATGTTGCTTGATAGTGCGTATACTGCATCAGCAGCGGCAACGTTGTTTGAAGAAGAAAACCTTTCAACTTTTGAAAAAGATGATAGTAGTGATGATGTGCAGAAGATGATTTTCTAATTTTATGATAAAGGGTATCCCTGTGGCTACTAAATTGTATGTAGGTAACTTGAGTTTCAATTTGACAGATTCAGATCTTAAACAAGCTTTTGAACAATACGGAGAAGTTGTTTCAGCTTCTATCGTTAATGACAGAGAAACAAACCGTTCAAAAGGTTTTGGATTTGTTGAAATGGTAGATGCAGCAGCAGCGCAAGAAGCTATTGAAAAAATGAACGGAACTGAATTTTTCGGTCGTCGTGTAGTTGTTAACGAAGCTCGTGCACGTGAAGGTTTCTCAGGACCTCGTCGTGATTCACGCGGCGGCGGAAATGGTGGATTTGGTGGTTCACGCGGCGGTTCACGCGGCGGATTCGGCGGTTCACGTGGTGGTTACGACGGCGGTTCACGTGGTGGATTTGGCGGCGGCTACTAAGTTCGTCTTATAATCGAATATAAATAAAAAGGGTCTCGTAAGGGACCCTTTTTTTATGCTTATGAATAAAGAAAAAATTACCCTTTTGCATCTTTCTCTTATTAATAAATGTGGTGTAGATAGAATTAGGCGTTTATATAATTTTTTACAAAGTCAAAAAAGATGCTTAAGTGAGATATACACTTTTTCTGTACGTGATTTTTGCGCAGTAGGCTTTTCTGAAAATGATGCATTATTGATTTATAATGGTTTGCAAGATAAAGAA
This sequence comes from uncultured Pseudomonadota bacterium, assembly GCA_964570505.1. Classification (GTDB taxonomy): domain Bacteria; phylum Babelota; class Babeliae; order Babelales; family CAIQNR01; genus CAIQNR01. Next base: position 16,740 of record CAZMYL010000004.1, read on the forward strand.
ATAGTCTTAAAAGAGCTTGATCTTATACAGAAGCATGGAATTACTTTATGCGCTTGGTATGAAGATGAGTATCCTGAGTCTTTAAAAACAATTCATTTGCCGCCTGTTATTCTTTATATACAAGGTGTATTGCCATCACCTAATATATGGGTAGGTATTGTTGGAGCGCGCAAAGGTGATAGTTATGGATATGATGTTGCATCTTTATTGGTATCAGGTCTTGTTCCTGCTGGAATTGGTATTGTAAGTGGTGGTGCCGCTGGTATAGATACATATGCTCATCAAGCAGCTCTTAATGCGGGTGGTTCTACAGCAGTAATTCTTGGAGGGGGTTTGTTGAAACCTTTTCCAGCAAGTAATAAAAAACTTTTTGAAGCTGTTGTTCAATCTGGTGGTGCAGTTGTAAGTGCGTTTCCGCTTCTTGCTGACCCTATGCCGGGTCAATTTCCTGCTCGTAATCGTATTATTGCTGGTATGGCAAAAATGACAGTTGTGGTGCAAGCTGCTCAAAAAAGTGGTGCGCTTATTACAGCAGAGTATGCTTTGCAAGAAGGTAGACTTGTTGGCGCTGTTCCAGGTTCAATTTTTAATCCATTAAGTAATGGATGCCATTATTTAATTAATCAGGGGGCTCGTATTGTTTCTTCTGCTTGCGATATTTTAGAAGAATGTGGAGTGGATTATGGAATTGAGGATCCTTCATTAGTAGATAAAGAGGTTGTTAAACAAGATTTAAAACATAATGATGAGATTCAAGATCTTACAGATGTAAAAAATTTTTTAAAAAAAGAAATTAATAATCAAGAGCCTTTAGATCGTAATTCTTTATTAATTTATTATTGTAAAAACCCTCTTTCATCTTTAGAATTAAGCTTAATAATGAAGGTTTCTGAAAGAGATATTAATGATATGCTTTTTGATTTACAGCTTGAAGGAAAGGTAGAACAGGATTTTGCAGGATTATGGAAAAAGGTTTCATGAAGATTGTTTTTGCCTTTTGCCTTTAATTTGTGTATCTTTCTTGTACTCAGAAGTACTCATTAGCAGCTTAATGCTGTTGATATTTAAAGATTTTTAGGAGTTTGTCATGCCAGTACCAAAACGTAAGCGTTCTCGAGCAAGAAGAGATAAACGCTTTGCAAATAAAGGTGTAAAAGTTAAAGTTTTTGCTCAATGCAAAAATTGTGAAATGCCGCTTTGCCCTCACCAAGCTTGTAAAGGTTGCGGATTTTATAGAGGTAAGAAAGTTCTTGCTACTAAAGCTGAACGTCTTGTAAAACGTTCTACTGTACGTAAAGAAATTGTTGATAAGCGTACAGCTCGCGCTCAGTCTATGCAGGCTGCACAAGATACTTCATCAGAAGGTCAAGAGTAATTAAAAAGTAAAAAAGGAAAGTAGTTAGAGCTTGTCTTTAAAAGGCATTCATCAAGAGGTGTTTTATGATTTTACATGTACTTCGTAGTGTATGGCGTGATGAAGTTTTATCATATCGTTATGGTAAAGAAGTTGTTTTATTGGTGCTTGTAGCGGGTGTTTCTTTTGGTGGATATCAAGGGTATGCTTGGCATCGTTCTAATCAAGAAAAAAATGCTCAATATGCAATGGCAGAAGCCATAGAAGAACTTGATAAAGCAAATTATTATTTGTTGGATCCAAAATCACAAAATATTCCTCTTGCAGAGCAATATTTAAAAGATGCACAACTTGCTTTTGATGTTATGAATGGAACATATAGTTCTTCAAAGTTGTATCCTTATGCATGTGCATTTCAAGCAGATATTGCATTGCGTCAGGGTAATGTATCTAGTGCATTACAGTTACTTGATACTGCGCTTTCAAAAATGTCTGTTAAAGATAAATTGTATGGCATGTTGCAGATTAAAAAAGCACTTGTTTTGATTGATACAAATAATGCAGAAGCAGGTGTAGTATCTCTTGAAAAATATGCTTTTGATAAAAAGAATCCTCATGCTGATACAGCTGCTTTTTACCTTGGGTATTATTATTTTGTTAATGATAATAAAAATGATGCTATTCGTGTGTGGAGTGAGCTTGTTCAGTCTATGAAAGTATTTGATAAAAAATCAGAAAAATCTCCATGGCTTCTTCTTGTTGAAGATAAGTTAGAGCAACTTGGTGCGTAAAATAGTATAAGAAAGTAGTTTTCATGAACAAAAGTGTGCGTGTTCGTTTTGCTCCATCACCTACTGGTCATTTGCATATTGGGGGTTTAAGAACAGCACTTTTTAATTGGTTATTTGCCAAGCATCATGAAGGCGTTTTTCTACTTCGTATTGAAGATACAGATCAAGAACGTTCAAAAGATGAATATACGCAAGCAATTTATGAAGCTTTTGCTTGGGTTGGTATTACCAGTGATGAAAAACCACTTATACAATCTCAGCGATTTTCTATATATCAAACAATAGCTGATTTTTTAATTGATCAAAAAAAAGCATATCGTTGTGCTTGTTTGCCAGAAGAGGTAGAGGCTCGTGCAAGACAAGCAGGTTTTGTAGGGGAATATCACGGAGGTTATGATGGTTTTTGCAGGAATCGTGCTATTGAAAAAACTAGTGCAACTGCAATTAGATTTATTATTCCTGAATATATTCAAACATTAAGTTGGGATGATGCTATTCGTGGTTTAATTTCTTTTGATCGTGATCAATTAGATGATTTTGTAATTGTACGTTCAGATGGAACTCCAACATATAATTTTTGTGTTGTAATTGATGATCATGAATCACGTATTACGCATGTTATTAGAGGTGAAGATCATATTTCTAATACTCCTAAGCAGATAGCATTGTATAAAGCACTTGAATATGAAATTCCTGTTTTTGGGCATATTCCAATGATTTTGGGTTCAGATGGTAACAAGCTGAGCAAGCGAGATGGTGCAGTTGATGTTGTAGCATATCGCTCAATGGGTTATTTGCCTGATGCATTAATAAATTATATTGCTCGTTTGGGTTGGGCTCATGGTGATCAAGAAATTTTTACTCAAAAAGAATTGATTCAATATTTTACTTTGAATGCTGTTGGTAAAAAGCCATCTATTTTTGATTATACTAAGCTAGAATGGCTTAATAGTTTGTATATGCGTGCTAAAACGCCTGAAGAATTAGTATCTCTTATTATTTCATCAGTTAATAATCAGTATATGTTGATGCTTGCATCGTGGTCAGATATTCAAAAGTACAAAGTTGTTGAGTTATATAAAGAACGAGCTAAAAATCTTTTAGAACTTAATGACATGATAATTGATCTGTATAATGGACCATCTGATTATATTCAAAAAGATATTGAACAGTATGTAACACATAATACATCTGAATTGTTTTCTATAATTATCACTTTTCTTAAAGAGCATGAAATAACTCAAATGCAAGATTTTATTAAAAACTTATGCAAAGATTACGATCTTAAGTTAGCTGTTCTTGCTCAACCAATTCGTATAGCGCTTACTGGTAAAACAATGAGTCCAGGTATTTTTGATCTTTTTTTATTATTAGGAAAAGATGAAAGTATTAAACGTCTTACATTATTTAATAAATATATTTTAAATAATTAAAATTTATTTTTTACTACTTTAATAAAAAAAGGTTATGAGTATGAAAAAAGTAGGAATGGTTTTTTCTGGATATCGTTCAGAATTTGTTGGCATGGGAAAAGATATTTACGATGAATATAGAGTAGTTCAGGAATTATTTGAAGAAGCTTCGCATTGTCTTAATAATAATTTTGTAAAATTATGTTTTGCATCTTCAGATGTAGAAATTCATAAAATACATAATGCCTATCTTTCACTTTTTTTGGTTCAAGCATCTATTGTTACTCTTTTGATGGAAAAAGGCATACAACCATCATTAGTAGCAGGGGTTGATGTTGGTGAACTGAGTGCTATTTATGCAGCTGGTGGAATTACTTTTGTTGATGCACTTTATTTTATTAATAAATATACACATGCCTATCAAGAATTAATTAATGATGATACCTATGGCCAAATGCTTGTAATTGATTGTTCTTTAGATGTTTTAGAAACGTTATGTAAGCACATTACTGTAGGTGGAGATTTTGTTACTATTTCGGTATATCAATCTCATAATAGATTTATTCTTTCAGGTACTATAAATGCTTTGAATGATATTAAAAAAGTAATAAAAAAGTCTGGTGCAATAGTAAAAAAACTTAAATTAGGATCAGGACTGCACTCATTTATTATGGATGATATTGTTAAATCAATTAAAATGCATTTAGAAAAAATTGATATAAAATCAGTGCAGACTCCTTTTGTGAGTGCAGCTATAGGACAACCGCTTACAGATGGAGAAGTTATTCTTGCAGCGCTTATGCAGCATATTCATGCGCCATCATATTTTGATTCGGTTATTACTTTTTTTGAAGAGTGTGATGTTATTATTCAAGCTGGACCAGGTGATTGGTTACTTCCTTTATTTGAATCTATATTTCCTTATAAAAGTTTTTACAAAATTGAAAATCTATCTGATATAGAAAAATATTCTGATCAATTATTTCCATAAAGCGTTTCTCTGTAAGCTTATTTTGAAAAATATTTTTTTGATAAAAAAACAAAACAAAGTATTTTATATTCAATTATATTTTTTTATAAAAGAAAGGTTCTTATGAAATATAAATACTTTATTGTTTTAGTATTGTCTTTAAATTTATTATTAACTGCTTTAGCATCAGATAGTAAAAAAGAATTAATATTAAAAACATTAATGCATCGTAATGATAGACAGAGTAGATTTCATGGATCTTCACGTAGAGCTATAAACAACAAAAAACCATTATGTCTAAATAAAGAAATTAGAATTCAAACACCTGTAATTAGTAGCCTGCAGTCTTTAACACCTATAATAGCAGTAAGTTTTTTTGCAGCTACTGCTACAGCACAAAATCATCAATTAGCACTTTTGTTTCGTAATGGAATGCCTTTGAGTGTTAATGAGTTTAATGTTGGCCAACCTAATATTACATATTATGTTGATTGATTAAATGTAATTAATTTTTATCAAATATAATTATTAATAAAGGATATAACCATGATAGAAAGAAAAGATATTCAACAAAAAATAGAAGCAATTGTTGTAGAGCAACTTTCTATTGAAAATAGTCAATTTTCTACAACAGCAAGTTTATTAACTCAAGGGGCTGATGAACTTGATTGTATAGAAATTATTATGCGCATTGAAGAAGAATTTGGTATAGAAATTAATGATAATGATGCAGAAAAATTGACTTCTGTTGTAGCTATTGTGGAATATTTACAAAAGTTATAATGCAAAAAATCATTAATTAAATTAAAGGAGCTGTATGAAAAAATGTTTAATTGCATTAATCATGTCTTTTCAAGTAATGCATGCATCAGAGCGACCAGCGCCAAGTGCTCTTGCAAGTGTTACATCTGCAAATGAAGCGGATTGTTCATCAAGCAGTTCTGACGATGATGTTTTTGTGCCGAGTGAAGCTAGTAGTCGTCGTGATTATTCTTCTTTTCTTTTCTGGCTACAATCTAAATTACAAGAAGCAGAACGCAAACTTGTAAGTATGGATAGAATGGTTAATGGTATTAAAGATAAGAATAAAGTGCTTGAGCGTTCTAATTTTATTTTAAAAAGTTTTTTAACGGCTCCTCTTGCATTAAATAATGAAGCTTCTCATTTTTTAATTTTTAATTTATTGGAAGAATTAGAATCTGTAAAAGCAGAAAAGTTTGCATTGCAACGAAAATTGGAAGAATTAGAATTTAAAAAAGTAATTAATTCAACATTAAGAAAAGAGAGTAAAGCTTTTTCAACAGATTCATTAGAATAATATACATAGCGTAAGTTAGATAAAAAATACAAAAGAAAAAGGCTCGGGGAAAACCGAGCCTTTTTTAGTACTAGTTCAGGTTTGCTTAGGAATAAGCTACAACCTTAGAAAGAAACGTTACCTTGTAAACCAACGGTCCAGAGGTCTGTTGTGTTGTGGTTATGGCCGTCAAATTCAGCTTTTCCATAAAGACCAATGCATGGAACGTAGTCATTGTCTCTCCATGTGTAGTTAATTGCGCCAACTACAGCGTGAGAAATAACTGTTTTAGCAAGTGCAGAGTTAACATCTAACCATGAGTTTTCAACTGCAACAGTTAGGTCTCCTGTGATAAGCTCACCATATGTAGGAGCACTAGTTGTTATATCGCCGTTGATGCCAAAGCTGCCTACTGCTGTAGGTTCAATACCCTTTGCAGATGCTGCGTCATGTCCACCAATTGCAACAGAAACGTTGTCAGCGTCATCTTGTGGTGCGTACACTATATATGTGTTTGCAGCGATAGTGTCGTTAAAGCCTTTGTGCTTTTCTTTTGTGTGTCCTGCAAGTTCATAACCAAGTTGGAAGTCAAAGTTGTTGTATTGAAAATCAAACAATAAGCTCATGTCGTATGTTACGTAGTCACCAATTTTTGCACCAAGTGTACCAATGTTGATCATGTTATCAACACCGCCATACACAGAGTTTCCTGTTGTACCAACTGTGGTGATTTTTTTTACGAGCAAGTAACGTGACCAGTCACCAAAATTGGTAAGGTCGTATGAACGTACTTGGTTGTTAGCAAAAAGGTAACCAACGTTTGCGTTTAAGTAAGCTGCAATTTGTTTGTCATCGTTTTCACCGTTCCAAAGAACTGCGTGTCCATCAACAACTCCAAATACACCTGAACGGCCTAAGTTACCAAAAGTTGGTTCAAATACGTACACAGCTTTTGATTTTCCGCCAGCACCAAATGTTCCACCAAATTCCAACCCTAAGTGGTAGTTTTCACTGCTTAGGAAGTTGTAACCAAGTGATAAAGTAATGTCAGAAACTTTTGTGTTGTGTTGTGAACCATTTATTTTACCATAGTTCCATGCTTGAAGCACGTCACCAGCTACTAGGTCACCAACAAAAGCTTCTACAACGTTTGAGTAAACAACTGATGTTGTGTTGTTATCGATAATGTATTCATCACCATATGTTGTTCCACCAGCTGCTGAAACAGTTTCTGTCATTTCAAGTTGTTGTTTGAGGTATTGTAATGGAAGGTGAGCTCTTACATGAAGCCCTTCGCACCAGTTGCTTAAATCAACGTATGCAGCAAAGTCTGTAACCCATGTTGTGATTTTTGGACTAAATACAACTGATGATTTGAATGTTTCTGAAAGTAAGAAGTTGATTGCAAATACGTCTGTTGTAGCGTTAGTTGTAGCGTTGTGAGCAGGCCCGAATACCATTGTGTTGGTACCGTTAGAAGTGAAGTATGGAGCAAAGCTGCTTGCAGAGAAGTTTTGACCACCTTCTGTTTGCGCTTTTAATACAACACTTAATTCTTCTTGTCCGAAAAGATTGATTTGGTTGTTCCAACCAAGAACATCCTTCATTGTACCAACTTGTTGGTGACCAAAGTAGAATGATTGTCCTGTTGTGTTGGTTGCTTGCATGCAAGGCACGCTAAGCAAAAGAGCTAATGCTAATTTTTTAGCAACATTATTCATAAGAATTTACTCCTTTTCATACCCACAATTCGTGGATTTGAATGTGTGAAAATAATACTTTTTTTGGAAATGAAGAATAGACGCTTCTTCGTACTACTGTCTTGCTCAACACTCCTTTCGTTCTAATGTTAAATACTTATTTTTTAATTTAGTACTTAACACAGCAATTTTTAACTACTCAAAGCAAACGCTAATATATTTCAAGGTACAAGTCAACTCTTTAAAATGCATTATACTTTGATGTTGTAGACGTGATTATACTCACTAGGATTTTTGAATGTAAACAATTATGATAGTATTTCTTCTATTATTCGTTATTTAAAAGGTTTTTTTTATATAAGAGGTGATGCGATGCTGTATTTGTTAAGTATGGTCTTTCTTCAAATTGTAGTAGAGTCACTTCCTGTAAGTAGCTCAGGCCATTGTGCTTTATGGACTTATTTTCTTGATATTTCGACAACAATAAAAACTTGTATAATTCCTGTAGATATAGATTTTCTCTTGCATATTCCAACAATTGCTATTGTAACCTTGTATTTTTCAGATGCTATTGTTTGGTATCTCCTTAATATTCGATATATGTATAAAAAAATAGGGTTATATGCGCTTTCATCTTTTATAGCAGGGCTCATAACTTCTGTAGGTTATGTATTGATTAGAAAATTAAAGCTTTTTTCTATTTCGTATTCATTAGGTTTTTTTATAACCGGCATGATATTGAGTTCTCTTTTTTTCTGTAAAATAAAACAAACTAAACGTATTTTAACTGTTAAAGATGCTATCCTTTTAGGGTGTGTTCAAGCATGTGCTTTATTGCCAGGTATTTCCCGTTTTGCAAGTACTTTTGTTGCAGCTCGTTGGCTTGGTTTTCATAATTATTATGCATTTGCGCATTCATTTGCCATACATATCCCGCTTCTTGTTGCTGCTTCTTTAAAAGCTTTATATGGAATTTGTAATGGTAGTGTATTAATCGATTATTTTACGATACCTGTATTGTTGGTAAGTTTTTTTGCAACCATTGTTTCTTATAGTTTATTTGTATGGGTTGGCAGATTAGTTATAGCAGGCACATTGCAGCGTTTTGCATGGTATGTTTTTGGAGCATCGTTTTTGGCATATTTTTACGGAATATAGTGTTATATTAATTGTACGGTATTTAATAAAAAAATTATTATCTTATTGATTGTATATTGATTATCTAATAGAGAGTTTTTTAATCTATATTTTATCTGTTTTTTATAAAAAAGGGGATAGAAATATGGCTTATTATGGAATTAAAAATAGTAAAAAAAATAATGATGTTTCTCTCTATATTTCAAAGATAATTGGGGTTGTTTTTGGATGTGCTGGATTTTTTTTATTATTCGCACTTCCTTCCTTTAAAGTTACTGATCCTTCATGGTTTTATTGCAGTTCAGATACGCAACATATTGGTAATGTGATGGGTATTCTTGGTGCTTATATAGCAGCTGCATGTTTTTATTTTTTTGGATCTCTTTCATATATGCTTATTCCTCTTTGTTTTTATGTTTCTCATTGCGCATTGTTTGAAAAATATAATCAAGAGTACGATAGGCTTTGGGTTGCTCCTTGTGCACTTTTAACATTGTGTTTAATGTTTTATTTTTATGGATTTGAGTCTGATGTAATATTTTCTCAAGGAGGTTATTGCGGAAGGGCATTGTATCTTTTTTTATCACAGTGGTTGGATCATTTTCTTATAGCATTAGTAATACATGCAGCATTAATTTCTGAATTTTTAATTTTAACGCGCACGTCGCTTATTATGGGTGCTTATAAGGTTCACGCTGCGATCCAATTTTTAATTGATTATAGGCATGTTTGGTTGATGCCTATTGTGCATATAGTCTATTCATGTTTGCAGTTTTTAACTGTTTCAGTTTTTAAAATGGTACATGCTTTTTGGAATTTTTTATTTATTAAAAAAGAAAAACTAGCATCATCTGATCAGTATGAACCTGCGTATCAAGATGCAATTGAAAGGTGTAAATCATCAGAGTATATAAATAAAGATATTTCTAAAAACAAAAAGGACGATATACAGCATTCTGTTGTAACAGATAACTTTTTAAATGAAAGTAGTCGTTATATTGTTCCTGGTATTAGTGTTTTTTCTCCTTCAGAAAAAGTTCAACAATCTCACGTTACTTCTGAACATGCACATATGGCAAAAGTACTTGAAGAAAAATTGTCACGGTTTGGTGTTGCAGGAATGGTGAGTAAAATTAAGCCAGGGCCTGTTGTTACATTATTTGAATATCAACCAGATATTGATAGCAAAGTGAGTAAAATTTTGGCGCTTGAGCATGATCTTGCACTTGCGCTTGAAGCTATGTCAGTTCGTATTATTGCTCCTATTCCTGGAACATCAAAGGTAGGTTTTGAGGTTTCAAATAAAGTTCGTAAAAGTGTTAAAATGGGTGATATTGTAAGATCTCAAGCTTTTTCACACTCAAAAGCTCATTTACCGCTTGTTTTAGGGCAAGATACTTCTGGAGAAAATGTTGTTGTTGATCTAATTGATATGCCTCATTTGCTTGTAGCAGGTTCAACAGGGTCTGGTAAGTCTATAGCACTTAATGCGATGCTTGCGAGTTTGTTGTGTAAATTATCACCAGATCAACTTAAACTTATTATTATTGATCCAAAACGACTTGAGTTTGCTGCGTATCATGACATAGCACATTTACTTTTTCCTGTTATTACTGATGCAAGAAAGGCAGCCCCTGTTACTCAGTGGCTTGTTAAAACAATGGAAGATAGGTATGAATTAATGGCTCAAGAAGGGGTAAGAAATATTCTTGATTATAAAAAAATGTGCAAAGAAAACAATAAAAAAGACCATCTTCCTTTTATTGTTTTAATGATAGATGAACTTGCCGATCTTATGATGGTTGCAGGAAAAGATATTGAAGGTAACATTGCTCGGCTTGCTCAAATGGCACGTGCTGCAGGCATACATTTGATTGTTGCTACACAGCGACCTTCAGTTGATGTTATTACTGGTATTATTAAAGTTAATTTTCCAAGCCGTATATCATTTAGAGTTTCTTCTAAGATAGATTCTCGTACTATTTTAGATGCAGGAGGTGCAGAATTATTGCTTGGAAAAGGAGATATGCTTTTTATGGATGCACAAAGTGCTCGTCTTGCTCGAGTTCATGGAGCTTACGTAAGTGATAAAGAAATTGCAGATCTTGTTAAACATATTCATCAGCAGTCTAAGGTGGACTATGTTGATCTTCAAGAAGCACTTGCTTTGTATCAATCAAAACAGCAAACGCAAGAAGAAAATGATCCATTACTACAAGATGTTATGCTTTTTATAGCTGATATTGATGAAATATCCATATCGCTTTTGCAGCGTAAGTTTAAAATTGGGTACAACAGGTCAGCTCGGCTTATAGAGCTGCTTGAAATGCAAGGGAAAATTATGCCTTCAATAGGTGGTAAAATGCGCAGAGTTGTTAAGTAAATACAGGTGCAATGTAAAGATCAAAAATTAATTCTGCATATAAATCATCAATTTTTTTAGGGTCATAATTAAAGTTGCAATTATTGATAAAATTAGAGAATTCATTTGGTAGTTTTATAAAATCATGCAAGTCTTTTTTTGGATAAAAGCCTGCTAATTCTAAAATTTTCTTGGATATATTTAAATCTTCAGAATTAATTGATGCTCCAAGTTTTTCTATTTCATTTTTTAAGTCTAAAAGAGTGATTATCGGTTCAGATTGGTCGTTTTGATTTAGTAAAAATTTATTTATGAATTTTTTAATACGCATTATTATTTTTTGATTTTGAATGAGCTGTTCATGTATAAGATGTAATCCATATGTTTGTGAATTATTTATTTGTTTTTGATTAATTGTTTCCATATGGTTAATTAAATTTTGAATATTCAAAAAAGGCTCTTTTTGTGATAATCTTTTTAGATCATCGATTATATTCTTTTTGAAATTTGAATTTTTAATTTGATCTATGGTTGTTTTTATAAGATCTGCAGCATTATCTTTATAGGTTAAAGCTTTATTTATGCTATCAATTATATATTTGTATCCAGTCTGAAGATTTTCCAATTTTTTGTTTTGATGGCGATTTGTAAGATCATTGTTATATTCAGATATATATTTAGTGAAACCTTCTTTTGAACCAGGATCTGTCGGTAAGCAATTTTTAAAATATTCAATTTTGTCTTTTATTCCAATTATACAGTTTATTTCTTTAAGGAGTTGATTATATAGATGATTCATTATTTTGTGATCATCTATGAATTGACCAAGATAGGCGAGTAGACTTTGTATGGTAGGATAGTTATTTTTAATTGATTTTTTTACATCTTCAATGTGATAAGCATTACATAAAAAACTCTGATTTTTTAAATTAAAATGTGCTTTTTTATTAAATTCAGCTTCATCCCATTTAGGTTCAACTTGTGGTTGTAATACCCATAAAGAATGAGAGTTGATTGGATTATTGTTTTCATCTCTTTTAATATATTTTTTTATCCATTGAGTAAAATTTAACTTTAATTCTTCGAGAGAATTTTTTTTACTATAAAAAGTATCATAATGTAAGAATGAATTTTGAGGATAGATTGAGCACATATATTCTGTACCGTAATTAACAGCAGTAGTAAGTTTTAAAAAGCTTTTTTTTGTAGGAGGTTGGTAAAACATTGGTTGTATGCAAGATTCATATATAACATCTGCTGTATGATTTTCGTTATTTTGTAAATTGTTAATTGTAAATGTTTGATTTGAAATTTTCCTTTTAATTCCATTTATGTATAAATCTCCAGAAACCGATATTATTTTGGGCCATTGGGTATTTTTTTGTAAAAAATAAGAAAGTAAAGATTTTTCTGGTATAAAATTTTCTTGTATAGCTTCATTCCACATAAACAATTTGTAGTCAATGGGATTACAAAGATTATCTTGTGGGGGAAGGTTTTTAAACCATTTTTTCTCATCATTATTCATTCTCATTGTAATACTATAATTTTTGTCATTATACAGTTTAAAATCAGAAATGCTTTTGTGTGGTAAAATAACATCTTTTGCAGAAAGTGCTTTATTATACATTGTTTGGTTAAACCCAGAATATCTTCCTATTCCATAAAGAGCTGCAAGCGTGGTAGCAAGTCCAATACCAACTTTAGGATCTTCATAAGATGCTTTTGCTAAAGATATACCGGTATTAAGTGTTGGATAAAGTATATAATTTGTACCTAATTGAAAAGGTTTTTGTGCTGTCCAATATGTTGCGTTTCCAATATGTTTTAATGCAGTAGTTAGATAGGGTGAATCTATATGAGGTTGTGGTAGATTACTGCAATTATTTTTTTTATAAAAAAATGAGGAAGCAAGAAGAATAAAGAATATTATTTGTATATATTTTTTATTCATTTATTTCCTCATTTTTTATATGAATATTTTTATTTAAAAAAAAGTAAGTTCAGCTTCTTCAGTAGAATTTGTATCTGTGGGATTCTTAGATGAAGTTATTTGGTTTGGTAGATTGTCAAAAAATGGTTTTTTTATTTCTTGTATTGAAGAGCTAGCAACTTTAAGACTTGGAATATAGCTACTTTTAATAGTATCTTTTACTTGGTATATATCTGTTAAATATTGTCGATTACTAGACTGGTCAGTACTTACAGAGTAACTAGTTGGTAATGTATAAAAAGTTGATGCTCTTTGGAAACGTACAGGTAATGAAGTGATAGCTTTTATGTAAGCATCAAAGCCTTTTTCATTTAAATTGTAATTTGCAGCTTCAACAATTGTTGGAATAAATTCTAATTCTATATTAAATGAGAATGGTCCTTTTTGAATTTGATCATTTATATATTCTTGCATTTCAGTATATGTTCCAGAAAATTTTGAATTTTGTGGATATAAATAATTTGAAAAGCTCTTATTTTGAGTAGGAGTTATGTGGTAAATAGGCTCTGGATTATAAAATACATTAAGAATTTTATAATAGTCAGTATCATTTGAAAGATTAGTTGTAAAGGTTTTAGGCTGAGTCATATCTTTAAGATGGGATACATATAAATCTTTTTCAAAAATTTCTGAATTTATATTATTTGGGATAAGTAATGATACAGGTTTTAACCAACGGCGTGTCATTCTATTAAACCAATTACCTTGTAAGGTTAACCCAACATTTATAATTAAGTTAATAGGCATATTTATTCTTGAGGTGCAAGATTGTATAGCATTGGTTAAAAAATTTATAGGCGAACTTTTATGGTTTATTTCTGTAAGGATATCATTAGATTTTCTTTGTTTCTCTTCAGAATCAGTGATTTCTGAAGAGTTATATTTCACAATAAGATCATTGAGTGTATTGTTTTTAAAACTTGATTCAATTGTTATTGAATCGTTATTTTCATTTTGAAATGTTAAGTATATTAAATACTCTCCTTGAATTGCTGCTGGATAATCGCGCATTTTATCATATTGAAAAAATGAAATTAAATTTGCAGCTCTGTTTAGTAGTCCTGATTGATAAGCTGCAAAAAGAAGTGCTCCTGTTGCGATTTCTTTATTTTGAGTAGTTGCTTTTATTACATTTCCTATATTATTTCCTAATGATTTTCCTTGATTTACAAGTCCTCTTCCTGCGTTAATAATTGATTCATTGGTGGGTAAAGATAGAGAAAAATTAGAAGAAGGTGCCTCTCCAGTAGATTCTTTAACAGCGGCTTGTATTGCTGATTGTGCAGCAGGAGCAGTATTGTGAGTGGCTAATTGAGCGCCGTTTGTAAAAAATGATTTTATTCCATTTAAAAATGAAGTTCCAGGTACTGCATTCGGACCGATAATCATACTAGAGTTAGTTTGTAAGTTAAAAGCACTTATTAAGCTTGTAATTAACAAGGTTTTTATAATTTTTTTCATACATGCCCCTTTGTAATTAAAATTTCATGTATCATTATAAAATAATTTCAAATAAGATATCAATATTTTTTTTACTTTAAAATTAATATTATTTTGAAATTATTATATAAGTATTAAGGTTTTTTGTTTGTATAATATAGAAGTGCTTAAGATATAAATATTGCTAAAATTTTAATTCAATAAGGATATTAATTTGTTTTATAAAATTATTTTTGAGGCAGGTAATGATTTTTTTTTAGCTTGTTATGTAGTAATTGAGTAATTTTTTTAATTTTTTGAAAAAATTTATGCAATTTGGCTGGTCTGTTGACAAGTGTATAAAAAAGAATAAATTTTATTTCAATATTGCAAAATTAAGCTTTTGAATTTGTTTTTTAGGAGAAGGTATGAGTGTTAACCAAGATTTCATTAAGGCTGTAATTACAAAAGTTCAATTTTTAGGGAAAGAGCTTCCTGATGAAATTTCGTTTGGAGTTGATTCTCGTACTATTTTAAACAATCAAATATTTGTGGCACTTGAAGGAAGTTCAAGTGATGGTCATTTGTTTTTAGAAGAGGCTCTTTTAAAATCTTCTGGTGCATTAATAGCAGAAAAAAAAATGTCATTATTGGCTTCTGTTATTAAAAAATTTGAATCAATTAAAACTATTATTGTAGTAGAAAACCCAGCTCAAGCATTATATGAGCTTGCTTATGCATGGAGAGATCAGCTTAAAGGGACTATTATTGGTATTACAGGATCTGTTGGAAAAACATCCACCAAAGAATATGCACTTTCAATTATGCGTGCAGGGGGTCTTAATTGTTTTGCTTCAGAAGGTAATCAAAATACATTACTTGGTGTTTCTTTAAATATTTTAAAAATGAAAAAAGATCATAGAGTAGGTATATTCGAATTAGGGATTAGTGCTTTGTCTGAAATGGAATCGTTGGCAAAATTACTTCGACCAACTACTGCTCTTATTACCTGTATTGGGCACAGTCATATGGAAGGGTTAGGATCTTTTTCTGACATAGCAACAGAAAAAAGAAAAATATTTTCATCATTTTCTGAATCCAATATTGGAATTATTAATGGGGATCAGCCAATTTTAAGTCAAGTTGGTTATTCATATCCAATTATTAGATTTGGTCAAAAAACAACAAATCAAATTCAAGCTCGAAAAATAAAAACAATTAATGGGACAACGAGTTTTAATTTAAAAATTTATAGCAATAAATATTCAATTGTTTTGCCTCATACGCATCAAGCAATGATTAATAATATACTTGCAGCTGTTAGTTTGGCCCATTTAGTTGGTGTGGATGAAAATTGTATTGTTAATACAATACAAAAACTTTCTATGTATAAGCAGCGATTTGAAGTTTGCGCATTAGATAATAAAAAAGGAATTATTATTGATGATTGTTATAATGCATCTCCTGAAAGCGTAAAAGCAGCACTTTTTGCATTTGAACATATGAATGGATTTGCTAAAAAAATTGTTGTTTTAGGGGATATGTTGGAGCTTGGTGAAAATACTCATTTTTGGCACCGTCAAATTGGAAGATTTTTAAAAAAATACCAATCAATTAATCATATTATTTTGATTGGTGAGCACATGAAGGCTGTTAAAGAAACAGCTCCATATGGCTCTTCTATAGAAACGTTCAATAGTTGGCAAGATTCTCTGGAAAGGTTAAACTCATTAATAGAAGATGATAATGCTGTTTTAATCAAAGGTTCGCGAGGTATGCAATTGCAAAATATTGTTAAGGCCTTCGCATCTAAAGAAAAGACTTTTTAATTTATGACACATTCTGTTTACCATATACCTGTTCTACTTAAAGAAACTATTGATGCTCTTGCAATTAAGCCTTATGGGGTTTATCTAGATGTTACGTTTGGAGGGGGAGGTCATTCAAGAGCTTTATTGGAAAAAGATTCTACTATTAAAGTAATAGGTCTTGATTGGGATCAAGGAGTAATTGATCGTGGTCAAGCAATGGTTGATGAGTTTAATGGAAGATTAGAATTAATATGGGGTAATTTTAATTTACTTTATAAAATTATAAAAAAGCATAACATTTCAAAAATTGATGGAATTTTAGCAGATTTTGGAACGTCTCAATTTCAAATAAAAAATACAGACGGACTCTCTTTTTGGGGAGATACTCCACTTGATATGCGTCTTTCAAATGCTCATCATACAACAACTGCTGCGCATATTATTAATTATGCAAAGCCAGAAGAATTACTTCATATTTTTTGGACATATGGAGAAGAGCCTTTTACAAAGCAGATAGTAACTGCAATTGTTGAACGTCGTAAAACAAAAAAATTTAAAACAACAGGTGACTTGGCAGATCTTATAGAGACAATTGTGTTTCATAAGGGAAAAGGGCATCCTGCTACAAGAGTATTTCAAGCACTTCGTATTGTTGTTAATAAAGAGCTTGAAAATATTCAGTCATTTTTACCTGCCGCATTACGAGCGCTTTCTTCTGGGGGAAGGCTTGTTTGTATTAGTTTTCATTCGCTTGAAGATCGTATTGTAAAAGATTTTTATAAATCAATGGAATCGCTTCAAGAAGGTATTGTTGTAAACCCCGGATTAGTTGTAGCTTCTGAAGAAGAAATTGTAAAAAATGCAGCATGTCGATCAGCAAAATTACGTGCGTTTCAAAAAAAATGATTTATGCTTAATTATTGTTTGACAAAAAAAGAGACTATTATTACATTAAGCAACGACAGATGGTTTCTGCCCTGTGCAGATGGGCGTTTATGAGGCGAGAGGTCAAAAGAGTATGAAAATAACAGAAGTCAAAATATATCCTGCAAAAGAAGGCACAAGGCTTAAGGCATATGCAACTATAGTATTTGAAAATGCTTTCATTGTAAGGGATTTGAAAATCATCGAGGGAGAGAAGGGCCTGTTTGTTTCTATGCCTTCTCGTCGTAGAAAAGATGGATCATTTAGAGATATAGCTCATCCATTAAATGCTGAAATGCGCAAACACATCGAAGAGATGGTTGTTGGTGAATATCAGCGTATGGAAAGAGATGGTTCATTAGGAGCAGCTGGATCTTTTGATGATTCAGGTGAGTAATTGATAATGTAAATTAAGATGGGGCGTCGCCAAGCGGTAAGGCACCAGGTTTTGGTCCTGGCATCCGGAGGTTCGAATCCTTCCGCCCCAGCCAAGTTATGCAGAGTTCGCTCTGCATTTTTTTATGCTTAAAATTGAATTGATTGATGAAGTATATTGATTTAACCCATTGTTTTAATAATTCTATGCCTGTTTATCCTGGTGATTCAATTGCAACATTAAAAAGCATTGATGCTCTTAAGGTTTATGGTATATCAAATCATATTATTCATTCTAATTTGCATGTTGGCACGCATATTGATGCTCCTGGTCATATGATACCTGAAGGTAAAAAGATCTGTGATTTTCCCATTTCTACGTTTATAGGAAAAGGAAAATTGGTTGATGCTTGTGGAAGAAAAATTATTGATGTTGATCTTTTAGCAGATGTATCTCTTCAGAAAAATGATATTCTCTTAATATATACTGGTCGTGATGCATTATTTCATGAGTCTATCTATTATACAGATCATCCTGAGTTTACTGTTCAATTTGCACAATCTTTAATTGATATCGGTATAGCAATGGTTGGGATGGATATGCCAAGTCCTGATTTTTCACCATTTTTTATTCATAAGATGCTTATGAATAAAGATATTTTAATTATTGAAAATCTTACTAACTTACACTCTCTGTTAAATTGTAAGCATTTTAATATTATTGCCTTGCCTATGAATATTGAAGCAGATGGTTCTTTTGCAAGAGTTATTGCAGCTTTTGAATAGTTTTTTAATTCGTATTTGTTATTGGTTATAAATTTATAAAATAAAGAGTTTTTTAATGCGTAAGTTTTCTAGTTTTTATTTAATAGCGGTTATCTTACATTCAAGTTGTGCAAAAGATACTTTTTATGGGCAAGAGTATGATTTTACAATGCCTAATAATGTTCAAAATCAAAGAGGTCTTGTGGCTCCTCTTCAAACAAGAAATCGTGTAAATAATCCTGATACACAAGATACAAGAAGTGTAGATAGTGATGATCCAAATTTTTATAATAATCGAAATGCATTTAGAAGTTTTGTGCACGATGTTCGTGCCGGATATAGTGTGCTGCGATCGGTTATAACCAGAGTATTTTTTAGAACTTTTTAATTAACAAGGTAAAGTAGTGAAATTTTTTTTAAAAATTATATGTTTGTTTTTTATAGCTTGCAATAATGCATCAAGCAGACGAGCTCGCCATGATAGAGATATGCGGCAAGCAATTCAAGATGGTCTTGATGATTATCTTTATACAGACGATGAATTAACAAGTGATGATAGTGATAGTTTAAGAGATTATCAGCCTCATATAAGTACTGTGGAAATTCCATTAACGCATTACAGAGTACCGCATGATTTTTTTGAAAAATGGAATGAGATAAGAAGCTGTTATTTTTATAAAAAATTTAATTTTGGTCATAAAAAAAGAACAGAATAATATATGAATATACTTTTTTTAGGGTCTTCTTCGCAGTCAAGACAAAGACTTCTTAATGAAATTCAACTTCCGTATCAAGTGATAGGGCACAATGCTAATGAAGATTTAGTCCCTCATGGTCCTACGCTTCAAGATACTGTTTTAGCGATTGCTCGTTACAAAATGGATCATATTATTATGCCAGATAGTGTAGAGAATGATGTTCGTTATATAATAACCGCTGATACTATGGGTTCTGATAGCGTAGGTGTTATTCATGGAAAACCTAAAAATAAAATTGATGCAATTTCTAAAATAAAAGCATGTAGAAATGGCATTCTTGTAACGGCAACTGGTTTTTGTATAGAAAAAAGAATTTTTAAAAATAATAAATGGGTTATAGAAGGTTCTTTTTCTGATGTTGTTACATCAGAATCTATTTTTATAGTTCCAGATAATTGGATAGAGCGATATTTGGATTACTCATGTGGCCTTGTTGCATCAGGTGCTGTAGCAATTGAGCTGTATGGTGGTCAATTTTTGAAATCTATTAATGGGTCATACAGCTCAATAATTGGTTTACCTTTGTATGAAGTTCGCAAAGCCTTAGAGGATTTAGGTTTTTTTGATTAATGACTTGCGGTATTTTTTGTTGGCTTCCAGTATTTAAGCAGTTCTTGAAACAAAATATCTTGAGGATTTTCGTTAGGATTCGTTTCAAATTTTGATGATGCTTTTTCTACACTAAAATCTACTGTTGCTTGATCGCATTCTTGCCCATCGATGTTATCTAAAGCAGGCATCATCTTTTTTTCAAGTATTTTTTGTAATCGTTCTTCATGTATAGACTCATGAAGAAGAGATTCCATACATACTAAAAAATCTATGATACTATATTGCATTTCTTCAGGAGTTATAGTGCTGTCTTGGACAGAATCTTTTATTTTTTCATGGAGTCCATTGGATAATGAAGATTGTATTATTTTTTTGAGTTTTGTTGGTTCATTTTCAAGGAGCCATTGAAGCAAATAAAGAAGCTCATAGGAAACGGTTAAGTTTTTATCTTCGATCATAATGTATCCTTTTATTTTAGAGCGTTTCATAGATTTTCCCTTGTGTAGCGTCATCTATTTTGCTGTAAAAAAAAAGTTTTACTATATTTTTATTATCAAACGACTGATTAGTCTTGCTCATATTCAATTTTCCATCCATCTATCGTGTCGTCATCTTTATTTCTATCATCTAAAGATTCAATATTCATTTGGTAGTTTTTAATTTCATTGGCATGTGTTTCTAATTTTTTTAAAGAACGAAGTTTTTTTGTTGCTGTATCTATAACAGATGTATGAATAATTTCTTGTTCTTTAAGATTTTTATTTGTTTCCTCAAAAACAGCATTCATATCTTTTTGCATTTTTTGCAGTTGTTTTTGAAGTTTTAAAATAATTTGAACACCAGCTAAATTAACACCAACTTTATGTGTTAAATGAATAATTTCTTCAAGCCTATCAACATCTTCTTCAGAAAAAAGTCGTGTATTTCCATCAGATCGTTTAGGAGCTATAAGTCCTTCTCGTTCATATAAACGGATAGTTTGTTGATGAACAGAAAACATTTCAGCTACTGCTGAAATTGAAAAAAATCCTTTTTTTCTTTTCATATGCGTTCCTGGCATGAGCTTATTTTTTAAATCTTTAAAGATAATTAATAGATTTTAAAGTATACCATTGTTTTAAAAAATCTCCTATAGAGATCAATTTAACAAAGGAAGAATTTTTTTAAAGCTTATTTTTCGCCATATTTGCAATAATACCAATCATACATAAAGAGCAGACAAGGGCTGAGTTTCCGTAGCTAATAAATGGAAGCCCAATTCCTTTGGTAGGAAGCAGGCCTGTTGTTACAAAGATATTAATAAAGGCTTGTAAGGTAATAATAAGCGTAAATCCAATAATGCTAAAACGAGTAAAAATATCATCAAGATTGAGTGCTATTTTGCATCCAAAATACAAAAAAAGAACATATAAAATTATAATTAAGCTTGAGCCAAAAAAACCTGTTTCTTCTCCAATAATAGAAAAAATAAAATCGGTATGCTGCATAGGAAGGTAAAAAAATTTTTGTTTTGATTGTCCTATGCCAATACCAAACCATCCTCCAGAGCCAATAGCTATTAAAGATTGTATAATTTGAAAACCTGCCCCTTTTGGGTCATTCCAAGGATTTAAAAAAACAAGAATCCGTTTAACTCTGTAAGGAAATGCAAAAATTAAAAGCGCTACTATTGGAATAGCAGAGCCAAGGGTAATGCCAACATATTTTAAGGGGAGTCCTGCTATAAAAAGCATCAAAAAACAGGTGGAGGCAAGTGTTACTGTTAATCCAAAGTCTGGTTGTTTAAGTAAAATAATGCCTGTAAGTCCTATAATAATTAAAGATGGAATAAGAAGTTTTTTAAAATTAAGAGTAGCTGCAGTTTTTTTTTCTAAAAGTTTTGCCATAAAAAGGATAAGTGTAATTTTTAGTAAATCACTTGGTTGAAAAGAAAGCCCTCCAATGCAAAGCCATCTGCTTGATCCATGAATAGTTCTTGAAATTCCAGGAATTAAAGTTCCCAATGTTAAAAACCATGATCCCCAAAATAATAAAGGGGTGAGTTTTTTTATTAATTTTAAAGGAGCAATATAACAAAAAAGCGCTCCACATATACCAAGAAATAATCCAAGTAATTGTTTTTTTAAAAAATAATATCCAGAACCGTAAGTCTCAAGAGCAAATACAGAACTTGAAGAGTAAATAAAAATTAATCCAATAGTAAGTAATGTGCCAGTAATACCAATGAGTGATTTAATGTAAGTATGTAAGCCATAACGTTCAGATGTCATAATGTGCTCCAATATATTGATTAATTGGTTACTGGATCAGTAGTGCTTTGTGGTCTACTGTTTGGTGGGGTTTCATATAAAGAAGTTACACTCTCTCTTGATGAATAAAAGTTAGAGCTGCTACTTCTGGGTGAAGTATGTGGTGTAGATAAAGATTTAAAAGACTCATTTGAAGCAATAGAAGAAATTGAGTTTCTATTAGAATGAGGTTTTTCAGTAATGCTAGAAGTATTTTCTTCTTTTTTTAGGAGTTCTTTAAGTCTTGTTATTTCAGATTCATTTTTTTTAATTGTTTCTAAAGAAAAGTTTTTTAAAGAATCAATTAAATTTAATCTAAGTCTACCTTGATGTTGCAATATTATACTTTCATGCTCATTTATTTTCTTTTCTATTTCAGCAATTCTTTTTTGTGATTCAGGAGATCTGTTAGTAGAAATTTCTTTTTTTTGTGGTTGAGATTCAGTTTTGTAAGCAGATGATCGATCGCTTATTTCGGTAAAAGAATTGCGCGGAGTTTGAAAATTGCCATCTGATATTGATGATTCTGGACGATTATTTGTTGATGGTATGTTTTCTGTATGTATTGGTTGTGTGCTTGTTTCAGAGTTTAATTTTTTATTGATACTTCTTTTTATATTAGAAACAGCTTTTGGAATTTTTCTAACACCGTAAGCTATCGTGTTGAGAGTGCTTGATTGAGGGAGTAGTTCTTGTAGCCTTTCTTTTTTTTGGAAAAGAGTTCTTTCTAGAGAGCTTTTTAAGGTTCGTTCATTCATAGTGCTGTAATTTACTTGAGGATTTTCTTCGTTTTTTTTAATAGAATCGATTAATGATTTTTCTTTGTTTGTTAATGTTGTATTTTTTATACTTTTAGCAAGCGCGTTTATAGTATCTTGTGTTGTTTTTATTTCTTGTTTTAGTGTTTTTATTTCATTTTTTGTTTCTTTAGGATTAAGTAACCCTAGGTTTTGAATATTTGTTTTAATTTCTCTAACAATTGGTTTTAAAATAGATTCTTGTTCTTTTGCGATTTTATATTCTCTATCAATTTGTCTACTGGAATTTTTATTGAGTAGGTATTCATTCAGGCCTTTTAGTCTTACATATTGCATGTTTTCTTGCGTGGTTAAATTATTTTTTTTTAAAAGTGTTTGTATGTCTTGATTTGTTCTTTTGAGCAGTTCTTTTCGTGAAGCAAACCCAGCCAATGAACCTACTAAACTTTGATTTTCTATTTTACTATTTTTAAATTGCTGATAATTTTCTTCAAATTGTTCTTTACGGGATTGTTTATTGGATTTGGCTTGTTGAACAATGTTTCTGAGACTTTTTAATGTTGATTGTGATCGAGGAAAGAGAGTAGAGGGTGCTTTGGGAGCGCAAAAAGAATTTTGAAAAGATATCAGCAGAATTATACTTAATTTTTTCATATTATTCCTATGTATATAAAAATATTAAATAGAATATCATTTTAAAAAATTGATTTGCAATTGCTCATACAAGTTATGCAGTAATTGTATCAAGAGTTAATAGAAAAAGGCTTTATGATGTTGTTTTTAAATTGTGAACAAGTTTTTTAAATGCATTACCACGTTCTTCAAAGTTTTTAAACAAATCATAACTGCTACCAGCAGGTGAAAATAATATAAGATCGCCTGCAGATGCTTGTGAAGTTGCTTGGTTGAATGCAGCTTCTAAAGTGGTATGCTTGGATGTTGTTAACTTGCTTTCTTTGCACCACTTAAAAAGTTGTTCTGCTTCTGACCCAAAACAAATAACAGAAAGAAGGCTTTTTGGTAATTGTTTAATAAAGTTATGGCGATTAATTCCTTTACTAAGGCCGCCAATAATTAAAATAGTTGGTTTGTGTTTGCATTGTTCAACTGCATTAAGGGTTGATTCTGCTATTGTTGCTTTTGAGTCATTATAAAAATCTATACCATGTACAGTTGCTACAAATTCCATGCGATGAGCGGGTTTTTGTAATTGAGAAATAAAAGGAATAATTTGTTCTAATTCAAACCCCAATGTTTCAATAATTGAAAGTATTATAACACTATTTTCTTTTGCCGTTAGTTCTGATAACGCACTTATTATGTAATCATAAGCGTTGTTGTTCACCCAAATAGTTTTTTGTTTTTTTACAAGAGGCCATAATTCATCCATATAATCAAGAGGAAGTAGTGCATAGTCAAATTCTGTTTGATACGC
>CAZMYL010000004.1:40850-42217 GCA_964570505.1 uncultured Pseudomonadota bacterium
CAAGTATTTGTCCTTTTGCGGCAATGTATTCTTCCATGGTGTTATGTCTGTCAAGATGATTGGGAAGAATGTTTAAAATGGTAGCAATTGTTGGTTTAAATGATTGTATATGCTCAAGCTGAAAACTAGAAACTTCTAAAATAAAATAATCATATGAATTATTTTCTGTAAAAATAGAAAGCATTGGTTGTCCAATATTTCCTAAAGCAATAACTTTTTTTCCTAATTGAGTAAGAAGTTGTTCCAGCAAAGTAACTGTTGTTGTTTTTCCAACAGAGCCTGTAATAGCAATAATGGGTGTTGTTGTGCATGCATTAAAAATATCAAGTTCTGACATAAAAAGATGTGGATATTCTTCTTTATATTTTTTTATATCTATGCCAGGGCTTGGAATTACAATATCACATACTTGCAAAAATTGAGGTAGATATTCATGTGTAATATGTTGTCCATTATACTTTAAAATAATTTTTTTTTGATGTTCATTAAGCTCATTTGAATCTAGTATTAAAATGTTTTTTGCATAAGGGGAAAGACATTCAAGAATTGATTGGCCAGTTTTACCAAATCCCCAAATGCCTACAATTTTGTTATTAAATAAAAGATTAAGATTTTTATGAGCAGCTTGCGTAAACATAGTATTCTTTAATGTATGTATAAGAAAATTTATTTAAATCAAAGAATAACAGTTTTTTAAATTATTGTAATGTGCATATGTGAAAGTCATATGTAGGTTGATCTATTAAATTTAAAGTTAATAAATACTTTAAGTGTTCTTTGAATTTTTCTGTTGTCATTTCATGATGTTTTACTTTATTCGATAAATACTTTAATCTCATTTCCATGATTTCTTGATCTTCTGCATATAGCTTTTTATTAATTTCCTTTACATCTAAGTATGTTCTTAATTCTGCCATTTTTATTTGAGCTTTCATAATTCCGAAATTTTCATCACTTTCGGGATTTTCTTTAATGTTTTTTTTTCCTAAAAGAAAATTTTTTCTATAATCAGGATCCCCTCTATCTTGTTTATCCTTAAGAAATTCTTCTTCATTTTGAGCCAAAAAAACTGGTGCTGGATTTTCTGCAAATTGCACCTTTTTAATGGGTTTAGGACTGATAGAAACAGCCTCTTTTTTTGTTACCTTTTCTCTTGCCATTAAGTCTTTTGCTGCGATTTTTTCTTTTTCAGAACAGAAAGTTGGCTTAAAATTATCTATTAAATAACCAAATCCGGATGTTTTATATTTACCAAGCTTTTGATGATTTAAAAACCAATTAGATTGTGGTGCTTTCTCTTCAGGATTATCTATTAGAGCTTGTACGAAAATTAAATAAGTAGAGCATCTCGTTTGTTTATCGGCTAA
>CAZMYL010000005.1:0-41589 GCA_964570505.1 uncultured Pseudomonadota bacterium
ATAAAAGTCCTAAATAGCGAAGCCACGGCTTTTTAAGCCGTGTGAAAATTTACTATTACAAGATTTTTTAGTAATGGATTGTTAGATAAAACATTTGGTCCTCAAGATAAAGGATATATATTATATCCATCAACTCCGTATCCTTATAATGGGTGGTTTGCTGGACCTGGTGATAGTCCTGGTTGTTATATTACCTATTTTGATGCATTTGGGAGATTATTGATAGGAGGAGTTTCTAACTTAGCAAAATTTTTAGTAGATCCTTACGATCGTATACCAACAATTTTAAGATATCATTTAGAAGAAGGTTTGCAGACTAATGTTGATTATACATTAGAAGATAGTTTTGGAATTAAAGGAAGAGTTTTATTGCTCTCTCAACATAATACTGAACTTAATGATTTAATAGTTGATGTTAGAGGTAAGATTTTGATTGCTGGAATGGTAGGAGAAAATATATCAATTTCTCGTTTATTAAATTCTGGGCAGCTAGATAAAACATATGGAGCTGCAAAAACTGGGCAAGTTATTTTAAATACACCAGCTCCTTTAAGTCCTCCAGAGATTAACTTAGATGGTTCTGGGAGATTATATCTAAGTTCATTGACGTTTGATGATGAAATTCCGCCAACTCCATCTATTCTTATTGCTCGTTATACAAGTGATTATATTGATCTATTCATTAACTATAATGAAGTTTGAAAAAAGTTTTTATATTACAGTAATGTACAATATATAAAAACCGCTTGGTTTTTTGAGATAAATATGTGCATATTAAATTTTAAAATTAATAATGTAATGGTTAATATGTTTTAAAATTAAACATTATAAAAGTAAAAATTGTTGTAGTGATATACGTGAGGGTTGTATGAAGCACAAAAAAATATTTTTGATATTTTTTCCAATTCAAGTTCTTGTATCAAGTTCATTTTTTAATCCCAATCTTTTACCAAAGCTTGCTGCTATTTATAATCAATCTAATGTTCCAGCATCTCCAAAATTACCTGCAGGAACGTTAGATTTAACATTTGTGCAAGGTGTAGGATATGAAGTTAACCCTATTCTTTCTGGTACAACAGATAATATTTTAAATGATGTTGCTATTGATTCAAAAAATAGAATTATAGGAGTTGGGCAGGTTAAGGTAGCTCCTTATGCGCAAATTGTTCTTGTTCGTTATCTACCAAATGGAGATATAGATACAAGTTTTGGTGATGCAGGTTTTGTTACTTATGTAATGACGGAAGGTGCAGATAATTATGCAACTGCTGTTGTTGTAGATAATGAAGATAGAATTATTGTTGCAGGCACGGTTGATAATGAATTTGCCTTAGCACGTTTTTTGGTTGATGGTTCATTAGATGATAATTTTAATGGGGGCCAGCCAGTTACAGCTCCTGGTGACAATGCTGCTACAGATTTAGTAATGGATTCTTTAGGGAACTTTATTATTGTAGGAACTAATCAAAATATTGGTGTAAGTTTTTTAGTTGCGCGCTATACCTCTGATGGAACACTTGATGTAACATTTGGAAATGGTAATGGATATTTTGTATCTGATGTTGCAGGAGTAAGCTCTTGTTACGGTGTTGCACTTGATTCTCAAAATAATATTTATGCTTGTGGATCTAATTATAATGGAAATGTGCAATTATGTGTGCAAAAAATTTATTCAGATGGATCTGCCCTTGATACATCATTTGGAGTTGATGGAATCTTTAAATATCCTTTTGCAGAAGAGGGTGATCCAGTAGCATATTCTATTGTGATAGATAGTGAAGGTAGAATTGTTGGTGGAGGTGGTGGATTAAATGGATATTTTTTATTATTTCGCCTGACTCCAAGTGGTGAATTTGATACAACATTTGGAACTTACAGTGGTTATGAATTGTATGAATTTACAGGTCTTATTCCTTACGATCAAGGCCCTGTCAAAAAGGTTATTATTGATCCTCTTGGAAGAATTGTAATGTTTGGCACTCAATCAGTATATGGAGGAGGAAAAGGTTTTGTTGTTGCACGTGCTTTGCAAAGTGGGGCATTAGATACAACGTTTGGAGTAGATGGCGCTTGTAATACGAAGCTAGGTCTTTATGAAAATTTGTGTGGTTCGGGGTGCTTTGATCAACAAGGTAAAATGATAATTGTAGGTAGTTCAGATGAACATTTAGATAAATTTGGCATTGCTCGTTTTACCACAGATTATTCATTAGATTATTATGAAGGGCAATTTGCACAACAGCAGCTTGGTTTATTTTGATAAGGAATAATCATAATGCTTCTATTTCGTTATATAATTGCGACATTTTTTATTCATTTTTCATATTATAACGCTTCCTCTATTCCTAAAATTCCTATTGGAGGATTGATAGATAAATCATTTGGAGTAAATGGTATATCTATTGTTAAGTTACTTGATTATGGTTCTTTGGATTTACCCTTGTGGGCAACACTCGATCTTGGTTTTCGGGTGCCAAGTATGGTTGTTGATGCTCAGCGGCGTATGGTTGTAGCAATTGCAGGTATTGGGGTAATGATAGTTGCACGTTTTTTAGAAGATGGAACGCTTGATGCAACGTTTGGACAAACAGGAATTGTTACAACAGTTATTCCTGATTCAAGTCAGCAGCGAGTGACATGGGGACTTATTGCAAGTTCAACATGTGTGGCAGTAGATAATCAAGGCAGAATAGTTATTGGTGGTTTTGTCTATAATAGCGATAGAAGCGCTCAAGAGCCTCCAACAAAAGATCTTATTGTTATTCGATATAATTATGATGGAACGCTTGATACTTCCTTTGCAAACAATGGTATTTTGAGGCAAGATTTTAATTATGAAGTAATTCCACTTGCAATGTTAACCGATCATCAAGATAGGGTTGTTGTGTGTGGTTATGCAACAGGAAGAGTTGATACTCTTGTCTCTAAAGGATTTATTGCAAGATTTAACGCATATAATGGAAAGCTTGATACTTCATTTGGTAATAAAGGTGTAATTCTTACATCATTTTTTAAATTTAATACTAATATAGGGTATGGAGACTTTATACGTGGAATTGTTGAAGATATAAATTATAGATTAGTTGTAGTTGGAGATTCTAAGGATAATTTAAATGAAACATATCCATTTGTTGCACGTTATTTAGAATCAGGTGCTTTAGATAAAACATTTAATGGTATTGGTTATAATCAAAGAAAATATATTAATTATGGAGACACTGGTATTTTTAATGGAGCTACTTCATTAATACTTGATCCTTTTCAAACAATTTTTGTATCTGCATCTGCAAGCCCTTCATTTGTTGAGCAGTATCAGGTTATTGCTCAGTATTCTACTGAAGGAATTTATAATATATTTTTTGGAACATTTGGTGGGTTGGCAGTTTCTAGATTTCCACTTATCAATATTAGTACGAATGCTGTTATAGATGTTCTTGGTAAAATTATTGCTGGCGCTGCAATTCTTGATGGGTTTGATGTTGGTTTTGGGCTTTCAAGATTTACTCCTGAAGGCTTATTAGATACTACATTTGGAGCAGATGGTACGGGGCAAGTAACCGTTTTTGTTGATGGGACTGCTTATGGTCTTGGCAATCCTGCAAATCTTTCTATTGATAATGTTATTAGTTTGGATTCAGCAGGGAGAACAAATGTTGCATGTAGTATTGATGATACTGTTCATGATGCCATTTATTTTTGTGGTTCTAGATTTACCAGTGATTATTCAGAAATATTTGTAAATTAAAAGATGAAAAGTTATCTAGTTGATTCAGATGCAAAAAAATGTACGATAAAATGAATTAATTATTATAAAAAGGAATAGTTATGAAAAAAATAAGTCTTCTTTGTATTGGTTTATTCCTCTTATTTCAGACTGTACATACAGAATTTGATTCATTTGTAAGGCCTGAAGCAGGATTTTTAAAATATCATGTTTTTAAAGCAAATCTTTTAGATGCTGCGGGTGCATCTGATTACATTAAAACTGATACAACAAAATATGCTCCTGTGGTTAGATTTTCCTTTGGGTATCAATATAATGACCTTGGTAAGTTAGGATCAAAAGAAAGAACATCTGGCAGATTTGGTCTTTCGATTCAATATGCAAAAAAGAGTAATGCTGTTATTGGATCATATTATGATTTTGGTTATGCAGAATCTGCATTTGTTACCAAACAAAGTATTGGCAGAATAGATGGTCTTTTATTTTTTGAATATGATTTTGCTCGTTGGTATGGTTTTGAGTATACCGTTGGTATTGGGGCAGGGGTTGCTAATGGGGTTCTTAAACAGATGAATTTGTACCAAGTAAGTAATAATGCTTTTATAGGTCAATCACTTCAACCTCATAGTATTAATCCAACTGGTTATTTTAGTCTTGGAATCAGCAGGTCATTTGATCCTGTTCCAGATTTAAAGTATCAAATTAATTATCATCTAGGGCTTGCAGGTGTTAAATATAGATCTTTAATTGTTCAGTCTGCGCCGGATGAAGATGCAGGGCTTTATGCACAAAATGCATTTGATTTACTGGAAGATGTTTCTTTGGTTAAAGCTCCTTATTTTACGGTTCTTTCAAATGAATTATCATTTGGTTTGCAATGGGAATTTTAATCTATATAAAAGCTTGTTTTGCTAACTAAATTAAAACGGACTATATTTGTATCATTAATTATTATTTTTGATCACGGGGGAATTATGATTTTTTCTTATATAGGTCATTGGTTCAATAAAACATTTAGTTCGAATAAAACAAAAGATATTATAATTAACGAACTTGCTTGTCATTTTCCATATGCAGTTTTTTCAGTTGCTTTAAGTTTGGCAACAGCTGCAATTTTGGGATACTTCTCTTTTAGAGCTCAACCTGAAGAAATAGAACATGGAAGTCATGTTTTGTTTCATACATTTCATTTTATGCATATTGTTTTTGCCTCTTCAGGTACGGTACTTACTTTTTTTAGATTTTCAAATAAAAAGCTAAAAGGTATTATTGTTGGTGCTTGTTCGGCAATTTTCTTTTGTGTGCTTTCAGATAGTATTATGCCTTATTTGGTCGGTGAATTTATGGGTGTTCAAATGGATTTTCATATTTGCTTTGTTACAGAAGTGAATAATGTTATGCCATTTTTATTAGTAGGACTTTTTAATGGATGGGTCCTTAGCAAACATAATTCTGCTCAAAGTAGTTTTTATTCTATATGGTCGCATTTTATGCATATTTTTGTTAGTTCATTAGCATCAATGCTTTATATTATTTCTCATGGTATGCATGATTGGCATGATCAAATGGGAATTTTATTTATGTTTTTAATTGTAGCTGTTGTTATTCCATGCACATTGTCTGATGTTGTTATTCCTGTTTATTTTGCTCAAAATAATGACAGTGAGTCTCATACAAAAGATGAATGTTGCTCTTCTAAGAATGGATTGCATTAATGAGAGATATTTGCCTAAAGGATATTACCAAAACATATGCTGGAGAGATTGTTTTAGAAAATATTAATCTCTCTATTCCCCGTGGAAAGTTTTTTGCATTACTTGGACCAAGTGGTTGTGGAAAAACAACTATTTTGCGTTTAATTGGTGGTTTTGAAACTCCTGATTCAGGTTCTATTATGATGGGAGATAGTGATATTACGTATCTTCCTATTAATCAACGACGAGTTAATACCGTTTTTCAAAGTTATGCTCTTTTTCCTCATATGACAGTTTTTGAAAATGTTGCATATAGTCTTCGTCTTAAAAAATTTGATGAAGATGACATTTTCAGACGAGTGCAAAAAATGCTTAAAGCAGTGCATCTTGAACATCGTATGTACAAAAAAATTGATCAACTTTCAGGCGGGCAGCAACAGCGTGTAGCTCTTGCTCGTGCAATTATTAATGAGCCCGAAGTGTTATTACTTGATGAGCCTCTTGCAGCACTTGATGTTAAAATGAGAGAGCAATTATTAATCGAATTAATTGATTTGCAAGATAGCATTCAAACAACATTTGTGTACGTTACTCATGATCAAACTGAGGCTTTAACAGTAGCTGATCAGATGGCTATTATGAATTATGATGGTCAGATTGAACAGGTAGGAACCCCACAAGAAATTTATGAATTTCCTGTTTCTTCTTATGTTGCTCAATTTGTTGGTAAGGCAAATATTTTTAAAGGCATTGTCAGGCTTCAAGGTGAAAATCCTCAGTTTGAAGTTGAAGGTCTTGGTATGTTTGCTCTTCATATTCCCCAAAGGTCAACAATTTTTTCCGATGGTTGCCATATGCTTCTTGGTATTAGGCCAGAAAAAGTTTGGATCAGTAAACCTGTTACTGAAGGATTTTCAAATCATATGACAGGTAAAGTTGAATCAATTGTTTATCACGGTCCGGCAACGCAATACAAAGTTCGGCTTAAAAATGGGGAACTGCTTGAAGTTTTTGAACAAAATGAAGAGCATTTTCCTAAAGCAAAAATAGATTATGATGATGAAGTTAATTTGTATTGGCAAAAAGAAAATGCGGTGTTATTAGAACGATGAAAAATTCAAGAGACCTGTTCTCATCCAATCAATCTTTTTTTTGGGGCGTTATTGCTTTTATTTGGCAATTACTTTTTTTCTATATTCCTATTTCATTTTTAATATCAACAAGTTTTGTGGAATATTTTCCTGATTTGGCTATTTCAAGATTTACTCTTTCATTTTATAAAGACTTTTTTAATATAGTGTATGCAACTATTTTTTTACGATCATTTTTACTTGCATCAGTAACTGTTATTGTTGCACTTTTGATTTCTTATCCAGTTGCATATTACCTTGCAATAAAAGCACGAAGATTTAAAAATATTTTATTTGCTCTTCTTATTTTGCCTTTTTGGACAAATTTATTATTGCTTGTTTATTCATGGTATTTTTTGCTTGAAAATGATGGTGTTATTAATAATTTTTTGATGGCGATTGGTCTTATTAAAGAACCTCTTCATATGATGAATACGATGTTTGCAGTCTATATGGGAACTATTTATTGTTATTTGCCATTTATGCTTTTGCCGCTTTATAGCGTGCTTGATAAGTTTGACACTCGACTATTGGAAGCTTCTGCTGATTTGGGAGCTTCGTATTTTCAAACATTTAGAAAAATTGTTGTACCACTTACTTATCCTGGTATAAAAACTGGTGCAATATTGGTTTTTGTTCCTTCATTTGGGGAATTTGTGATTCCTGCATTGTTGGGTGGTGACAAAAATATGTATGTTGGGTCTGTTATTACTCATTATTTTTTAACAGTTCGCAATGTGCCCCTTGGATCAGCATTTACATGTTTTAGTATTTTTGTGTTGATTTCTGCTTTTGCTATGTATGGATGTATACATTACCTTATTTCTCTATTTGTAAGGGGTTCTCGTGATACAGAGATTTTCTAAATTATTGTTACCTGCATGGGTAGCTATGGCGTATCTTTTTTTATATATACCACTTTTTATTTTAATAATTTTTTCTTTTAATAAAACTGCATTTCCTTATCGTTGGGTTGGATTTTCTTGGTGTTGGTATCAAGATCTTTTTGCATCAAGTGCTTTGTGGGATGCTGTTTATAATTCTTTTATAGTCGCTTTAAGTGCTGTAGCGCTTAGTTTGATTATAGGTCTTTTTTTTGTGATGTGGATTGTTCAACGTAAATCAGATTATTTTTTAACGTTGTTTTATCCAAATCTTATAGTTCCAGAAATTGTTTTAGCAGTTGGACTTTTAAGTTTTTTTATATTTTTTTATATTCCATTGGGTCTTAATACACTGGTAGTTGCTCATACGCTTCTTGGTCTTGGGTACACTATTCCTATTTTGCATGCGGGATTTGTTGGTTTTGATCCCCGTCTTATAGAAGCATCATTAGATCTTGGAGCAACTCCTACACAAACGTTTTTTAAAATTATTTTACCTATTATTACGCCATCGCTTTTAGCAGCAGGATTGCTTGTTTTTATTTTATCTTTGGATGATTTTTTAATAGCTTTCTTTTGTGCAGGAAGTGATGCTCAAACATTATCTTTGTATATTTTTTCTATGATTAGGTCGGGAGTTTCGCCAGAAGTTAATGCACTTGCAACATTAATGATTATAATTAGTAGTGTACTTGTTATGGCCTATTCATCATTACAAGTAAGAGATCGTGTATGGTAAGTATTCAAAATTTTTTTAAAAGCATAGGTATTTGTTTATTTTGGATAACAATTATTTTTGTTTTTTTATATACTCCTCGTTTTTTACAAATTACTAATCCAAATAGATCTATTAATGTTTGTATGTGGCCGGGCGTTGTTGATCCAAAAGTTATTAGTGCTTTTGAAAAAGAATCTGGTATTAAAGTGAACTTAAGTTCTTTTGATGGAAACGAAGAATTGTTAGTTAAGCTTTTTGCTACTAAGGGTAAGGGGTATGACCTTATTGTAACATCAGATTATTGCGTAGAGATTCTTATTAAAAATAATCTCCTTAAAAAAATTGATCGCAGTAAATTAAATTTTTGGGATGCAATTAATCCTCATTTTTTAGGTTATTATTATGATCCAAAAAATGAATATTCTATTCCATCTGATTGGTATGTTTTAGGATTTGGTGTACAAAAAAAACATTTTAAAGATGGGTCTATGCCCAAACCTGGTTGGGCTTCTGTTTTTGATCTTGATAATATTAATTATAAAATGGGTGTCATTAATGATAGTAGAGAGCTTGCAGGGCTTGCAATTAATTACTTATATGGTGAGGTAAGAAAAATTAATGATAAAGAAGTGCAAGAAGTGACTGATTTATTATGCAGACAGAAAAAATATATAGAAGCTTACACTGATTTAAGAGGGGATTTTTTACTTAAATCTGGTAACTGTTCATTGGTGTTAGTTGCAAATTCATTTATTTGGAGAACTCTTGAAGAAGATGATTCAATAGCTTTTAATCTTCCTGAAGATGGTGTTTTTTTAAATACAGAAAATTTTGCTATTCCAAAACCATCTGAAAAAGCAGATATGGTGTATGCTTTGTTAAATTACCTTTTTAGACTTGATGTGCAAGAGCATAATTTTAATAATGATTCTTTTTTGTCTGTCCGTAAAGATGCAGAATTTATGTATAACAATCCATATCTTGCTTCATCGGTTGCCCTTATTGATCCTAATAAGACAGAGCGTCTTGAAATTTTTAATAATCAATTAACTGATGATCAAATTAATGATATTTGGCTTAAAGTAAAAGGGTCAAATTGATAATTATAGAATGTATTATAGTTATGAAATGCTTAAAACTCTTTTTTAAAGGTTAAATATTTTATGTCTCAAAGTACAAAAAAAATAGGTTTTTGGTCTGTTTTTGCATTGGTAACAGGTAGTCAAATTGGCTCAGGTGTTTTTATGTTGCCAACAAAATTGGCACCTTATGGGTTCTATGCTTTATGCGGATGGTTAATTGCGGGGTGTGGAGCTTTATCTTTATCTTTAGTTTTTGCAAAATTATGCAGTTGGTTTCCTAAAACAGGGGGTCCTCATGTGTATGTTCATCAAGCATTTGGTATAATGCCAGCTTTTTTTACTGGATGGACGTATTGGGTTATATCATGGGTAAGTACAACAGCTGTTGTAACTGCAATTGTTAGTAACATTATACCTTTGATTGGGGAGCATTCTCCTGCAGTATATTTATTTTTACAACTTATAATTTTATGTATTGTAACGGCATTAAATTTTCGTGGTGTAAGCGCTGCTGGTAATGTTGAGTTTTTTTTAACTGTTATAAAAATAGTTCCTTTATTATTAGTACCAACGGCTGCGCTTTTTTATTTTAAAAGTTCAAATTTTATTGTAGATGCAACAGTATCTGATTTTAAAATAACTGATATTTTAAGTGCGGTTACTGTTAGCGCTTTTTGGGGTTTTATTGGATTAGAATCAGGGACAACTCCTGCAGGTTCAGTAGAAAATCCTACTAAAACAATTCCAAGAGCTGTTATTGCTGGTACCGCTTCTGTTGCTTGTTTATATATGTTTAATAGTTTGGGCATTATGGGTATTGTTCCAGGTAATGTACTTATGCATTCAATTGCTCCTTATGCTGATGCTGTTAAGATGTTGCTTGGTGGTTCGTGGTATGTAGTAATTACTTCTATTGCGGCAATTATTTGTGTTGGAACTTTAAATGCATGGATGCTTACCAGTGGGCAAATTGCTCTTGGCCTTGCACAAGATGGTTTTATGCCAGCATGGTTTGGTAGAAAAAATTCATTTGATGCCCCATATGTTGGATTGTTATTGAGTTTTTTTGGAATTGTTCCACTTCTTTGTTTAACAGCTAGTGGAGGACTTGCTGCCCAAATTGCTTTGATTATTGATATTTCTGTAACAGCATTTTTATTTGTATATGCTCTTTG
The DNA here is from genome assembly GCA_964570505.1 of uncultured Pseudomonadota bacterium. GTDB lineage: Bacteria > Babelota > Babeliae > Babelales > CAIQNR01 > CAIQNR01. The sequence goes on from CAZMYL010000005.1 coordinate 10,408, forward strand.
TTGTTGTGCTTTTTTTAAAGTGTTGTTTGATAAGAAATTATTTTTTAGTAATTGGATAGCAGCTTTGTATGGCTTTGTAGCATTGATTTTTTGTTGTTGGTTTATGGCAACGCAATCTTTTGTAACGCTTGGAATTGCAAGTTTATTTACAATGAGTGGATTGCCTGTTTATTGGTATATGACTTATTATAAAAAGCAAAAATTAAGCTTATAAGTTATAATATTTTTTAATGAAATATGTTTTTATTAAATACATATATTATAAAGATGAATACATTTTTTTATGCTCTTCTATCATAAAATTTTGGTTAAAAGAATGTAATTCTTCTGGATATTCACTCATTTTTTTGCGTAAATAATTATTTTGTCCAAGTAAATTCATATAATGAGCGAGCATCACTTTATTTTTAGGTTGACATAGATAACCATTTTTACCATGTTCGACAATCTCAGCAATTCCACCAACATTGTTGGCGATAATTGGTAGTTTTAAAAAACGAGCTTCTACTATTGCGCATGGTAAGCCTTCCCATAAAGATGAAAGAACAAAGCAGTCCCAGTTGCGCATAATAGTACTTGGTTCGTTTTGCCATCCATGAAGAATAATTGATGATGTTAGATTATTTTTAGTTATCCAGGTTTCTATATTTTTTCTTAAATTGCCATCACCTATAATTTCTAATTTCATTTGTGGATTATAAAAGTGTACTTGTTTAAAAGCTTCAAGAAGATCAAAAATATTTTTTTGAGGTTTAAAACAAGCAATTGTTCCAAATGTGCAGGATCCATCAAAGCTGTAGTCTTTTTTTGCTGGAATAAGAATAGAATTGTCTACTGCTGCTCTAATAAGAATTTGTTTGTTGTTGAAATTTGCAATTTTTTTTATTCCAATAGTTTGATCAGCAGATGATACACAAATATATTTTGTAGTAATTAAACTTGTTATTTTTTCTAAGATATATGCAATTATATATTCAAATTTTGATTGATAATCGTGAAATCCAAAACCATGAATTGTGTGTAGTATGTTTTTTATATTACAAAACCATGCAGCCCAACGCCCAAGATAGCCAGCTTTAGTGCTATGAGTATGTACAATAAGATCTGGATATAATGCTTTGAGTTTTTTAATTTCAGATATTATATCAAAAAAAGCTTTTATATCTTTCCAATTAAATTCTCTTTTTAAAGATGGTAGTAAAATAACATGAGGATTATTTTTTACAGATTCTGTAAAAAATCCTTCTTCTCCAGAAATAAGCCATGTAGTAGAAGAATTATCTCCACAATTTTTAAAAAGAGAAAGGCATGTTTTTTGTGCACCGCCAAGTTCTAATTTTGTAATAATATAAAGAATATGAAGATTCTTTTTTGCTTCCATAACTACCCTTTTTATTATGTTAAATTTGTTATTTACAGAGTGCGTAATATTTTTAAAGCAATAATGAATGCATAAATTGTTTGAGCTTCTATAAGAGCTTGAGCAACAATACTTGTTTTTGAAATTTCAGCATGAAGCATTGGATTATTCCCTAAAACAATGGCTGCTTTTTCTGATATTTTTCCAAGGCTTAATCCTACTCCAATTGTTCCAAAACCCATGCAAAGTCCAGTTGCTAAAAAACCAATTCCAGCTTCAAAACTTTCCGTTTGTATTGTAGAGGCATTAAGAATAAAAAGAGAGATAAGGAGTGAAAATATTATTGATGCACCTATCATTGCTTCACTTAAAAAGCTGAATGAGATAATTTTTGAATATGAAAATCTATTAATACCTAAACTTGTACATGCTTGTTTCAAAAAAAATCCAAGACCAATTGTAGGTCCAATACTTCCTATTCCAAGAGCAAGTCCTGCTCCTATAAGTCTAAAGCTGTCGCCTATATGAGTTACTGAAAGAGATTGATTTTTAATCATAAGTGCTATTAAAAAAGCCATAATAGTTGGTGTTTGCATAATTGATTGCATTGCAATAGTAAATATTTGAATTTTTTTACTAAAAAATGGTTGGCGTGCAAGTGATTGAATTGATGCTTTGATAGGATATGATGACATATATGCAACAATACTTCCTGTAATGCCCATAACTGCGAGTATGCCAAGTTTGCTTATATGGATATATGAAGATTCTTCTGTTGTAGGTAAGGTAATAATCATGCATCCAAGAAGCAAACCAAGGATTGCAGATGTTTCTATTAATGCGTTTCCAATAACCATAAGTCCGGAAATTTCTTGCTCAGCACTAGGTTGTATTCTTTTTGCTTCAAAAGCTGCTTTTGTTGATTCTGCTTGGCTTAATGCAGCAAATAATGCTGGTAATGCGGTAATGCATAAAGCTGTTGCATAATGAAATATAATACCAGATTCAAACATTAATGATCTCCTTCAGCTTCTTCATGTTGTAATGCAAGGGAAAGATAAGTAAGAGAAAGAAGTGTAAATACAAATGCTTGTATTAAACTTTCAAATAATCCGAAAAATAAACTAACAAGAAGATTGAGCCCTGAAACATAGTTTAAAATTATTCCAACCCAATGAGAACTTACAGCACCAAAATACATATTTGATATTACAAAGCCTCCCATAATGTTTCCAAAAAGTCGAAATGAAATAGAAAGAATAGATGAAATTTTACCAATAATATGAAGAGGCAACATAATAAAAAAAGGTTGAATAAATTCTTTGCTGTATTCTTTTATTCCATGTGTGTAAATGGCATAACCATTAGTATATATGAATGATATAATGCCAAGAGCAAATGTTGTATTAATGTCTATAGTTGGTTCTTCAACGTGAGGAATAATTCCAACAATATTGCACATAAAAATAAATATAAAAAGTGTAAATAAAAAACTACCATGTTGATAGTCAAAGTAACCTAAACTTTGGGTACAAATATCAATAAATGATCGAGTTACTTCAAGCGTTGCATATCGAACAACACTTGAATGATTTTTTAAAAAAAATCTTAAAATACAAGTGCTTATTATAATTAAAGAAAGAGCAATCCATGTTCCTATAAGCGTTGTAACGTTAACGTTAAAAAAAGAATGAGTTATTTTAAAATAAGAAAGAAGAGGAAAGTAATGTTTTGCTTCTAGCATGCTAAGGCTGTTCACGATGGCGCACCTTTTTTCTAATAATTATTATCCAAAAGCCCATTAAAAACGAAGATGTTGCCAGTATAATCATTAGTGAAGAGCTGTGCAATAAAGTTAGCCAAAGTGTGCCAATTATAGCAATTCTTATAAGAATAAATCGTATTTTTGAAAAAGATCTAAACAATATATTTGTAGAAAAAGTAGGAGCAATTTCTGAATTTTTTATAAACAAAAATCCATAGATTGCTCCTAAAAATAATCCAAGAATGCAAGGTATATAGCTGTTATATAGCATTAAAACTTCTTAATACCTTTTAAGTTCCAATATTCGCGTACTAATGCAGCAGATCCTCCAATAGCAATTAATCCATATCGTTCATTGATATTCTTTTTTGCTATATCAAATGCTTCTTTAAAGTCGCGAGCTGCGCGTGCTTTAATTTTTAAAGCTTTCATTTCTTCAGCAATTGCTTCTGCATCCCATGATGATTCTTCAGGTGATGGGCATACTATAATATTACCAGATGTCTTCTTAAAGAAATAACGAATAGATTTCAAGAATTCTTCTTGATTAATAATATTGTTTTCAAATGCTAAAATAATAGTTAAACCTTTAAGTGTTTTACAGTAATGCAATAAGCGTATGCCAAGAAGTAAATTATTGATTGCATCAATATTGCTTGCATTGTCGAGTAATATTGTAGGTTTTTCTTTTTCAAGAAGTTGAAACCTTCCAGACAGTGTATTGTAGGTTTCTTTCCAAAATTGTTCGAGTGTTTTTTTAGGATGAAGTTCAGAAGCTTTTTTTGCTTCTAATGTTGGGCGTCCACGTTGCCCTTCTTTTTTAGCTACAAGGCTATTTTCTAAAATCATTGATTCATCTGTAATGCATGAATTTACATATGTTGCAACAATTCTTTCGGCAAGAGCTCCGCAACGACCATGCAGTTGTTCAAATGGATAAGAGAAAGGGGTAAGTTTTCTTACAGGCATTCCCCAGTGTCCACCAGCAAGCGTAACAATTTCTTCCATTCGTTTTAGTGTAGCTTTGTTTTGGTCAGCGCAAAGCACATGTGTTCCTTTTGTAACACCGCCTAAATATTCTTGAAGCATACTTTCTTGAGCGTTGCCTTCTGTGCTTAAATCATGAGCTGTTATACGTGTAACTGCAATAATAGATGGTTTGCAAATAGAAACAGGATCAGAAAGCCCACCTTTTGTTGTTTCAAAAATAGCGATATCAATGTTGTTTGCAACAAAATAATTGAAGGCGATTTGAGTTAAAATTTCTTTTGAGTTTGCCTTAATTTCATTTGCTTCTAAAGTGTTGATAACTTCATTTGCAAATTCTGTGAATGTTTTATTTGTGATTAATTCGTTGTTGAGTGAAAAACGTTCGTTATAGGTTAAAATATGAGGAGTGTAATAAGTTCCTACAGTAAAACCTTCTTCTTTAAAAAGTTTAGATGCAAAATGAGCCGTTAAGCTTTTTCCATTTGTTCCTTCAATAATAATAGAAGATATTTTTTGAGAAGGAGCTCCAAAAATTGCATCAATTTTTTTCATGCGTTGAACGCTTGTTTCAGGTGTTGAAACTTTCCAATGATTGTTTAAGAATTCAACCACTTCTGAATAACTGCGTTGTTTTCCAAGTGGAATAATGCCTTTAGAGTTCGTTGATGTTTGTTTTAAGGTGCTCATAACTTTCCTTATTTTAAGGTTAAAATTATAATAATTACAAAGTTTTGTTTTAATTTTAATTAAGCTTATTTTAATTAAAAGCTCTTATAGAGTTTATTCTATAAATTAGTAATGTCAAATTGGTAATAAAAATAAGCACACAAAGACAAGAAAAAATTCAAATATGAAAAATATAAAAAATAAACAGCTAAATTGGGCTCTTTCATCGGAGCGAGATTTATTTACAAAATTAATTAATGATAACAAAATTATTCTTGGTCCTTCCGATACGGTATTAGGCTTATATGGTGCTATTACCCAAGAGGCTTTTTTAAAATTAAATACTCTAAAAAATAGATGTGAAAAGCCCTATTTATTATTGGTTAAAAATAAAGAACAAGCTTTGTCGTTTATTGATTTAGAAAATATACGACCATATTTAGATCTTTTAGATATGTATTGGCCAGGACCTCTTACTATTATAGCTCAAGCGCGAAAAGATTTGCCTGAATGGATAAATTCTTATAAAAAAACAGTTGCAATTAGAGTTCCTCGACATGAAACTTTATTGACTATCTTAAATACTCTACCAGCTTTATTTTCTACAAGTGCTAATCTTGCAGGTCAACCGGTTCCTGTTTCTTTACATGATGTAGAGCTATCTATTGTTAATAATGTTGATGCTATAGTTATAGATGAATCTGATCAAATAGTTAAAGAGCCATCAACAATTATTGATATAAGCTCAGGTAAGATTGTTGTGGTGCGTCAAGGAGCATTAAAAGTATCTTTAGAATAGCTTCTAGATGTTTTGTATTTTAAAAAATACATATTTATAAATTAATATTTTTTGCTATTAATAGAGATTTTTTTTTCAGGTATACTTAGCAATTAAATTTGTATGTCAATTGTTAGGATAAATATATGGAACAAAAGTCAACTTTTTATGTAACAACACCTATTTATTATGCAACAGCAACTCCCCATCTTGGAACACTTTATTCAACAGTGCTTGCAGATGTTGCTGCTCGTTGGCATACATTATGCGGAAAATCTGTTTTTTTCTTAACCGGTACGGATGAATTTGGTCAAAAAGTTGCTCAAGCAGCTGAAAAGGTACATAAAGACCCAAAAACTTTTGTAGATGGATTTATTCAAGGATATAAAGATCTTTGGAAATTATATGAAATTAAATATTCACATTTTTTAAGAACAACCGATATGTATCATATTGAGGCTGTTCAAAAATGGATTATTGAGCTTCAAGAAAAAGGAGATATTTATAAAGGAAGTTATGAAGGATGGTATTGCACTCCATGTGAAACATATTTAACTGAAAAAGATTTTGAAGTTAATACAAAAAATCCATTGTGTGTTAGTTGTCAGCGAAATACTGATTGGGTTTCTGAAGAGTGTTATTTTTTTAAATTATCTAAATATCAAAATAAGCTTTTAGAATTTTATAAAAATAATCCAGCTTTTATTACTCCTAAAGAGCGTATGGCAGAAGTGATTTCTTTTGTAGAGTCAGGGCTTCAAGATTTGAGTATATCACGTACTACGCTAACATGGGGTGTTCCTTTTCCTAATGATGCTCAGCATGTAACATATGTTTGGGCAGATGCTTTGAATAATTATATTACTGCTATAGGATATGGCCAAAAGGGGCGTGAGTCTGAATTTGCAAAATGGTGGCCTGCAGATATGCAAGTGCTTGGTAAAGATATTGTTAGGTTTCATGCTGTTTATTGGCCAGCATTTTTAATGGCAAGCAATTTGCCATTACCTCATCAATTATTAGTTCATGGATGGATAAAAGTTGGCGATCATAAAATGTCAAAATCTCGTGGAAATAGTATTGATCCTATAGAATTACAAAAAAAATATGGAACAGATGCTGTTCGATATTATTTAGTAAAGCAGTTAGCAATTACACAAGATGGGCAATTTAGTAACGAAGATTTAGAACAAAGAATTACTTCTGATTTAGCAAATGATGTTGGAAATTTATTGCAAAGAATGAGTATTCTTTTAGAAAAAAATGGATTTCAAAACATAGCTCCAGGAGAATGGGAAAAAGAAGAATTAGAACTTCAAAAGAAACTGCACGATACTATTAAAGCAATAAATCAAGAAATGGATCGTGGCTATTTTCATATGGCATTTTCATTGTTATGGAAATATGTAAACACTGTTAATAGTTATTTTCATGCTCTTGAGCCGTGGAAAGTGATTAAAAATGATACAAAACGTTTTTTAACTATTATGAGTGCTACGTGTCATAGTTTGTATGCAATTGCTTTGCTTGCCTGGCCGGTAATGCCAAAAAAAATGGAAGAAATGTTAAATCGTTTGGGCGTTGAGTTTGAACCAGGTTCTAAAAATTACAAAAAATACTTAGAAGAAACTATATGGAATATGCATTTTTTTATTAAACAAGGAAATGCATTATTTATTAAACCAGAAATTAATGAGGAAGCAATGATTCAAGTTCAAGAAGAAGTTAAAAAAGATTCATATATTACTATTGATGATGTAGTAAAAATTGATATTCGCGTTGGTACTATTGTTAAATGTGAAGTTGTTGATGGATCAGAAAAACTTGTTCGATCACAGGTTGATTTTGGTGATCTTGGCATGAGACAAATTTTTTCTGGAGTACGTCCATCTTTGACACCAGAAATGCTTCAAGGAACACAGGCTGTTTTTGTAGTAAATTTAAAACCAAGAAAAATGATGGGTGAAGAATCTCAAGGAATGATGCTAGTTACAAAAAATAATCAGAATGATATTATTCCAGTCAGACCTGTATCCTTTGTGCCAAATGGAGCGAAATTAAGTTAATTAAAGAATTTAAAATAAGGTTGAGTTGTTATGAAGATTGCAAAAATTCCACATTATGTTCGTAGAGCTAAAGAGCTTGGACCTTTAAAAACGTTAGAAGTTATTTCTTATCGGGTTCAAACATCATATTTTGAACAGTACGCTCGTTATCAAGCTGATCAAAAAAAAGCATCTCATAAGTGGTGTTCATTTTCTGCTAAAGCTACAACAAAAGACTTTGATTTGTTTTTTAAATCATTAGTTCAAAAATCTTTTGTTGTAATGTCAGATATGTATCATGAAGAACGTAATGATAATAAAGAATTAATGCGTCAAGCAAATTCTTTTGCTCACAATTGCTTTGATATTCTAGGATCTCGAGAACAATGTTTAATTACTATGCCATGGCATAGCGATTTTCGTTTGAGATATCAAAATCCTGATGCAGATTATTTATTTGATAAAAGAATGTTTTATAAAGATATAATTATTCAATCGGGTCTTACTGAAAGGCTTACTAAGGACATTAAAGTTCCTTGGGAACTCTCAAGATTTCAGCATTTATTTGTTATGGGTGCAGCATATGAAAAGGGTAATGATCCAGTATATGCACGTTCTTTTGTTAAGCAGATTAATGATTTTTTAGATGAAAATCCTTTTTTACTTGGGCCAAATTGGGTTTGTCCGATGGATGTTGGTATTCGAGCATTAAATTGGGTATGGGCATTTCATTTTTTTAAAAAATCAGAAGATATCTCATTAAATTTTTGGGAGCGATACATATGTTCTTTATATGATCATATGTACTATTTAGAACATAATTGGGAAGTTTTTGGTGTTACTTCTAATCATTATCTTTCAGATCTTATTGGATATTTTTATGTTACCTGGTTTTTTAAAGATCTTAAAGGTGTAGAAAAGAAACATGAATGGTGTTTTAAAGAGCTCTTAAAAGAATTTGAAAAACAAGTTTTTGAAGAAGGGGCAGATTACGAAGGGTCAACAAAGTATCATTGCTTAGTAACAGAAATTTTTTATAATTTTTATCTTTTATCTCAAGAATCAGGTTTTATTATTCCAGAGTCAACACTTAAAAAATTACAACGTATGTTCAATTTTATTGATTGGTTAATGTATGACAATAAATCGCTTGTTGCTATAGGGGATGATGATTCTGGTAAAATTTTGCATTATGGCATAACTCCTTCTCTTGTTGAATTAATGGCTCAAAAGAGATTAGATAATCAAATTATGTTTAAAAAATTTGGATTGTCTGTTTATAAAACAAATGATTGGCATATTACATTACGACATCATGCATATACTAAAGAACAGCCTTCAGGTCATTTTCATAATGATATTGGTAGTATAACGGTAGCATATCAAGGAATACCTGTTATTGTTGATCCAGGTTCTTACGTTTATACGCCTTCCGCTGTTTGGCGTAATTCTTTTAGATCTGCGCAGTCTCATAATAGTTTTTTTATTGAGGATGTTGAGCCTGTTTTATTTAGTGAATCATCATTATTTGTTTTGGATTTAGAAGAAAAAAAATGTAATGACCCGATGTGGAAGGTTAAACATAATTTATATAGTATTGGTGCTTCTAGATCAGTAAATATAAATGAAAACAATCATTCAATTATTTTACAAGATAATTGGGAAGAAACTCCTGCGCAAAGTTGCGTAAGTGTATGGAATTTTACTCTTGCTCCTGATATTGAACCATTAGTAGAAAATACAAAATGTTATTTATCTTATAAAGGTAAACGTCTTCTTGTTATATCATCTGAAGATTTAGGATTTAATATTGTATCAGGTTGGTTTGCGCCATCTTATGGAACTAAAGTTCCTTGTAAAAAGTTAGTTGCTCGTTGCCCTCTTAGTGCTCAAACAGTAACTATTAAGATTGATGTAGTAAAATAATTTTTTAATAATTTTTAATAAAAAGAGCCATTTTTAAAAATGGCTCTTTTAGTTTTTAATCATTATTTAACGATACTAATTTTTATGTTGATATATATCCACATTTTTTGTCGGCACAAGATAACGTTACCTTGCCATCACTATTAGTTTTTTTGATAAGCGCAGGAGCTTTACATTGAGGGCATGGGGTTTCTTCTATATCACCAAAAAGAGCATATTTGCATTTAGGATAATTTTTACATCCCCAAAAGTTGCCACCACGCCATTTGCGCTCTGCAACTTCACCGCCATCTTGTGGACATTTAAATCTTGCTACATTTTGATGAATATATTTGCATTCAGGAAAACCTGAACAAGCGATAAATTTACCAAATCTACCTGACATTTCACGCATGTTTTTTGAGCATTGTGGGCAAGTCATATCAAGAAGTTTAGGCTCTTCTTTTTCTACTAATGTGATAATTCCTGTTTCTGTGTCGCGAGCAAAGTTTGAAGTGAAAGTGCATTCAGGAAATCCAGAGCACCCAATAAATTCACCAGATTTACCAAAACGTATAAGTAGTTTTTTTTCTTTGCATACAGGACAGATAATATCAGTTTCTTGAGCTTGTTTTCCGGTTTCACCTTTAAATGCAGTAAGTTCTTTTTCAAAATGATCCCAGAAATTATTTAAGAGAATATCTCTTTCAAGTTTACCTTCTGCAATTTTATCAAGATCTTCTTCCATATTTGCGGTGAACTTTGTGTCCATGATATGGGCAAAATTTTCTTTTAATGTTTTAGTAACCATCATACCAAGTTCAGTAGGGACAAAACGTTTTTTTTCTATAGTTGTATAGTCTCGTTCTTTAATAGTATTAAGAATTGTTCCGTATGTACTAGGGCGTCCTATTCCTTCTTTTTCAAGTTCTTTAACAAGAGTTGCTTCTGAATAGCGAGCAGGCGGTTGTGTAAAATGTTGTTTTGGATCAATTTTTTCTAAAGAGCTTTTATCATTTTGTTTAAGTCCTTCAGGAAGCTTCACTTTTTGATCTTCTTGATCAGATTCTTCTTCTTCTAAAGAATAAACTTTCAAAAAACCATCAAAAATAAGTGTTGATCCTGTAACTTTAAAAATATATTTGCCACCTTGTAATACTACTTGACGTTGAGCGTATTCTGCACCAACCATTTGGCTAGCAAGTGTTCTTTGCCAAATTAATTCATATAATTTTGCTTGGTCTGGTGAAGCGTATTTTTTTACTAGAGAGGGTGTAATGTTCATGTCTACTGGTCTTACAGCTTCGTGAGCATCTTGAGTGTTCCCACTTGATTTTTTTTCGTAAGTATTTGGTTTGCTAGGGAGGTAATCTTTACCAAATTGTTTTAAAATAAGATCACGAGAATTGTTTAAAGCTGTTTCAGAAAGTCGTAAAGAATCGGTACGCATATAGGTAATAAGTGCTGTTGGAGTATCGTCATCTAAAGTAATACCTTCATAAAGATTTTGAGCAATTTGCATTGTTTTTTTTACAGCAAAGCCAAGTCCATTATATGCAGCTTGCTGCAATGAGCTTGTCATAAAAGGAGGAAGAGGGTTTTTTGTACGTTTCTTATCGATAATTTCTGTTATTGTATAATCTTGTTTTTGTATATCTTTAAGTAGATCGTCTGCTGTTTTTTGATCTTTTATTTCAGCTTTTTTTGTTCCAATATGGGTTAATTGTGCGGGAAATTTTCCAGAAGAATGTTTAAATGTTCCTCCAATAGTCCAATACTCTTCTGGTTTAAATGATCTAATTGCATCTTCTCTGTCACAAACAAATTTAAGAGCAACTGATTGTACGCGTCCAGCAGAAAGCCCTTTTTTTATTTTTCTCCATAGCAATGGGGAAACTTCATAACCAACCCAGCGATCAAGAACCCTACGTGCTTGTTGTGCTGCAACTTTTTGATCATCTATATGGTGTTGATTATTAATAGCAGCAATAATTGCTGATTTTGTAATTTCATTAAAAGTAATACGAAAAATTTTTTTTGGATTTTTAATTACTTTTTTTATTTCTTCTGCAACATGCCAAGCTATTATCTCTCCTTCACGGTCAGGGTCTGGAGCTAAATATACTTCGTCAGAGGTGCTTGCAGCTTTGCAGAGCTCTGCTATTGTTTTTGCTTTATCTTTGATAGGTACATATGAAATTGTTATTGGGTCGCGCGTTACACCCATTTCTTTTTCAGGTAAGTCTTTTACATGTCCCATTGTGGACATAATTTGAAAGTCTGCTCCTAAAAATTTCTTGATTGTTTTTATTTTAGCGGGTGATTCTACGATTAATAACTTTTTCATATCTTTTTGATCTCTACTTAGATTTTAGTGTCAATGCTTGCAACTGTACCTTATAAAATTCTATTTTTCAAACATCCGTTTTTTGTTTTTGAGCGTATTATACAAGATAAACATCTTATATTCTATAATTTTAAATTTCAAAAAGTCAATTATTGCAATATTTAAAGTAGGTAGTGTTGACAATTTGAGCTTTTTTTAAAAAAGCTCAAATTATTGTTTTTAATAGTATCTAAAATAGATCAGTAATAAATTAATCCTTTTTAGGAATTTCTTTTTTCTTTTTAATACAGTCTTTGCAGATAGGGAGGATATGTTTTTTAGATAATTTAGGATGATATACCAAGGGAGAGTATGTTTTTTTAGAGTTTGTTATTTTATTTACGCAATGACTTGTTGTTAGGTATATGCATCCTAATAAAAAAAATCTAGCAGCTATCATTTTTTTATTAACGGCCAGTAGTTTTATGGATCATCTTTTTATCATTGTTGTCTTTGATACTATCTAAATTATTAGACGATTTAGTATTGGAAGCAACTTCAGTAATACTTATAGTCTTAGGATCTGGTTTTGTGCTTAAAGCTTCTTGAAGATCTTTTCCAGATTTTTTATCTCCTATAGCTATAGCAATTGTTAAAAGAGCTGCTTTTTCTGATGCTTTTTTAGATTTGTCATTAATAGAATAGAGAGTGCATGTTGTGTCATTTAGACCCATTTTTCCAAATCCTACAGGAGTATTATTATAAGATGCTTTTACTCGGATGGCTTTTGGATTTTTATTTTGTGTTTTTTGATCTGAATTTTTTTTGTTTATAATTTTTATTGAATCAATTTGAATAGTATCTTTTTTCCACGAAAATGGAACAGAAACGCTATTATTGTTTTTTTCATTTTTGGTTTGAGCAGTGTTTTTTACAGGTTTTTGTCTTTTTATTTTTTTGTTTTCTCCTTTGTCTTGCATAAAGGTAGTTGCGCTATTCATGTTACATGCATTAAGGAGAGCAATGCTGAGTAATATTTTTTTCATATATTTCCTTTAATCTTTTTTATTGCCCCCCTTTATATGCATTTTTTATTTAATTTCTTTTTTTTCTTTTTCTCTGTAGTTGTTAATTCTTATTGATTGAACAGATGCTTTTTTTGTTGTTGGTTTTTGTGGTTTTTTACCTTTGTCTTTGTCTCCGCCGCGCTCTCTCATTGGCGATTTTCCTGCAGCTACTGGCTTTTTACATTTTTTTTTGCATGCTTTTTTACTTTTTTTGTCTTTTTTGTCTTTTTTATTTTTCTTTTTTTCTTCTTCGCTTTTTCTGTTTTTTGGTAATCTTGCATCTTCACTTTGAATCGGATCTTTACATAGTGCTTGCTCGGTTAATCCAAGTAGCGCTACCATGAGTAATATTTTTTTCATATTTGACTCCTTATATTTGCTGATTTACAGCATAGTATTATTAATATTGTAAAACTTTACTTAAACTTATTTATTTATCGCAATCATTTTTTTAATGATTGTTTATTTTTTGACTCTACCTTTGTTTGTTGATGTTGTATTGGTGTTAGAAGGGGTTGCTTGGTTAGGATTTAATGAAACAATTGTATCTGATGTTGGTGCCAAATTTATTTGTTGACTAATTTCTTTTGATTTAGTGACAGTGGTGCTTTTTGTTTTAGCAGTTGGAGTTAAACTTTTGATTACAGCTGGGCTTGCACTTGATTTTACAGGTTGTTCTGTTTTAGTTTCAGCAAGTTTTGCATTATTGGTAGAAGATAGAGTTTTAGATGTTTCTTCGATGTAAGCATTAGCAGCTCTTTTATCTTGTCTATTTTGATTTGCCAATTTTTCAAGAAAGTTTTGTTGTTGTTCAAGCGATATTGCATTTAAAGATAATGCGCTTACACAAACTACTGATAATAAAACAAAGAGAGTCTTATGTTTTTTCATAAATAAAGTTCCTTTTTTTATATTTTTTTATATTTTCAAAGTAAGAATTAATAGTACGTATAAGTTTTTTAAATGAGCAAGAGTTTTTGATTGTCTAATTAGTAAATATTTAAAAATTATTGATATACTTTCAGGATATTTTTGTAGCGAACTATAGGTGTTTATATGGAATTATTTTTTCAATTTGCGTATATAACAGTTTTGTATGCTGGTGGAGGAGTTTTAATATGCGCATTATGGTACCGTATTTTTTATTATAATGAACCATTCTATAAATATCCTGTTACCACTATTATTGCTCATCGCATGAGTGTTCCAATTAATTATAAAAAAATACTTTCAGCATTACGGTTTTTAATTTTATTAAGTTTATTATTGCTTTCTGCTCGTCCTCAACTTATAGATCAACAATCTAATGTTCATGTACAAGGTATTGATATTATGATGGCGCTTGATGTTTCTGGAAGTATGCAATTGTTTGATGATTTGAATAGTAAAAAATCGCGTATAGATGTTGCAAAAGAAGAAGCAATAAAATTTTTAAAAAAACGAGAAAATGATCCAATAGGTCTTGTATTATTTGCAGAAGAAGCGGTTACTCGTTGTCCTGCAACACTTGATAAAAAAATGCTAGAATCGATAATTGATTCTACTCAATTGGGTATTATAAATCCTCAAGGAACAATGCTTTCTAAGGGGTTATTGATGGCAATTAATAGACTTAAAAAGTCAACAGCAAAAAGTCGTATTATTATTTTACTTACAGATGGAGAGCCAACGCCAGGAGATGAAAATCCTGAAATTGTTATTTCTTTAGCAAAAAAATATGGTATTAAAATATACACTATTGGTATTGGTGGTCAGCAGGGTGGTTATTTAGAAACTCCTTTTGGGATTCAAGCTGTTGATATGCCTTTTAATACACAAAAGCTTTTATATTTTGCAGAACATACCGGAGGAAAAATGTTTCATGCAACTAAACCAGATGAACTTTCAAAAATTTATGAAATTATCAATCAATTAGAAACAACAGAATATGAAACAAATATATTTCAAAAATACGAAGACATTATAATGCCATTTTTATGGATAGTGTTAATACTTGTTTGTATTGAAGTTATACTTTCTCAATGTGTGTGGTTTGGACTATGAAAAGTGATTTTTTTGGAATTACCTTTGCTGGAATGGAATACTTTCCTTTTTTAATTGGCGTAAGTTTAGTCATATTTTTTATTATTTATAAAAAATATACATTACTTTCTTATGTTAATCAGTTGGCTGTTTTAAAATGGCAATCACTTTTGATTCCTCATTATTCTCGTTTTAAGGTTATGAGTAAAACAATACTGATGGTTTTTGGATTGATTTCTTTATTTATAGCACTTATTCGTCCTCAATGGGGAGTTAAGCAACACGTTGTAGAGCAAATGGGGAGAGAGCTTTTTATAGGTTTAGATATTTCACGTAGTATGTTGTCATCTGACATAAAGCCTCATAGGCTTGCATTTGCAAAATCAAAAATACGTAGATTAATTAAATTATTGGAGGCAGAACGCGTAGGGCTTTTGGTTTTTTCGGGTGATGCGCTTATTCAATGTCCTCTTACTCGAGATACTGCAGCTTTTAATTTGTTTTTAGATGCAGTGGATGCCGAAACAATTTCTTCAGGTACAACAGCGCTTGATCAAGCATTGTCAAAAATAATAACTGTTTTTAATTCTATGCCAACTTGTAAGGATAAAGTTGTTGTTATGTTTACAGATGGAGAAGATTTTTCTAGCAATTTGTCAGCTGTAAAAACAAAAGTTCATGAGATGGGTATACATATTTTTACTTATGGCGTAGGAACAGAACAGGGGGCTCCTATTCCCGTTATTGATGAATATGGTAAATCTGTTGGCCATCAAAAAGATGCTCAAGGAAATGTTATTATTTCCCGTTTAAATTTTGGAATTTTAAAAAATTTGGCAGAGGAAAGTGGTGGTACATATATTGCTCCAACTCAAAATGATGACGATCTAAATCTTTTAGTGGAATATGTTAAAAAATATGAAAAGCAAAAGTTTGAAGATAAAGAAGTTTTTCAAAAAGAAGAACGTTTTTATTATTTTTTGCTAGTAGCATTTTTTTGTTTTTTATTTGAATGGATTTTGTAATGATTATTTTTAGTTTTGCGATTTTTTTATTAGCTGCATACCAGCCATTATATTCTTTTTTTGATTCTTATAAAATATCGCAATTTTATAAGGAAGCTGATTTTGGCAAAGCTCAAAAATTGATTAATAATCAATTATTAATTTCTTCAAATGATCCAGAAATTTTTTTTAATGCGGGAGATATAGCGTATCGCAAAAATGAGTATGACAAAGCTCGTGTGTATTATGAACAGGCATTACTATTTTTAAAACCTACGGATGATCTTTTTCTAAAAGCTTATTTTAACAAAGGTAATTGTTATTTTCGTGATAAAAAATTTATAGAAGCAATTGAATCATATGCTACTGTTTTAAAGTATGATAAAAACCATAAAAAAGCTTTATATAATAAGCAAAAAGCAGAAGGATTGTTAAAAGATCAAGAACGGCAACAGCGCGATAATCCTTTGGGAGAAAATTCAAAACAAAAAGATAAAGACAAAAATCAAGAAGAGCATAATAATCAAAAAGATAAAAACAATCAGCAAGATCAGAATAATTCTGATAACGATAGAGACCAGGATAAAGAAAAGAACAAACAAGAATTAGAAGATAAAAAAAATTCTGACCAGAATTCAAAACAACAAGAAGAAGAATCCAAAAACCAAAATACTAATCAGACAGATGATCAAAGTGGCAACAAGCAGGGACAAGATGGTGCAAAAGAGCCAGATCAAAAAGGGAATCAAAATAATAAAAACAAAGAGTCCGAATCCCAAAATTCCAAAGATAGTGAAAAGAAAAAACATAACAATAATCAGCCTCAAAAAAAACAAGAAGAATTTAATTTTAGCAATCAAAATAAAAATGATCTAATCAAGGAAAATGAAAATCAGCATGGAAATTTAAAACAGGATGAAAAATTGCAAGAAAAACAAAATAATAATTCTGATGCAAGTCAAGATAATAAGTATAATCAAAAACAACAAGCCCTTTATGCTGAAGAAGAAAAAACTTTAGACAATGAAAAAAAGGATGCAGAGTCTTTGTATATGAAGGCAATTGATGATGCAGATAAACAATCCGGTAAGTATCTTTTTAAACAAATGACAAAAGGATCTAAAAATGAAGGTCAACGAAATTGGTAAATGGTTGTTTTTATTATGTATACATATTTCATTATATGCGCATACTCCTGTTTCTATAGAAGTACTAGATGAAAATGGTAGAAAAACAGAGAAAATTAAATTAGGAATTCCTTTTTTTGTAGACGTTGAAATTGTTTCAGAAGAACATACATCTCATCCAAAATTAGAATCAGATTCAGCAATAGTAACTAATTTACAAGGTTCTCGTAGTAGTATTTATACGATTAATGGTTATAGAACTGTTTCTAAGAATTATCGCTATACAGCGCAAGCTTATCAAGAAGGTACTTTTACTATAGGGCCTGCCATAGTCATGATTGGAGGAAAACAAGAAGTTTCCGATGTTAAAAATATTGTTGTTGAAATGAATAATGGCCATAGAGATGAAGCTATTGGTGAAAATTCTGTATATGTAGAAATTAGTACTGATAATAATCAAGTATATAAAGGTCAAGAAGTTACATTTTTTTTGCGCATTTATATGCAAACAGATGATATTCATATAGAAGCTATTCAAGAACCTAAATTTTCAGGATGTACAGCGCAACCATTAGAAGGGCCAGTTACTGGAAAAGAAATTATTAATGGTATTACTTATAAATATCTTGAATGGAAAACAAAATTCTATGCTCACAATGTTGGTACATTAGTTATTCCTGCAGTTTGTTCAAATGTTGTTATTGAAAGAGATCGTGGTTATGGAGTAAATGATGCATTCGATTTTTTAGGAATGGTTGGATCTATTTTAGGTACACGATCCGAGCATCTGCAGTTATTTTCTAATGCTTTAAAATTAGATGTTATTGATTTGCCAGTAACAGATAAAAAGGTTACTGCATTAGGTTCATTTTCTACTTTTACAGCAAAAAGTAACTTAGAAAAAGCTCAGGTAGGTGAAGGTGTTGTTTTGACACTTGAACTTATAGGGCAAGGTAATTTTGCAATGATAGAACATCCTGCTTTAGAATTACCTGATGGTTTACAATATTATGATTCTAATATGACAGTACATCAACTTGGAGCTGGAATTTCAAAAAAAGATTTTGAATATATTGTGCAGGCAGTAAGTCCTGGTACATATGTAATACCATCCCAAGAGTGTGTCTATTTTGATAAAAATAAACATATGTATAAATCTCTTTTTACTAAGCCTATTTCGTTAATTATTACTCCTTCAAATGCAATTTCTAAAAATGATACTTATCAAAATAACAATAATAATGATTCAAAAATTTCTTTTTTAAGTGAAGTTGGAGATGTTGAAACTAATATATGGAAAGATAACCTCTATAGAGGTTTAAGCTTAAAGCATTTTATATTTTTAATGTTAAGTCTATTGAGTATCGTAATGTTGATTATTTTAAAGTGTTTTTATTTTAACTATATTCAAAAAAATGCTCCGTACAGATCTTATACAAATGCTTTTTCAAATGCTTTAAAAAAATTAAAAGTAATACAAAATAAAAATGAATACCAAAAATTAAGAGAATTATGGATAGAGCTTTTTGCAGCAAGGTTAAAATTGCCAGTTAATGCTATTACGCAAGATAGAATAGAGCGAGCATTATTACAGATACAAATTGATCATGAATTTATAAAAGAATGGAAAGATTTTTTTACTATTATTATGGCAATGAGTTATTCAAAAGAAGAAATTATTAATCCTGAAGATTTGTATAATCAAACGCGTAAATGGTTACAACGTTTAGATGGAAAGTTATAGAGGTGTGCGGATGAAAAAAATAGTATTTATTTTTTTATTTCTAACTTTCATAGTCAATGGGAATAAAGATTATGAATTATTTTTAAAAGGTAATCATTTAGTGCATTTGGGTTCTTTGAAAGAAGCGCTAGATAGTTATAATCAAATTAAAACTAAATCATCTGGAATATCATATAATAAAGCAATTGTTTTATATGGTCTTGAAAGATATTCAGAGGCTTTTGCTGCATGTTGTCAGGCAGAGATAAAAGCAGAAGGCGATTTAGCTAAAAAAGTTAGACATGCAAAGTGTATAATTCAAGATAAATTAGGATTGCCACATGATTCTTGGTTACATACATTTTTTTTAGATAAACAAAGTGGTTTATGGTTAGGTTTTTGGCAGTTGCTATGTTTTTTACTGTTATCTTTAATTATATATATTATTTATTTTTATAATTATAAAAATAGTTGCCTTTTAGAAAATTTAACAACTGTAAAGCTTTCTAGGAATTATCAAATTGTCCTTTTATTCAGTTTGTTTTTTTATGTTTTTATAAAAATTTTTTCTTATTATTATGTTCGTCAGCCTTATGTAGTTATTGTTTCAAAAGATGCTCCAGTCTGTGTTGGTCCTCGTGAAGAATTTGATAAAATAGGTATGCTGAGTTTGGGCGTTTGTGCAGAACTAGTGGACGAGAATGATGCTTGGTGTAAAATATACAGCTCTGATATTAAAAGTAGGGGATGGATACAGAAAAAAGATGTATGTATAGTTGAAGATTATAATTAGGAAGTAATGTGTCGTTAAATTACGAAAAATTTTCTAAGTTTTTTTTAAAAAATCGCATGTTAATTGCGATTTTTGTTTTGATGTGCGTGCTTCCTTTTGGATTAATGGTAGTTCAGTATTTTTCTATGAGAAAAGCAATTGTTGCTTTGTTAGAATATCAGGATGATTACAAATCGTATGCTATGACGCTTAAGCGAGTTATCAGAGAAAAAACAAAAAATAATTTTGAAGAAGCCTCTTCAGAAGTAAAAAAAAAAATAATTGTAAGTGAACTTGACCTTCCATTAATAATTCCTGAAGGTCGAGAAGTTTTTTCTAGTGATTGTGATGAACCAATTTTTAGGGTTGTTAATCGTAATAAGAGAAAATTACGTATTGCGGCTTTAGAGTATGCCCGTAAATATGGTTTAGAGGCTAGTCTTTTAGAGATGTTTCAAGAAAATAGAAAGTCTTTTAAAGAAAAAAAGAATCAAGTTAAAAAAATTAAAAAACTTAGAAAAAAAGTAAAAAATAATCAGTTAGTTCAATCAATGCCTGCGCATTTGGCTGCTCTTTTAGTAGATGAACCAGATGGAGTTGTAAAGCATGATTTTACATGTCAATTACCTCTTAAAAAGGGTACTTATAGAATTAGTTCTCCTTTCGGGCCACGTAAAATTGGAAAGCGTGGATGGAGATTTCATTCTGGTATCGATCTTGCAGCAGCGCCAGGAACTCCTGTATATGCAGTTGCTCATGGGACTGTTATTCAAGCAGGTTGGTATAGAGGATATGGAAATTGTGTAACAATTGCTCATGGTAAAAAATATGCAACACGTTATGGGCATATGAAAAAAGTTTCTATTAAAGTAGGTACTAAAGTTCAACCGGGAACTATTGTTGGAAAAGTAAGCAATACAGGCAATATTGTTGGCAAAAATGGATATCATCTTCATTTTGAGATACATTCGTTTGGAAAGCCTATTAATCCATTACTGTTTTTAAATTGTTAGGAGTTTAAAATGTTTAAAAAAGTTAGAGAATTTAAAAAATGGTGGAATCGTCCAAAATCTACATTGGAAGATTGGATACAAACATTGGTATTTTTTTTACCATTAGTTTTTGTTGTTAGAACATGGATTTATGGGTTATATCAAGTTCCTAGTGGATCTATGGAATCAACATTATTAGTGGGTGAATTTTTTTACGCAGATAAATTTACTCCAATTTTTAGAAAACCAAGTCGTGGAGAAATTATTTCATTTAATGATCCTACATATTCTTATTCTTCTAACCCTTATATGCGCTGGGTGGAAAGTTATGTTTGGGGGCCAGAAAATTGGACTAAGCGTGTTATAGGGCTTCCAGGAGACCATGTTGAAGGTAAAATAGAAAATGGGAAGCCTGTTGTTTATATTAATGGAGAGCTGTTTGAAGAGCCGTATGTTAATAAATACCCTCTTATTCTTGCAGATATAAAATCTAAGGAAACGTGGCGTTCTTATAATCCACAAGAGTCTTACGAAGATCAGTATTTTTATAAAATGAATGGGCCATTGGTGAAGCGTTTAAAAAAATTACTTAAAGAACATAATTGTATTTCAGAGCGATTGCCAGGGACTCCGCTTGATGAAATAGAACCTCGTATGGGAAGTGATGTTTATGATGTTCATCTTGGGCCAAATGAATATTGGGTTATGGGTGA
Organism: uncultured Pseudomonadota bacterium; assembly: GCA_964570505.1. Lineage (GTDB taxonomy): Bacteria > Babelota > Babeliae > Babelales > CAIQNR01 > CAIQNR01. The sequence continues at coordinate 31,663 of CAZMYL010000005.1, forward strand.
TAATAGACTTGGTAGTTTTGATTCAAGAGGTTGGGGGGTTTTAAATGGTGATTTAATTCATGGAAGAATAAAGTTTAGAATTTTTTCTCTTGATAGGCAAGAAGCATGGTTGCCTTTTGAGCTGATTTTACATCCTTTTGATTTTTTTAAAAGGTGTAGGTGGAGTCGTTGTTTCCAATTTGTTTCTTAAGTGAAAATAAAATTGGCGTTATTGTGATTTTATGCTACATTTAAGCTACATTTTTAGAATTTAAAATTAATTAATATGATTCAGGGAGTTTACATGCAAAAAAGAGTACAAATTTTAAGTTTGCTTGCAGTAGTTACATTTTTTTCAGGATGTTGGAAAAAATCTGAAGATATGGCAATTGCTTCTTCTGCTGATAATGATACTATTAAGTTAGTTAATGTACTTGATCAAAAGTACTTTGAAGATGCGCATATACCTGGATCTTTGAATATTTCTTTAGATGATTTAGAAAAAGAGTCTGCAGATTGGAATAAAGATGCAACTGTGGTAGTATATTGTGCAAATTATAATTGTTCTGCAAGTGCAGCAGCAGCTCGTAAATTTAAAGAATATGGCTTTAATAATGTAAAAGCATATGAAGCAGGGATGGCAGATTGGGCGAAAGCTGGATTGCCAGTTGAAGGTCCTGCTCAAGAAGCATATTTAACTCAGGAAAATGAAAGACCTGTTTTAAATGAAAATGCAGAACAAGCTGATGTAGTTGAAATTTCTACAGATGAATTAGCAAATTTGTTAGGTGTGCAAAAGGCAAGTAACTAAAATAGTTTTTGTTTGGCGGCATAGCCAAGCGGTAAGGCAGGGGACTGCAAATCCCCCATCCCCGGTTCAAATCCGGGTGCCGCCTCCATAAGAAGCACCTCTTTGAAATATATGCTGCCGGGATGGCGGAATTAGGTAGACGCAAAGGACTTAAAATCCTTCGAGTTTTTACTCGTGCCGGTTCGAGTCCGGCTCTCGGCACCATATAAAAATTTATTTATATGATTTAATTATAAATAATACTTTTCAAAATTAATAAAATTTTTTCTCTTTTGATTTATATTTTTAATTTTTAAAAATATAAATTTTATAACTTGACAAAAGTATATTAATCAATAGGTTACGATTTTAGTACTAGTTTTTGTTTGCCTGGGGTATTTAATAAAAATATTAAGGAAGACATATGAATAAAGCGATGTTAGTTGAAAGCATGGCTAAGCAAACAAAGCTCCCTAAGGCAACATGTAAAGAATGCTTAGAAGCTTTTATTTCAAGTGTAAGTAATGCGCTTAAACACAATAAGCCAGTTGTGTTGACAGGATTTGGATCTTTCCAAGTTTTCAAACGTAAAAAAAGAATTGGTATCAATCCAGCAACTCATAAGAAGATGGAAATACCAAGCAAAAAAGTTCCTAAATTCAGACCAGGTAAAGCTCTTAGAAACCTTGTGAGCTAAATTTAGTTCTGCAAAAAACTTTGCAAAGAGAGGCTGTATTAATACAGCCTCTCTTTTTTTATTTAATATTTATCGCATTTTGATTTTTTATTTATTTTAAACTCAAATTCTTTTTTAAAGAAAAGTAACTTCTTTAAGCCTGTTTTATTTTAATAATCTTTATAATTTTACTTATTTTTTCTTATTAACATTAAAAATTGACTTATTGTATAATGTATGTACACTGTTACTTGTTTAGTAGTTACATTGTGTTTACGTTATATATATAAGATTACACGAAGAGAGGTTTTTATGTTAAAAAAGCTTGTTAAATATGGTAATAGTACCGCATTGGTATTGGAAAAGCCGATACTTGAGCTTATGGGGATGGAAGAGGGTGCTTTTGTTAAAATTTCTACTGATGGAAAATCGTTAATAATTGCTGCAGTTCCTCATAGTAAAAGTATGATAAATATTAAAGAAGCTAATCAGGTTGCAATTAAAAATATGGTTGAAGCAGAGCTTGAAAAAAAATATGGAAAAGATGGTGTTACTTCTGAGCAAATTGAAGCATATCAAACACAAGTAGAAGCGATGAAGCCTGTTTTTTCTGAGTTGTTTCAAAAGTATAATGCGTATAATCTTTCAGCAAAAATGATTGCTAATGATGATTATAATAAAGAAATGGCAAATGCTGCAGTAGAATATAATCCTTCTGCTTTTCCTGAAGAATATAAAAAGAAAGTATTTGAAATTCGTTATAAATATTGTCCAGAGCTTAAAGCATATGATGATGCGGTAGAAAAAGAAATGGTAAAATTTAGAAGTGAATTATAATTTCACTTTTATAATACAAATAAATTAAAGGACTTTAGTGTTTATTGCATTAAAGTCCTTTTTTATATTTTTAGAGAAAATCGATGAAAATTATTAAATAGATTTGATATGCTACTCAAATAGTTTTTATAAAGATTATACAAGGAGAGATGTAATGAAAAACACAAAGTTAGACCCTTCTTTATTTGATCAAATTAGAATGTTAAATATTTCTGGATCTATTCAAATTATTAAAGATGCAAATATAGATTGGCCAGTTGCAGCAATATTTTTAGGATCGGGCTTTTTAAGTGCTTTTTTGTTTAAGCGGTATTATAAAATGTGTGTTATTTCACTTGCAGTTGGTTGTATTTTAGTATGGGGACTGGATCATTTTTTTCATGTTATTAATTGGGATTCTATTAATACATTATTGGGAAATTCTCCTGCTGCTCAGGTAAATTCTTGGATTGATTCTCTCTCTACTTGGATTTCTTTACATATTGCTTTTTCGCTTAGTTTTATTATTGGAATGGTTATTGGCGTTTTTTCTTAATGTTTAAATTTTAATGTAATACAGGAGATAGTATATGAAGAAAATGTATTTATTTATAATTTTTATTGCTAGCTCTATTCGTGCTGATTATATTTCTAGAACATATATAGAAAGACATTATGCGCAAGGTTTGCAAGGAGATAATAAAAAATCATCGGTTATTAATTCTTCTGATGCTCAATACTATCCAGCTGTTGCAAGTAATCCAGATCGATATTGTCAATTAAAAGTTATTGATTCTATTATGCAAGTAGTGCATAAAGAATCGAATATTGAATTACGTTTACCTCAAGATTTTATTTTTTCAGAAGATGAAGAATCATATACTCGAGACAGAAGTAACTTTACCCAAAGTAGTTTTTTAGAAGATGCCAATATAGAATTATTAGTTACATTAGCATTAAGTGATCAAGTGCATAATATGAGCAGAAAAAATTTAGAAGATGCATTACTTATGACTGCTGAAGTTGCTAGTGAGTCATTACGATACAATTTAAAAGAAATAAGTATGTTTTCTGAAAAAGAAGAATTGAAGCGTTTTTCTATGATTTCTTTATTAGTTAAATTGGATCAATTTTTAAAAAATCCTGAAAGTCGTGAAAAAATCTTAAAATTAACCAATCAACCTGTTGAAGTAACAGTAGGTTATTCAAAAAAATATTTAGCAGCTGTTGGAACTGCTGCTTTTTTAATAGGAGCAGGAGTTCCAAGTTTAATTGCTGCTTGCTTATCGCGTTAATTTTAAAATTATTTAAAGAAACAAAAATTTATTCCTGTTTCACTTTCGTCATTTGATGTATACACACCACCTAAATATATTGAAGAAACTACGCGTTTAATTACTGAATATTTCATTAAAGGATGAGTTGTTTTTACGTTAGAAATAGGACCATTTATTGTTGTAGTTTCATGGGGATTAACATTAATTGATTGGATTTCGTTTAAAGAATCAGTATAAGAAATACTAACTAGTTGTGAATAATCGTTTGTAATGTTTATTAACTTATTCTGTGAAGCGCTATAAGAATTCCCAAAAAAATTTATCGTAAATAATAAAAAAGCTATTTTCTTCATAAAAACCTTTCATTTAAAATAAAAACAAACTTAATTTTAAGTATATAGATGTGGGGGGGTTGTCAAGATAAATTACAATTTGCATAAATATTGTTTGATAGAAAAAAACGTATTATTTGATATGATATATTTATTAGATAGTTATTTTGGTTAAATAGGTTTAATGACGTGTTAGAGCTTAAAAATTGTTCAGTGTTAATTGAAAATAAACAGATTCTTAAAGATATTTCTCTAAAGTTTCCGCAAGGTTCAATTACTGTTTGCATGGGACCTAATGGATCTGGTAAAAGTTCATTATTTCATACTATTATGGGCCATCCAGCGTATGTACTAAGCTCAGGGTTTATTGTATATAATGATCAAAATATAGCTGAACTCAGTGTAGAAAAAAGAGCGGCTCTAGGTATTTTATTGCTTCTTCAGCAGCCTTATGAAATTCCAGGTGTTTTGGTAAGTACTCTTTTAAAAGAATCTTTTAGAGCATTGCATTCAACAATTTCTATGGATGTTTATATTGATAGACTTTCTGAAGGGCTTGCTATTTTGCAAATGGATCGTGGAGTTCTTGATCGTGCAGTTCATACAGGTTTTTCTGGTGGAGAGAAAAAAAAATTAGAAATGTTACAGGCTTTTATCTTGCAACCACATCTTTTGATGATTGATGAGCTTGATTCTGGCCTTGATGTTGATGCGCGTCATATTGTAGGAAATGCTCTTAAAGAATTAAAAAAAAGAGTTCCTTCTATGACTATTATTATGATTACGCATAGTGAAACTTTTTTAAGTTATCTTTCTCCTGATTATGTACATATTTTTGATCAGGGATTGGTAAAAAAATCTGGAGACACTCGTCTTATTGATGAAATACAAAAGAGTGGATATGGCGTTTAATAAAAAAAATACAGGTCTTTCAGATGAGCTTGTTCATTTTATTTCTTTGCAAAAAAATGAACCTCATTGGATGGTTCAGCAACGATTAAAAGCTTTATCTTTTTATCAAAAAATGGCTATGCCTTTATGGGGGGCTGATCTTTCTGAGTTACATAATGTAGATATTTCTTATTACGTACAACCAGTTATAAAACAGCAAAATTCATGGCAAACAGTACCAGAGTCTATTAAAAAAACATTTGAAGCTCTTGGTGTTCCTCAAGCAGAAAGGTCATATCTTGCAGGTGTAGGAGCTCAATTTGAATCAGAAATTGTGTATCAAAATTTACAACAAGAATGGAAAGAAAAAGGGGTTGTTTTTTGTGATATAGAAACTGCCTTGCAAACACATCCTGAATTAGTTAAAAAATATTTTGGTACAGTTGTTTCGTCCAATGATAATAAATTTGCTGCTCTTAATTCTGCAGTCTGGAGCGGCGGAAGCTTTGTGTATGTTCCACATGGGGTAAAAATAGATATGCCTCTTCAGGCGTATTTTAGAATTGATCAGCAAAAAATGGGGCAATTTGAACGTACACTTATTATTGCAGAGCCTGGTAGTTTTGTGCATTACGTAGAAGGGTGTAGTGCTCCCGTATATCGTTCAAGTTCTTTACATAGTGCAGTTGTAGAAATTATAGCTCATGAAGGTGCTCATGTTCGTTATACTACTATCCAAAATTGGTCAAACAATGTTTACAACTTAGTTACAAAACGTGCAGTTGCTTATAAAAATAGTATTGTTGAATGGGTAGATGGTAATTTTGGCAGTAAAGTTACTATGAAATATCCATGCATTTTATTAAAGGGAGCAGGTGCTCGAGGGCAAGTTATTTCTATAGCGGTTGCAGGTAAGGGGCAGCATCAAGATTCTGGTGCAAAAATTATACATATGGCTTCTCATACAAAGTCTTCTATTATTGCAAAATCAATTTCAAAAAATGGAGGTCGCTCAAGCTATAGGGGTCTTTTAAAAGTTGCTAAAGGTGCAATAAATACTCATGCTCGTGTTCAATGTGATGCTTTATTATTAGATGATATTTCAAGAACAGATACCTATCCAACAGTAATCACAGCAGAAGAAAAATTAGATATAGGGCATGAGGCTTCGGTTGGTAAAATTAATGAAGATCAAATGTTTTACTTGCAAAGTCGAGGTTTTTCTGAACAAAAAGCTCAGTCTATGATAGTAAATGGATTTATTGATGTTTTTGTGCAAGAGCTTCCAATGGAATATGCGGTAGAAATTAATCGTTTAATTGCTCATGAAATGGAAGGTTCAATAGGGTAATAAATGATATATAAATTTAAAAAATCTATTATTCTTTCTGATTCTATTTCTCAATTAATAATTCCTGATTATGAGCATGTGATTATTTCTGAATTTAATAATAGTCAAAATATTTCTATAGAAATTAAAGTTGGCAAGCATGCATTGGTTGAATATACGCTTCAAGAAGTAGATCAAAAAGTAATAAATCGTGTTATTACTTTTGTGCTTGAAGGAGAATATGGGCAAGCGTACTGTTTTGGAAAAATGACTTTTAATCAAAACCAGTTGTATGAATTAGTTATTAATCAATTTCATAAAGCAGCTTATACAAAAAGTTCTTCTGTTATTAAGATGGTATTGAAAGATCAATCAAAAGCAACTTATAAAGGTACTATTTTAATTGCAAAAGAAGGTATTAAGTCAAACGCTTTGCAATCGCATAAAGCTTTAATTTTAAGTAATCAGGCGGTGGCAATTTCTGAGCCTCAATTAGAAATCCTGACTGATGATGTTATGTGTAGTCATGGCAGTGCAATTTCATATATTGATCAAAGTCAAATGTACTATCTTATGAGTCGTGGTATTACGCAAAAAAAAGCAGAAAAAATAATTGTCCAAGCATTTCTAGTTTATTGATTAATCTACTACTTTTAGTCCTAAAATTGATTGATCTGAATCTATTCTTGTATGGTGCGGCTTAAGTAAATTTTTTATTTTACTATAATTATCTGTCAATGTACGGTATCGTTCTTCTTTTTCTTTTCTAGCTTTCTCTTCTAATAAATTTTGCTGATTTTCATAAAATTTTTGAATCTCCCTTTTTGCTATTTCTTCTTCTTTTCTTCTTAAAGCTTGATATTCAAGTATTTTTTTTTCGTTCTCTTTTCTTTTTTGATCTTCATGTTTCTTTTCTTCTTGCGCTAGTTTTTCTGAATTTTCCCATTTTTCTTCTTTGAGTAAGTATTGAAGGCTTAATGGTTCTTTTGGTATTTCAGCTTTTGTTTTATATGTTGCTTTTTCGAGCATATATTTAAAAAATGGGTCATATTTTATTCTAAAATTCCAAAGATCCTCTGCCCTTTCTTTTTCTGTTAATTTTTCGATTTCTTTCAAAGTAGTTTCTTTTATGTCTTGTTCTTGAGGTTTTTCTATTTTTTCATCAATATTTTGCGCTACTTTATCGGGTTGAGGTTGTTCCTCTTTAAAAACTGTAGGCTCTGTAGATAAAACTTCATATTTAAGATTTGTGTGTGAGACTCTTTGATTATTTGTAGATTGACTTTCTAAAGCAGTCTCTGGTCGCGAAGTTTTTTTTAATTTATTAAAAAACCATGTCATTGAATTACTATATGAAAATTTTAACAATATAATAAACATTATTTTCTTCAATGCGTTCCAATTCTTTTATTATAATTTATAATTATTATTATATAACAATATTAATTATATAATAATGTACTTTGCAATAGACTTATCATTTTTTTGAAAAAAATGCTTGTAAAATATGTTTGTTTTATAAGCATTTAATCGTTATTTTATTCTAATTGACAAATAAAATAAGCGTGTTAATATGAATTTCATATTAATATATGATTATAAAAACAGTTTTAGAGAGTTTTTATGAAAAGAGCGCGTGAAGATTTTCCTATTTTTTCTCAACGATCAGAAAAGCCTTTAGTTTATTTTGATAATGCTGCAACTACTCAAAAACCACGAGCTGTTTTAAGCGCAATTTCTCATTTTTATATGACCTATAATGCCTCAGTAAATAGAGGTGTTTATAAGATTGCTGAACGAGCAACAGAGGCTTATGAAAGCGTTCGTTATAATGTAGCTCGATTTATTAATGCCCAGTCGTCTTCTGAGATTATTTTTACGCGTGGGACAACTGATAGTATTAATACGGTTGTTTTGATATGGGCTCGTTATGCCATTAAAGAAGGTGATGAAATAGTCATTTCTATGATGGAGCATCATTCTAACTTTGTGCCGTGGCAGCAACTTGCTCAAGAAAAGAATGCTGTTTTAAAAATTATTTCTGTTAGGCAAGATGGTTCTTTAGATACTGCAAATCTTTCTTCTATTGTAACTTTAAAAACAAAATTAGTTGCAATAACTCAAATTTCTAATGCCATAGGAACTAATAATGACTTGTCTGTTGTTATTAAACGAGCAAAAGAAGTTGGTGCAAAAGTGCTTGTTGATGGAGCTCAAGCAGTTGCTTATAAAAAAATAGATGTTCAAGATTTAGGGTGTGATTTTTATGTATTTTCAGCTCATAAAATGTTTGGACCTACTGGTGTTGGAGTTTTGTATATTAATCGATCTGTTCAAAAAGAATGTAAGCCCTATGCATTTGGGGGCGGTATGGTGCATGAAGTTTCTATAGAAAAGACAGTTTTTTTGCCAGCGCCAATGATGTTTGAATCAGGCACTCCTCCTGTTGCGCAAATAATAGGATTGGGAGCTTCAATTGATTATATATTTAGATATTCATCTGAAGATATTCAATTACATTTGCAAGGCTTAACAACCAGGTTTTTGGACGAGCTTAAAAAGTTTCCTAAAATTAGAATTATAGGTTCAACAGATCATCTAAAAGAAGTTGGACATATTGTAAGTTTTTTTGTGGATGGTGTTCATGCGCACGATGTTGCAGCATATCTTGATAAAGAAGGTATCTGTGTAAGAGCTGGTCATCATTGTGCTCAACCACTTGCAAAATCATTAGGGTATGAAGCGTCTGTAAGGGTTTCGTTTTCTATTTATAATACTGTAGAAGAAGTTGATTATTTTATTAAAGTGATAGAGCGGTTTTTTTTGTAAGATCCGTTTAATTTTTTGGAGATTATTATGAAAAATAAAAAATTTAATTTGTTTTTGGTTATTAGTTTTTTAGCAATAAATATTTTAGTTGCTAATTCAAATAAGAGTCCTTTTGAATTAAATTCAGTGGATGATCAAAAATCTGATTATCAAATTGAATTAAATTCAGTGGATGATCAAGAATCTGATTATCAAAAACGGTTTAGTTTACCAAACAGCTTAGCTGAAGAGGTAGCGAGGACGTTGCCTGGTGAAAAGGCGTTAAAAATAGCAGCAACCCTTGCAGCTTTTACTCGGAATTTGCAAGTTGTTCCACCATTAATTCCACCATTCGTTCCAATGTTGCCGCAAACTTCTGTATCAGAAGGTCCGCGCCGCTATCCTTGGTTGTTACAATCTAAAACGCAAGAAGAACGGAATCCTTTTTTGGGGAATGTCTTAGCATTACCCCAACATTCATCTTTGATGCCGCAAAATCTTACGATTCCTCTGATATTACCTCCTTTACCAGGACAATCATATGAAGTATTAGAACAACCATATCAAAACGCTTTTCTTTTAAAGAACGAAAAAGTTTGTCCTACGTGTGGAAAAAAATTTCCTTCTGCATCTAAGCTTGAAAGACATCAAACTGTTCATACAAATGAAAGGCCTTTTGCGTGTAAACAATGTCATAAAAGGTATACTCAGAAAGGTACATTAGATGCTCATGTTCTTAAAGCCCATCCTCAACCTGTTGAAAAGTCTGATAACTAAAAAGAATAAAAAATAAAATTAAGTTTTTAATAATGATAGGCAATTAAAGGTTATAGATGATTAATATTTTTAAATTCAAAAGTTTTATGAAAAATAAAAGTATCTTGTTGTTATATATTTTATCAGTAGGTTTGCATGCTGCAGATGGAAAAAAGATAGCACTTGACTATGTTGATGGTATTCAGTTTATTTCATCTAAGAGCCTATCTAAAAACTCTTAACTATTAAAAATGTATTAAAAAAGATAAAAT
>CAZMYL010000006.1:0-29581 GCA_964570505.1 uncultured Pseudomonadota bacterium
AAAAATAAAAATAAGAATAGATGCAAAAAATAAGCCATATTTTGCATCTATTCTTATTTAATTTTTTTATTTACTATTTCAATATGAAACTATTTTCATATTGATTTTTTTAAAAAAATCAAGAATTTAATTTGCAAAAAAAAGTAATAATTTAATTTGATTAGGAAGAATTAAAACGTTACAGTATTTCTCTAGACCGATCTTTAAAATATTCTATTTGAATGATTTTATTTTATTGTATTGCTATAAAATATATCACTTACAATAGATCAAGATAGAATTATTAATACAAAAGAATGAGTTATAAACATACATAAAGGGATATTGTTATGAATGAAAATACTTTAAATTCAATGTCACGAATCGCACCAATAAATGGTCAACTTGGATTCATTATTAACAAAAAAAATGGAGAGAAGGTCCCTTTTGATCATGAAAAAGTATATGCAACTATCGCAAGAGCATGCAAAGGTTTTGAGGATTCAGTATACATTGATTTAATCATGCAAGAAGTTACAAAAAATTTATATGATCAAGCTTCAACACAAGATGTTGAAGATGCAATGGTACTGGCAGCAATTTCTTTTATAGAAAAAGATCCTGCATATAGCAAAGTTGCAAGTAGATTATTACGACAAAAATTAGCAAAACAAGTTTTTGGATCTTCCGTAACAGAAGAAATGTATCATACATCATATAAAGACGCTTTTATTAAAAGTCTTTATTTAGGGGTAGAAGATTCAACAATAGATCCTCGTTTATTAGATTTTGATTTAAATTTTCTTGCTTCAAAATTAGTACTTGAACGAGATGATCTTTTTGAATATTTAGGTATTTTTAATATTTATGAAAGATATTTTTTAAGAATTGATGGCAAACCTGTTGAAATGCCACAAATTTTTTGGATGCGTATCGCTATGGGTCTTGCAATTGAAGAAGAAGATAAAAATAAATGGGCAGCAGATTTTTATGATCTCATATCTCAATTTTTATACGTACCAGGAACACCTACATTACTTCATTCAGGATGCACACATCCTCAATTAAGTTCTTGTTATTTAACTACTATTACTGATGACCTTCATCATATTTTTAAATGCATGGGAGATAATGCCCAAATGGCTCGTTGGTCTGGTGGGGTTGCCAATGATTGGACTCCATTACGAGCAACAGGAGCATATATAAAAAGCATACGATCTGGCAGCCAAGGCGTAATACCTTTTTTAAAAATTGCTAATGATGTAAATGCTGCAATTAACCGCAGTGGAAGACGCAGAGGAGCAACTGTTGCTTATCTAGAAACATGGCATTATGACATCGAAGATTTTCTTGATTTACGTAGAAATACAGGAGATGAACGTCGTAGAACCCATGATATGAATATTGCTAATTGGATCCCTGATTTATTTATGAAGCGTGTTGCAGAAAATAAAGATTGGACACTTTTCTCTCCAAACGAAGTTCCCGATTTACATGAACTTTATGGCGCTGCATTTGAAAAAAAATATGAGGAATATGAGGTTCTTGCAGCATCAGGCAAAATGCTCCTTACTAAAAAAATTAAAGCTGTTGAGTTATGGCGAAAAATGCTCACACGCCTATTTGAAACTGGTCATCCTTGGATAGTTTTTAAAGATCCATGCAACGTTCGCTCTCCGCAAGATCATGTTGGTGTAGTACATAGCTCTAATTTATGTACAGAAATTACTTTAAATACATCTGCTGAAGAAACAGCTGTTTGCAATCTTGGATCAGTAAACTTTGGCCTTCATATTAAAAATGGAATTTTTGACAAAGAATTATTTGCTAAAACTATAAAACTTGCAATTAGAATGCTTGATAACGTAATCGATATTAATTTTTATCCAACAAAAGAAGGTGAAGTTTCAAATAAACGTCATCGTCCTATTGGGCTTGGCATCATGGGTTTTCAAGATGCTTTATTTAAAATGAATATTAATTTTGATTCAAAAGAAGCATTAGAATTTGCAAATTTTTCAGGAGAATTATTTTCTTATTACGCTATTTTATCTTCATCTCAACTTGCAAAAGAACGTGGTACTTATCACACCTATAAAGGCTCTAAATGGGATCGCAATCTTTTTCCAATAGATACAATAGATCTTCTTGAAAAAGAACGTGGTGAAAAAATAGAAATAGAACGCAAAGAAAGTCTTGATTGGACGCCAGTTCGAGAACACGTTAAAAAATATGGAATGCGTAATTCAAACACAATGGCTGTAGCTCCAACCGCAACTATTTCAAATATTTCTGGATGCTACCCATGTATTGAGCCAATATATAAAAACCTTTATGTAAAGGCCAATATGGGTGGCGAATTTACAGTGATTAATCAATATTTGGTAGACGACCTAAAAGCAATTGGTATGTGGGACCACAACATGCTTGATTTGATTAAATACTATGATGGTTCAATTCAAGCTATTACAGAAATTCCAGAAGAAATTCGCAATAAATATAAAGAGGCTTTCGAGCTTGATCCATTAATTCTCATAGATATTGCTGCAGCTCGTGGAAAATGGATTGATCAAGCACAATCATATAATGTTTTCTTAAAAGGTGTTTCTGGAAAATTACTTGATACTATTTATATGCGTATTTGGCGATCAGGCCTTAAATCTTCTTACTATTTACGTTCTCTTGGAGCAACACAGATAGAAAAATCAACATTAGATGCAAAAAAATATGGGTTTACTCAAAAACGTGATTATAAAACAACTGAAAATGAAGAATCTAAAAATATAGAAATCGCAACCGATGTCATTAATAAAAAAGCATGTAGTTTAATAGAACCAGAATGCGAAACATGCCAATAAAATATAATTAATACAAGGAAACATACTATGAAAGATCAATTAAATAAAAGTGGAATAGTATCTAATTCAAAAACAGATCCTAATAAAATTTTACCTATGCGTTACATGTGGGCAAGAAACCACTATAAAGATGGCGTTGCAAATAATTGGACACCAGAAGAAGTTTCTATGCAAAAAGATGTTGAGCAATGGAAGGATTCTTTGACATTAACACAAGATGAACGACATTTAATTTTGTGGAATATGGGTTTTTTTGCAACCGCTGAATCTCTGACTGCAAATAATTTAGTTCTTGCCGTGTATCGTCACGTTACTAACCCTGAATGTCGTCAATACCTCTTGCGACAAGCATACGAAGAAGCTGTTCATACCGATACATTTATTTACTGTTGTGATTCATTAGGTTTAAATCCTGATGAAATTTATAATATGTATACGAATGTTCCATCAATTGCAGCCAAAGATGAATATGTTATAAATCTTACAAAATCTATTTTTGATCCAAACTTTGAAATAAAAGATTTAAAAACATTACAATTATTTTTACATGATTTAATTGGTTATTATGTAATTATGGAAGGAATCTTTTTTTATGCAGGCTTTGCAATGATGCTTGCATTAAAACGTCAAAATAAAATGATTGGCATAGGCGAACAATTTGAATATATCATGAGAGACGAAAGCATTCACCTTGCATTTGGTTGCGATTTAATCAACACAATAAAACAAGAAAATCCAGAAGTATGGACTCCAGAATTTCAGCAAGAAGTCACAGATTTAATTAAAAAAGCAGTTGTACTTGAAGCACAATATGCTGTTGATGCATGTCCAAAAGGACTGCTTGGTATCAGCACTCAACAGTTTATAAACTACGTTGAATATATAGCAGACAGAAGACTTGAAAGAATCGACCTTCCTAAAGTTTATTTTCAAGAAAATCCTTTCCCATGGATGTCTCAAGCAACAGATTTAAGTAAAGAAAAAAACTTTTTTGAATCACGTGTTACAGAATATAGAACAGCTGGATCTCTTGAATGGTAATATTTTTTATATAACCATTCTTAATAAAATAGGACTGTGTTTTCAGTCCTATTTTATTAAGAATATCTTTCCTTGAGCATAATCATTTCATGACAAAATTTTTCACATTTTTTAAACTCTGCCTCTGTAAGCTCATTTTTAAATATTAAAAGGGTACTTAATACATCTTCTAATGTTTTAGAGTTACTCGCTCTAATTTTTTTTAAAACACTTTGTATGGCTACATATGAAACATACAATTTTTCTGCATTAGATTGTTTTTCTTTTAAACGAACTTCTTTTACTTTACTTCTAATATCACGATAAAATTTTAATTTTTCTTCCCAAGAAGAAGATTCTATAGGTTTACTAAAAATATCAGGAAAGGTTTCATCAGAAGGCTCTTTTTTGAGATACTCTATTTTCTCTTGAACAAATATCAAAGGAGCAGAAATTGCGCCAGAACGCAATGCTTGTGATTGCGCATTGTTAGCACCAACTTTAGAAGAATTTAAAAATGAAAATTTTTCAGATTCTGAAGGAGATGATATTCTTCTTATTACTTGTAAAGATCTAAATTCTTTACCTTCATCTTTAACAGCCTCTGAATACGATTTTATTCTTTGACGAGCAGCAGCTGTTTTTATGAATGTAAAACTTATACTGCACGCTGCTAATAACAATATTTTTAATATAAACTTCATATAAATATAATCACTTTTTTATAATATTTTTAATAATAATTTCTTTAGACAATGTATCAATTGCTTTTTGTGTTGATTTATTTTGATCAAAATAAACTAATTCATCAATTTCTATAAACCCAAAATTTTTTATTATTTCTGGAATTAATATATAACTTACCCACATACTTGAATTACGCTTTTCTCCTAAAGCACCTTTATCAATAATTTGCAAACTTTTATTGTTGTTATTAATAATGAGAAGTTTTTTATTATTACAAAAAATTTCTAATTCATTTATTTTTTTATTTTTTAAACTAACAACGGAAATCATTAAAATAAAAACGATTGAAAGATATATATAATATATAGATTTTTGAAATTTTTTATATTGCAATGCAAAAAATGCAAATGCAGCAACAATCAAAAAAAAAGGTAATAGCTGTATAGGAAATCCAATTAACCATTTTTTTGATCCAAAAGAAAGACAATATAACCAAAATTGAGTAACCGATGTAAGAATAGAAATTAAATAAAAATTAGGAATAGAAAGCAATTCTGTAAAAAATATAAGCGATGAACAAAGTAAAAATAAAATAATAAAAGGACTAAAAACAAAATTACCTATTATTGTCATTAACGAAAATGGAAGTCCCCAAGCAACAATAATCGGTAAAGAAACCAATGATAAAAAACATTGAACTTGTAAAAAATCTAAAATTATTTTTTTAATTTTTTTAAGAATATATCTCATAAAATGGTGTGATGATTTTTAAAGTAATGGATACGTTTTAAAACCTACAAATATACATTCTGGCTGAGGTGTAATGCCAAATTCGTTTTGTACTTTTTCTTGAAGCTTTCGTGCAAGTAAAATAATATCATGCGAAGTTGCATTATTTTTATTAACAAGCATATTTGCATGCTGTGCAGAAACCCAAGCACCCCCAACATGTTCTGTACCTTTTACCCCAATTTTATCTAAATAAAATGCAACAAACTTCATCTTTTTACCTTCCCATAATAATGAAACTTCATTATCATGAAAATTTCTAAAAAAGCTTCCACAAGTTTTTTCTTTTGGATAACGAGCTGTACGATGCCTAATGATCTCAAATCTACGACCACGCGCATAAGCAACTTCTAAATCAGTTGCTTTGTTTAATTTAAAAGTTGCATTGATCAAATAATATTCCTTGTTCATTAATGTTGATTGATCATACCCAAAATTAAACCATTCAACATTAACAGAAATAACTTCTTTAGTTTTTACGTTAATAAGATTTGCAGAAATAAGAAAATCACTTAAAAAATATTCAAAATAATGAAGATTAATATAAACAGAACCTCCTACAGTTCCAGGAATATTACTAAAAACCTCAAGACCTATAAGATTATTAGAAAGAGCAAATTCAATAAGCTCATCCATCGTAACGCCTGCACTCGCAGTTATCAAAGATGGATTGTTATTACTAACAAAAAGCTCGGATTTTTTTGAATGAATTACAAGGCCTTCAAATCCATCATCGCTAATAACAATATTTGCACCAGATCCAAGTATAAAAATATCTAGATTGTTTTTATCTGCAAATATCAAAGCTTCTTTAAATTCTTTAGCATCTAAAGGCTCACAATAATAACGCGCACAGCCACCTGTTTGAAACCAATTTTTATCAGCAAGAGGAATATATTCTTTAATTATCATTTGACTCTTTTAATAACTCAAATCTTTGATCAACACTTATAACTGGCTTTTTACGAAGAGGAACTTCTTTAGAATCAACAAGTTTTTGACAATTTAAACTACAGCATTCAGCAAAATCTTTAATACATGATGGGCAACCTATAAATTGCTTATTACAACGACCATTCATACAATTAACATAAAAATCACATGGTATATTACAAAGATCACAATTAGTTAAAATATCATCAGTTACTTTAACACCAACTCGCCCATCAAACACATAGTATGTACCTTTAAAATGTCCATCAGGAAATTGCTCTATATAACGATGAATTCCACCTTTAATTTGATATACTTCTTTTGCAATACCTTGCTCTTTTATATACGCAGAAGCACGCTCACAACGAATACCACCTGAACAAAACATCAAAACTTGCTTATTTTTTAAATTCTCTTTTTGTTCTTCAATATATTCTGGAAACTCTCTAAAATAGCGCTTATCAGGTATCATAGAACCAGGAATTGTTCCAACCCTAGCTTCATAATTATTACGAGTATCAATAATAACCAAATCTTCAGGCTTTTCATTTAAAAGATTATGAGCTTCTTTTGGCGTCAAATGAACGCCTGTATTTTTTGTAGTTAAAATTTTTGGATCAATTCCAAGATTTACAATAGTATTTTTTATAACTATACGCATACGGGGAAAAAAAGTTTCATCTCCAGGAGCTTCTTTTATGTCCATATCAAAAAAGAGAGAGTGATTATTCATTTTTTCTATAAATATAGCTGTTGCTTTATCTGATCCTCCAACGGTACCATTAATTCCTTCATGCGCCAAAAGAATACGCCCTGTAAGATTAAGTTCTGTACACAAATCTCTAAACCAGACTTGTATTTCTTCTGGATTTTCAATATGTATATATTTATAAAAAAGCAAAATTTTTCCCATATTCTTCCCTTGTAAACGCATTTTAATATTTTTTTAAGTATAGCAAAAAAGAAAAAAGCGTTAACTGCTAAGTTAACGCTTAAAGTCAACTATTTGGAAAAAATATAAAAATTAAATAATTTAATTAAAAATAATTCCTAATTTTTTTGCTATTTTCTTCTCTATTTTCGTCATAATTTTATCATTATCTGGATCATAATGAGAATAACCAAGTAAATGGCAAATTCCATGAACTAAAATCGTTCTTAACCTTTCATCAAGTGTTGTATCAAAAAGAGGTAATAAATTATTAATAAAATCTATTGCTAAAATAATGTCTCCAATATTTTTATCCTCTTCATTTATCACTTTTATACGCTTTCCAGGCTCTAAGTTAACATGATACGGAAAAGATAAAATATCAGTTGGCTTATCTTTTTTACGATAATCACGATTATATATACGAATAGTTTTGCTTGTAGTAAGCCAAATACCAAGATCAAAATCTGAATAACCAAGTTCATTCAAAATTAATTGAGCAGTTAAGCGCAATTGTTCAATATTAATTTGATATTTTCTTTGTGTATTTTTAATAGTTATCATAAAAAACTCTTTATTCCGTGATGTGATCTATATCAAGTGTTGCAAACCAAACCTCATGTTCCATAGTAAGAGTAGATTTTTCTACATCACCTGTCGCATAACTAATAGTATCTGCGTGAATAACACCTTTTAAAAGTTGTTCATGTTGCATAAGATCCTTAAGTCTTTCTCCATGCACACTATGAATTGTCAAGCTCGCAAGCGGAGCTTTAAGTGAAAGTTCTTTTTCTGTTTTCATACGTCTAATAGCAGCAACAATAGAAATCAACAAATCACCCAAACTTGCACTTTTTGGACATAAAAAAGGTATTTGAATATGAGTATAATGTGTTATATGAAGCGAATTTATGGATTCTTTTTCTTGATATAATAATAAATATAATTCTTCTGTAATATGCGGTAAATAAGGAGCAAACATTTGAAGAATGCGAAGCCCTACTTGATACAAAGTCCAACGAGTTGCAATTATTGTTTCAGCATTATATTTTTCTGGATTAAAAAATTGATCTTTAATGAGTTCAAGATAATTATCACAAAAATTTTGCCAAAAAAATTGCTCTAAAGCATTAAGAGCATTCCCAAATTCATATTTTTCTAAATTATTATTATAAATTGTAAAGGCCTCTGTTGCTTTATGTAAAATCCAATTATTGAGCGTTCCTAAATTATCTGGCTTTTCTAAAGAAGCTTTTCCTATATGCTCTTCTAAGAATCTGAATGCATTCCAAAGTTTATTGAGTAATTTATTACCTTGTAAAATTTGAGTCTCAGAAAAACTAATATCCTGCCCTAATGTCCCCGATGCAGTCCAAAATCTTATAGAATCTGCAGGATAAATTTTTAATAAATTAAGTGGATCTGTAGGCGTGTTTCCTTGTGATTTTGAAATTTTATCTTTTGCAGAACTAAGAACATGGCCAGAAATAACAATATCTTTCCATGGAATCGAGCTATGATGCATATAAGCTTTAATAATCGTATAAAAAGCCCATGTGCGAATAATATCATGAGCTTGAGGTCTTATAGACATTGGAAGCAAAACTGGTTTTTCTGAATGAAATAAATTATCTGTAGACTCAGTAAACAAAGCATTACAAATGTAAGGAGATAGCGATGAAGTATTCCATGTATCCATAACATCAGTATCTGCTAAAAATTGAGTTTCATTACATTTTGGACAAATGTTTATGGGGCATTCACTTTCTTGAGGATCAATAGGAAGCGTATTTTCTTGTGCAAGAACTTTATAATCACATTTTTTACAATGCCAAACAGGAAATGGTATGCCATAAAATCTTTGCCTACTTAAACACCAATCCCATTGTAAATTTTCCACCCAATCTTTATAGCGTGATTTCATAAACGATGGATGCCACGTGATAGTATTTGCTGCTTCTAAAAAAGCTTTTTTATGATCAAGAATATTTAAAAACCATTGTTTAATAACAATATATTCTATTTCATGCTTACATCTTTCATGAACATTAACCACATGAGTAATAGCTCTTTTTTCTCCTAAAAAACCTTGTGTATGCAAAGCTTCAAGTATTGTGCTTCTAGCAACATGCGCCTTCATGCCTGCAAGAATTCCTGTTTCTTGAGACCAAATGCCATTACGTTCAATTGATTGGCGATAAGGCAATTTATGAATTTTATACCAATGAATGTCATTTTTATCACCAAAAGTACAACACATTACAAGACCAGTTCCTTTTTCTTGCTGTACCATAGGATCAGCAAGAATTTGAACTTCATGTCCAAAAATAGGAACTATTGCCTTTTTACCGGCAAGATGCGCATATCTATCATCTTCTGGATGATAAAACAAAGCTACACATGAGGGTAATAATTCTGGACGCGTAGTCCCAATAGTAAGAGTTTCTCCATCTGTAGTTTTAAAAAAAATATCAGAAAAATGAGATGCTACCTGAGCATCATCAAGCTCTGCTTGTGCAACAGTAGTTTGGCATACTGTGCAATATAACGCCGGTTCTTCTTTTTGATAAACAAAACCTTTTGAATAAAGATCAATAAATGATGCTTGTGAAATTTTTCGTACATGTTCAGAAATAGTTGAATATGTATTTGACCAATCTGCAGAAATGCCCATACGTTGCCATATATCTGCAAATTGCAATCCAACTTCTTGAGACTCTTTACTACAAATTTTAATAAACTCTGATCTTCCTATATGATGAGCACTAATTTTATGTTTTTTTTCTACATATTTTTCTGTTGGAAGACCATTGTCATCAAATCCAAATGGATAAAAAACGTTGTATCCAGAAAGTCTTTTAAAGCGAGCAATAATATCAGTTTGTGTATAAGAAAAAATATGACCAATATGAAGCGACCCAGAAACAGTAGGGGGAGGAGTATCTACACTAAAAAGTTGTTTTTCAGAAGATTTGTCTGTTTTGTATATTTCTTTTTCAGCCCATTTTTTTTGTATAGCAAGATCATTTACAAGATGATCATATTTTTTTTCCATATTTTTCACATCTACACATTTAAAAGTATTAAAATAATTTTAAAATAAAGTTTACTGTCAAATCCCAGAGGGGTCAAAAGATAGAAACTATTTAATTATTAATTCTAAATAAATTAACATTTCCTGTTATTTAAAAAATTGAATATTATTAATAATATAGCTAATTTTTACAGTTAAAACTTCGTATAAAATTCACTGATAAGGTATTTGAGCTTATGATATATCATATTGCTTTGTGGTTAAAAAATTTTGCTCCATTTTTTAATGTTATTCATTATGTAAGTTTTAGGGTGATGGCTTCACTTTTAACTGCATTGAGCTTATCACTACTAATAGGACCATGGTTTATTAAAATTTCTGGAAAATTTTTTAGATCAAAAGCAAGAGAATACACCCCGGATTCACATAAAATTAAAAATGATATGCCTACAATGGGCGGTATTTTTATTATTATAACTGTACTTATTGCAAGCCTATTATGGACAAATTTAAAAAATCCACTTGTCTGGATTGCCCTATTATGCATGATAATGTTTGCGAGCATAGGCCTTATTGATGATTTAAAAAAAATACATTATAAAAAAGGAATTAACTCAAAAACTAAATTTCTACTTCAAGTTTTAGCCGCAATTTTAACATTATGTCTATGGTGGTCAATTGGAACTGTTTCAACAGATCTCTGCCTTCCACTAATAAAACATTATACGCCTCACCTTGGATTTTTATTCTTTATATGGGCAGGTTTTGTCATTATCGGATCAAGTAACGCAGTAAATTTAACCGATGGCCTTGATGGACTTGCAATTGGATCATTAATTATTAATTTTGGCACCTATTCCATAATTACCTATCTTGCCGGACACCAAAAACTAGCTGAATATCTTCATATACCATTTGCAGCAACATCAGAACTCAGTATTATAAGTTCAGCTTTAGTAGGAGCTTCGCTAGGTTTTTTATGGTATAACACCTATCCTGCTCAAATTTTTATGGGCGATGTTGGATCTCTTGGCCTTGGAGCTGTATTAGGCCTCATGGCCCTTATGAGCAAACAAGAACTCTTATTGCCACTCATAGGAGGACTTTTTGTAATCGAAACGTTATCGGTCATTTGTCAAATTTTATCATTGCGCTATCTAGGTAGAAGAATGTTTAGAATGGCTCCCATTCATCATCATTTTGAGCTTATAGGATGGCAAGAATCAAAAATAACAATTCGTTTTTCTATAATTTCTTTAGTTTTAAGTTTAATTGCTCTTATGACTATTAAGCTTCGTTAATGTAATAAAAAAATAATTAAGTGTTCCTAATACTAAAATAACCCCAAGAACTATCAGTGGCATTATGTTAGTATGCAAAAACCCTCTTATAGAAAAAAAACATGTTGTTGCGCATGTTATAAGACCAAAAAACGCAAGCAGTGAAGGCTGCATTTTCATAAGCCCAAGAACGCTAATGGTATAAGTAATAATACAAGAAAGCGTTGCTGTATATTGCAAAGGTATTTGAGCTCCTTTAAGCCATAAAACATAGCAGCAACATAATATCCCTTCTATAATAACACAAAGATAGGGAATCGAATATTTATTTAATTGTGTAAACCAAGATGCTTTTGGAATTGTATTATTTTCTGCAAGAACGTATAGATTCCAAGGATTAGTATATAAAATACCATATGCACCACCTAAAGCAGCTATTGCTATAGTTGTAGAAATAAAAGGAGCTATAACATCAGCACTTGTTGGCATAACTTTTGAAAGCAATAATGGAAAAATTTCTACATACCCTTTTGCATTACCTAAATCAATACCCATGCTCATATAAAAAATTGTTTGATATAAAAAAATAAAAGAAAGAACTAAACAAAAAGAAATAATAATAGCTCTAGGAATGTTTTTTTCTGGCTGATCAACCACACGACTTAATGAACAACTAGCTTCAAAGCCCAAAAAACAAAATAATATTAATGGAAGGGCAACAGGAATACCATCCCATAATAAATGAGGCGCTTGAATATTGATAATATTTACATAATGAAATCCAGAAAAAATCACAAATAAAATAGGCAATATTTTTGCAGAAAGAAAAAGATACTGAATTTTTCCACCAGTTTTAACATCTAAAAGATTTAAGGTGCTAAAAAATAAAATAAGAAAACAATCAAGAGCAATAGTAGGAAAAGACTGCAAAAAAGGTATTGTTTTTTGGAAAAAAACAATAAATACATGAATACTTAAAGAAGCAGATGCAAGTTTTCCAAAAAAATAGCTCCACATGCTAATAAAACTCCAATAATTACCAAGAGAAGATCCAAAACCATAAAAACTTCCCGTTGGCGATATTCTAGCAAGACGAGCAAAACAAAACGAAAGAGGAAGCATTAGTAAACCAATACCTAAATACAACAAACTTCCTAGAGCACCAACCGTTTTAGCAAGCATAGCAGTGTTAACAAAAGTTCCCGTCCCAAGCATAATATTTGTGTTAATAAATACTGCCTCTAATAAAGATAATTTTCTTTCTTTTGACATATAGTACTTTCATATAAATTTCAAAATAAAAAATAAAATAATTGCGAGTATAATAATTATTATTTTTTTAGTAAAAAAAGACCAATTGAACCCGCAACAGCTGCATTTAAGCTCTGTGTAGATTGATCCATTGGAAGTGTAGCCGTATAATCACACTGCTGTATCCATTCTTTGGGCAATCCATGCGCTTCATTACCAACAACCAAAAGAAGATCTTTAGTTGGTAAATCTTGAATATACAAAGCTCCATCAAGAGTCATCGCGCAAAGCGGCAACCTTCTTTTATGAGCAATTAATTCATTCCAAGAGCATTCAAAAATTGTAACGTGCGCAAGCGCTCCAGCACTTGATTGGACAACTTTAGGAGAGTATGGATCAACACCTTCTACAAGTATTATTACTTTATAACCAAATGCAGCGGCTGACCTTATAAGTGTACCCATGTTTCCAGGATCGGTAATATTGGCAAGCACTAAGCCTTTAGAATCTAAAGCCATACTTTCATTTAAAAGATCCAACGCAAAAACAGCTAAAATGCCAGGTGGTGTTATTGATGGACTTATTTTTTTCATAACATGATCAGGAACAACAATAGGGTCGCTTTTTTTAAAAATAATACGAGCATCCGTATAAAGCGATTCAATAACATAAAGCTCTAAAGGTGTTTTTTGTGCAGCAGCAAATCGCTCAAGCACTCGTAATCCTTCTGCTATATATTGATTATAAAAAGAACGACCTTTTGCAGAGTGCAAAGATGCAACTCTTTTAATTGAATCATTTTGAACAGAACAAATTGTTTTCATAAAAAACATACCCCACTAAAAAAAGGACCTATAGTATTCTATACTACGGGTCCTTTAAATCTTTGTAAATGAGCTTTATAGCGATAATTTAATTATTCAATTACTCTAATACGGGCAACAGTTGTATATTTTAAATCTTTTTGGATAATAACAGGATAAGGACTTTCTTCTTGAGTACAAGCTCTTACACCAGTAACAGTTAAAGTTTCATCATTATTTGAAACAACTGAATTAATAGCAGTTACAGGATTAAAATATACTTTTTGATTTTTTGAATGAGCTTCTTTATCTGTTTTTATTTTTTTATTTAAATCATCAGTTGTTGGATGAATTTTAGAACCTTTTGGACCATTAATAATAAATGAATCTCCAACCTTAATAGTAATAACAGGAGCATTTTTATTAATTTGAACAGTTGAAGAAGAAAGATCTGGAGTAAATGGACTTTTTGGTAAAACATTTTCAGTTATTGGTCCGCTTGATAATGAAGAATTTAACTGATTATTTTCAGGCTTTAATGCTTGTACATTATTTGATGAAGTCGAACCTGCTGAAATTGGCGTTAAAGCAGGGACTGCTGATTGAGTTACAGAAGAAGGCGTTGCTGAATTTACAGAAGCCAATGGAGTTGTTATAGGAGTAGA
This sequence comes from uncultured Pseudomonadota bacterium, assembly GCA_964570505.1. Taxonomy (GTDB): domain Bacteria; phylum Babelota; class Babeliae; order Babelales; family CAIQNR01; genus CAIQNR01. The sequence goes on from CAZMYL010000006.1 coordinate 14,231, forward strand.
TGCTGATGTAGAAGCAGCAACTGGAATAGTTGCAACGGTAGATGTTGTTGAATTAGGTGCTGTAGAAACAGAAGGCATAATAACAGGGGATAAAGATGACCCTGCCACAATAAGACTACTTTGTGCAGTATTTGCAGAAGTTGAAGCAGCAGATGAATTAGTAATAAGCCCAGAAGTAGTAGCAGTTGCGCCAAACAATGTTGGCGCAAAAACTAACAAAAAGACAAGATTTTTTTTAGAAAAAAGAATATTCATAATATTCCTTTAAATATAAATTCAAGAGTTTATTTAATTATTTTCTGTAATTTTATCTTTTACAGATTTTTTAAAATCACATTGCCCTTCTTTTTGACAAGATGACTTTTCATTATATTTACGATTACTTGTTGGATGATTTTCTTTATGTTCTACAGTAAATGTGCATGATTTATCATTTTGAGAAATTACTACTTTACCTGCAGCATGAAATCTAATTTCATGGAAACGTTGATCACCTGATCTTATTCTTAATTTTTTAGCAATCGCATCATCTGAAATAGTAATAGCAGATTCTTCTCTATTTTCTGAAGCAACTATAAACAATTTATCACCTACACATACTCTACCACTAACTCCGCTGCAAGCGTCTTTAAGGGTGTCATAAGCAACTGTAATTGTTCGTTCTTTTCTAACTGTTCCTGATGGCTTTTTAATAGAAATAGTTGCCATACCAGGCTTAAGAGCAACAACCTCTATATGCCCATCATGAGTTGTTACATCAACAATAGCAGGATGATTTGATATAACAGTATCTCCAACATTTAAATGAGGAAGGACAACCCCTTTACCATGTTGTTGTTCAAATTTTTGATTAACTCTCATAACTTTTGGAATACTTGGACCTTTTGTTGCGTAATACGCAGCACCCCAAAAAGCTTGCATTGTCGTTGAAGTTGCTAAAACTCCAACCAATAATCCTAAAGATATCTTCTTCATACTCTCTCCTTGTAATTAAATACTTTAACTCTCAACTTAATCTTGTGGTTTAATTGCAACATACCTTTTTATTTCTGCATCTCCATTACTTTTATCTTCAAAAATACTAAACACCGTTGGAGCATGCTTTTCACCTTGTATAGAAAGTGAACAATCTGCATGCTTTTTATTTTGCCTACATTTAAAAGATCGCAAGTAACGCCACCTATTTTGTTCATGCACTTTAAGCTTTTTTGCATCTGTATTATGAACTTTAAACTTTAAGGTGTCGCCAGGAGAAACAATTTCTACAGGAATACTTCGCGACTCAACTGATCGTATGGAAATCCCATATAATAAAGTATATAAAATCGCAATGCATAACACTCTTTTCATTGTATCCCCCCATTAACCACTTATAATGTAAGAATACATACTAAATCAACGCATTTGCAATAATTTCTATTAGAAAATAATTTCAAATTTCGTCTTGAAGTATTTTTAACCTTATATCGGCCATAAAACGAATCATAAAATGAATGTTATGAATGCTTGCAAGCGTATAAGCACTCAACTCATGAGCATCAAATAAATGTCGTAAGTAAGCTACGGTATAATGAGAACAAGTATAACAAGAGCAGTCTTTTTCAATCGGTTGAAACAGCGTCCTATAAACACTATTCATTAACTTTAAAGCGCCTTTTTTAGTAAACAAAACACCATGTCGAGCACATTTTGTAGGATATGAAGAATCCATAGTATCAATACCTTTTTCTACAAAAGGCATAATTGATTTTAAATCACCTATTCCTAATAAATGAATAGGCCGCTCATATGCTAAATACGGCAATAACCCATCAAGCATAGTAAACATTTGTTGATGATTTTTACCCATAGAACCACCAATTGCATGACCATCAAATGCTCTGCTATTTGCTATTTCTGCACTTTTTTTACGTAAATCAAAGTCTATTCCACCATGAATAACTGCATACATTGCTTGATTATTCTTATTTTTTAAATGCTCTTGCAATGATCGCTCTTCCCATCTATGAGTTCGTTCAAAAGAATTAAATAATTTTCTTGGGCTTGTATTAAAAGGAGGAAGTTCATCAAGCGGAATGATAATATCTGCACCTAATTTTTTTTGAGCTTGAACAGAACTTTCTGGTGTTAATAATATCTTTTTACCATCTCTATATGACCTAAAAAGAACTCCTTCTTCATTAATTTTAAGAACAGAATTATTTTCTTTTTTAGCCCCATTACTTTTAAGCTCTGCATCAATGCCCCCATACATTAAACTAAAGACTTGAAACCCTCCAGAATCAGTAATAATAGGCTGCTTTCTATTAATAAAAGAATGAAGACCGCCTGCTTGAGCAACAAGATCTGCACCAGGTTGTAACATGAGATGATAGGTATTACAAAACATTAATTGAACATCAAGATTATCTATGAGCACGCTATCAATAGCTTTTACTGCTCCATTGGTGCCAACAGGAACAAAATTAGGAGTTTCTATAATTCCATGAGGTGTGTGTATTTTACCAACACGAGCTTTTGATTTTTTAGACTTATGAACAATTTCAAATTTAAAATATGACATTTAAACCCCTCTACGTTGCTTACAAATTAAACCATGCAGTGTGATAACAAATGGAACGCAAATAAAAATAGAAAGGCATTTAATTCCATAACTAAATCCAATAATAGTCCATACTGATTCAACTGTTCCATACAATGCTAAAAAAGAAAAAAGTGCAGTATCAAAAAATTGAGATATGCAAAGAGAAAGTGTTGTTTTAAGCTTTAAATGCTTTATGCCCCAAATTCTTGTAAAAAAATTAAACAATATAAGATTGAATGATTTGCTTAAAAAAGCAACCCCCAAAGAAGAAAGCATAATGCGTGGCATACCATTAAAAATTGCAAAAAAATGACCGTGAAATGTATCATGCGAGCTAGGCTCAAACCACAATAAAAATTGAGAAACCACTAGAAAAAAAAGCGCTCCAAACATACCCAACGCAATTGCCTTTTTTGCTTCTTTTTGACCATAATATTCACGAAGTAATGTTATCCCTATATCAGTCCCTACGGCAAAAACATCTGACGTTATAAGAGAAAATCCAAAAATAGTAGCTTCTTTAAGAACAAAGATGTTTCCTATTACCCAACACAGAGAAACAAATGAAAATAAGCCAGCACTACCAAATAGCAACGCTCCTAATGCAAAAAGCGAAACAGTCATACTTTCTGCTATAAATAATATTTCATTTAACATTACGACCTCTTTAATATTATAAATTTATTTTTATTACAATGAAGATTTAAAACACATTGAAACACTATTTTAACTCATAAATCATGACTCATCAATGACAACCATATCTGAGCATCCTGCAACACCTACCGATACCTGCCCTGATTCATTTGCATGTGAAACTGAATTGAAATAAAAAATAATATTCAAATGTAATCAAAAATGACCCTTTCAATCTCATATCTACTGAACCTGGGCAAAATTTGACATTGTTACCCCCCCCTATATACTTCTATTTGAAATGTTTTATAAAAATAATTATATATATCGGAAAGATTTAAATATGAATAAAAATATCTTTTTAAGTTTAATGATGCTCACCACATGTGCGCTATCAGCTAGCGATGAACAACCTAGAAATCGCATAGCATCTATGTTTAACTCATGCGGCACAGCAATTACGAATAATCCAAAAACAACTGCTACAGTCGCTGTTGCTGCGGGCTTAGGAATAGGCATGTATAAAGGATATATTCAAACGCCAAACGTATCTTCTATTTTAAAACAATCTTGCGCCGCTATAATGGTTACTTATATGACAACAGCACTCTATTCGTTTCCATTTCTAATAGAAAGAAATTTTGCATTAAATAAAGAACTCTTTGATATCAAAAAAACTAAACTTTCTGTTTTTAATCAAGCACGTGAAGAAGAAAACGCAACTAGAGAACTTAACGATGCAACGATTGAACAAGTATTAAAACTTATTGCTCTAAATAAAGAAAAAGTTAAAATTTTAAGTCAAAAATAAAAAACAATAACATTCATTAGATTAAAAATAAAAGGCCTTACTTAAGGCCTTTTTTAATAACAATATTTCATCATATAAAAAACATTTCAGCATTGTTTAACACAAGAACAATATTTTTATACAAATGCTTCTATATTATAACAAACCAAAAACAATAAGATTTGTCATTGCAAGATATTATTATATATAATAATGTGTTTTATAAAAGTGAAAAAGGAAGTAATAAAGAAGGGAAAATATACTATGAAATGCAAAAAATGCTCTGGGCTCATGGTTTTACAATCTTTTTTTGATCACTTTTTAAATTTTGACGGGTGGAAATGTTTAAATTGTGGTAAAATAGTTCCAAAAAAAGAAAAAACATTAGAATTTGATGCGTTTGGCGTTTTTTATCGCCAACAAAAATGTAAAAACAAAAAGCAATCATGAAAACAACGTACCTTGCATTACAAGCTGATTATGAAAATATTTCATTAAGTGTATGGCACAATACAAATATAATAGACACTTCAATAATAGATAAAACAAATGCGTGCCAACTACTTATGCCATCGATTGTAGAACTACTTAAAAAAAATTTAATTAATTTTTCTGATCTTAATTTTATAGCAATAAATAAAGGGCCAGCTCCTTTTACAACACTCCGCATTGTTATAACAACTGCAAATGGCCTAAACTTTGCTCATAAAACTCCACTTATTGCAGTTAATGCTTTAGAAGCATTTGCTCATGAATACAAAGCGCTCTCGCCATTAACTATTATTATACTTAATGCTTTTGCTCAAGATGTTTATTTTGCAATTATAGAACATTCAATAATTAAAACTGGATGCATAAACATAGACCTTTTTTTACAAGAAATAATAAACAATTACCCCGAAAAAAAGGTCACATTTATTGGAAACGGTACAGATTTATTTAAAGAAAAAATTAAAGAAACTTTCAAAAATAATGCCATGTTTTTAGAACATAACCCTCAATATACAAACTTTAAAGAAGTTGCTTTAACTGCATATTCTGATTGGAAAAATAAAACAAATATTTCAGAAACAGTTCTACCCTTGTATTTAAAAATACAAACGTACAAAAGCTCTACATAAATGAACGAGTTATTCCCATAAGAAGTGTTAATGCTTCTTCAGATTTTAAAACAGCTGGAACCAATCGAACAAATTTAAACCCCTTTTCTTTCAAAACATCCCTTTCTGCAGAAGTCAAATCACCTTCTGGACCAACTGAAAGTAAAAAATTTTGTTTCGAAGAAAAGTCCACAATAAAATCTTTTAAACCAAGACCTTCTACATCAGCATGCAAAGCAATAGTATCTATTTTTTTTATTTCTAAAAATTCAATAAGTGAAATAGGATTTAAAAAGATTGGTAGAACAAATTGCTTTGACTGTTCTGCTGCTGCAAGAGCAATTCTAGTAAAACGATCAAAATCTTTGGAGCTCAAAGATCGTGAAGACTTTTCCGTAATCACAAACTGAATAGACTCAACACCCATAACAGTTGCATTATATACTACATGCTCAAGCGCTTCTCTTTTAAGGACAGGAACTACCAGATTTATAACGGGATGCAAAACTTTAAGCAGAAAAACGTCTTTTACAACAATCGAAAATGATTTTTTCTGAATGTCAGTAATAGTAGAGATAACAGATATTTTTTTATTAAAAAATATACATACATCCCCAGCTGCAAGTCGTAATATTAAAGAAACACGCCTAACAATTTCTGCATCATCAATAATTAAAGAATCATTGATTTTTATATTAGAATCAAGCTGCAAATAGAATAACGCAAATTCATGTTTTTCTTTGCGATTCATAGAAGCTTAACCTTTTGTATTAAAAGATTTTTTAACTTGAGATGCGGCTGATTGCACAGCAGTATACGATGCTTTTATACCATTTTTCATAAAATGAACCAGTAAAGCAACATAACTTATTTGATTTTTTTGTGGCTCTGTTACAACAATATCGCCAGCAGGTTCAGCAAAATTAAGCATTGCATTAAAATCGTCACTGCTTTGATTTTGACCTTCTAAATTTTGAACCACAACTTCATTAAAAGAATTTGCATTTTCCTGTGCTAATAGAAATCCTTGAAAAAAATGGGCTAGAAGCAAATAGATAAAAATTTTTTTCATTTATTTTCCTTATATTTTAATGATGAAATTAAGTAAACTATATCATAATTCAGCTTAAAAGAGAAAGGTGGGGCATGAAAAATAAATTTCCTACAATGTTAATAATACTTGATGGAGTAGGATATCGAGAACAAGAAGAAAATAATGCAGTCGCTCATGCGCACATGCCACATTTTTTTAAATTACTTTCAGATTTTCCATCAACAACTCTTAAAGCATCTGGATCTGCAATAGGACTTCCAGAAGAACATAATGGAAATTCTGAACTAGGACACCTTACAATTGGTTGTGGAACCATCATAAAACAACCACTCACTTTACTTGAAGAAGCATTTCAACAAAAAAAAGCTTCAGAATTTCCTATGCTAAAGACAGCACTCTCCCATCTGATAAAACAACATAAAACTCTGCACATTATGGGACTTTTATCTGATGCAAACATACATTCCTCTATACATCACTTGTACAAATTTTTAGAAGCCGCAAAAGAACTCAATGTACCAGTCGTGATTCATCCATTTTTAGATGGAGAAGATGTAGAGCAAGGTACAGCTTTCAGTTACTTAAAAGAACTGGATTATTTTATAAATAAATTAGGAACTGGCATTATTGGGTCTATCCATGGAAGATTTTATGCTATGGACAAAAATAACAACTGGCATTTGACAGAACAAAGTTATCGAATCCTTACAGAAAAACAATCTCATACTGCGCACTCATGGAAAGACGTTTTAAATTGCATTGAATACAAAGATTTATCAGAAAATTACATTCCTCCAACACAGCTTACTGGAGACTATTATGTTAAACCTGGTGATAGTATTCTTTTTTTTAATTTTAAACCTGACAGAGCACGACAATTAACAAAATTATTTTTAACCGGCAACGGAACCACGATTAAACCTTTTCCATTAACTAATTTTATAACACCTGTTTCATATGGATCACACTATGAAACAACAATTCTATTTCAAAACAATCCTATTTCACAAACATTAACAGGTATCCTTAATGAGCATGAATATTCATTTTGTACTATTGCAGAAACAGAAAAGTTTCCTTATATAACGTATTATTTTAATGGTGGAAGAGAACACAAATTAGAACATGAAACCCGAATTGTAATTACCTCTCATATGCAAAGAGCATGTGATTATAATCCTGCAATGCAAGCAGATATTATAACAGAAGCAACTCTTTCAACATTAAAAAACAATCCTCATGATTTTTATATTATTAATTATGCTAATGCAGATGTAATAAGCAGATCTGGAAATTTTAATGCTACAATTAAAGCTTTAGAACATATAGATAAACAAATTGGGCTACTCTTTGATGAAATTGTTATAAAACGCAATGGGATCCTTGTTGTAACCAGTGATCATGGAAAAGCAGAAGATATGTCTCAATATAAAAATTTAAATAATAAAACAAACCATAACACAAATCCTGTTTACTTTACTGTTGCAAAACAAGATCTTAAAAATCAAAATGTAATTTTACCGCTTGAACAGTTAAGCGACATTGCTCCATTTATTGCTCATCTTATTATTGACCAATAATCATTTAAACATCTAAACGATAAAAACAAAATCCATCATCTTTTGATTCAATTTTAAAACCAAATTTACGATAAAGTTTCTGAGCTCGTTCGTTTTCCTCTCTAACAGAAACTTTAATAATTTTTGCACCATCTTTTTTTAAACTTTCTACTGCATATCCAAAAAGAACTTCCCCAAAGCCCTTACCACGATAATGCTCATCAACATTTAAAAGAAACACAGTACCTTCATATAATCCACGCATATAATAATTAACAAACCCAACAGGAATATTATTATCAAAAAGAATCACCGTTTTAAGTTTTCCATAAGTACGAGGCTCCCATACATAAGGAGAATTTTTTTCTAACATAAAATCAAGGTCATACTCTTTGCTTGCATGAAGCAAATACCAATTATCATAATTTTGCTGCTTTACAAAATTAGCATCTCGAGCAAACTGAAAAGGTCGAATATCAAATTGCGCATACAATTCGTTTTTAGAATTGTAATTACTCCACCAAGCAATACCAGCTATAAATCCAATTAAACCAACAGAGATAATTATTTTTTTTATATTTTTTTTCATCCACATCTTTCAATCATTTTTATACACTATTTTCTCTAAACATAAACCTTTTGCGGGGGCTTTAGGAAGATTTTTAGACAAATATTCATATTTTAAAATAGCTTCTATCTCTTGCTTTGATCTTTTTAAATCTGAAGCAATAGCAAGCGAAGCACCAATAATACGCCGAATCATATATTGTAAAAATGAAATTCCGGTTATTTTAATAATTAATTCATTATTTTCAGAATTTTCTACCATTTCTATCGATAAAACAGTTCTTACAGTATCTAAATCTCCATTTTTTTTAGAAAATGCCTTAAAGTCATGCGTTCCTACAAAAACTTGTAAGACTTCATATAATTTATTTTTATCAATAGGATGCCAATAAAAATATCCATATCTTTGCATTTGAGGACAAGGTCGCTTTGTAAAAATACGATAGGTATAAACTTTATAAGCAACATTATGTTGCGGATGAAAAGATCTATCTATAGAAAAAATTTTTTCTATAGCAATGGTAAGTGGCAATGCATTATTCATAATTGAACGTAATTTTTCTGGTTCAAGAGGAAGAGCTGTACCGAGCCTTACTACTTGCCCTTTTGCATGAACTCCAGCATCTGTCCGAGAAGCACCTACAAAATAAACTTGTTCTTGCTTAAAAATATGTAAAAAAGTTTTTTTAAAAATACCCGCAACAGTTGGCCCTTCACATTGCTCTTGCCATCCAAAGTAATCAGTTCCATCATATGAAAGAATTAGTTTATACCAATACATACCAATAACTTTATATTAAATATAACAAAAAAGGTCTTTGATTATTTCTCAAAGACCTTTTTTAAGTTTTTTATAAAAATTAAACTTAATAACGAACTGAACTATATGGCAATAAAGCTATAGTACGAGCAAGCTTAACTTCTATGCTTAATTTACGTTGGTGGAAAGCACAATTTCCTGAAATACGAGATGGAAGAATTTTTCCACGCTCTGTTAAGAAATTATACAAAAGATTAGTGTTTTTATAATCAAGCATCACTGTTTTGTCAGTAACACTACAAAATCGACATTGCTTTACTTGATTAGTAGTTTTTCTACGATTTCTTTTTTTAAGTAAACGGGAACTTACTTTAAGTTTTATTTTTTTTGTCATGCCTGTATCCCTTCATCATCAATATCGCCACCAAAGTCATCATCACGACGTTTACCATCTTGACGAGGCAATAAACCTTCCATCTTATTTTCTCTTAAAAATTCATCTACATTGCGTGTTTGAATTGTTTCAACAGTATCAGGACGTTGATAATCAAGAGATTGTTTTGGATCAAGCTTATTAACAACACTGCGCATAATAACTTCATGATATTTTACATCAAGTAAAAGTTTGATTTCTTTAAAGAAAACTTGAGGTTTATCCATTTCAAAACGAGTAAGATAATAAATACCATAATCATGGTTTTTTACTGGATAAGCAAGACGACATTTGCCCCATTTTTCAAAAGAAATAACATTTCCGTTATTTTCTTTAACTAACTTTTCATAGTTTTTTTCAAAGTTAGCCATTTCATCCTCAGTAATTCCTGGGATGGCAAGCATGAGTATTTCATACTTTGTCATGTTAAATTCCTTGTGTTTACCAACTGGAAATACCTCACCATGAGATATTATAAAATAACACAGACCAGTTACCTTATTTGTGTAAACATTAATATAATAAGATAGATCTTACTATAGCAGATATTGAATAAAAAGATAGACCACATTAAAACAAAAAATGCTATTTTATAAATAAAAAACCGGCTTTAAAATACCGGTTTTTTATTTATAAAATATAAAAAGTTCTAAATTAAACGTATCTTTGAATACGCTGAACAACTTTTCCTATAATTCTAAAATGATCCTTGCCACGTACAAGCGCAATAGGAGCTTGCTTACGACTAGGAGATTCAAGAACAATAAAATCTTCACTTAAGGTTACTTGCATAATAGCTTTAAGCGAAACGTCATTTCCATATTCAACAGCAGCAATATCACCAGAACGAGCCCATGTTTCAGGAGAAATAATAAGTAAATCGCCCTTAATAAAAGCTGGCGCTAATACATTGCTATCCATTGAAAGAGCAAACATAGAAGCATCTGTTGTATTTAAAGTAGGAATAAAAACATCTTTATAACCTGTTGTTGTTTGCATAAGCTGATTGTTATAAGGAGATGGATTTGAAGGTATTTCACCTACTACAGGTACTATTTGAACTTTAAGCTCAATGTCAGATTTTTCTGGCATGCTAATATTGCTATCAATATTATCGGTACGCTTACGACGCTCTGCAAATAAATCTATTGGGCTTACTTCAAAGGCATTTGCCAATTTTTTTAATGAATCCTCGTTCCAACGTCTTGTTCCATTTTTTATATGAGTTAAATAACTTTCTGACATGCCTGTTTTTTCAGCCAATATCTTAGTTGTCCAACCCTTTTCGCGCAAAAGCTCCTTGACTCTTAATGCTGTAGATGACATGATCAACTCCTTTACATTGATAATTTAAGTATAGTCTACACGTGCGTATTTTATAAAAGATTACAATATAGCAAGAACATGTCAAATGGAAAAAAACAAAAAATCAAATTGTGACAAATTAAAATATAGCGATAATGCCTATTTTGAAAAAAAATATTGGGGCTCTCAAGCTTATTTATGCGGAATAGATGAAGTAGGTAGAGGTTCCCTTATAGGACCAATTGTAACAGCTGCCGTAATTCTAAAACCATTTAAAACTCATAAATTACTAGTAGATTCAAAAATCCTATCTGAAAAAAAAAGAGTTGAAGCTACAGAATGGATTTTAAATAATAGCTGGTACGCATTTGGTATGGCAAGCCATCAAGAAATAAATACCTTAGGAATTTACCAAGCAACTCAAATTGCTATGAAACGAGCTTTTTATCTACTACTTTCGCAACCTGAAACCCCGCAACCTTCAAAAGTTTTAATTGATGCAATGCCTCTTGATTTGTCTAACCACACTTTACAGCAATTAGACGTCGACTCCTTCCCTTATGGAGAAAGCAGATCTATTTCTATTGCTGCAGCTTCAATTATTGCAAAAACATATCGTGATAATTTAATGAATCGACTACATACAACGTACTCAGGATATGGTTTAAATAAAAATAAAGGATACGGAACTCAAGACCATACTATAAAAATTCAACATCAAGGAGCTACCTTGATACACCGAACCCTTTTTATAAAAAAAATAATTCAAGGAACTTATAATGAAAGCGTCAAAGCAAAGCAATCATCCATTTTTTGCTGAAGTGATAGAAAGCTCTTTGTATGGATGGAAAGCTCAAAGTTGGAAATGGGACTTTTCCCCTTCCTTTGGATCACTTGTAACACTAGAAGAACATAATCGCATATGGTTTGGGATTGTTTACCAATCTGCAACTGCATCCAGCGACCCAGCTCGCTATCCGTATGCTTATCAAAAAACAGCAATTGAATTACAATCAGAACAACCACAAATATTTAATTTTTTACAAACAAATTTTGAATGTGTAATTGTTGGTTTTAGCGAAAATGAAAAAATTATTTATCAAATTTCTCCAGAACCTCCAAAAATTCATACTTTTGTTCAATATGCAACAATCTTGCAAGCAAAACAATTCTTCTCTTCATCGCTCTATCTTTCAGTGCTTTTTCAAGCAACTCACATACCAAATCTTGATGAACTACTACTTGCAATTATGTGGAATCAACACAAAACGGGTCTTCTTAACGAAGAAAAAATAACAGCATCAGTAGAACATCTTTCTCTTTTAATGGGTAATGACTACCGTAGAATAAAATTACTTCTTCAAAGACTAGAGGCACATAATCTTATTTATTGAAAGTTATACTATGCATATTTCTATTAAGGATCTTATAAAAAAAAGTACAACTATATTACAAAAAAAATACACCGATAATAACCACATTCAATCAATTATATGGTGGATAATCGAAGAAATAACTCAAACATCTAAATTATTATTTTTAACATCTGACAAAGAGATACCAGAGACCATCACTGAAAAAATTATACTAGCCGTTACAAAACACATAGAAGAAGATTATCCACTACAATACATATTAAAAACAATTTCTTTTTGTGGACTAACACTTTTTGTTGAACCTCCAATACTCATTCCAAGACCAGAAACAGAAGAATGGGTTACAAATCTTATTAATCAATGCGCATCGTTAAAAAATGAACCACTTTCTATATTAGACCTTTGTACCGGGTCTGGATGCATAGCACTAGCTCTTGCAAAAGCACTTCCAAAATCAAACGTAATAGGTATTGATGTAGAACCAAGAGCAATTACTCTTGCAAAAAAAAATGCTCAATTTAACAATGTTTTAAACATAGAATTTATAGAATCAAATCTTTTTGAAAATATTTTTAAAAAACAATTTGATATTATTCTGTCAAACCCTCCTTATATTTCAGAATCTGATTTTTTAAAACTAGATCCAACAGTTTCAAAATGGGAAGATAAAAAAGCCCTGACCGCTGATGAAAATGGTCTTTCTATAATTAAAAATATTATTGAATATGGGCATTTATATTTAAAAAAAGAAAGCCTTATTCAATTATATACTATTCCAAGAATAATAATCGAAATAGGCTACGACCAAGGTGAATATTTAAAAATTTTTTCCAAACAAAATAATTATGATAAAATTTCAATTATAAATGATTTTAATGGTATTAATAGACTTTTAACTCTTGAAACAAAAAGATAATTTTATGAAAAAATAATAGCAATTATTCTAGTATTACATTCTTATGCACACGCTAATTCTCGAGAAACAGAACATACTAGAGAAGAAACAGTACAAATAGCAGCAACTTTTGTGACAGCATTTCGTGCTTTTCAAACGCTTCCCGAAGCACATCGTCAACCAATAGTAAGCGGCCTTATTAGAGGTCTTAGCCTTGCCGATCTTGCATCTTTAAGAGAAGCAGTTAATACAACATGGGATAGTCAGAATCAAACCCAATCTTAAACAATTTTACATATTACATTGACGAAATAATTTTAATGATAATTAAACATCTTCATCCACAAGAAGCTCAAAAAATAGCAGCTGGCGAAGTTATAGAACGACCTGTAAACATTATAAAAGAACTAATCGAAAATGCACTTGATGCAGGTGCCACCAAAATAACTATTGCTGTAAAAGATGGCGGTAAAAAATCTATTATTATTACTGATAATGGAATAGGAATGGACGAAGATGACGCTCGAATTTGTTTTTTACGTCATACCACCAGTAAATTAACTACATTTAATGAACTTTTTAGCTTAGAAACATTTGGCTTTAGAGGAGAAGCTCTTGCTAGCATATGTAGCGTTGCTCACGTAACAATAATAACACGAGCAAGTAATAATAATCATGGCATTAAGCTCAATATTGAAAATGGAGTTATTACTAAAGAAGAAATTGTAGGGGTTGCTGTTGGAACAACAATTACTATCAACGATTTATTTTATAATATTCCTGCAAGGCAAAAATTTTTAAAAACAACAACAACAGAATTCAATCAAATAACCCAATTATTTAAAGCGTTTTGTTTAAGCAATCTTTTTGTACATTTTACACTTTCTCATAACGATCTTATCATTTACACTTGCCCGAATGTTGCAACGTTACAAGAAAGAACTTCTCAAATATTTGATGGAATGATTGCTCAACATCTTTTTTTACTTAAAGAGAATTCTCAAAACTTTTCAATATCAGGAATTGTCACAAGCCCTCATTATAGTAAATATGATCGATCAGGAATTTTTATATTTGTTAATAAGCGATGGATAAAGAATTTTGGAATATCTCAAGCAATTATTAAAGCATATAAAAATATTTTACCAACAGGTAAATATCCATTAGCAGTTATCTCCATAACAATATCATCTGATCAAGTTGATATTAACACTCATCCAAAAAAAGAAGATGTTGTTTTTTTACATCCAAGAACTGTAGAAAATTGCATACATACTGCAATTACCAAAGCATTAGAACAGTCATTTTCAAGAACACTCTCTCAAACAATTATTTCAAGCCCATTATCTTTAGAAATCCCAAGCTCAATAAATCAATCGCATCATGTATTTAAACCATTTTTTAGCAATCAATCTGCACCAGCAACATATACCCAGCCATTCAAATCACCAAACATTATTCCATCTGATCAATCTGTACAAAATATTGAAATTATTAGCCAACCTGTTTTAAAAGAAATAACTCAAGAATCTTATATTCCAGAATCTTTAGAATGCCACACAATTCTTGGTCAATTGCATACTACGTATATTTTACTGGAGCATCCAGAAGGCCTGCTCCTTATAGATCAGCATGCAGCTCATGAACGAATTTTATATGAACACATAGAAAATACTTTTGATAATCCAGAAACAATACAGCTACTCTTTCCAGAAACTGTGTCTCTTCAAGAAGAAGTAATTGAATCGCTTGCAGAATATTTTTCATTACTTCACAACTATGGAATTGTTATCGAACAATTTTCTAATAAAGAATGCATTATTAGATCAAAGCCTATTTATGCACAATCAGTTAATATTCAAGAATTACTTTACAGCATTAATGGATGGATTCATGATTTTGGAAAAGCAGAAAAAGAAACCATCAAAATATTTATAACCGAAAAAATACGTGCACAATTAGCTTGCAAAGCAGCAATAAAAGCAGGTAATTCTTTATCCTTAGAAGAAATGCAAGCTCTTATAAAAAAACTTAACCAAACAAGAAATCGTTTTAGCTGCCCTCACGGAAGGCCCACAAGCTGGCTTCTTTCCACACTTGATATTGAAAGAAAATTCAAAAGATAATAAAAATTATTCATCATTATTTTTATTTTGAATTGCCTTATACAAACCATAAAAAACAAATGTTGAAAAAGGCAAAATAACGCATCCTTTAAAAATCATTTTATATATCAAAGTATAAATAGGACTTGCCACAGTAAGCATTGTATTGCCCGAAAATCCAATTAAT
>CAZMYL010000007.1:0-27015 GCA_964570505.1 uncultured Pseudomonadota bacterium
GCCTGTTATCCCCGGCGTACCTTTTATCCGTTTAGCAATGGCCCTTCCATTTGGAACCACTGGATCACTAAATCCTGCTTTCGCACCTGCTCGACCTGTATGTCTCGCAGTCAAGCTCCCTTATACTTTTGCGCTCTACCGACGATTTCTATTCGTCATGAGGGAACCTTTGAACGCCTCCGTTACTCTTTGGGAGGCGACCACCCCAGTCAAACTACCCACCAGACACTGTCCTCTGTCCGGATTACGGATATTCAGAGTTAGATTCTCAAACGGATAAGGGCGGTATTTCAAGGATGACTCCATCGGTGCTAGCGCTCCAACTTCACAGTCTCCCGCCTATCCTACACATATCAATCCAAAAATCAATGCCAAGCTATAGTAAAGGTGCACGGGGTCTTTCCGTCCTATCGCGGGTAGCCGGCATTTTCACCGGCACTACAACTTCACTGAGTATATCACTAAGACAGCGCCCAACTCGTTACGCCATTCATGCGCGTCGGAATTTACCCGACAAGGTACTTCGCTACCTTAGGACCGTTATAGTTACGGCCGCCGTTTACTGGGGCTTCAATTCAATGCTTTGCTCTTACGAACTAACATCTCCTATTAACCTTCCAGCACTGGGCAGGCGTCAGACTCTATACTTCATCTTACGATTTTGCAGAGCCCTGTGTTTTTGTTAAACAGTCGGTTGGGCCTATTTATTGAAACCTGAATCTGCATCTTTACAGAAACAAACCAGGCACCCCTTCTCCCGAAGTTACGGGGCAATTTTGCCGAGTTCCTTAGTGATACTTCTCTCAACGCCTTAGTATTCTCAACCCGTCTACCTGTGTCGGTTTGCGGTACGATCGCACATAAAACTCGCTAGAGGTTTTTCTAGTCAGCATAGGATCAGTTAAACATATCTTTTCATTAAGAATTGATATGCCCATAACTCTTCAAGGTAATAACTCTATGGATTTTCCAACAGAATTCCTCTAAAAGCTTAGTTTGGCAATCCAATATCCAAATTAACCTACCTTCCTGCGTCACCCCATCACTCAAACGTTCATGTACGGTGCAGGAATATTTAGCCTGCTTTCCATCGCCTACTCCAATTGGCCTCGGCTTAGGTATCGACTAACCCTGAGTGGATGAACCGTTCTCTCGGAAACCTTAGACTTTCGGCGAACAGGAATCTCACCTGTTTTTTCGTTACTCATACCAACATACTCACTTCTTTGAGCGCAACACCTGTCCTTACAGTCAAGCTTGTATCTCTCAAAGAACGCTCCCCTACCCAAAGATAAAATTTATCTTTGCCATAGCTTCGGTAATTTGCTTAGCCCCGTTCATTCTTCAGCACAAAAACACTTGATCAGTGAGCTATTACGCTTTCTTTAAATGATGGCTGCTTCAAAGCCAACATCCTGACTGTCTTTGTATTTTCACTTCTTTTATCCACTTAGCAAATATTTAGGGACCTTAACTGATGGTCTGGGTTGTTTCCCTCTTGACCACGAAGGTTATCCCTCGCAGTCTGTCTCCCGCCTTCTAAAACACTGGCATTCAGAGTTAGTAAGAAGCTGGTAATCTTGCGACCCCAAACTTCAAACTGTGCTTTACCTCCAATGTTAATTCAGCGAGGCTATACCTCAATATATTTCGGGGAGAACCAGCTATATCCCAGTTTGATTAGCCTTTCACCCCTATCCACACCTCATCCGAGCAATTTTCAACTTACACCGGTTCAGACCTCCATCGTATATTACTACGACTTCATCTTGGACATGGATAGCTCACTGGGCTTCGGGTCTATCCCATACTACTAATCGCCCTATTCAGACTCGCTTTCGCTACGGCTCCGTTCTTTCAAAACTTAACCTTGCAGTATAGGTATAACTCGTTGGCTCATTATACAAAAGGTACGTGGTCGCGCATTCTTATACCGCGCTTCCACCGCTTATAAATGTTTGGTTTCAGGGTCTTTTAACTCCCCTCTCGGGGTCCTATTTCACCTTTCCCTCACGGTACTAGTTCACTATCGGTCATCAAGTAGTATTTAGCCTTACCCCATGGTCGGGGCAGATTCCCACAGAATTTCACGTGCTCTGTGGTACTCGGGTTTGCTTATTACACTTTTTCATACAATTTCGCTTACAGGACTTTCACCCTCTTTGGTTGCCCGTTCCAGAGCAATTCAACTATCGTATAAAAAACATGCCAAGATTCTGTATATACTTGCATAAACACCCCACAACCTCATTATTACAACGCATACAGGCTTACATAATAATGATTTAGGCTCTTCCCGTTTCGCTCACCACTACTTAGGGAATCACGTTGTTTTCTTTTCCTATCCTTACTTAGATGTTTCAGTTCAGGACGTTCATCTCTTTACTCTATGTGTTCAAGTAAAGATGATATGGTTTTTCCATATCGGGTTTCCCCATTCAGAGACCTTCGGATCAAAGCTTGATTGACAGCTCCCCGAAGATTTTGGCAGTCTTCCACCTCTTTCTTCATCTCTTGATACCAAGGCATCCACCAAACACTCTTATCTAAAATTAATCACTAATTAACTTAATTATACTCAGTAGTTGTAACTACCTTATTTAAGACATATTTGACTTACAAACATTTCAAAGATCACAAGAATTTTTAAATCTTGGCCCCGTGTATATAGAACACAATAACAAATTTTCTAAACTAAACCCCTTTATTAAATTGGTGGAGATGAGCGGATTCGAACCGCTGGCCTTCCGCGTGCAAAGCGGACGCTCTACCAACTGAGCTACATCCCCTCTCACCGACACGACCCATCTTAATGGTGGGCCTAAGTCGACTCGAACGACTGACCTCTCCGTTATCAGCGGAGTGCTCTAACCAACTGAGCTATAGGCCCGTTCTTTATTTTTTTAGGTTTTTCACCCACATCTCACTAAATTTTCTATCCACAGAGAGACTAAGCTCTCCCACACACACCTTATTAACCTGATAAAAACCAAGTTTATGAATCTCCCTCGAAAGGAGGTGATCCAGCCGCAGGTTCTCCTACAGCTACCTTGTTACGACTTCACCCCAATCGCCCCCCATACCTTCAACGCCCGCCTCCTTTAACAGGTTAGCTAAGACGACTTCGGGTACAGACGACTCTCATGGTGTGACGGGCGGTGTGTACAAGGCCCGAGAACGTATTCACCGTACCGTTCTGATGTACGATTACTAGCGATTTCAACTTCATGAGGTCGAGTTGCAGACCTCAATCCGAACTTAGATTGATTTTATGAGATTAGCTCATCCTTACGGATTTGCAGCCCTTTGTATCAACCATTGTAACACGTGTGTTGCCCTAGACATAAGGACCATGATGACTTGACGTCGTTCCCACCTTCCTCCTGGTTTCCCAGGCAGTCCCGCCAGAGTGCCTACAATAAAGTAGTAGCAACTGACGGCAAGAGTTGCGCTCGTTAGAGGACTTAACCAAACATCTCACGACACGAGCTGACGACAGCCATGCAGCACCTGTGCTACTGTCAGAGTAAACCCTGAAGATCGTATTTCTACGACTGTCAATAGCATGTCAAGCCTAGGTAAGGTTCCTCGCGTAGTGTCGAATTAAACCACATGTTCCACCGCTTGTGCGGACCCCCGTCAATTTCTTTGAGTTTTAATCTTGCGACCGTACTCCCCAGGCGGATCACTTATCGCGTTAGCTACGACACTGATTCTGCTAAGCAAAACCAACGTCTAGTGATCATCGTTTACAGCGTGGACTACCAGGGTATCTAATCCTGTTTGCTCCCCACGCTTTCGTAGTTGAGTGTCAGTACCTGTCCAGGTCGCCGCCTTCGCCTCTGGTGTTCCTCCCGATCTCTACGCATTTCACCGCTACACCGGGAATTCCACGACCCTCTCCAGGACTCTAGTCTTACCGTTTCTAGGGCACTTCTTGAGTTAAGCTCAAGGATTTCACCCCAGACAAATAAGACCACCTACCTACCCTTTACGCCCAATAATTCCGAGCAACGCTTGCACCCCTCGTATTACCGCGGCTGCTGGCACGAAGTTAGCCGGTGCTTTCTCTAGTGATAACATCATCTCCCGCTTCTATTAAAAACGGTTCTTTTTTCTCACTTAACAGAAGTTTACAATCCGAAGACCTTCATCCTTCACGCGGCGTCGCTGCATCAGGCTTTCGCCCATTGTGCAATATTCCTCACTGCTGCCTCCCGTAGGAGTCTGGACCGTTTCTCAGTTCCAGTGTGACCGTTCACCCTCTCAGGCCGGTTAACCATCATCGCCTTGGTAAGCCTTTACCTCACCAACAAGCTAATAGTACGCGAGCTCATCCAATAGCGACAGCATAAAAGCCATCTTTCTCCCGTAGGACTTATGCAGTATTAACTTCGATTTCTCGAAGGTATTCTCCACTATAGGGCAGATTCTCACGCGTTGCTCACCCGTTCGCCGCTTTACTAATTTCCGAAGAAATCCTCTCGCTCGACTTGCATGTGTTAGGCACGCCGCCAGCGTTAATTCTGAGCCAGAATCAAACTCTCCATCGCAAAAACTATTTAATTGCGTGGGTATTATTCCGCTTTCGTTTCTCTGTGGACAAATTTTCTGTGTATTCTATATACATTTCAATGACCGAAGGAACTAACTGTTTTTCGTTTCTGTTTGAAACTTTTTCGTTAAATTCAAAGCTAATTATACAGTTCCCCTTTATGCTGTCAAATTTTTTTTCATTTTTTTTTATTTTTTTTTAAGATTATTTTTTAAATATTAAAAAAGCCTTTATTTAAGCCTATTTTTCTAATATCTCTCCTACTATAAAATTTATAACTTTTTTAACAGTTGAATGAAATTCATCATTAATAATATGAATTTCATATAATTTTTCTTTTTTTTCTTCATCTATTTCTATAGCTGCTTTTTCAAGACGTTTTTTTATTTCATCTTCATTATCAGTTCCACGGAAAATTAATCGTTGCTTAAGCACTTCTATATTTTCAGGTTCTATCCATATAAGAATTGCATCTTTATATAATTCTTTAATTTTTCGTGCACCAAATCGATCAACTATTGCTATATAAGAAATTCCATTCTTTAAATCATTTAAGATAGTTTGTGGAAATCCATAATAGGATCCATACCACGTACTCCATTCTAAAAAGAAATGGTTTTTAATTTTTTTTAAAAAATCATTTTCTTTAATAAAGAAGTAATCCACTCCATCAACTTCTCCAATTCTTATAGGTCTTGTTGTATAAGTGACAACCTTCTTTATTAAACATTGCGTTCCTATTTCCTTAAGAACTTCATTAACAATAGTAGTCTTACCGGCTCCTGAAGGAGCAGAAACTAAAAACAGCAAACCATTCATAACTTTTACACATTCCTTATATAAAAGATTTTTTCTTATAATTTGTTAAACTCATTACTAAATTTATTTTGAAAGGATCCAAATGTTAATAGATGAAATACGAGAACAAATAAAAAAATTAGAACCTGACATTACAACTATTAAAAGTTTTTGGGCTAATGCGCAATTTAATGAAAAAATAACTGAGTTAGAAAAAAAAGCAGAAAATCCTGATGTCTGGAAAGATCCAAATCAAGCTCATATTCTAAAAGATCTTCAAGCACTTAAAAATCAACGTGAACAATATATAGAAATAACTCAATCTTTTTTTGACACAAAAGAAATGATGGAGGTTTTTAAGGATGATGAAGTTCAATTAAAAACAGTACTTAATGATATATCAACTTTAGGAGGAGCAATTAGATCTTTTAAATTGCACTTACTTCTTAATGATGAACAAGATAATGCAAATTGTTTTTTAAGTATCAATGCTGGAGCAGGAGGAACCGAATCTCAAGATTGGGCAAGCATTCTTTTACGAATGTATACAAGATTTTGTGAAAAAAATAATTTACAAGCATCTCTTATAGACTGCCAAGATGGAGAAGAAGCAGGAATAAAAGGGGCAACTCTTTTTATTAAAGGAAAACGCGCATACGGTCTTTTAAAAAGTGAGCACGGAACACACAGACTTGTTCGAATATCTCCTTATGATGCAAATAAAAGAAGACACACTTCTTTTGCTGGTATCTTTTTAACTCCTGAGCTTGCAAAAGTTGATATCATTATTAAAGATGAAGATTTAAGAATTGACACGTATCGCGCAGGCGGAGCAGGAGGACAACATGTTAATAAAACAGAATCTGCAGTTCGCATAACACACTTACCAACAAATACTGTAGCCCAATGCCAAAATGAAAGATCTCAATTACAAAATCGTGAAACTGCTATGAAAATGCTTAAAGCAAAACTTGCTCAAATTCAAAAAGATGAAGCCGCAGAAAAATATGCAAGTATAGAAAAGAAAAAAATTGAATGGGGCTCTCAAATAAGATCTTACGTTTTACATCCCTATAAAATGGTAAAAGATCATCGCACTGACTTTGAATCATCTCAACCAGAACTTATTTTAGATGGCGACTTAATTGGATTTATTGAAGCATATTTAATTGAAAATTAAAAGTTATAATTATTGATTTACTGATGACAGCTTTTATATATTAATAAAATTATATCAATCCTTAAAAAGAATAATTTTTTATGAAAAAATATTTATTTATATACTTAATTGCATGCAGTACCATTAAAAGCAAATCAAATTTTTTAACTCGTTTGCAAAATGAAAAGACCGCTTTAAATATAATTCCCCCTGGCAAATACACTCCAAAAATAATACAAGATATTAGTAATAATCTTAAGGCCATATATCGCACAATAAACAATAAATCTACATCCAATAGCTACCAAACAAAATTAAGCCCTACTGCTCCTGTTGGATCAGGAAAACATCTTTACTCAAAACCATCATCAAGAGAACCTATCAATCGTACTGATACAAGCACATTGTCTAGCAAATCATCAGAAAAAACCACTCCAATAACACAGCCAAAATCAACATCTCAAGCCTCTCTTTCACCAGAAAGACTTTCTCAACATAAGGAATACATAAAAAAATTAAATCTCTCTCAACCTTCAAGTTTTGAATCTCAAGCATCAAATTCACAACCGGCAAAAACTACAAAACCAATTGCTCAAGAAAATCAAATTTTTAAAAAAGAAGATACATATAGAGAAACAGAAGGTGGTAATTTAAAAGCAAAAAATTTTATTACTCCTCCAGGGCACACTCTTAAATTACAAGCTTCTGGTGAATATAAAGTTATAAAAAATCCAGCAACTCTTCCAAGAACAAATCCATCAGGCACGCAAAATAAATCAAAAACACCACCTCCAAGACCATCTCAACCTGCAGCTGCCTAACAATCCAATATTTTTTTAACTTCTTGTTTATACAATTCTACATGAGGTTGATCAAATGGATTAATTTTAAGTAAAAAACCAAGATACATAATTTCTATCATTTTATATTGTAAAAACTGACCTATTGAATACTCATTTTTATCAGACAACATATAGACAGAAAATGGTTTTTTATTTTTTTGATAAGCTTTGCAAGTGCCTTGCATAAAGATATTCATATTATCATTGCAATTAGTTTCAATACCAACAAACATTGTATATATATATGAACTACTTAAATAAAGTTGTGCAACAGAATGAAGATCTATAGTCCCAATCGAAATTGTTGGAACTATACCAATATGAGCTACATTTCCATTAACATCATGTTCCTTACCTATACTTTCTCCAATCAGTTGCCTATACCATTTACCTATATTTTCTAAATCAACAGAAAACAAAAAGGTGTCATGAATTTTATATCCTTGTTGATAATACATATATAAAAGCAACGCGCTTTGAGCAGAAATATTATTTTTAAAATCAGAATGTATATTATTTTCAAGAGCATTACATGCACCTTCTAATAATTTTTTACAATCAATACCTATATATAATAAAGGAAATAAACCAACTGCAGAAAAAACAGAAAATCTTCCACCTACTAATTTTGGAATCGGCAAAAAAGTAAATTTTTCATTAATCGCTCTTTGATGCAATACAGAATTTTCATCACTAGTCACAACAATTAAATTACAATAATCATGTGGCCTATGTTTTTTAAAAAGAGAAAGCATTAATTCAAAATTCAGAATTGTTTCAGTTGTTGTTCCTGATTTTGTAATAACATTGAGTACTACCGATTCACCTTGCAAAAAAACATTTTCAACAATTTTTATTATTTCATTTTGATAAAAAGCATCTATTGTTTCTAAAAAATAAAGTTGGGGTGCATCTTTATAAATATAAGAAAAACTTCCTTTACATGCTTGATACACAGCTTTAGCTCCAAGCGAAGAGCCTCCTATGCCAATAACTATAATTAATTTTGCATTATAGTTTTTTTTATCAGAAACAACTTTTGAAACTGTATCAAATATATTATCATCAGCAGGTAATGCTAATGAAGCATACATCGTTGTATAACCTTTATTCATATGCTCTAAAACAGAGTCAATATGATGTGCTAAATTAGTTTCGTGATAAATTTTTTCTAATTGCTGAAAAGGAACATCTGTTTTTAAGTTCATTCTTACCTACCCAACAATGCAGTAATAATCATCCATATAGAAACAGTTGCATAAATACCAGAACACAATGGTTCAAACCTTTCTTTTTTATTAAAAAAAAGTGAAAGAATACCGCCAAAAACCAATGGAATAATCATTGACAATGACATTAAAAAACCACCTAATACAAGCATGGTATTAACTTTACAAATATGAAGTATAAGACCAAAGAGAGCGCCAACAATAAGAACGTGCATATCAAATGTACCTGCTTGAATGAGCAAAGCGCGCCCTTGTGCTCTTTGCGCAAAAAGCTGCTCTGAACCTAATTCAAAATGAGTTACTAAAAACCAAAATGCTATTGCTACAGAAATAGCACCTAATGCAATACCGCATATTTGAAAAATTTTTACTTTTTTTTCATCAAGATGCGCCAATTGTGCTGTTTTTTTACCAAATAATAATTCAGCACTTACACCACCACATATTTCAAAAAATGTTGCAATTACTGTTGCTTGAAATGGATTAAAATTAAATAAAAAAATTCCAGGCATCATAATAAACGTTGCAAATCTTCCCAAAAAAGCCATCCCTATTTTTCCTGCAATAACTGCTAATTGATAAGTACACAATACAGTAAAAATGACGGCATATATTTGAGATAAAAATGAAAATTTTAAATATGAAAAAAAACCTGTCATTAAAATTAAAATTATTAAAGTTGAAATTTTAAAAAATTCTTTAAAAGAAAAAAATGAAATTGATCCGTGCTGCGTTGTTGATAAAAAATTCCATAATTTTTTTGGGGTTTCAATAAGACTAATTAATGCACCAATAAGAATCATGCCACTACAAAACGCAAGAATATAATCTGAATCTGATACATGCATAAACCACATAGTACGAATAGTATCTACTACTGTAATACGAGCTATTGTCCCCACTAAAAGTGGAAATGTCATTAGATGCCCTGCTATAAAGCCAATTGAAACAAACATAGGGAATAATTCCATATCAAATCGTATTGCAGGAATAGAAAAAAAGCCTATGGAGCGAGAACGCAATAATTGAATAGTCCCATTATACCAAGATGTTTTTATACGCAAAAATGTATTAATTAAAGAATACATACAAGTAAAAAATATACCTAAAATTAATTGTTTTTTAGAATTATCCTTATTATTAGATAAAGACACATCATAAACTAATTTTCCTATAGGAAATGATAATTTTTGCTCTTCAATTAAAGACTTTTGAATATATTGCACTATCCACAATCCGAATAAACCTGCTGTAATTGAAAGTGCAGAAATAAAACTAATCATACTTATTGGATTACGTGCCCATTCAATAAAAAAAGCTTTATCAATAAAATAATAAGTTGCTAAAGCAGAACTAATAGCTGTTGCAATAATACCACCTATAGATCCTCCAATAACAGGAAGTAACATGTCATATGGTGCTATATATTTAAAAGAAGATGAAATAATAATTCCAAATAAAATGAGGGTAGGCCCCATCCAAGGACCAATCATTGTTGCAAGCGCTATATAACTCATAACAAAACTTGAAAAAATAGAAAAAAGAACCAAACAAAAGATTTGCATAAACTTCATACGTATAATTCCAAAAATAGCATTTTACTGTACTTATAAAACATCTAAAAATAATGAAGAAACTGTATCATAGTTTATAAAAAGTACCTATTTAGAATTATGCTTTCTTTTGGTATTCCTGCGCTTTTACTTCTAATATTGTAAATTTCTTAAAAAGATTATTCGAAATTGCCAAAAATTTTTCAACTTTCTGTAATAAATCATTCATACGATTAACAGTTAAAAAACAATCTTTAAATGAAGGGTCATTAGAAAAATTATTAGCCTTTGCTTTTATATGAAATTGATTTAATTGATTTAAGAAATTAATTAAATCAATTTTGAATTTTTCATACAAATTTATATCTGTATCTTCTTTAAATTTTTGAAGTTCATTATCAAAGTATTTTACTTTATCAACAAAAATTGAAAATGAATTCTGTAAATTTACATATGTAGCATTAAACATTCTACAATCAGATGTATCAGAATCTGCTAATTTTACTCTACTATTTTTAAATACTTCAAAAAACTTTTCTATCCATTTTTCTTTTATATCAACACCACCATCAAATGTTCTATTTTTCATCAAATTAAACGCTAATTCTTTATGCATCAAAACAGATTCTTCTGTTAAATTTTTTAAGAAATATTTTTGAAATTCAAGGTTATTTTTTTTTAATAATGCTTCTTCATAAAGCTTAATTAAAGGCTCTAATTCTTTTTTTAAAATATCATGATAAGAAGAATATACATCTTCTATCGTTTTGATTTTTTTATTAAAAAGTTGTTGAAAATAATTACAATCAGCAGCAGCTTTATCATACGCAGCTTGAATTTTAGATTGATTTCTTTGAATGTTTTTATAAAAAAACGATAACTCTTCAACTTTAAAGTTATAATCGTTAATTTGATTTTTACTAATAGAAATAGCTTTCAAATCTTTTAATTGATTATAAAGAGATTCAACTTCATTCAATTTATTAATGTAGTTATTTCTCATTACTTCATATTTTTGAATTTCTTTTAATGATACTTGAAGAGCTGAGTACGCACTATAAATATCACTCTCTATAGCCTTGACCATAGAATATACATTACGCTCAACTGAAGTATTAATTTTATTTCCAGAAAAAATAACCTGCTTTCCAATACCGCTATACTTAATGTTTTTTTCAGATATTTTTTTTTGAGTTTGAACTGTTAAATGATCTTTTTTTGCTATATACGATATTAAACGATCATATGCATTTCTTGTTTCTAAAGCACTTT
Source organism: uncultured Pseudomonadota bacterium (assembly GCA_964570505.1). Lineage (GTDB taxonomy): Bacteria > Babelota > Babeliae > Babelales > CAIQNR01 > CAIQNR01. The sequence goes on from CAZMYL010000007.1 coordinate 11,409, forward strand.
TAAGAGCATCTTGATTCGATGTTTTTGAAATAAAATTTTCAAGCAAAAGTCTTTCTTTATCAAGCGCGTCCAGGAATGATTGCCTGTCAGAAAATTGTTTTTCAGATCCAATAAAATCATCAATTTTTTTATCAACTTTAGAATAAAAAGAATCTTTTTGCTTAATGTAATTTAAATCAGAAAAATCATCTAATAATGAACCAACTTTAACAAAAGTCCCTATTTCAACAGGCCTTCCAATATCATCATAAGCAATCTTTTGCATATAATCACTAAGCTTCTGTCTTTCAAGACTACTAAGACCATCTCTCCATCCAATAATATGACTATCTTTAGAAAAATCTTTTATTACTTGAGTAGTAGGCTCTTGTTTTTTAACATCTAAAGTTGCGCTTTGGCTCTTTACTTGCAATTGTTTTTTTCTTAAAGATCTAGTTTGGGTGCTTGGCCTTAACTGAGTATCACTTTTTTCAATATTTTTTTTATTTTTAAAGAGATTCTTTTGGGTAATTAAAGATTTGTTACGTTTTACAATCTCAGGTATTTCTATTTTTTTTAATTGGGTCTTTTCTAAAAGTACTTTAGGTGTTTTTAATTTAGGAGTTGGGGTACATATATTTTGTACTACATTCATTAAAATCAAACACTGTAAAAATATTTTATGTAGATACTTCACGCTCATTCTCCTTACTACAACACAAAGATGCTTTAAAAAAAATTATATTATTAACTGATTGCATAAGCCTTTTTTATATCATTAACAAATCTTATTAAATCTGATTTTTTTTGATCAAAAGCTTCTTTTTCTTTTTCCAATAAAAATTGATAATAAAAAACCGGCTCATACCAATATCTCTCTCGAGGTTCAAATTTTTTTCGAGCGTTAATAACAGAATCACATATATTTTTACTGATTTTATCTTGTAATAAATCTGATTCCTCTATTGATTTAAGTGTATCTAATATTTTTTTAGCAAGATCAATAAAATATAAATCTTTTGCATTATTGATTATATCTACACACAGAATTACATCTTCTATAAAATATTTCAGGCCTAATTGATTAATATTTTTTATATAAGAATCTTTATTCTCTAATTTTAATTTTAACTGCACTATTGGATGATTTTTGATTTTTTGAAGATTTTTAATTTTTTCTAATGCTTCTTTAATTTTATTGTGAATAGTTGGACAAAATTTATTGTTATACTTTTGATTTATTGCATCTAACTCATTTTCCATTTTTTTTGTTATTTTTTTAAAATCGCCTAATTCTATTATTTTACTTATTCTCTCAAGATCATCCCAATCTTGAGAAGAACTACTTGCATCAGAAAAATTCTCTTCCTCCTCAATTTGAGAATCTTTTGAACTAAATTCTATAGGCTCCCAAGAAGATGATTTCTTTAATTGAACAGTGTCTTCTTCCAACACTTCAAAAGGCTCCTGAATAGATTCTTTTTTTAAAAATTTTTCTGCTTCTTTTATAATTGACTTAATTTCATTGTCTTTATTAGTAGAAAGATCAGTATCAACACTAAAAGGATCAATATGCAGAGGTTTTAATGGCTCTAATGTATCTTCTTCATTAGATTGATTATCAGTATTTTTTTCAAAGACAAAAAACTTCTTGTGTAAATTTTTAGGAATTTTAACAGTATTAAAATAACCACTTAAAGCAAGCGTATTATTTACAATAAAAAAAACTAATGCTTTTTTCATAATAAACTTCTCCTTAGTATTATTAGCAATAAAAATACTAATAAAAATAAATAAAAATAATCAATGATTTTAAAAAGAAATAAAAATTAAAAGCTTAGTGATTTACCAGCTAAAAAATGAAAGTGTATATGAAAAACAGACTGCCCAACACCAGATCCATTATTATTGACAAGCCTAAAAGAATCAATGCCATGCCTATCTGCCAAAGTATGCGTTATATATAAAATATCAGCTGCACTATCACGATCAGAACTATGAAGAGCAAGTAAATCTTTTCTATGTTTTTTAGGGATAATTAAATAATGAATAGGAGCTTGAGGAGCAATATCTTTAATAACTAAAATAGTTTCAGTTTCTTCAACAATAAAAGCTGGTATTTGTTTTGCAATTATTTTACAAAAAATACAATCAATTTCCATGATTTTGCTTTCATAATTATGGTGCCGAAAGCCGGACTCGAACCGGCACAATGTTACCATCGCGGGATTTTGAGTCCCGTGCGTCTACCTATTCCGCCATTTCGGCATATATTTCAAATTACTATTTTAGTAGTAAAGCATGATTAGGAGAGTAATGAAAAACAAATCTTTCGTCAAAAATATTATTATATACAATAATTAAAATATTTTTGGCTGATACTGCAATCCCAAAGCACTGTAAATAGCTTCTATAGTTAAATTTGAATGAATTTTTATTATTTTTTTTCTATGAGTTAAGCCTACAGCAATTTCTATATTTTCTTTTGCAAGCTTAAGAGCCTTAGAAAGAGCTTTTATAAGCTCACGATTTGCTTTACCATCTTCAGGTTGACTTATCAAATAACATTTAACAACTCCATTTTTGTCAACTTGAAATCGCAATGAACTTGAGCAAGGAACAACGGTAATCGCAATACACACGGCCATATTTACATTCTTTCATCTAATTTTTTATAGAATAATAATTCATTAAAAATTAGTATAATTTTAATGAAAAATTGATTTTTTTTAAAAACAATCAATTAAAACTTGCATAAAATCACGAATTCCGTATTCTTTTTACACACTTTGAAATTAAATGCTATCGGAGAGGTGGCTGAGTGGTCTAAAGCGCTTACCTGCTAAGTAAGTCTCTGGCGAGAGCTGGATCGTGAGTTCGAATCTCATCCTCTCCACCATATTTTACTTTTTAAAATTTACAAAAAGTAAAAACTGATCCATTATATCAGTCATGAAATAGCAAAAGTTCTTTGAAAATTAATAATTACGAGCGCCCATAGCTCAATTGGATAGAGCATCAGACTACGGATCTGAAGGTTATAGGTTCGACCCCTGTTGGGCGCACCAAATTAACAGCAAGGCCTGTTAGCTTGGTACAAACTCTCAAAATTGAGTTATGCATCGTACATTATAGACTATGGAGAGATGGCAGAGTGGTCGATTGCGGCGGTCTTGAAAACCGTTATCCATTTGCGTGGATCGTGGGTTCGAATCCCACTCTCTCCTCCATATTTTCAATTTCATATAAAATTTATTTATAATAACTAAAACTCTATTTGACCGCTTATAACTAGATTACTATACTTACGTCAAATTTTGGTTATCTGTTGATTTTAATATCTATATAAAGTGATTTTATTTTATGAATTTTCTATTTTTATTATCTTTATTTTTTTATTGCTTTTCTCAAACTATAATTTCTCATAATGAATTTCCTCATACTGATTCTATTATCAAAAAAATAGCCGAAGAGAATGGGAAAACCTTGTGCGACTCAGATGAAAATTCTGATTTACATTTTAATCAAGCTATACGGGGCGACAAAAAATTTTATGAGATTCTTAACATAACACTTCAAAATCATATTCATCCGTTGCAAGACGAAAAAAGACGATTAGTTTTTGATATTTTTACCATGTACGAACAATCCTACAACATAAAGAATTCAACTGTTCTTGATACAACCTCATGGCAAGATCTTGAGATTTTATGTGGTCCAAAAGAACATCTTGCTTCTTATCTAGCAAAAAAAATTGATCGAACTTATACAGAAATGGGGCGTGTTAATTTTTACAAAAAAATTGTAACGCCAATTGCTTCAAAAGAAGAACTTCTTAAAATTCAAACAATCGTTCGTGAATTAACCGAAAACAACACACTTTTTGAAAACATTTGTAAAGAATTTGAAGAATTACAAAAAACAGAAGGGTGCTTACTTTCTTTTTGGAAAGAAGATATTTTTAAAAATCTTCTTAAGCAAAATACTTTTAAAATCCCTTACTCTAAAAAACTTTCAACAGCTGCAAATAAAAATACTGCTTTAGTCGAGATAGCTGCAACAGGAGAGCTTATAGGACGAGTAGGAAGCGGAATAATGCTTACAACAGGTGCTCTTATACTTCCTGTACTTGGTGTTGCTCGAATGATTGATCATCCTATTACCAATAAAATTGAAAATTTTGATGCAGAACATGGATTTAGCAAAGCACTAGGATTTGGCAGTTTAACCGCATTTGTTCTTGCAAAAATAGCAAGTAACTACAAAAATGCTTATACAGAAAGTGCATCTAATATTATTGGTGCACCTATGAGCGGCATGAACGTTCTTTATCTTCCTGATTCTTTACGTGGTTTTATAACCATGAAGCGATCAATTCAAATAAAGCTTATGTATCTCTCTCGTTATATTAATGCTTTACAAAGATTAAGCCATCTTGCAGAAGAAAATTCTGTACTAAGTATTAATTTCCCAGAATTAAAAAATTTAAATGAAAATATTACTATTCTTAAAAAGAATCACCAAGATATTGAACAATTACTATCAATACTCGATACCAAAACTTTTAAAGGCGAGCCTGATTTTTTTTCTTGGTATGGAAGAATGTATGTTGCATATCAATTATTTAGTTCAAAAAAAGATTTATTTTTACCTTTGATTATGACTGGTGCACAATTAGATGTTTTTATAAGCTCATCACGACTCATACGAGAATTTAAAAATCATAATGTTAGTTTTTGCTTTCCAGAATACTTAGATTCGGAATTTCCAAGTATTGAAATACAAAACTTTTGGAATCCTGCTATTGATCATCATCGCGCAATCCCAAATTCTTTAACTATGGGTGATTACAACCTTCCTCATAATGTTATGGTTACAGGTCCAAATGCTGGCGGCAAATCAACTACTATGAAAGGCCTTGTAATGAACATTATTCTTGCTCAAAGCTTAGGCATTGCACCTTCAGAAAAAATGCGCTTTACACCATTTAATACTATTATGACCTATATGAATATCCCTGATGATATTGTATCTGGAAAATCTCATTTTAGAGCAGAAGCTTCTCGTGCATATAACCTTCTTAAAGCATCACAATCTTCTCAAAAAAACCATTTTACTTTTATTATTCTTGATGAAGTATTTAATGGTACAACTTTTCATGAAGCTCAAGCAGCAACCTTTGCGCTACTTGAATCGATTATAGAAAATCCTTATACAACATGTATTGCTGTTACACATTTACCACACATTCCAACAGCTGCAGAAAAAAGTGGTAAATTTGGAATTTATAAAGTAACAAGCTCAATAACCACTGAAGGTTTAATTCATTATTCACACAAACTACAATCGGGAATTTCAAAAGAACCTTCTATTGCGTTTAAAATTTTGAAACAAGAAGGTTTTGATGATAAGTTTTTAAATAAAGCATCTAATTTTTTACAAACTCATAAGGAAAAAACATGACAAAACGTCGTTTTTTATTAAATAAATTGGTTAGAAATAAATCTCTTGATAACTGGATTAGCCAAGGATGTGTTGCAAAAACAGCATTTTTAAATGATAACGACATTTTGCTTGAAGCAATCACTCAAAAAATGATCGAAGAAATGGAAGAAATTTTTTCTTCTGAATCTCAAAAAGAATTAATCGAAGAAATCGCTGATTTTGAAGAAATTTTTGATGAATTTAAAAAACTTATTAGTGTAAAAACAGAAGAAATAAAACAGGCTCGTGCAGCTAAAAATGCTGAAAAAGGTAATTTTAGCGATCATCTTTTCTGTGATTATGTTGATGTTCCTACTTCAGCAGAAAATATAATTAAGTCTCTTGAAGAAAAAAGTGAAAAATATCCTGAACTTGATCCACTTACTGATGAGTTTTTAAACAATGACTTTGCTTTTGAAGACGAAGACATGGATGAAGAGGATGCCGAATAAAGATTTTTATGAAGTTTTATAAATTAATTGTACACAAATCGCAAATTCCATAGCTTAGTAACCGTATTTTAAAATAAGGGGTACCCATTAATGTCTGAATTATTTTTTTATTATCTTGATTTTTTAGATAACATCGTTTGGTCATATCTGAGTATCCCTACTATACTGTTACTTGGATTTTATCTTTCATATAAATCTCACTGGACTCAAATTTTTAAATTCAGACGGGTTTTAAGCGTTTTTTTTAGTTTGTTTACATATCAAAAACCTGACAAAAGAGGAACTCATCCTCTTAAAGTTTTTTTTGCAAGCATATCTGGCTCTATAGGCATTAGTAACGTTATTGGCGTTTGTACAGCTGTTCAATTTGGTGGACCTGGATCTATTTTTTGGCTTTGGCTTGCATCACTTTTTGGAATGATTGTAAAATATGCAGAAATTTATCTTGGCATAAAATACAGAATTGCCAATAAAGAAGGAGGTTATGATGGTGGGCCAATGTACTACATGCAACATGCTACTTCATGGTCAATAATTCCCAAAATAGTTTGTCTTCTTCTTTGTATTTATGGGGCAGATGTTTATATTTTCAGAACAGTTTCAGATGCTCTTGTTGATACCTGGGGTTTTAATCCTTACTTAACCGTAGCAACACTTATTTTACTCATTTTAGTAGGTATAGAAAAAGGCGTTGAAAGAGTAGGAAATATTGCTTCTGCAATTATTCCAATATTTTTAATTGGATTTCTTGGGTGTAGTTTTTTTATTTTATTTCGCGATATTTCATCTGTTTTTACAACATTAGGTGTCATCATAAAATCAGCATTTAATGGTCATGCTGCTACTGGAGCATTTACTGGAGCTAGTGTCATAATGGCAATTTCTTATGGGATGAAACGAGCTTGCTATGCAGGCGATATTGGTATTGGATACGCTTCTGTTATTCACAGTGAAACAGAAGAGCAAGACCCTGCAAAACAAGCATCTTTAGGCATTTTTAGCATATTTCTTGATGCATTTGTTGTATCAACAATAAGTATGCTTTTAATTCTTGTAACAGGAGTTTGGAATAAAGGATTACATGAAAGTGAAGCTGTTGCTGCAGCACTTAGCACCGTATTACCACATATACAATATATCTGGCCATTTTTTATATTTTTATTAGGATATTCAACACTTCTAACTATTTTAACTGCTGGTAAAAAAGCAGCTAAATTTTTATCACCTAAAAATGGAGAATGGTGGTATACCATATTTGCAACACTTAATTTTAGTATTTTTTCATTCTTTGGAACCAATCAACAAATGCTTGGGATTATGTCGCTGGTAGGCGGGCTTCTTTTGATTATTAACCTGTATGGTATGGTAAAATTAGTTAATAACATATCATTTTCTTTTCACAAGAAATGACCATTTTATATACATATAATTTTTAATAAAAATATACTAAGCTCCTTATATTTTTAAGGAGCTTATGTGAGAAAAAAAGTTATTTTTATTGGTATACTAACAACAATTGTTATAATTATTTTTTGTAAAATATTTCATACAAAAAATAATCTTCCCCCTTCAATTTCTAACACATCTTTATATTCAAAAAAAAACGATTCTAATATTTATATAAAGCCTCTTAATGGCGATAAAAAAATTCAACAAAAACTTTATCTTATGCAAAAAAACGAATGGAAAGTTAACAGTTTTTTAGACTTATTAAACGAAGATCAATCTGCAAATAATAAACTCCCTTTTACCTTTGTAGCATGGTATAAAAATATACCTATAGGTTCATGCTCAATAGAAGCTACCAATGATCTTGAAACAACACTTACTCCATGGGCAAGTCATTTATATATAAAACCTGATTATCGTGGTAAAAAAATTGCCCGTCGTTTAATTTGGAAAATTTTAGAAAAAGCAAAAGAACTTGGTTATTCAAAAATCTTTTATGTAACCAATAACCCTGTAAATATTAGTATTTATAAACATCTTGGCGGAAAAATTATTAAAACAACATTTGCTCAAGGATGTGAGCATACTATTATGGAAAGAGACCTTAATGATATTAATTGTTGAAAAGTAAGTTTTATTGTTTTTCATAAAAAATGGTTGTAATACTTATACTTTATATCAAGTATAAAAATCAAAAAAGGATACTTATGAAAAAAAATTCTATAATAACTTATTTTTTACTACTACAAACAGTAGTCTATGCTGAAAGTGGAGATTATATACAAATACCGGTCGCAAGTACTACAGAAAATCCTGTTGCACACATTAAAATTTTTGCCCAATTTCAAGATGAATTTTTAAAAAACAAAGCTGTTGTTTTTCCATACAATAAAAATGACATGCTCATAACAACAACACCACTCTATGATCAAAGTAAATATATTGTTATTGATGATGACACAGGGATTTTTTTTACATTAGACCAAGTTGCAAAACTTTTAAAAAACCCAAACGATACGTTTATTTATCCATACAAAAACAAAAAAACTTCAAAATATAGTGCAGTAACTCATAGAAGTAAAAATGACAACACTAATGGACTTATGACACCTTCAAAAACACAAACACCGTATATTTATGTATATGGATCAAAAAATATATATTACAGAGGAATGCCTTTTGATTATGGTATTTTTGTATTAACAACAAAACCAGGAACACTTGCAAACAATAGCTCTATCTATAAACCAGATGAAATTCTTACCAGTAGCGACATAGCACGCGAGGCTAAAAGCCCTGTAGACCTTGCAAAAAATAATATTCTTAACTTTTTTATTAATTATCAATCTCCCAATAACAAACCAAATGTCAGAATGTATCGCAGAATGGATGGCAAAAAAGAGCGCCGTCTTCCCGAAAAATGGGATCACAACGACATTGTTGTTGTCGCATGGAAAAACTGCTGGTTCACTTTTGAAGATCTATACGAAAAATTAATCAATAAACTTTACTTTACTAAACCACGCAACGAAGATTTTATATTTTATGTCAACTATAATGCATGGTTTAGTCAATAATTATTGCTGCAATGACTGCCAGGTTTTTTCAGCATCTTTTAGTTCTTTTTGCTTTTTAATAAGATCTTCTTGAGCTGCATCAAATTCTGGTGTGCCATATTCTAAATCAGCAAATGAATATTGTATTTTTTCTATATCAGCTTCTAGACGTTCAATTTTTTTCTCTATTGTTTGCAGCTCCCGTTTTGTATTGGCTGAACGATCTGGTTGAGATTTTTTTTGAACACTTCCATCAGAAGTCTCAATATGCCCATGATTTGAAATACCAAGTTCTTGAGCTGCATGCTTTTGAGCAAGAAATGCTTCATAATTACCTACATAACTATGAATGCCTTGTGGTGTTAATTCAATAATTCTATTAGCAAGCCCATTTACAAAATCTTGATCGTGAGAAACAAAAAGCATGGTTCCGTCATATTGTTTTAAAGCACTAAGTAAAATTTCTTTTGAAGTAATATCAAGATGGTTTGTCGGCTCGTCAAGTAACATAAAATTAGCATCTTGAAGAATTACTTTAACCATACTTACACGGTTCTTTTCTCCACCACTTAACGATTTTGTCTTTTTTTGAATCTCTTCCTTGCCAAAAAGAAAAGCGCCTAACATTCCACGAATTTCGGCCTCACTTTTGCTATAACAACAATCGAGAGCTTCTTCTATAATAGTTTTTCGAGGATCAAGAACTTTAGTTTGATCTTGTTCAAAAATAGTATGTTTTACATTATGCCCAAAATTTACAGTTCCTGTTTGCTGTTTATATTTACCACAAATAACATTAAATAATGTTGTTTTACCCATACCATTAGGCGCTACAAGAGCAACTTTTTCGCCACGTTCTATAAAAAAACTTACATTATCAAAAATTTTCTTATCCCCAAAACTAAAACCTAAGTTATTAACTTCAAGAACAATTCTTCCTGAGCGCTCAGTAGGTTTAAATCTAAATTTCATTGCCCGAGGGTCATCAGGAAGCTCTATAAGCTCAATTTTATCAAGCTGTTTCTGCATACTTTTTGCTTGCTGAGAGCGTGTTCCAGATTTAAACTTTGCAATAATCTTTTCTTTATGATCAATTTCTTTTCTTTGCTGTTCATATGCGCTTCTGAGTGCAGCAATTCGCTCTTCTTTTTCATTTTCATAATAGGTATAGTTACCGTAATATAAAGTACCTACGCCTCTATCAAGCTCTAAAATAGTAGTACAAAGCTCATCTAAAAAATATTTATCGTGACATACGAGCATAAAGCCAAAATCACTATATTTTAAAAATTCTAAAAACCAATCTTTGGCAACAATATCCAAATGGTTAGTAGGCTCATCAAATAAATAAAAATCTGCTTTTTGAAGCAGTAATTTTGCAAGCACAATACGCATCTGCCAGCCAACACTCAATGAAGCAACAGGTGCATCAAGCTGTTCTAGTTTAAATCCAAGACCTATTAACATCTTTTTAGTTTCTGCAATAGCAAGATCAACATTTAATTCTGAAAGCCGCTGAGAAACTTCTGCATACTCTTCTAAAGCATTTGCATCGGATTCTGCTACTAATTTTTCAAGTACTTTTAGTCGCTCACGAAGCCCACCAACTTCTTTATATGAACTTACAGCTTCTTCTAAAATAGATTTTTCACTTGCAAGAACCATTTCTTGAGGCATGTATGCAACATTCATATTACCAGTTACCGTAATAGAGCCATCATCTAGATGCTGCGTTTTATCAATTGCTTTAAGCAGTGTTGATTTACCAGATCCATTACGACCAACAAGACCCAGGCGCTGGTCTGGATTAACATTCATACTTAAATGATCAAAAACTTTTTGCGTACCAAATGAAAGACATAAATCACGTAACTGAATCATATGTTTTATTCCAAAATAAAGAGGGCTGCTTAAGGGCAGCCCTTAAAATTAATTACTCTATCAAAATTAATCGCGACGCTTACCAAACAACTGAACTAAATGAATAAATAAATTAATAAAATCCATGTATAAAGTTAAAGCACCCATTACAGCAATCTTATTTTTTGTTTCATCATCTACCATCATAGACTCTGCAAGTCTTTTAAGATTTTGAACATCATATGCTGTAAGCAATGTAAAAATACCAACAGCAGCAAGAGAAATATAATATTGCATTGCAGGGCTTTGAAACCACATATTAACAAGCATTGCTATGATAATACCCCAAAGAGCCATCATTAAAAGACTGCCCATACTGCTTAAATCTGCCTTAGTAAAGTATCCATATAATGCCATTGCAGCAAACATACCCGCTGTAATAACAAAAGCAGTTGCAACAGATTCTGCGGTATACACAATTAAAAGAGATGAAAGGGTTACACCCACAAGACCTGCATAAAAAGCAAATGCTGTTACAATGCCAGCATAAGAAAGAGAATTACGCATAAAACCAATAAACATTACTGTTCCAAGCTGAGCCAAGCAAATTACAAGCAATAAACCAGGAGACTTAAAAAGAGCTCCGTAAAGCGCTGGCGTTGAAGCAATCCAAGAAGAAATTCCGGCAGTTATAGCAAGGCCAACAGCCATCCAACCATACACCTTATACATAAACTCACGTGGAGAACTTGCGATAATATAATTTTTATTAATCATGAATTATCCTTTCAAAATAATACACTTATAACATTTATTTACCCTATAAACATTACCTTTTTTATCAAATTCTAGCAACTTATACCCCCTCCATATACACACATACAACATATTTATTTATTAAATATTGAACATTATTATTTTAAGATTGTATTATAAATACATATGGTTTTTAAAAAAATTACAAATATAAAGAATTATATGAAAAAAATAAAAATAATATTTTTAAACTTAATAAGCTTATACAACACAACACAATTTGCTGCTGTAAAAGTTGTTAAAGGACTCGCAATACCTGCAGCAGTAAAAAGCATACCATTAGTAACGCCTGCAAGACCTTTGCCAGCGCATATACGCACCCGCACACCCTTAAAACCTTCAACTTCGCACAATAAGCCTATTGAAACAACTTTGAAAAGCGCTATTGCCTCTAGGTATCAAGCTAGGAACTATTCGCCTTTAGTATTAAGATTAATCGATTTTCATAAAAATGCAGTACCTAATACTCATCAACCAAAATCTACAAATATTTCTGCTGAAGATTTGACAAGAAACATTAATGTCAAACAAGTAGCAGAAACATTTAATCCCAAGCCAGTTGATTTAAAAACTAATAGCAAACAATTAATAGAACAATTGGAGAACAAATCGCCCAGTGCTATACTTTTAGAAAGCAGTAATTCACAAAATCATTTATCCAATTCTGTACAAATAAATACTAATTCAGCTAGTCATTTTCCAATAGCGCAATATAGAAATCAATTTCATAGTTCTGCAAAAGACATAGTTGCTTTCATTAAAGCAAAAAAAGGAGAGTTAGCTCAAGCTCAACCTTCAATTAAAGACTCTTCTCTTCTTTCTAAAGAAAGCAAGCACGAAGAGATGAAACAAGAAATTAAAATGTCTACAGAAGGATCAAGACTACCTGAAAGGGAAAATCCTTTTGCCAGACCAGACTACAAGGCTTGGCTTGAAAAGGAGCAACAACAAAGCATTTCTACAAAAAATCAAAAAAAGAGTGTTTTTTCTAGAATTACAGAAAATTTTAACAAAAAAATTATAGAACCACTAAAAAGGGCTCGCTCTGCAATAGCAAATGGTGCTCAAGGAATAAAAAGTAGATTTACAAAAAACACTGATTCAAAGTCTCAAAAACTTAAAACCCTTGAAAAAAATCCAGCTGATTCAAAGTCTCAAGAACTTACCACCTTAAACGAAAATCCAGCTGATTCTACAAATTTTTCTGAGTCCAATTTTAAAGAAACAAATTTTTAACAATTGCTTTACTTAATGCTTATTTTCAAAAATTCTATACATCAATGCAAAATACCTATTACACTCCTTTACTACTATAATAACCCTCTATTAAAGGATGATTAGGTATGAAAATAACTACACAAAAAACACTTGCTCTTAACGCTTTAGGAATTTTGCTTCTTTGCCATTGGGGTACAAATAACGAATCTAATGATTCTCTTGTTGGTGGCGGAAAAAAACCTGATGTAAATTTTTATGGATCTATTATCGACAATACGGGAACAACGGTACAAGCACAAAACATAACAATTTCTGGAATGTATAAACAAATTCCTGTCTATTTAAAACCACAAAATATTATGCAGAAAGATTATAACCCTGCAGATAATATTGCTTATTTAGACTTTGCAGAAATTGGCACCATAGCAAGCCAAAATAGTGAACATATCTATACATTTTTAAATCGCCCTTATATAGAAATAACTATTGTTTCAAAAGATGGTGTAACAACTAATATGTATCTTATAGAAACTAATAAAAAAATTCATTTTGACGAAGTTAATCAATCCGGACCTATAGAACGAGAAATTGCATTTACAGCACTCCATGAAATTAATTTAACTGGCTATCAACAAGCAATTAAAGAAGCTGAACAACCAACAAAAAGCATACGGGTTGCTTCTCAAAAAAAATAATACCCTCTTTAATATTAAAGCTATGAAGGCTCATAGCTTTTCTCTTTTTTTTTGTTATCATAGTAATACATTAATTTGAATTTATTTTTTCCTAAAAACTAGGAGTTTTGTATGCCTATCTCAATAACTAAAGAAAATATTAAAGAAGAAATTGAACAATCCTCTCTTCCTGTTGTAATTGACGTATACGCAACATGGTGTGGACCTTGCCAACAAGTTGCTCCAGTCTTTGAAGAACTTGCAAAAGAACTTAGTGATATTTGTAAATTTGCAAAACTTAATGTTGATGAAGCTCGCGAACTTTCAATTTATTATGGTGTTACTTCCGTACCAACTTTTATTTTTATTAAAAATAATCAAATAAAATACAAAGAAACTGGATACATGAGTAAAAATGATCTAAAAAATAAAATTTTAGAATTTGTTCAATCATAAATAAAAAATAGAAATGTAAATGGGGAGCAAAACTTCCCATTTTTCTTATTAAGAATAATAAATCATGAAAAAAATTATTGCGCTATTACTTTTTTTATCAATACATTTACCCTCTCTTGCTGCAGACAAACAATCAGAAAATTATAAGGCTATAATAGGAAATGGTGCAATTTCAGCACTATTTACAGGAGGTTCATACATTATTTTAAGATCCTCAAAAGAGATTGTTTTTTCTGAATCACCTCTACTGACAACACCAAGTCCAAGTGCCCTCAATTTAGGACTATTAACTGCAGGAGTCACTTGTGCATGTCTTGCAACTTACTCAGCATGGAAGACATGCGAAAGCATAAAACAAACATTCATTATTAAATAAAAAAAGCTCCTACAATGAGGAGCTTTTAAATAAAAAATATTATCTAAAATTTATACCTAAGGCTTATTCCTCTATAGGTGTTTTCTTAGGAAATCCGAAAGCAGCCTTAACTCTACTCCAAATACCTGACGATTTACCACGATAATTAGGTATAAACGTTTGATTTCGTTCTTTTAAAACTGGTACTGAACCCGATTCAGAAATTTGACTCGTTGGTCTAGAACCCGATATGGAACTTTCTGGAGCCTGATTTTGACCTTCTTCTGGTTTCTTATTATCTCTAGGCCTCCATTGCGCAGCTTCGCTCTTAGATCTATTATATATAGCATTACCAACACTTCGCGCACCGCTTGCGATACCTTGACCAGCTCTTTGTGCACTGCTTTTAATACCACGGCCAGCAACTTGCAATGGTGCTGCAACTCCAGAACCAACATTACGTGTTATATATGCTGCTGTATTAAACCTTGGAATAGAAAACTGATGCCCACCGGCCTCGTTATATCTTTGAATTATATGACTTGGATACTCACCTGGGCGAGGCTTTTGACCCTCTATAACTTTTTCTGTTCCAGATGTATTTTCAAATATCCGTTTGTTTGCTCTTTGTGCTCTATTATAAACATTATCGCGATATTGATCTCTTATAGGTTTGAAAACTTTTTCACGAAACCCGTTCTTAAATCTAGCCGCAAGACCTTGTTTTGAAACTGCTTGTACAGGAACTGAAGTAGGATCTGCTAGAGATACAGATGATCCTTTTCTTGCTCCAGAATGTACAAAAGAAACGCTTAAAACAAGCATCAAACTTAATAATTTCTTCATCATCTCCCCTTTTTTCATTAAATACAATTCTATTTGTAATTATATTAACAATGGTTACAGAAAGTCAATATCTCGCGTTTTATGGCTTAAAAATAGCCATTCCCTCTTTATTGCCTTGTTGCAACTTCTACAATTTTATCCCCAACCAAACTCATTGTTTTTTCTGGTGACTCTTTAAGAGTTTTTTCGGCAAACTCCACTATTTCTTTTTTCTGAGCTTCGTTAAAATCAAACTCGGCCACTCGCCTTCCGGCTCATAACCTCAAACAGTGATTTAAAAGTGATTTAAACATGAATTTTTACTATAATTTTTACTATACTTTTTGCCTCTATCGCCAGTAAGGCGATCTTCACTCTGCTTTTTTCAAAAAAATTGATGGACGCGATTATATATATCTAATAGGTACTCATGTTTGTTCCGCCTATGATTATGCTCGACGTGATAGTGCGTATGTAAAGTGA
>CAZMYL010000008.1:0-26866 GCA_964570505.1 uncultured Pseudomonadota bacterium
TAGCTTCTGCTATTCACAATTTCAGGCTTGTAGGAATTTTCGGATAAGCTCTTAAATAATCAAATCCTGGTGCTTGATATTTAACAAGTCTTTTTTCCTCAGAATTTGCTGCATGTAAGCTACTTGCTGGAATTGTTGCTAAAAGCAATAAAAAATTTAATTTTTTCATATTGAACTCCATTTTAAATCATTCTATTAGAATAAATATATTCATATTAAAGCATCAATGCAATAATTTTTAAGAAATTTATATTTCTAGCTTGGTAGTATATTTTTTGAGAAAAAACTAATATTGGTTATAATTATGCTTTATAAATTATGTAGATAAATAGCCTTTATTTTATGGTAAGGACAGAGTGATGGCACAAGAAAAAGTTATTATGCACAATGAGTCTTGCGTGAGTTATAAAGATACGCTTAATCTTCCAAAGACTGATTTTCCTATTCGAGCTCAAGCTTCAGTTGATGATGCTGCCTTGCTTGAACGATGGGTTAAGATTGATCTTTATAATCTTTCATTTAACCATAATAGTGGTAACGAAAAATTTGTGCTTCATGATGGCCCTCCTTATGCCAATGGTCATATTCATTTAGGGCATGCTTATAATAAAATTTTAAAAGATATTATTACTAAATCTCAGCGCATGATGGGTAAACATGTTCCTGTTACTCCTGGTTGGGATTGCCATGGATTGCCTATAGAATTTAAAGTTGCTGGGGATAATCCAGGTTTAGATCGTCAAGAACTTCAGCAAAAGTGTCGTGCTTATGCTCAAAAGTGGATTGATATTCAAAGAGAAGAATTTAAAAAATTAGGTGTTTTAATGGATTGGGATCGTCCTTATATAACGATGGATCCAGAAATTGAAGCAAATACAGTGCGAGCTTTTGGCCACGCCCTAGAAGATGGTTATATATCAAGAAAAAACAAAACTGTTCCTTGGTGTGCAACATGTCAAACCGTTCTTGCTGCAGCAGAAATAGAATATGAGGATAGAAAAGATCCATCTTTATATGTAAAATTTGCTCTTTCTGCTCAAGATTCAGAGAGATTATTTAACCTTACGGCTAAAGTTTCTTTGGTAATGTGGACAACTACCCCTTGGACTATTGCTTTAAATAGAGCTCTTTTTTTAAAGCCACAGGCATCATACGATGTGCTTGAAGTGTCTGGAGAGTATATTATTGTTGGATCTGTTTTGGCAGATGCAGTATGTGCATTGCTTCAGGTGCAAAAAAATGTTGTTGCTACTTGTAAAGCAGAAGACCTTGTTGGCTTGCAAGCTTATCATCCTTTTGTAAAAGATTTAAAAGTTCCTGTTTTAGCCGATCAGTTTGTTGGGCTTGCTGATGGTACTGCAGTTGTTCATTGTGCTCCTGGATGTGGTCCAGAAGATTATGAAATGGGACTTCGTTATAATTTAGAAATTTTTTCTCCCGTAAGTGCTTCCGGTATTTATACAGAAGGTATTTTACCAGTTGAACTTGTTGGTATGAGTATTAAAGATGCGCTTTCTTGGGTTATTACAACGCTGCAAAATAATAATGCATTGCTTTATAAATCATCTATTAAGCATTCTTTTCCACATTGTTGGAGATGTAGAAATGGATTGATTTTTAGAGCTACTAAGCAGTGGTTTTGTGAACTTTCAAAACATAACTTACGTGAGCGTGCTTTGGCGGCACTTAATAATGTTGCTTTTATACCCTATGCAACGCGTAATCATTTAAAAGCTGCTGTTTCTGGAAGGCTTGAATGGTGCTTGTCTCGTCAGCGTGCGTGGGGAACTCCGATTATTGCATTAATTTGTAACGATTGTGATAAGGAATTTACATCTTTAAAAATGATAGAATTAGTGGCTCAACGTATAGAGCTTTCTGGTATAGAAGCATGGAACTCTGTAAGTGTTGCATCGTTGATTGAAAATTATGAGCTTATTTGTTCTTGTGGGTCAAAAAAATTTAGAAAAGAACAAGATATTTTAGACGTTTGGTTTGATTCTGGAGTTACTCATCAAACAGTTCTTAAGCAAAATAAAGAGCTTGGATTTCCGGCTGATTTATATTTAGAAGGGGTTGATCAGCATAGAGGCTGGTTCCAGAGTTCTTTACTTACAAGCATGATGTATTCTGACAGTGCTCCCTTTAAAATGGTAGCTACTCATGGGTTTACGGTTGATGAAAAGGGCCGTAAAATGTCAAAATCTCTTAATAATGGAGTTGAGCCTCAACAAATTATTGATCGATTAGGGACAGATGGGCTTCGGTTGTGGGCATCAAGTATTGATATGGAAGGTGATGCGGTTGTTTCGGAGAGTGTTTTAAGCAATGTACAAGAAGTTTTTAGAAAAATTCGCAATACGTGTCGTGGATTGTTAATGAATCTTTATGATTTTGATTATAAAAAAGATGCTGTTTCGTTATCTGAAATGACTTTTTTTGATAAACGTGCTTTGCATGAGTTAAGCGTTCTTAATGATGCTGTTATACAAGCGTATCAGGAAAAAGATAGTACTCGTGTGTTTCATATGATTACTGAATATTGTGCAGTAGAAGTGAGTTCTTTATATCTAGATATTGCAAAAGATAGGTTGTATACAGATCAAGCAGATGGAGTTTTAAGAAGATCTGCTCAAACGGTATGTTGGTATATGCTTGATACGCTTACTAAGTTAATAGCACCAGTACTTTCTTTTACAGCAGAACAACTTTCGGATCATTATCAAAAAAATAAAACCGATTCAATTCATTTACAGAATTTTGCATCATCACAATTTTTATTTAGAGAGCAGTTTGTATTACAAGGTAATGAAGTTGAAAAATCAGTAGATTATGAAAATAAAAAGCATGAGCAGTGGGAGGCGCTTGCAGCTATGAGGTCTGCGGTTCTTAAGGCTATTGAAATGCTTCGAAAAAAAACGGTTATTAAACATTCTTTAGAGGCGAAGGTAACAGTCACCATGGATATGACTAAGTCAGAAAATACGCTTATTAAAGGATTGTTGAGTGAGGCAGAAAAAGATAATCAATCGGTACAGCGACTTTTAAAGGAATATTGTATTGTGTCTGCATGTGATATTGTAGAAACAGAAAATACTGATGATTGGTCAGATTTTGAAGATGATGAATATTCAGAGCAAGATTTCGATGATTCAATTACATATGTTGATAGTGGACTTGGCTTACATATAAAAGTTGAGCATGCTCAAGGCTCAAAGTGTCCGCGTTGTTGGCAGTGGGAAGTAACCGATCATAAAGACGGTCTATGTAGTAGATGTCAAAAAATAATTGAGCGCCAAATTCATTAAAATTACGCTTAAAAGTTTCTATTATAAATTTTTATAAAAAAATAATATCATTTGTTTTTAAATCAATGATATTATTGATAGTACTATTATGGAGGGTGATTTAATGAACTTTGTTTTGAATATAATGTTTTTTAGTTTTTTTTTGTTTTCTCAGGATGCTGTAACTTCTACTAATTCATCATTTTGTAAAAAACATGGTAAAAATGTTTATTTTGGTCCTTCTTATTCTGAAAACAAACCTAAAAAAAATGTTTTAATAGGGTGGGATTTAAATAATGTTATTTTTACCAATAAAATTGGAGCACTTCAATTTATGAAAGCTGCTTTTGAAAGACATGGTATTGTTGATGGAGCTGTAGGAATTCAAAATTTTTTGTCTCTTAAAAAAAGAATGAATAAGGAACGTAAAAAAAGGGGGCTTTCGTTATTAAAGCCAGAGCATATGATATATCACTTGTTAAGATCATATAATCCTGAAAAACAGGCTTGTGCTCAATTTTTGCAATCAAGTATCGAGGGTCCTGATAATGTTGATATGAATGTCGCTCGTATAGTATACGATTGTGATCAATCTGGTTATAAACAAGCGGTGCTCTCTAATATGTTTGAATCAAATTTAATGATTCAGATAGATATGGTACATGAAAAGCTTGTTGAAGCTTCTAACCAGTTTCGATTCAATAATAATGTAAATCAAAATTGTGATAATCCTAAGTCTGCTTTTTTGAGAATATTACTTTCTATGCTTGCAAATATGGTAACCCGAGTAATACCCCTAGAAGAAAATAATTGGACTCATAAACCAGAAAAACAAATGTATCAATTATTTTTATCATTAAATAAAGAATCTGAAGATACAATTACTATTTTTATTGATGATAATCGCTCAAATATAGAAGCAGCCGTTGCTCATGGATTTGATATTGGAATTGTATATACAAATGCAAAAAATTTACGTCAGATATTAAAACATTTAGGGTTTATTGGTGTTAAACAAGAAATTGCTAATGTTGGTATTGCCTGATATTGAATAAAATAATTTCAAAATTAAAAGGGAAGAAAAAATCTTCCCTTTTTTATAATTTATGATTTTGATTTTCTGATAAGTTTTAATTTTGGCAGTATTAGTTTTTCCATATGTTTTGAAATTGTTTCATCTTCTTTTATTTCGTTTTGTTCTAAAGAATTTTGTTCTATTTCTTCATTATTTACTTTTTCTGAAATAAGTTCAGGTGCTGGTGGAGGTGTAAATTCTGATGATTGTATTTTCTTTTTTTCTTTAGATTCTGGTGTTGTAGATTCTAATGTTTTTGATGATTTTTTTCTTAACTCTATTTTGTCTTTATAAATAGGTAACTTAAGAAGATTTTTTTCTATTTCTACGAGTGGTTCATTAAATGTTGAATCTTTTTCTTCTGATACATGATCTTTTTCTTTAAGTGATTGAATTTTGTCATTAAATTCATCCAGGTTGTGCGTATGTATGGTAATGTTTTTCTTTGATTCTTCTTTTACATTCCTAAGATCTTTACCTCCTGGAATTGTTTTAGCATCAGAAATGCATTTATGATAATATTTTTGAGCATTTTCTAGAGCAAGATTTATATCTTCAAGTGTTTCATAAATCAATTTTTCAAATTCAGGGTTTTTTTCTTGAGAAGTCATATATTGATCTACAAAAGAATTAAGAAGTGCTCGCTTATCGTATACTAATTGATTTGCATTTTTTAAATACAAAACCATTTTCTCTTGATTTTCTTTGATTTTTGTTCGATTTTTTTCGATTTCGTCAGGAGATTTTTTTTCTGAATTACTGCTTGTTTTTTCTCCGTCTTTAGAAATGTCACCCGGTTTTTTTGGGGTATTTTGGGCTGCAGGAGAAGCTGCTTTTTTTGATGATTTATTAAACGTTTCATTATAAGAACCAAAATATTTATCTTGTTCGTAGCTGCTTGGAATGGTTATTCCTGTTGAACTTGCGCGAGCAGGGGCAGCGTAATGAGCAGTTTTTGTATTGTAAGTAGGTGCTTGTACAATTTTATTAGTATTAGTAACGGCAAGCTTTGATGCTTGTGAGCCTGCAATTTGGGATCTTTTTTCTTGGTCGTCTTTTATTTTTAAAGCTTCTGGTTCATATTTTTTGAGCAATTTTTCACATTCTTTAAGTATTTCTTTTTCTGTAAATGCTCTTTCTAAAATATTTTTACAGTTATCTAGTGCTTGTTCTGCTTTTCTGATTGCACGGCGACGTTTTTCTCTTTGTTGTTTTTTTAAATTATTAGTACTGACAATTGAAGGAATTTCTAACGTTTCAACAGGTTCTCTTAAAGAATGTTCAAGCTCTATCAGTTCCTTTTTTAAAAGAGCAAATTCTTCTTCTGTTATATTTTTAATTCGCGCATTATCTTTCATGACATGTAAATAGTAAATAAAAATGTCTAGTTTTGCATCAAGGTGATGAAAGATTCTTGAATATATTTCATCAATATTTGATTTGTCACGTAATGTATTGATGAGATCAATAAGCGAAATAATAGTGTTAACTAATATTTGTTCGGTTTTCTTTTTAGTATCATTTTTTATTTTATCTTCAGGAGTTTGAGCAGGAGATGGTAGAGGCTCTGGAGTTTTTTGTTGAGGCATTTCTAGAGCTGGAGGAAATTGCATATCAGGTGGAAACAAAGGTCTTCCTTCTGCTTCAGCTTCTTTTATTATTTGTTCCCCTAGTTGAGCAAGTTGTTCCATTTCTTCTGGAGAAAGTGTTTTTAAAAAATCTTCTATTTGTTGCATTTCTTCTGCTGTAGGCATTTGTGCAAAAAGCGGTTGATTATTTCCGATTGGCATCATTTGACTTTGAATTTTTTCAAAGCTTATGGAAAGACCAAGAATAAGAAATATTTTTTTTATTATTTTTATCATAAATAGACCTTTTTATGAGTGTTATTAGAAATTTTAATTTTAAAAAACGATATCTTCAAAGTCAAAAAACGAGAAAATATAATCTATAAAATATGTATAAATCAGCAAAATGATATTATGTAAGTTACTATGTTTAAATTTAATATGATAATTATTTCGTCACTTATATATGCACTTTCTTTTATATATATCGATTATTTTTGGATAGGAAGTCTGCTTTTTTTGTATCCACTTTATAGATGTATATTTTTTAATTCTTTACATTTTTCTTTTAAAGATGGGTTTGTGTGGGGTTTAGTTGCTTATACTATTCAAACAATTGCAATTACTGACTTTGTCTATAGGCATGGGGTAAAAGTGTGGGCGCTTGTAGTGCCCGTATTAGTTATAGTTATAATGAGTATTTGTTCGGGCATATGGTTTTATATAATGAATATAATAATAAAAAAAAATCATAATCTACGGCTTTATTTTATTTATATATCTACAATAATTTTTTTTTATTATATCCATTATGTCGTGTTAATAATATTTTCTGGTTCCTTGATAGGATATCCTTTTAGTTTTCCGCTTCTCCCTTTGTTTTATAAAAGTTCATTTGTTCAAATAATGATATGGTATGGCGCTGAATATATTATTTTTACCATTATTATAGCAATTCAATTGTTGTTTGTTTTTGGTTGGTATAAATCTGTTATGGGAATTTTAATTTTAGGAGTATTGGGAGAGTTTTATATTCAAATTATGGATAATGAGTATATTTATCATGATGATTTATGTACCGCAGTTGTGGTTAATCAGGATCTTTCAAATAAGCCATATGATCGTGTTATGCAGTTGTGTACTGCAATTTCATTTACACAATATGCAAAGCCAAAAAGTAGAATTTTGGTTTTGCCAGAATCTGTATTTCCTTTTTATGATGAATCTTTACATCTATTTTTAGCATCGAAGATAAGCGATTATTGTCATCCAGATTCTTTTATTGTACTCGGTTTGTATAGAAAAGTTGACCATAAGCGTTTTAATTCTGTTGTTTGTATTTATAAAGGTAAGATTATTTTTATATATGATAAAAAAATATTAGTACCATTTTTTGAATATATACCCTCTTTGTTTGGGGATATGATGTTTGCTATTAATGGCATTGATTTTTCTAGCGGTCATCTTGAAAAAGAAAATACATGGCAGAGCTCTTTGTATGGTTCTTATAATCTTATGATATGTGCAGAAGTGTTTTGGTCAAAAATAAAGCCGAGATCTGTGATTATTGGATGTATAAATGATAAGTATTTTAAATATTCTTATTTTTCTAAGATTATGCGTATTTATGCAGATTATAGAGCTTGTGCTTCAAAAAGTACTATTATTTATAGTGCATACAATTAAAAATCTAATATCATTATATGTAAAAAATAAGCTTAAATGCTTTCGGAATAGTATATTTTAATTATTTTTTATATTTTATACTTGAAATGTTTTTTAAAAAAATAGTAGTATTATAATAAGTTTATAAATGGAAAATATGTTTCTGTAATAATTAAGGAGGTTGTTCTATGAATAAAAAAATTATAGTTTTAATATCTTTTTTTGCTGGTAATGCTTATTTTGGGTCTATTTATTCAGATGATAGTATGGATACTATGATGCCGCCAGCTCCTGAAGCATGTTATAGTATTAAGGGTGCTCCATTAAGTTTTCAAAAATCTAAAAAACATAAAGCACTGAAGCCTTTTTATTACCCTATGCCAGAAGTGAATTCTGTTGAAGCAATTGAGCCTGAGCCTATGAACATGTCTGAACAATCAGATGATGCAGTAGTTCAGGAAAATTCTGAAACATCAGGTGATATGATTGAAGAAACGCAAGCGCCTGTTGCAATAGCTGATATGCCCACAGTGAGTTTAAATAATTTTTCAAATAAATTTTTAGATGAATGTCCACATTATATTTCACAAGTTACTTGGGTAAATAATTTATTATTACCACTTCAAATGCTGACAGATGTTGCTCTTTCTGGAATTTCTGCAAATACAGCAGATAAAGAAAATATCATAATTACTCTTACAGAAAATTGTATGTCTCAAGGTATGTTGTTTTTAGCAGAATCATCTGCTCTTGATGCTGATACTGCGCGTGAATTAAAAGAAAAGGTAGATGCAGTATGTCTTTCTTATATTAAGCGCGTAACAGATGAAGTTGTTACGGTTGATGTGAATAATGGAAATGCAGAAGAAGTTTTAGAAATGATTCAAGATATTGAAAACGCTACACCTGCTCAAGACGATGTATCATCTGATGAAATGAATTCATAAAGGTTATCTGTCTAAAAATATATAGATTCTAAAATCTATTATATGCAATTACTTGCTACCCTAAAGCTCAATAAGGAATATCTCTTTGTTGGGCTTTTTTTATTTTAACTTTTTTGTTTTTGTTTATACTTATCAATAATGATTTTATAAAGCATAGAGTTCAGGAGATATACTATGAAAGTTTTTCTACTTAAAGATGTAGTAAATGTTGGAATGGCAAATCAAATTGTAAAAGTTTCTGAAGGGTATGCAGTCAATTTTTTAATACCAAAAAAATTAGGTATACAAATTACACCTGAAAATGAAAAAAATTATATTGGTAAGGTTAAGCATATTGAACATAAAAAAGAAGTTATAGCATCAAAAACTTCTATGCTTGGTGAACGTATTAAAACCTTAACATTAACATTAAGAAAAAAAATGCATGATGATGGTAAGTTATATGGATCTGTTAACTCTATGGAAGTAGCAGAGTTATTGGCAAAAGAGGGTGTTGCAGTAGGGAAAAGTCAGATTGAATTTGAAAAATCGATCAAAGAAAAAGGTGTTTTTCCTGTTACAGTAAAATTAACTACAAAATTAAGTGCAAAGTTTGCTTTAAAAGTTGTAAGCGATGATCAAAAAAGCACTCATTAATAGATAGATTTTTTAAAAAGACAATATAACAATGCAAACACCATCACATTATAAAAGTAATAATATATCTTCAGAAAGAATTTTGGGTAAGCGTTTGCCTGCGTCTGTGGAGGCAGAAAAAGCTTTACTTGGAGCACTTCTTCTTAATGATGAAAATATCACTCATGTTATTGAAATTTTATCAGCGAAAGATTTTTATGTTCCTGCGCATAGATATGTATATGAAGCAATTATGCTTATAGCTGAGCGTTCAGAGCGAGTTGATATTGTTACTTTGCAAAATGAGCTTGAAAAAAAAGGAGTGTTTCAAGATATTGGTGGTGTTATGTATCTTTTAAGTCTTCAAGAAGATATTCCTGCTATAGGACTTATTAGTCAACATGCGCACATTATTAAAGAAAAATCTATTTTGCGAGAGTTAATTAACTCTGCTACTGATATTATTACCAATTGTTATTCTCAAGAAGATCAAGAAATTAATGCTATTTTAGATACAGCTGAAAAAACAATTTTTCAGATTGCACACAAGCGTACAGATCAATCTTTTGTTCAAATTAATATCTGGTTAAAAAAGACATTTCAACATCTTTCTAATATGAAAAGTAATCATGGTGGGCTTACAGGAGTTGCATCAGGATACACTATGTTAGATCAGATGACTTCAGGTTTTCAAAATGGAGATATGATTGTACTTGCAGGACGTCCATCTATGGGTAAAACAATTGTTGGACTTAATGTTGCTGCTCATGCTGCAATAAATGGTTTATCAGTTGGTTTTTTTTCTTTAGAAATGTCAGGAGAACAGTTGACCAATCGTTTATTGTCATCTGAATCTCAAATTCCTCATCAGGCAATTAGAAATGGAACTATTACATCAGATGAGTGGCTTGATTTGACTAAAGTGGCAGCAAAACTTGCTGAAGCAAAATTATTTATCGATGATACTGCTGGCCTTGATATTATGTCATTGAGAGCAAAAGCTCGAAAATTAAAATCTCAACATAATGTTCATTTAATTGTAATAGACTATTTACAGCTTCTTTCTGGTGGTAAAAAGCATGAAAATAGACATCAAGAAGTTTCAGAAATTTCACGTGCTCTTAAGGCTCTGGCAAAAGAATTGAATATTCCTATTCTTGCGCTTTCTCAGCTTTCTCGTGCGGTTGATAGTCGTATGGATAAACGACCAATGCTTTCTGATTTGCGAGAATCTGGTGCAATTGAGCAAGATGCTGACGTTATTATGTTTATGTATCGTGATGTTGTGTATAATCCTGATACAGATAATCCTGCTGCTGCAGAATTAATTGTAGGAAAGCAAAGAAACGGGCCAACTGGAACGGTGCATTTACAGTATTTACGAGATATTATGAAATTTGAAGATGCTCCTGGTATGTATTAAGACATTTAATATAAAAAGGATAAGTCGTGGTAATGTTAGGAGTTGATCCAGGATTTCAATTTGCTGGATATGGAGTAATTAAAAAAGAGGGTGGTAAAACAATAGCAATTGATTATGGATACTTAAAATTACCACCAAGTCGTTCACTTTCTGATAGAACTCATATGTTTTATAATTTTTTTAAAGATAAAATAGTTTCTCATTCTGTAACGCATCTTTCTTTAGAAACTCCATTTTTAGGTAAAAATGCCCAAAATTTTTTAAAATTAGGATATTTACGCGGTATTTTATATTTACTTGCAAGCCAATATTCATTAGAACTTTTTGAATTTGCGCCACGAGAAGTAAAAGCTGCTGTAACGGGTTATGGAGGGGCAAGTAAGCAGCAAGTAGCAACTATTGTAGCTAAGCTTTTTCCAGGCTTAGCTCAGCAGGATAAGCATGACGTAACTGATGCTCTTGCAGTAACGCTTTGTGGGGTTTGGCAAAAAAACAATTTATTAGCTCAATTGAGATGATAAATTAATAAATCATGTTTTTAATTAATTATTTGTATTTTCCATAAATTTATAAATTTGCCAAACTCGTTTTTTTAAGTTATTATTTAATCGACTATTTGTAATTTATTAAACATAAAGGCTTATTATATGAAAAAAACAATAATATGTATCATGGCTTTAATGAATTTGGAAGGTGTTAAAGCTGCTGGTTTTTTAACTAAAATTGGATATTATGTGATGGATCGTAGATTTTACAATCAAGATCAACAATTATTAAATATTTATAAAGAAAATATAATACAGAATTTGAAAAGTGTATCCGTCTACTATGATAAACAAGAAGATGAAATTTATTATATAGATGAGTCTTCTGAAGATGAGAAACATTCTGTGAAAAAAACTATTACTAATATAAATGGAACTTTTTATATTAGTCAAAGTAATTTTTCTTCATTGCAATCTAATATAGATGAAAATCGATTGTCAGATTTTTTTGATAATTTAAATCCTCTACAAATGTTACCTTATACAAATCGCTTTGGCGAAATAAATCTAAATTTGTATGTTCAGTCTAAAACAGTAAAAGATTCTTTTGCCAAATGTATCGAAGATCATAATGATTTATGGAATCGAATGCCTGATTTTTCAAAAGAAGAGATTAGTGATCAAATAAGCAAAAAAAATAAAAAAGCTTTCTGTGTTGGATTATTGACCGTAAGCGCTACGGCAGCTTTAGGCACTTATTTAGTTTTTAGAAAATAAAATAAATAAGTATTTTTTCCCTGCTATTACTTAATGAGCTATTTGTAATTTATTAAAAATAAAAGGTTTATTATATGAAAAAAGTAATATTTATAATTATGTCAGCGATATGCAATGATTTAATTTCTAGTGGTTTTTTGACAAAAAGTCCCCATTTAGGAGTATTGAAATTTGAAGAAGGAAGAGGAGCTTTTTTATCTGCTGCAAGAAAAGAAATGATTGCTGTTTTAGAATTGGATCGTTTCCCTATGTATTATTATGATCAAGAGGGCGATATTGTTTTTTTGATACATAAAAAAGGTATATCTAAACCTACTTATAAAACAATTTTACATCCTTTTTCTGTGTCTCAACTTGGAACTACGGAAGAAGTAGATAAAGAAAGTCGAAAAGCTTCTTTAAAAGATTATTGTAAATCTCCTTTTTTTAATGACGATCAAGTAATGGCATTTATACAGAGACTTTTTGTAGAAGAGAGTTTTTTTGATAATGAAAAATTTAATGAAGATCAAAGAAAGGTGATTGATGATGTTAGTACTACGGCTCGTATGTTGCATACTCTATATGAAAGAAAATTTAAATCTGAGTCTTCTATGAAAGTGTCATCTGCTTTTGCTTTACCAGTAGTTGCTGTTGCATCTGTAGTAGGCTTGGCTACTTACTTAAAGCTTAGAAAATAAAAAAAGAGTTATTATGTATGTATAAGGATTTTTATAAAGAGAATCCTTTTTTTACTTTTTAAAAAATTTAACCATTTAAAATTTTTTAATTTTTATAAATACTTGTTTTTTATTTTTAGCATCTTTTATACTCTCATATTGATGGGAATAAGGAGATAGTGATCATTGAAAAAAAGTAGTAAAAATGAGGGCTGTTTTGGGCGAAGGGAGGCTCAAAATGAATAAAATCTATTCCAATCAAAAAGCGTACAAAGGGTCAGGGGGGCTTGGCCGACACATACAGATTCCATGCACAGAACACGAAATACTTTATCTAGAAAACATCTGCATGCAACCAGGGATTCATCATATAACAGTTTCATCACTTGCAAGCGGCCGTCAGATGGTCGCTCAAATTTTACAAGCACTTGGATGGCATCAAGATATTGGTTATTTAGGTTTAAATGACGATCTTGATAAAAAAATACATCTTACTCATATTGCTAAAATACTTGAATGGCCACTGGATCAAGAACAACTAGAGCATTTTTTTATACATTCTTTTTATTATGATTTTTTATGGATAGAAGGCTCTAAAGAGCTTTATTCTATGCCATGGGTTCACGCTTTTGAACAGCAGCTTCTTGCTTATAAAATCGATACTATTATTCCTATATTAATTCTAGAGCAGCTATAATCAACACTTGACTTTTATGTTCTATTGTTCTATCGTAATAGAACGTAATATTTTTATTAGATCATAAAAAATCAAAATTTTTATAAGTTAAGGCAGTAATGAAAAATACTTTTAAAAATTCTAAAAAAAGTGAAAAAAAAGAATTGTTTGAGCTTTTTTTGTTATTAAATAATGCAGATGAAGTTGAACGTTTTTTAAATGATTTATGTACTCCTCAAGAAATAGAGTCCATGGCAGATAGATGGAAAATCTGTAAGCAGCTTGATAAAGGGGAGTTGTCTTATCGTGAAATTAATGAATTGACTGGTGCAAGTTTGGCAACTATAACACGAGTTGCTCGATTTATTAAAGATGAGCCCCATAAAGGATATGCAATGATGCTTCAAAGATTTAAAAAAAATAATAATGAAAAGTAAGAACAATAATATGAAAATAAGATATGGAATTGCGTTTTTAGTGATAATAACTTGCTTGGGATATTTTTTTTTCAAAAAAAATGATCAATCTTTGTATAATCAAAATCTTTTAATTGTTGGCGTAGCTGCTGATTAT
Organism: uncultured Pseudomonadota bacterium; assembly: GCA_964570505.1. Taxonomy (GTDB): domain Bacteria; phylum Babelota; class Babeliae; order Babelales; family CAIQNR01; genus CAIQNR01. Next base: position 13,751 of record CAZMYL010000008.1, read on the forward strand.
GCTCCTTATGTAAGCATCAATCAGCAAGGTGAATATGAAGGATTTGATATTGATGTTGCTCGTTTACTTGCAGAAAAAATGGGGAAAGAACTTGTTTTAAAAGATTATGGGTCTATGTCATCTCTTTTTATGGCTCTTGATCAAGGAGCTATAGATATTATTTTATGGGGTATTTCTATTACTCAAAAGCGATTAGAAAAAATTGATTTTGTGCCTTATCATGGTCAAGCTGTTACAAGTTATCCACTTATTTTTTGGAAAAAAATTCCAGAAGGAATAGGTTCTTTAGATGATATGAAAGGTGCTTCTATTTGTGTTGAACCAAATTCCGTTCAAAGCGCTGTCTTATATCCATATGAAGAGATCCTTACTATTATTCCTACAGAGCGTGTAGATGATGCATTTTTAATGGTTCAACAAGGTAAAGCTGATGCAGCATTATTAGACCCTGCTATTATGCAAAAATTTAAAATGAAATGTCCTGAAATTAAAAGTATAGAAATAGCATTAAGCCCAGAGGATCAATCATATGGAATGGGGATTCCTATTAAAAAAAATAATAGTGCTCTAAAAGAATCTGTACATTGTGCAATTCAGGAATTGCAACAAGAGGGTATTTTAAAAGCTTTAGAAAAAAAATGGGGTGTTTCATGAATATTTTGATATCGTATGCTCCTTTGATTGTAAAGGGAATTTCGGTAACGCTTGGTGCGTGGTTTTTTTCTGCAAGTATAAGCGGTATAATAGGACTTTTTTTAGGAATTTTAAGTTGTAGAAATCTTAAATTTAAAAAAATTTCTTGGATTATTAAGTTGTATACTTTTATTGCAAAAGGAATTCCTGCATACGTTCAAATTTTAATTGCATATTTTGTTTTTCCCACACTTACTGGATTTTCGATTAATCCATTTGTTGCAGCATGTGCAGCGCTGGGTTTTTGTTCGAGTGGTTATGTAACAGAAATTATTGCTGCGGGAATGCATTCTATTCCTCAAGGGCAATGGGATGCTGCTTTTGTTCTTGGATATTCATCATCTGAAACAGTTCATAAAATTATTTTACCGCAAGCTCTTTCGGTTGTGACCCCAGCGCTTTTAGGCGAAGCTGAACAACTTCTTAAAAGTACTGCATTGTTAGCCACAATTGGGGTAACAGAATTAACTCGTGTAGGTCAAAATATTATTTCAAGAGAGTTAAACCCATTTGCTGTTTATATAACAATCGCTTGTTTGTATTTATTGTTTTCTGCAGTTATTCAAATAGGTATGTATTTACTACAACAAAAGGGGCGTCATTATGGTGATTGTTGATAATCTGACAGTTTTTTCTGAATTTGATAAAAATCTCTTATTGTCCAATGTTTCTTGTAGTTTGCAGCCAGGACATATTACAAGTTTTATTGGTCAAAGTGGAGCAGGTAAAACAACGCTTTTAAAAGCTATGATAGGGCTTATTGATATAAAAAATGGAGTTGTTACCGTAGATAATTGCATATTGTCCACCTGTACATTTTCAGAACGTTCAGAAAAAATAGGGTATGTATTTCAGGATTTTAATTTATTTAATCATATGACTGTTCTTGAAAATTGTATTAATCCTCAGCTGATTCATGCTATTTCAGATAGCAATGCGCATACAAGGGCGATTGCTTTATTGAAAGATTTTGATATTGAACATTTAAAAAATAGGTATCCGCATGAGCTTTCTGGTGGTCAAAAGCAGCGAGTTGCAATTGTACGTGCACTTTGTTTAGAGCCTAAAGTTCTTTTACTGGATGAACCAACGGCGTCTCTTGATCCAATAAATACCGATTTATTAGTGCTTATTTTAAAAAAACTAACTCAAAAGGGATTTACCATAGGTATTTCTACACAAGATATGAATTTTATTAATAAAGTGTTTGATAAAGTATATTTATTGAGTAATGGGAAAGTTGTAGAATTTTGTGATGGGCAAAAAAATCGTGCTGCATCATTTAAAATTAATAATTTTTTAGATACAACACGATAATAAATTTTAGAAGTTTAATATATTAATGATTTTGTTGTCGTTGTTGTTCTTCTCTTTCTTCTCTTTCTAGTCTTCGTATGTATCTTGCTGTTTCTCTTTCGTCTTCTTCTCTTATCTGTCTTAGTATTTCTTCTCTTTCTCGTATTGCTCTTTCTCTTTCTTCTCTTTCTCGTATTGCTCTTTCTCTTTCTTCTCTTTCTCGTGTTATTTCTTCGAATCTTCTTTTTATTTCTAATTGTTCTAATACTTTTGCCCTGCGTGCTGGAAAGCTTGCTTCTTCTTCGTCTTCTATTTTTTTGTTTCTTTTCTCTCTTGCTGCTTGTCTTGCTGCTTCTTCTATTTTTTCTGCTGCTAATCTTTTTCTATCTAATTCTTTTCTTTGTGCTTCTTTTTCTTGTTGTTCGAATATTCTTATTCGTTCTCTTTCTGCTTGTATTTTTGCTTGTGTTATATCTCTCATTTTTAGACTTGCTAGTCCCGATATTACAAATCCATAAAACCCTAAGTTATCTGCTGTTAGAAACGATAAATTACTAGCGCTCCAAGTAATAAATTGACATACTCTATCGGCTGCTGTTGTTTTAGGGACATTAAATAGGCTTAATGTTTTACCTTGATTTGCTGCATATAAGCCATTGCTTAATAAAATGAATATTAAACTTAATTTTTTCATAAACACACCATATTTATTTAAATTGACTAATAGTATTATTATAACATGAGCAAATTTTTTGTAAATTATAAAAAAATTTGCTCAAAAGAGCTTTGTGGTAGGCGTTTCTAGTCTATAATTTACAATGTCTGATAATGGATATTATGTAAAATTTAATCCCCCATATGGGGGATTATGCTTGAGTAAAAATCAAATTTTTATGAATTTTTATTTATTTAAATACTCTGGCTATGGAGCTTTATATAATAATTATTAGTTATGTCATTATAAATTAATTTAATAAGACCATCATTAGTGACTACCCCCCCATAATAAAGAATATTATTATGAATATAAGGAGCAAAATGAATATTATTTATACTATTACGACTAATTTTATAATATTTATGCTGATTTTTATTATAACAATATAAAGAAATATGATTACATCCATCACTGTAATAAAAAGAACCATTATAATATTTAGGTAATAATGGAATTATAGACTCATACAATCTTAAGGACTTTTTATTAATTTCTTCTTTAATTAAAAATAAAGGTAAGGAAAAAGAAAATAAATAAGAAATAGGAGTTTCCAATTCATTATTTTTTATTGAAAAATAAAAAAGTTTAAAAGTTAAAAATGAATAATTATGTTCATATAAAAAACTTATAAAAAAACCTTCTAAATCATCATTAATAGAAAGAAAACCAAGATGTTCATTTGTATTGTCATGCACATACAGAACGCTTTCCTTTTCCATATTTAAGTAGCTTTTTTTTAAAAATGAATCTTCTTCATCTTCCATAAACGGGTGTTTGTATGGGATTTTACAAACAGCATACTTTCCCTCATCATTTTTTTTTATATAAAAAAGAAAATTGCCTGCATGTTGCGGGTACATATAATCAGACGTACTTTTACTATCAGTTAGACAGAGAACGTTATTTTTTTTATCTGCTTGAAATAAACACATTTTGTTTAAATATTTTGCACTAAAATAGCACGTTTCATTACTAAGCCATCTGACTGTATTAAAATCATACGGACCATAAAGGTCTAGCATACGAGCGCTTTTTTCGTTGATATTTTTATATTTGATTGCATCATTTTGTATAAAACTAAATTCTTGTTTTGATGGAAGTATGCACACTCCTGCTGCATTATAAGGCATAGAAAGTCCTTTTACAGCCTCGCGTGTTAATGGATCCCAAAACCATGCCGTTAATGCCATATTTTTTTGATGAATGACACATATTTTTTCTGTGTTGTCTTGAATAATAGTTCCTACGGGATAAAGATATTCATGAGAGAAAATATTTTTTTGATATATACAACACATAAAATAAAAAAAATAAAATAATGATCGTGTCATTACAGTTATGTCCTTCTTAAATTAATTTCAATTTTACAACAGTAATGCGAGTCTTTTCTTTGTTGCGTCATTGCATTGCGTAAATAAGTCTACTGTTGGATGTGTAAAAAGTAATCTAAGTTCGTTTTTATTAATATGATGAGCATACTGATCAACTAAAGATTCATTTTTCGTAATTGTTGCAATAATAATATTTGATACAAAATCAAGAGCTTTATTAAGAGATGTAAAGATATTTTTTTGAAACAATTTTTTTGTTACATTTCTATTCTTTTTTGTATGATTAAAAAAACCTATAAAATTATTTTTAAATGATTCTTTAATTGAATATTCTTTTCTAAAATTATCAATTATATCCATAAGAATCATATGAGTTGCTTTGATATAATGATCTTGATAGGTTTTAAATGGATAATGCTTTTTTAAAAATGGATCGGATAAAGTTCTTTCTTGTATTTTTTTAAGAATATGAAGTGTAAAAAGCGCAGTACGAATATCTAATGTTCCAAGTAATGTTTTTTGTTTCCAGTCATTAGTGTTATGCATATATATTCCAGATGTATAACAAACTTTAAGAAAGAGATTTCGTTCATCTTTCCCAAAAACATCTTTAAATTCGCCAAGTATAAGAGCAAGTGCACCAGAAATCATAGGTGCTGCTGCTGATGTTCCTTGCATAAAAACATACATGGAATCTTCTTTTTGATTGGGCACAAGCCCGCAACTTAAAATATTATGACCTGGCATTACAAATTTAGGGCCAATAGATTCTTGATATTGAGAAATATCTGCAATAGGACAATGATAATTACCATCTTTATCTTTATAAAAAGAAAATGCTCCAACATCAAAAGGAATGACAGGAAATTTTGCAGGATATCCTTCTATACCTGATTGATATATACCAAATTCTTTTTGAACAGCATTCCCCGATGAAGCAACTACATAAGGAATTTTTCCAAGAATAGTTTGCAGTTCAATAATATCAGGTGCTGTTGTATCAAGTTGATCATCTATTTTTAAACTTAAATTTAAAATTTCTGCACCAAGTTTGTATGCTTGTTTTATACCACGTATTACTGTTGACCTATCACTTACTTCCCCATCGCTACGTAGTGCTTTAATCATCATTAAATTACAATGAGGAGCAATTCCACACATCCCAGAATCATTATATAAAAGTTCTTGTATTTTTAGTGGCGTAAGAAATGTATTTTCTTGGATTGTATTATAATGAAGTTTACCTCCAATAATTCCTGCAGAATGGCTTCCATGGCCAGATTCATATGATGCAGAAAAATAACTATCTTCTTTTTCATCTTTTATTGCTTGCAAACTATTTTGTAAAATAGGAGCTGTAGGTAAAAATTCTAAAAGTACATCTTTTTGATAATGAGGAGCTTGAAGATCAACAAGTTTATAATTGAATTTTTTGCTATGTTTAGGACGAAGGCCTTTTTGACCATATAAAATCTCTCTCATAGCGCGCTTACCTTCTTCAGTTAATACTTTTTGTCCTTTTTTATGCTCCCAAAGATGATCTTTACCATACATTATAAGATAATTATGAATGTCGCTTTCATCATTATTACGCAGATAATTTTTAATCCATAAAGGAAGCATTTTTCTTATATAATTTTCATTATCTTCAGAATCATTTGTATATTCTGTAATCATTTCGATCAATTGCTCAAAAGGATCTAAAATATCTTTTGAATCAGTTATAAAATTATATTTTTCTTTAGAAAAATCAGCCATCATTTCTAAATCTTGATGCTTTTTATAAAATTGATTGTTATTAAAAGAAAAACTTGCAATACCGGTATCAATTAAAAAAACTTCCGTATCTTTTCCCATATGTGGAGCAAGCTCCCATAATCCAAATGCATGAGGTAAATAAGGATAATGAAGAGGCCAAAAAGGCTCCTCTAAACGAAGTCCAATTGTTGGTATTGCTTGCCACCAAAAAAGAAATGGTTCTATATAAGTAATAAGTTTTTCTAATCTATCAATTCGTTCATTAAGATTTGCAATTTTAGCTGTAGGAGTTGGAGAAGATTGTTCAAGATCCAAAAGTTCTTTTTTCCAATTATTAAGTAATTTTTTAGGATTATTCTTTATATTATATAAATCGATAACAGTTAAAGCTTGCCCGTCAAGAACAGGGTATTCTTTTTCTAAAATCATAAGAGGGGTAAATTCTGCGTATAAAGATAATGCCAATAAGTTTATGCTAAATATAAACCATTTATTACTTTTTTTTTTCATACTTTAGTCCACCACTGCTAATAAGAATTATGAGATAGTATTAGAACATAAAGAAAGCTTATTAAATTCAGCAAGATTATATAAAAAAAAATTCCACCGCACTGATTAAAAACCAATGCGATGGAAAAAAGGAGAGTAGTAATGAAGCCTAAGTAAAATTTGTAAGTTAGTAACTAACTGTTATTTATATTGTAGTAATTTAAAAAAATGTCAAACTTTAAATAACATAATTAACCTTTAGCTATAAGCATTATAGTTAATTACATTTATAACTGTAATGTTTTTATTGCCTGCTGTCAAAAAAAAATATATTAAAAACAGGCTATTTAAGCTTATTTTTGAATCAAATTAATATTTTTAAGCTTAAAATATTATTTTCTTTTAAAAAAATACTTTCTTGGCCATCGCAGATTGGAGAAACAAAAATAAGCTGAGCTTTCATTTTTAAGCAGATATTCATAAGTTTAGAAGCAACAGAAGCGTCAAAGTCTGTGGTAAAATCATCAAGCAAAAATGCTGTAGGTCCTTGCGTTTCTAATAAATGTTCAACTAAAGCAATTTTAAGAACCATCACCAGTAGTTTTTGTTGTCCTCTTGATGAAAAATAGCGTGCTTTTTTATCATTAATTGTAATATCAATATCATCTAAATGAGCCCCAAATAAGCTACGCTTATAGTGTTTTTCTTTTTCAAAAAGTTGGAGGTTTTTTTGAAAAAAATCTTCAAATACGGTTTCATCTTGAATTTTGCTCGTATATTCAAAAGTAATAGAAGATTCAGGCCAAAAAAGTTTAAGCAGTGGCAATGCTTTAGAAGTTATAACAGTTAAAAGATTTTTTCTATTGGTTTCTATTATTTTAGATAAATCCCAAAGTTTTTTTGTCCAAAAAATAAGTTGTTGCTCATCTACATGTGTTTGTTTAGAAAGAAGCGCATTTCTATTATCAAGAATCTCTTGATATACTTTAAAAATTTCAAGTGCATCTAAATCTAATAAAAAAAGTGCATGATCAATAAAAGAGCGTCTTTTTTCTGGACCACCTTTTATAAGCATTAAATCATCTTCTGTTATTGTTATAACTCTACAATATTCTCGTAATTCTTTATGAGATGTTACCGTAGTATGGTCAATTTTAACTTGACGTTTTGTTGTTGTACCTGTCTGCAACACTCCAACATTAATAGCATGTTGATCAAACATTGTTGTTATAAAAAAACTTTCTGAACCAAATTTAATTAAATCTTTAGGAGAATGCGCCCTAAAAGAGCGCATATAACAGGTAAAGTATAATGCTTCAAGTAATGATGTTTTTCCTGATCCATTTGCACCTTCAATAATTACAATAGGGCTATCAAAATTAAATTTATTAGAAGTGAAACATCTAAAATTTTTTAATGATAAGGATCTAATGTATGGTTCATTCACGATTGAGAAGTCGCAGAAGATACAGGCATTACTAAATACATAAGATGATAATTATTTTTTTCTTCTGTTTCAAAAATAATTGGCTTTGCAGAAGAGCTCAAATAAAAAGTTAAAAGATCATCATTAAAAGCATTAAGACCACTAAGCAAAAATGGTGCATAAAAGCGAACATCTATAGCGCCATTAAAATCGTTCAAAGCGAGTGTTTCATCAAGTTTTCCAACTTCTTTATTATGTATAGAAACGTCAACATTATTTGGTTTAAATCCAAACGAAGTTGCTATAAATTGACCCGAAAGTAAGCAAGCAGAACGACGTAATGTTTTAACAAAATGAGATCTATCAATACGAGCAGGTAGAAAACCTTCTTTATTTAAAATAGCTTTATATTCTGGAAAACGAGCGGCTAAAAGTTTAGTAAAGAAATTAAATGTTTCACCAGAAAATACTAACTGATTACCACATGTCCCAAGAAATACATGTTCTTGCTGAGAAGCTTCAAGTACTTTTTTAAGTTCAATAACTGCTCTGCGTGGAACAAGCCATTGATGTGGATTTTCCAATGTATACTTAGTGCTTTGAATTTGCGCCAAGCAGTGACCATCTGTCGTAGTCATAACAAAGTTTTCTTTATTGATTTCTAAATATAAACCATTAAGAGCCGGGTTGGCATTGTTTTGAGGTATTAAAAAACCAACTTTATCAATTAAACCTAATAAAAACTTAGATTCAAATTGCATAAGGTTTTCGATTCTTTCTGGAAATGGCGGAAATTCTTGAGCATCTTTAATGTTGAGGGATAAGTTAACTTTTCCTGCAGCTAAAATTAACTGACTTGGAGTTAATGTAAATGTAATATCCCCTTCAAGTTCTTTAACAATATCAAATAAACGTTTTCCATTTACTAAAAATGAAAAAGAATCAATTAAAGAACTTTCTTTGAGCAAATAGCTTGATTGAAGGCTTATTTCTAAATCAGTACTTTTTAATAATAATTCTCGAGCTCCAACACTAAAAAGAATACTTGCTGTTGCATCAAGCGTTGTTTTTTTTGAGCAAATTGGTTGCATCGAAGAAAGTATTGCTAACAATGATTTTTGCTCTACTACAAATTTTTCTGCCATTTTTAAACCTTATAATCAAAAATTTTTATATGAAAATAATGATACTCTATAGCATAATTTTTGCAAAATTTTACTCAAGATCATGTAATAATTGTAATTGTTTTTCTTCGTATAAAGAGATATAGGCAAGTGCATAATCTATTGTTTCTTCACAATGTATATCATACGCAAAATAACTTCTTACCTGTGCATCAGTTAATAATGTATGAATTTTTTTATAAGTAATAAGTAAAACTTCGTATTTTTTAAAATGTATATATAGATCTTTTGCATCTTCTGATTCAAAAGATAATGTGCTACAACGTGTGTTAAAAAAAGTATCTATTTTTTTAACACACGAATAACTTTTTTGTATAAGAATAGCAGCTCCAAAGCACGCCAAAAACGTTATACTCGTAACCGTTTTTACACAAGAAAAACAATTGTTAAGTGTTATATGACGCGTTATATGATTCCACCATCTATGATTACTATTATTAGTTATATTTAAATAGTATGGATCACCTATAACAACTGTCATATTACGAGGTTCTTTTGTATAAGAATCATATAAGTTTTGAGCTTCTGTGTAGGTTAATTTTGGAATAAAAATTACTTCTGCTATGCATAGTAATGGCATTATGCATAGCAGAATAATTATTCTTTTTTTCATAATGACTACTCTTTCTATGAGCGAGGATGTTTTGCATCGTAAATTTTACGCAAATGAGATGTTTCTATATGAGTATATACTTGTACTGTTTTTAAATTTTCGTGTCCAAGCAATAATTGAATTGATCGTAAATGCGCACCTTTATGCAAAAGATGAGTTGCAAGAGAATGGCGTATTTGATGAGGTGATAATGATGCAGAAATTCCTGCTTTAAGAGCTAAGTCTTTAATATAGCTCCAAAAAGATTGTCGCGTCATAGGCTTAAGTTTTCCATCATAAAAAGATGGAAAAAGTATATCATTAAGCTTTTGTTTAGTTTTATTTAAAAATAAAGGATAGAGAGTATGTAAATAGTCTCGAAGCAAGAGTTGGGTTTCTTGTTGAAGTGGAACAATTCTCTCTTTATTACCTTTTCCTTTTATTTTTATACAACCAACTTCAAAATCAATGCTCGAAATATTTAAATCAGTAAGTTCACTAATACGCATACCAGTAGCATATAACAGTAATAACATAACATAATTACGACGTTCATTATCAGAGTTACCTTTTTGAGCATGTGTAAAAAGTTTTTCAAGAGCATCTTCGCTTAAAAAATGTGGTAATTTTTTATCTAATTTAGGAAGTGTTAAATGTTCAGCATGATTTTTAAAGCCATATTTTTCTTCTAAATGTTTAAAAAAAGTTTTAAGACATGAAATTTTACGAGAAACACTAGCAGCACTTAAAGCTTGCTGTCTAAGCTCTTTTAAAAAATCTTTTAATTCTTTTACTGAAATTTTCAGAATATCGTATGAATTTCTATCTAAAAAATCAGCAAATTGTAGAATGTCTCGTTTGTATGCATCAAAAGTATTTTGAGATACTCTTCGTTCAGTTAATAAATATCGTTCAAAATCATTACTGTACTCTTCAAATTTCATATTACTTCCTAACTTTTCATATCTTCAGATTCTTTTTCTGATCGACTACAACAAGCGAGTAATTCTTTGAGATATCTTGTTTTTTTATCAAAATAACTTTCATATTTTTTTTGATCTTTAATTAAAGTTTCTTTTAATTCTTGTACATCTTTTTTTCCTTTTGAACTAGAAAATGCATTACAAAAAAATAGTGTAAAAACTAATGAAGATACTACTTTTTTAAAAGTCATATAATATACCAATCTTAAATCTTAATATGAACGTGCTATAATAGCGTCAGAAGCGCTTTTCTGGCTACAATTAAAACAATGTTCTAAATTTTTTTCTTCAAGAATACAACGAACAGAAAGTGTATGTTGCTTTAAAACAGATTCACATTCTTTTGATCCACAAAATCCTGTAATTATAATGGAAGTATCTTTAACGGTAAGCATATCTGCAAGCGAAGTTTTTTTAACTTTTTGAGATTCTTGACGCTCAAGGGCTTTAGAAAAAAGCGCTTGTTGAACAACAATTAATTGTTCACGTATATAAGAAGCAACCTGAGAAATTTCAACATTTTCTTTTTTAAGTCCAAGTCGATCTGCAATAGTAACTTGGTTATTTTTTAAATCGCGAGGTCCAATTTCTATACGAACAGGCACTCCACGCAGTTCCCAATGGTAAAATTTATTACCAGGAGTTTTTTGATCATCATTATCAATATATATTCTTACATCAGGACAAGCATTTTGTAATGTTTGCGCTACATCAAGCACTGCTTGCTTTTCTTCATCTGTTTTGTAAATAGGAATAATAACAACTTGAATAGGTGCTATTTTAGGAGGAAGGATCAATCCTTTATTGTCACCATGAGTCATAACAACAGCACCAATAAGGCGTGTAGTCGCACCCCAACTTGTTAAATAAGGAAAAGCTATTCTGCCATCTTTATCTTGAAATTTCATATCAAATGCATGCGCAAAATTTTGAGAAAGCATATGAGAAGTGCCCATCTGAAGAGCTTTTGCGTCGGGCATAAAGCCTTCAAATGTATAGGTAATATCTGCGCCAGGAAATTTTTCCCCTTCAGATTTTTTACCTGTAATAACAGGAATAGCCAAGTAGTTTTCTGCTAAATCTTTATAATGACTAAGCATTAAAAGAGCTTCTTCATGCGCTTCTTCTTGTGTAGCATGAGCAGTATGACCTTCTTGCCAAAAAAATTCTGTAGTTCGTAAAAATGCTCGTGGTCTCATTTCCCAACGAACAACATTTGCCCATTGATTAATTTTAAGAGGTAAATCTCGCCAAGATTTTATCCATTGAGCAAACATATAATGAATCATAGTTTCAGATGTTGGTCTGACTACCAAAGGTTCTGCAAGCTCTTTTCCGCCAGCATGGGTTACAATTGCAAGCTCTGGAGAAAACCCTTCAATATGTTCTGCTTCTTTTTTTAAAAAAGATTCAGGAATCAAAAGTGGAAAAAGAGCATTTTTATGACCGGTATCTTTAATTTTTTTATCTAAAATATTTTTTATATTTTCCCAAATATCATTTCCATAAGGACGAATAACAATACACCCTCTTACAGGTGATTGGTCAGCAAGTTCAGCTTGATAAATAACTTCTTGATACCATTCAGGCAAATTAGTTTGAATATTTGGTAATGTGCGATTCATAAATTCTCTTTATAAAAAAATAATCTTAATAAGCATGAGTTTAGTATAAAAAAAATGAACTTAATTGCAAAATCAGATTTTTATATTAAGAATTAAATTTCTTTTTGGAAATTTAAAAATTGACGGATTTATATTAAAATAATATTTTAAACAGAAAATTTATTGCAAAAACACAAAGAGACCTTATGAAAAAATTCATTATATCAATAGTATTATTAGTCTTTTTTAATAATATGCAAGCAGCAAATAGAAATATATTTTCAGATCCTTTAGCGCATATTAGGGAAGAAATAACATTAATCCAAAATAGGGTTGAAAAGGCAGTAAAATTAAAGAATAAAGAAGTGAAAGATGAAGAAATATTAAAAAATCTAAAAAAATATCTAGGAATAAATAGTTTAAAAGAATTACAAATACCCCCTACAGCATAAAAAATTTAATTAGAAACATTTATAAAAAATAAGGTTATTATGAAAAAAAGCATATCATGTATATTGATAATATTTGCTCAAAATTTACAATCAGCTGAACAATCAGATGCAGATTTTGAATCACTTCGAAGATTAGTTACTGAATCAAATTCGGCTGATGTGTCTACAGATGAGTTAAAACATAATACTAATGAAATAGCTAATAGAGTTCAAACAGAAGTTGAAGCGCTTCAAAGGAGAGATAGAGAGGTAATTATTGCTTCGCAAACAGCTCAAAGACAAAATGAAAGTGAAATTGCAAGATTAAACCAAGCAACAGCAGAATTAAATGCAGCATTATATAATGATTAAAAAACTAAAATAAAATTTTAATAATACAAAGAGGTTAAATATGAAAAAGATAATTTTATTATCTTTGATAATGGTTTGTAGTAAAGGCTTAACATCGGCAGATCAATCTGACTGGCAAACTAAAGATATGATCGAAGATTCACAAGTAATTAGTATAATGCAAAGATTTGACAATGAAAGACTTTTAGAGCTTATCCGAAAATTCCTACAAGCCTGAAATTGTGAATAGCAGAAGCTAA
>CAZMYL010000009.1:0-22561 GCA_964570505.1 uncultured Pseudomonadota bacterium
GTAGATCTTCCTGATCGTTACTGCGACAACGTAGCGTAGCGGAGTGAAGGTTGCGACTTCAAATGTATTATGGCTTGATAGCATAACTCGCCCGAGTTCCACGAGGGTCTTAGATCGGAATAAATAATTAAGGCACGGATTTTAAAGGGGTTTGCCACAACCCCTTTAAGCCCTCGCGGCAGCGTTTCTTTGGTGCTGCACGAGTAGTGCAACAGGTTATAATAACAAAACAATTAGATACGATCTGTAAGATAAAACTAAAAATTAAAAAGTCATAATCTTTTAAAGCCTTCGCGGCAGCGATTATATTTACATTAACTTTTTAACATAAGTATAAAATTCAGCTCTGTTCATTTCTTTTTTAACTTTACCTATTACATTTCCATGTTTAATAAAGACCAAATAAGGAACATCTGGAACCTTAAATGTTTTAACTAAATCAAAAGCCATAGAAGCATCTATTTTATAACACTCAACTTTTCCAGGAAACTTGCCAAGAACCCATTCAATAACAGGAATCATATGCATACAAGAAGGACAATAGGGAGTAAAAAAATCAAGAATCACAATTGAATCACCAACATCAGAAACAATATCTTCATACTCTTGTAAACTTTCAATTTCTGTAAGCTCAACGCGCTGCACTCCTTTTTGAGTAAAGAAAAATGGCTCAAGTTTTTCTTGTAACTGATTATTGTAACCAAGTTCACTTAACCACCAAACCACATCAAGCCCAGCTTTAATACCGTCCCCCGCAGCAACACCTGCTTGTTTATAACGATCATCACTCACATCACCAGCAGCAACAACACCTTGCTGAGAAGTCCAATGATTTTTTGGTCCAATTTTTATATGTCCAGAACTCGTACATTCAATAACCCCTTTAACCAAATCAGTATTAGGATCATGCCCAATTCCTAAAAAGACACCACGCACATTCATTGATGTTATCTGATTAGTTTGAGTATCAAGCAAATTAATTGAAGTAACATGCTCTTTGTCACCTTTAATTTCTGTAATAACTTTATTGTACAAAATTTCAACATTATGACCGCTTAACGCTCGTTCAATCATACTTGGCGATGCTTTTGCACTCTCTCCACGAACCAAAACTGAAACTTTTTCTGCATAAGCAGCAAGCTCAATAGCCTCTTCCATAGCAGAATCTCCACCACCTACAACTACTACATGATGTCCTTTATGATAGGGAGCATCACAAATAGCACACGTTGTAACACCCCTTCCCCAATACTCTTCCTCTCCAGGGATATACAAACGGCGCGGAGTTGAGCCAGTTCCAACCATAATGGCAAGAGCATACATAACATTACCTTCTTCGGTTGTTACTTTGTAAGGCCACTGAGAAAAATCAATACTTTCTGCAACATCATCAACCATAAGCGCACCAAACTTTGCCGCCTGCTCTTTAAGATCTTGCATAACTTCTGTACCACGAACACGGCCAACTCCCGGCCAATTTTCTATATAAGACGTACCAGTAAGCTGCCCTCCAGGCTTATTACCGCGCAAAACAACAGTCATTATTTTAGCTCGCGCACCATACAAAGCAGCACTAAGCGAAGCTGGCCCCGAGCCTAAAACTAAAAAAGGAACAATATTATCTTTTCCTTTAAGCTTATCTAAATTAAAAAACTCTTGAGAATCCACTACCTGCTTTTGATGATTTTTTTCAATCCGCCAGATTATATATTCTTTAAACGCAAAAAAAGCCGATATTCCTACTGCAATAAGGCAAATCATCACTTTTATCATCGTATATTTTTTCATAACCATCCTCATATATTGGTTCTCAATTAATCGTAAATCAATGGTATCTGTTTTTGCCTAAATATACCAAAAGAGTCAAGCATATATTATTTATAATGTTAAAAAAGAGCCTCTTGCTTTGACAAAAGAAGGATTTCAGATAGAATTATTTATACGATATCTTCTACAGAATGATATTTTGAACAAAAAACAGAAAGGATAATTATGACGCATTCATCAAAAAAATATAATAAAAAATTATACTTATGGTTATTGTTTTCATGCGCAAGCTACATACAAAGCGCTCAAGAAACAACAAATTCGTCTCAACCTGAAGACGTTACAAAAACATTACTGTATCAAGCAGCAGAAGATGGTAAATATGCAGATCTGCATAGCCAGCTCTTATTGCAAATAAATATGATTGAAACAGCATGTGACACAATCGGTCAAATACAAGCAAATATTAATAATTTTAATCATAATGAATTAAAAAAAGCTGCTCAGATTGAATTTTTAAAATTCAGACAATATATCAGCTCATTTAAAGATGAAAATGTTCTTTATGTAAACAAAGAACAGGTTATCGTTATGACATCTTTTGTTAATCAAATTACCGATATACTCAATGCAATTACAACACATGGGATTGAAATACTCGTATCTAAAACAAAAAACATAAAGCCTAAAAAACGTTCTCTTGATATAAATATTCAAACTATTAAAACAATAACATCTGAAAACATTCAAAAAATACTTCAAGAAATTGATCAGGATCTCAAAAATATTTTAAAAAAATCTGACGAATTAGGCCTTTCAAATATCAACAAAACATACAGAAAAGTACGTTCTTTTTGGACACGTAACAACTTAACTCCTATTGCAGAACGTCTCTTTATGTATCCAGCAATTTTTTCTTGGATTATTTATTGTACCGATAAAGATGCAATTGAAAGATTCCCTCTTTTCCCAAAATCATGGAATAAATCTTTAGTGAAATTTAAAAATTATATAAAACCAAGCTCAAAAACAGACGCCGCTACCGTTGAAATTGATCAATACCTTATCGGTCAAGAACCGAATGGGAAACTTGTTAATATAAAAAACAATTCTTTAATGATAGTTCCTGTAAATCCTGAAGATGGAACTTATGATACAAAAAGTGGTAGATGCATATCTAGAGAACAGTTAAAAAAAGAATATAACTTAAAAGACGAAGAAATAGATGCTATAATTACAACTGCAAACAAACAAACCCAACTTGCCAATCAAGATGCAAACAGTAATGCAAGTAAAAAAGCTTCATTTGCAGGAGAATTAGAATACAGTGCTAACGTCATAATACGATTGGTAAAAGACGGATCATTGTTTCAACTACCTATTCATGTTGCGGCCGCTAATTATATTAAAAATGACCTTATTTTATTAAAAAATAAACTTCAAAAAGCTAAAAAAGTTATTGATGACAAGCTCTATGGCTCTGTTAAACAACATACTTTTACAGAAATGCTTGTTGGTACCGATCGCTTTAAAGATGTTGTTGGTCGTGACTACATAAAGTCAGAGCTAAATAAAGTTATTGACTATGTATGTAATCCAGAAAAATATGATCGAGCAAATATTACTGTAGAAAAAGGATTCTTATTTACAGGACCTTCTCAAAACGGTAAAAGTGCTATGGTCAGAGCATTTGCAAATGAATTAACCGATGCCCTTGCACGAGCTGGAAAACCAAATCAAGTGCGTGTTCATAATATCTCTATTGTAGAGTTATTAACTCCTGCTAAAGATGGCAGCCCACTTGGACTTTCTAGTTTTATAAAACTTGCAGAAAATCAAGGCGTTCCTGTTGTATTGGTAATTGATGAATTTGACATGCTGTCTGTGCAACGTGACCGTGACAACAAAATGCTTGCTGATATCTTAACTGCTATGAGCAGTGGTCTTAGCGCATCAGAAAGAAATATGGTTATCATTTTTGGATTAACTAATAGACCACAAAATCTTGATTTTGCACTCCTTCAACATGGTCGCTTTGGTAAGCAATTTAAATTTGATAAACCAACCTACTCAGAAAGAGTAAGCTTCTTTGTTAAGGAATGTGAACGCAGATCTATGGATCCTCAACGTTTTGATATAGTTAAACTTGCTCAAGAAACAGAAGGTGCGTCATTTGGAACGCTGCTTGCAGTAACAAAACGAGCATTCTTGCTTGCTAAAGAAAACAATATTGGCGTAAGACAAGAGCATTTTGAACAAGCACTTGATACAGAAGCTAAAAACATTGTCTTTACAGGTGAAGAACTTCCTCAAAGCAAACAAATTATTATCGCAACTCACAATGCAGGAAAAGCACTTGTTTCTTACTTGCTGCAGCCAACTAAAAAACTTTGTAAAGTAACAACATTACCATGTACACAAGAGATTCAAGAAGAGCATATTACTCAAGCATATAGTGAAAAATCTCCAATATTTAAACAAAAAGAACAAAATATTGTACGTTACGGAAATATTTTTTCTTACTCCCCAGAAGACACACTTGATATGGATGTTCAAGAAGAGCTTATAAAGCAATGTAAGATTTTAGTCGCTGGAAATATTGCTCAAAAAGTATCTGATCTTAAAGAGCATGCTTTTGACAAAAAAGATAAGGAAGAAGCTTATGCGCTTGCTCGTAAAATAACTTTTGAAGGTCTTGAAGCTTTACATGGCATATCAGAAAAAGCTACTGAAAAGTTACTTACACAAGCTTTAGAATTGCTTACATCATATGAAAGTGAAGTAAAAACATTGCTTATTCAACATAAAAAAGCATTAAACGCTCTTACAGCAGAGCTGTTAAAAAATAAAATTCTAACAGGAGAAGAAGTAGCTACAATTATTGAAAACGCTCAATAAGCCTTTTAGAATAAAACTTGCAATTAAAGAACCGCTCCTAAAAAAGCGGTTCTTTTTTGTTAATACCCCACCCAGTTGCACTCATTCATAATAAGAGTACACTAAAAATATGTATGTATAGTGTATATATCGTGTTAATTGACAATATGGAGATATTATGAAAAAAATAATAACTGGATTATTTTTAGTGGTTTCAATAATTAAATCAGCAGATATGGACCCAAGACTACTTGGCAGCTTCTTTCTTAATTTAACAACAGCAGATAATATAGCATTAAGTACTACTCAAGATGGTACAACATCATCAAAGTATGCACGCGTTCTTGGATTAGCACATTTACCTTTGAGCACACAATCAAATGGAACCATCAAAATAAGTCGACTCTTTCCACTTCTTGCACCTACTTTTATAATTACTAAAAAAACACCTTCTATAGTTTTAGTTCAATATAGTGGATCTCATCTTCAAGAAATGCATCTTGAAAATCCATGGAATACTCTTTTGATTAATCGTACAAATGCATCAATTACCGTTAACGAAGCAGAGCTTGAAAATGGCAGCAAAAACTTTTTTAGCATAGCTCAAAAAGAAGGTGAAAGTTTAACATGTAAGACTACTCGTGGAATAACAACTTTCACAAAATTAAATCCTTTTAATATTGATATTATTGTAATGGAAAATAAAAGTATTAAAATATACCAATCCGAATAATAAGAATCTAAATATCATAGAAAAAAATAATACATACGGTATCATTAGATATGTGAAATTAATAAAAATAATCACATTATACTAATGGTACCGTATGAAATTAACTAAAGAAAATCTTGCTACATTTACACCAGATCGAGTTCGTAATTTTTCTGTAATTGCGCATATCGATCATGGCAAATCAACTCTTTCTGATAGACTTTTAGAAATAACAGGAACACTTTCTACTCGCCAAAAAAATGAACAATTCTTAGACAAATTACAAGTTGAACGGGAACGAGGCATTACAGTAAAAGCTCAAACTGCTTCGATGGTTTATGAGTATGAAGGCAAAGAATATCTTTTAAATTTAATTGATACGCCTGGACATGTTGATTTTAGTTACGAAGTCTCTAGATCTTTGTACGCATGTCAAGGAGCGCTTCTTCTTGTTGATGCTGCACAAGGCGTACAAGCCCAAACTATGGCAAATTTTTATCTTGCATTTGCACAAGACTTAGCAATTATTCCCGTTATTAATAAAATTGATATGGCTAACGCCAATATAGAAAAAGTATCAAGAGAACTTGATACACTTTTTGATTTTCAACAAAATGAATTGGTTCTTGCATCTGCAAAAACAGGAATTGGTATTAAAGAAATTTTGTCAGCAATAATAACACGAATTCCTTGCCCTACAACTATTCCTTCCGACCCACTTAAAGCTCTTCTTTTTGACTCATGGTTTGATGATTATCGCGGTGTTGTTTGCTTGGTTGCTTTGTATGCAGGGTCACTTAAAAAAGGTGATGACATTATATTTGCACAAACAGGTCTTAAATATGAAATTTTAGAAATTGGGGTTATGTATCCCAACCCAGTTGCAACAGATGCTCTTTATTCTGGTCAAGTAGGATATATTATTACTGGTATGAAAACAGTTAAAGAAGCACGTGTTGGAGATACTATTTATCATGCCAAATCACCTGTTGCTCCTTTCCCTGGATTTAAACCTGCAAAACCTATGGTATTTGCTGGTATTTATCCAGTAGACAATACAGATTTTGAATTATTGCGTGATTCTATAGAAAAATTAACTTTAAATGACGCCAGTGTAACAGTAGAAAAAAAATCATCCCCTGCCCTTGGCCTTGGATTTAGGTGTGGTTTTTTAGGCCTTCTTCATATGGATGTTTTTAAACAACGTCTTGAACAAGAATATAACATGTCTGTTATTATAACTGCTCCAAGCGTTCGTTATAAATTGCAATTGACCAATAAAACTACGGTTGAAATAGAAAATCCTTCAGATTTTCCTGAAAGAAATTACATTGAAGAGGTATTTGAACCAGTTATTAATGCGACGATTATTACACCTTCAAAATACCTTGGTGCAATTTTAGAACTTTGCCAAAAAAAGCGTGGTATTCAAAAAGATATGTCCTATCTTGATGAAGATCGCGTTATTATGAAATACAAATTACCCCTTAATGAAGTTGCAACTGAGTTTTATGACCAACTCAAATCGGTCTCTTCTGGCTATGCAAGCTTTGATTACGAAGAAGCAGGATACGAACCTGCCGATCTTGTAAAAATGGATATACTTTTAAATGGAAAACCTGTTGATGCATTAACAGTTATTGTTCATAAAGAAAGCGCTTATTATATTGGACGATATTTAACAGAAAAGCTTCGTGCTGCTATTCCAAGACAAATGTTTGAAGTAATTATACAAGCAGCCTTAGGCTCTAATATTGTTGCAAGAGAACGAGTTTCTGCTCTCAGAAAAAACGTTATTGCAAAATGTTACGGAGGAGATATCAGTCGTAAACTTAAACTTCTTGAAAAACAAAAAGAAGCTAAAAAACGTATGAAACAAGTAGGTAACGTAGAAGTTCCTCAGGAAGCTTTTTTAAGCATACTTAAGCGAGAATAATCAATTTTTTTGTAAAAAAACATAATTTCATTGCCGTCATCTTAAGATAAATGGTATAATTTCAATTAGGAATTTAAAAAAGGGTGTCGGCATGAATGTTCTTTACAAAATATTTTTTATTTTTATATGTGTGCATCTTCAAAATTCTATTGCTGGAAGCAGAAATAGATCAGCTTCCATATCAAGAATATCATCTACTACTCCAAGAGCTTCTTCCCTTGCAGGTTCTAACATTCCGCCTGTGCAAATGCGAGCAAAAAAACCATATCAAATAGCAGATAGACAAAGCCGATCATCTATTCTTCAAAACAATACACAACCAGGTACTATCGCGAAAACAGGAACCGCTTTTTTTAATGTTTTCAGAAGAGCTTTCAACACTCAACAATTTCACATAGACCCTAAAACAGCAAAACAACATTCTGAAAATTTAACATTTTATACTAAAGATAGGGTTATAGAACCTACAACACGCGACCTTCAGGATAGAGAAAAAGAACCATCAGAGATTATTAAAGAAAAATTCACTAATACAAAACAAAAGTATGAAAAAGCACAGTCACATATAGAAAAAGCTATACAATTTTTAAATAAACAGGAAACAAAATCAGATGATGCAACTGCATTACGTGATGAGATTAAACAATTTTATACAGATTATAAAAATGAATTTGAAAAAATTAAAACTGATTCTAATCTTCCACAAAAGGAAAAATCAAAAATTGATGAGACGCTTGCTGACATAGACAAACAACTACAAAGATTTGATCCGCCTTCCAAAAGCAGCACTGCTAAAGAAAGCGAAACAAAAAAAATTACTGATTCAGTCATAAAGTCTATGATCGATCAAAAACCTATTCCTACTCATAACCTCACTGAACAACAATTACAAGCACAATTAAAAAACATCGGCGATCCTAACGTTAATTCTTCTTCATTATTACAACCTTTAAGCCCTCAAACAGTGCGTCAATCTTCTATGGCATCATTAACAAATAGCAGACGAGATTCTAATGATCCTAGATTCGAATTTTTCAGTAAGACAAGAGTCGCTCAAAAACTGAAAAACTTTGGATCAGAAAATCAAAGAGACCAAACACGCACTCCTGAAGACAATTTAAAGAAAATAAAAAAGGAAATAGGCAAAGAAATTGATATAACCTTAGGAATAAATCATCTAAAAAAAATAGAAGGCATCATTCGAGCTCAAGGTGATAATCCTTCTCCAGAAGTTATTAAACAATATCAAGAAACACTCACACATACTTTAATAAATATAAAAAAACCAGAAATAAAAAAAGGGGAATACTCAACAGTCAAACCAGACGATGTTAACAACCTCATTCAATATCGCAATCTTATGCAAATTTGCGAAGCTCTTGGAATAAAAAAAGAAAATAGTGATTCGCTTCCAACAAGTAGATCTATTGAGGCTGAATTAAAAAAAATAAGCGATGCTCAAATTATTTACCCTTCAAAATCAGGACTTATTTTAGATGAACGCAAAGGAAGAGATACATGGAACGATGAAGACTCGAAACAAATTATTAAAGATATTCATGAAGCTCTTGGAAAAACTCCCCAACAAATAAATAGAGCTGTTGCGCTCAGAAAACTTTATGACCTTGTTCGTCGCTATCCTTATTGGATTGGAGCAACTGTAGCAGTGCTGACAATAGTGCTTGGTAATGTTTTAAACCAAACACTCTAAAATATAAGCTCAAATTAAAAATCATTTAATTTTCAAATAAGATATATTGATTTAATACTAAAGGAGTTGATATAATTCAAATAGAAGGTTTTAATTAATAATTACAATAATTTATTAATGTAAAAAAGGGGAAAGCATGAATAAAAAAATCGTACTATTAGCGATGATGGCAATTGGCCAAACAATATACTCAGCTCCTGTAACAACATATGGCTATATGGAGAACCTTGTACAAACTATCAGTCGCTCAGGAACTCTTGATCAATACTGCACAGATTTTAATTATAAAATACCAAATTCACAAATAGCTGAAATTGCAAAAGCAGAGATTGTTGAATATATAAAAACACTAATAGCAATTATTAAAGATGTTGAAGATCTTCAATCTTTTAATACAAGAATCAGTGATATCAATAATATAATTACTATGAAATTTAATCTTAATGCACCACAATTTGAAAAAGATCTTAAACCAATGATTATAACAGTATTTTTAAACACTATTTTAAATATAAACAATAACAACAAATATACTTTTGAATCAAGCGATATTAATTCAGTCGAAACAGCAAATAACGCTTTAAAAAGTGCTTACAATCATCTAACAACATTTCCTTTTGTAATGGCGATTAATCTTAATAATCACTTTATAAAAGAATGCAAAAATATTATTTTCTTTGGAAAAAATTTGTTTACAACAACCACAGAAAAATTCGCAACAACCCAAGAAGAAATTCGCAAAAACTTTAATAAATCAGCATTTCAATATATTACCGCACTTCAATATTTATTAAAAATAGGAGAGTATGACGACATAAAAATGTCTATAAAAGAATGCTTAAATGAACTCAACAAATACTTTACCAAAACAACAGATACTAAATATAAAGATGAAATGGCACTAAGAATCAGTACGTTAGAAAAAGAATACGATAGAGCAATAAAATCTAAATTAGATTTTATGAATAGCCAAGTAAATAGGATTCAAGAATTAGCACAAATGGATGGTTCAATAGAAGACGCTAAATTTACAAATACTAAAATACAAAAACTTAATAACAATGATAAAATTGAAGATATTCAGACTAAGATAGAAGGCATCAAGAGCGAAATGTCAATAGAAGTAGCTAAAAGAGACTCATATTTTACAACTGAAAAAAATAGAATTTTAGATTGGGCAAAAAGCGGTTCTGTTTCAAAACTATTCCATGCAACAAGTTCATCAATTAGATCTTCTGTAAAAGATTTAATTGGCAATAATGAAGAATCTACTTTAAAAGAATACGCTACTTATGACATTGAAAAAATTAAAACTATGAGCTTTGAAACATTTGTAAAAAATAATTATCAATGGCCTCTTAAAAATACAGCAAACACTTCTGCTGAAACAAAAACAGGCGTTGTTGACAGCACTCTTAATGGAGCTGTAAGCGCATTAGAATTTAATGCAGCATTAGAAGGTATAAAAAATATGAAACTTGAAGATGATGATACAACACCAATAAGCTTCACCAAACAACTTAGAAGTAAACGTCAATATAATTATGATAATGATACTGATACTCAAACACCACTGCGTAAAAAATTAAAACCTACAAATAAAAGAACGCAAAGAGATGATTACGAATATGAAAATGACGAAGATGACGATGATGATGATTATTATGAAAGTAATAACTACAGACAACTTTTACAAATGAAGCAAGCCTTAGCAATGAATAAACTTATAGAACAATCAGGCGGAATGCAAAGCGTGCTTAAAGCTCAACTCCAAGGAAAATTATTTGGAACTGTTATGGATAAAATAGATAACTTTGGAACATCTTCTAAACCTAGAACTAAAAGAAGTCGCTCAAGAAATCGTCGTTATCAAGACTAAGTTACCTTTCTTTTTTACGATTATTAATTAAAAAGGCTCGAATAATATTCGAGCCTTTTTAAATTGTATACTGTACTGCATTTTATGCAGCAACACTCACTTTTGCTGTACGAAGCACTTTGTCTTTATACATAAATCCTTTTTCAAAAACTTTTACAATTGAACCAGATGAATATGCATCATCTTGCACTTGCATAATAGCTTCATGAAGGTTTGGATCAAATGTTGTTACTTCAGCAATTATTGTTACTTTTTGAGATGCTAAAAACTCATACAACGCTTTATGAATAAGTTCAAAACCAAGAAGCCATGAATGAAGCGCTTCATTTTGTGTTGCTTGAGCTTCTGAAAGAGCTCTATCAAAATTATCAACAATAGAAAGCATTGAAAGCAAAATTTCAGAGCGAGAACGATCGATCAAGAGATACTTATCAGTTTCTGCTCTTTTTTTATAATTTTGAAAATCAGCACTAAGCCGTGAAAATTTATCTTTTAAAACAATAAGCTCATCTAATGTTGTATCGACATAATTATTATTTTCTTGAGATGATGATTTTGTGCTTTCTGAAGAAACATCGTCAGATAAATCATTCTTATCAATCACATCAAGATCTTTATTAATATCAAACATGCAAGTTCCTTGACTTTTATAACCATTCTTATTAGGAAATGAAACATAGTAAAGTTTAAAAGTATAGCAAAAAACACCTTAGAAACAAGGAGGTAAAATTAAAAAAATCGTTTCTTAACTATACAAATAAAAAGAGAGCTCACGTAATGAAATTAATTGTTTCAACCCCTTCAAAAAAAGGAAAGTATGTATGAAAAGGTTTAGAAATCAGGTCCTTTTCGTAGCACTGCTAGCGCCGGTAATGTTACATGGATTTATTTACACACCAAACACCTTCTACTCAGTAAATCCATTTTCAGAACCACGCTACACACGTAACGGACTTACAACAATCGACCTTCAATTAGCAGGTGGCTACGCAAATAATGGCTACAACGGTTCAAAAGACAAGACAAACGTTCTTGAAATTTACGGCAACTATGATATTGCAGAACTTGGAATAGGTTCAATTGGCGATCCACTTTCTAGTAACTATAATGCATTACTTGCTGATCTTTACAACTCTGGATTTGATGAATCTGGAACAGGTTCATTGGCATACTCAGGAAAATTTACTAACTTTCAAGGCAACGTTTATTTAGCACAAAACATTACTCATGGCTTTTTCCTTGATCTTGTAATCCCATTCAAACGTCTTGAAATTAAAGATGTTTCGTTTACCGATCTTTCAACAGGGCCAGATGCAGAAAGCATTGAATGGCTCTCTGTTCGCAACAACTTAACAGGAATTTTAGGCCAATACAATTTAACAGCAGCTGGTTACAAAAAAACTGGTGTTGGTGATTTATTGATTGGAGCAGGATGGTCATATAGCAAAACAGATAGTGATGTTATAGATTTTTTTGATACAACATTAAAATTTTGTATTTCAGTTCCAACAGCTGACAAAAAAGATGAAGACAATGCATTTGCAATTCCATTGGGATACGATGGGCATGTAGCATTTCCAATCTATTTTGATTTTGCACTTGGATTCTTTGATTGGCTCACTGTAGGAGCACATCTTGATGGTGTATTTTTTGCAAGCAAAAGCAAAGTTATGCGTCTTAACACAAACCCAAATCAAACAGGTATGTTCAAATTATTAACAGGCGAAGCAAAACGCTCTATGGGACCTCAAGTTGACGTCAGTGCATACATCAAAGCAGATCATATTTTACACGGACTTTCAATTCTTGGTGGATACAACTTTACCTATAAAGCACACGACACACTTACACCTGTTGACCTTGTAGCATTTAATTCTGAAATAGTTAATGTTGACCCTATGCTTAAAGCATTTTACTCAAACAGTATTCTTGCTGGTATAGAATATGATTTTGCTGATGAAAACAAAAAATTCAATCCTCATGTAAGTCTATTCTATACACGACCACTTGGTGGTAAACGTGTGTATGCAACAAACACATTTGGTGGAGTACTCGGTCTTCACATCGCATGGGACATTTAATTAATTAAAAAAAAGGAAATTTTTCCATGGTAAGACTCAAAAATAAAATAGCTTTAGTGCTTATAAGCACACTGGCTACCCAGTTGGCATACGCCAATATTCTTGTCACAGGACCCGTTGGAACAACAAGCTCAACAACAACATCTAATTTCAAAATAACTGATGTTAGACTTCACACACAATCTGGCATGCTTGTTATGACAACAACAAATAACACTACAGCTGGAACTGGAAATAGTAACAATTCAATTATGTTGCTTTACAGACCAACAACAACAGACGTGAGCCCAACAGCAACAGGTATAGCTGCAGACACAACACTTAGAAACTCATGCATCAAAAACGTAACTATTGTACCAGATCCAGCAGCGCCAGAAAATGCTAATAGTGTAAGAATTATATCAACCATTTCTAACACTACTCGTCCTACAACTGCATACCTTATTACACCAACTGCAGGTGTAGCTGTAACCAAAGTACCTAATGATTGTCAAGACGTTCCTGCAGCAACAAGCAACTTGTGCGGGCTTACAGCAGGAAATATTGATACAAATTCTTTTGTTTTTGCTGCTGTCAAAAAAAATGGAACATCAGGAGCAGACTTTGCATCATCTGTAACTGGCGATGGAATAAGAATATTGCAAATTAACAATTCAACACTTGCAATGACGCCTGTTAGTGTTGCAGGAAGCCCTCTTGATGTAAATTCTACAGGATCTTTATCTGTAGGAGGACGTACAGGATCTCATGCAACAACATCTATAGCTGCTGGTACAAGAATTCCTATGGCATTTGATGAAGATTTAAACGTATTGTATGTAGGAATACCATCAATTACTACTGATAATACATCATCAAACAGAGCAAGGACTGGAGCGTATAGTATTGGTATGTTCAGTGTAACTTCACAAGGCGATGCTGCTCAACTTTCTCCATGTGGTGGTAATAACGTTGTAACGCCTCTTGTTGGTGGTGGTCAATATATTATTGCTCAACGCGGTGCAAACAAAACACTTACTGCTTCTAACATTAAAGTAATGACAACATCTACTGGGCCAAGCGCCGATGTAAGATTTAAATATCTTATTGTAAATGGTGGTAATGGAGCTGCAACTGCTACTAGCAATCAAATATGGGCAATTCCACTTGTAGTTGGAAATGAAAATACTTCTATTAACGGTACTTTTGCTAAAGTAACAACTGGAAACTTTGGAACAAGTGCATCAGCAGTAGGCGATCTTTATACAACTGCAACAGCAGCAGCAAAAGTTGGTAATGGGCCACTTCCAATTCCTGCATCATCAGCAATTTCTGATATGTTTGTTTCGGGAGATGCAGTATACGTATCTATTTCAGCAGCAGCAGTAAGTACCGCCGGCTCAAATGGCGCAGCTGCTATTACACCTGGTCTTTATGTATCTCAAGCAATGTTTGATGAATTAGGAAAAATTGCATACTGGACAGAATGGCACAAAATAGCTCCTAATGCTCTTGGAAATGCAGAATCAACTTCAACAGGAAGCCGCGTTGGACCATTCTCTGTTGATGGTGTAACTGGACACATAACAGCTGTTGATGGAAACGCAGGAACAACTGTCCGCATGACTCAATGGCTTAATGCATCAACCAACCAAGACGGTACACCAAATGCAAAAGGTCTTGTAACAAATCTTAATAAAACTGCAAATGTTGGTGATGGATGTACAGCTGTATGCGATCTTAACAGCACAACAACTGCATGGGGAGATCAAACTCCTGCTCGTATGGCACTTTTTGGTGGCGTAAACGGTAAAGTTTGTTTTGCTATGACAGGTTCAGGAATTTCTACCTATGCAGGAAATCACGCAGCTCTTGTAACAACTCCTACTGGCCTTGAAATGATTTTTGATACTTCAAGCAACACAACTTCTCTTGATTACACTTCATCAACAACACTTCTTTTAACTCAGCTTCCTACAGGAGCAGGCACAGTTCGCTCACTTGCTCATTCAGGATGGTATGCTGTAAGTGGAGCAACAACTCCAGGATTCTTCTTTGCAGGTGCTGAAACAGGAAATGGAAATGGTGCTCTTTATGCATTTTGCGCAGCAAGTCTTGGCGTAGGATACAATCAAAGAAGCATAACCAACTTAGCAATGGCTCCATTTAGAGCAAGCAGCTGGCAACAACTTGATCGTTGTGATGGTATTCCTGTAAAAATACTTTCTCAAGGAGGCGCTGTTTACATACTTACAAGAAAAGTTGACTCAACAGGCGCAAGCATGGACCGTATCTTCCGTTTGATTAAAAAACAAACAGGAGCAACGCTTAACACAAGCTTTGTTGTTACAGCAACAACAGGTGCAGTAAACGGCGCAGTTGATCTTTCAGCAGTTAACCACATTTACGACTTTGTAATTTCTCAAACAGGTGCAGGACTCGAACAACTTACTATGGTTACCAATGACGGTGTATACACAACAACATCATCTGCAGGTTGCGACGCTGCAGGCTACAACAATGCTCCAGCAAGCGCAATGCTCAATTGTGGATGGGAAAAAGTAACAGATCCAGCAACAATGGAAGGCTTTATGGTTAAATTCTTCCAACCATCGCATACTCGCAACCCACAATCATTTATTTCTTCTCAATGGGCACAAAGCGAAACAAATGATGCTGTGTATGATAAAGTACAACTTGTACAATATGGACGTGCAACAAACAGAAGAAGTCAATTTGGTCAAGATCAAATGATTAACTTTGATGCATATGACGGAACAACAACAGTTCCTGCTGGATTTGTAGAGTTGCCAGTTATAAGCAACCTTTATTCTGACGGTATCCGCAGATTCTTGGCGCTTGTTACTCGAACAACTTCAAGCCATGCAATGAATTTAATAGGCAGCCCATATCGCGTAGACGTATGGAATCTTTCAGCTCCTTACGTTATACAAGACTCTGTCTTACAAAGCCTTGGAGCTGTATATTGGATGCAACCAATTGCAGGTAGTATGATGATGGGTACAAGCAAAGGTGTCGTTGCTCTGCAATAACACGTAGCTTATACAAAACTATCAAGAGCAGATGTAGGCCTTACAAGGCAAGCATCTGCTCTAATTTTTTTTGAATGTTTTTAGAAATTATTATAAAAGAAACAACTTCAGCGCTGGTATCGCCCTTCATAATATATTCAAACAATTTCTCTAGATTACATAGCAAGCCATACAGAGATTGAATCTCTTGTCTATCATATAAAATAATATTGTTTTGAAAGTCTTTATAAAATGAATAAAAATCGCCATATATAGTAAGTATTTTTTCAATTAAATCATCAAGTTTATAATGCAATTCTAACTGAAACTCACTCGACAAAGATGCAGCATGCAAGACTCCCCACAATTGCATACTATTAGAACGCATTCTTTGTAAAGGAGAAGAAGGATACAGTAATTCATCATTCATAAATGGCAATGCCTTACTATATTTCTTATTTTCATCACTACAAATAATAAAATTAATAGAGAAACTTAAACATAAAAAAAAATATGTAATGATGTTTTTTTTCATACATGCTTTCCTTAAAATATAGGTATCTCTATCAATTTAAGGGTTGCACATAACGATTCTATTTGTCAATAATGAGCAATTTGATAAATAAAAAAGGCGCTTTTTTAAAGTTGCGCCTTTTTTCTTTTTGCTTAATATATAATTATATTAAAAAGGAAGATCATCTTTAAAAGGAGGCTCATCTTTAAATATTGCCGCACTTGCTGCAGCTCCTGATTCTTCAAAGTCTACTGATTTCTTTTTAGAGAATTCTTTAGGCGCACTTGCCACTGGTTGTTTTGCACGAGCTTTAATACCATCAAGTTGTGACATCAATTCACGTTCAACTTCATTTCTTGGTTCAAATGATTCTGGTTGATCCGCTGAAGCTCCCGCTCCAATTTCTGAGTTATCAGAACCTGAGGACAAGAAAACAACTCTATCAGCAACAATTGAGTGTTTGCTACGAGTTGCGCCACTTTCTTGATCTTGCCATGTATCAAACTTAATACGACCTTCAACAAGAATTTGGCGCCCTTTTGCTAAATATTGCTTACAACTTTCAGCTTGAGGCCCCCAAACATCAATGTCTATATAACAAACTTCTTGAACCATATCACCTGATTGACGATTTCGAAATTGTCTATTGGAAGCTATGCCTAAACGGCATACTGCTTGCCCCGAAGACAACTGCTTATAATCAGGGTCACGAGTTAAATTACCTATCATTACTACACGATTATAACTAGCCATCTTGCATATACCTCTTATTCAAATAAATTATTTATACATCAGCACTATGTATATGTAGCGTATCGATTTTTTTTTGTATCTCAAGCAGTTCTTTTTCATACTCCTTAAGATCTTGTAAAAGTTCGTTAAGTTTTTGTTTATTGGAAGATTCAAGATCAGAAAATACTTTATGTGAAAGCTCTTTTCCCCATTGAGATAATGTACAAGTTATATCAGCAGAAATATCAAATATATGCCGAGCTTTTTCTACAACTTTTTTTTCTACATTTTTTTCTCTAGAACTTTTCTTTTCTGTTTTAGAAATAAATGAAGGAATAATTTCTGCATGTAGAGACATTCCAAAAAAAAACATCATTAAAAAAAATTTATTCATTATAATTCACCATATCATGTTCACCAATAATACCAGATCCCACTACCAAATTATTTTTATAAAAAACAGCAAATTGCCCTGCTGCAATACCTTGATCAGAATCTTTCAATACAACACTGCAACATTCATTTTTTAAAAAAGTTACCGTTGCATCATGCAATTGCTTGCCGTGACGTATTTTAACTAATACATTTTTTGAAGTATTTAAAGTATTAGATTCATTCCACATACATTCTTCTACAAAAAAAGAATTTCGTTTTTTATTTTGATCATAATACTGATTAGATATAAAAACTGTATTGGTAGATGAATCTTTAGCAACTACGTACCATGGCCCATGCGAAAGCCCCAAACCTTGACGTTGCCCAATAGTATAAAACCAAAATCCATCATGTTCAGCCAAAATACGCCCTGTTTCATACTCCACAAGTGGTCCTTTTTGAAAACCAACATGATGTGCAATAAAATCTTTAAACGTAATTTTTCCTAAAAAACAGAGTCCTTGAGAGTCTTTACGATCTTTTGTTGGCAAATCAAACCTCTGAGCAAGCTCACGAACATCTTGTTTATAATATTTATCTAATGGAAACAGTGCTTGAGATAATTGTTTTTGAGAAAGTCTGGCTAAAAAATACGTTTGATCTTTGATGGGATCAGGAACCTGATGCAAATAATATATACCTTCTTTTTCCAAAAGCCCTGCATAATGGCCCGTAGCAACTTTATCGTAATTGTTACCAACAGCTTCCAAAAATGCACCAAATTTAATCATAGGATTACAAAGCATATCAGGATTTGGAGTACGACCTTTTTTAATTTCTTCAATGGTATAAGCCAAGATTTTATCTTTATAAGCTTTCTGTAAAGAAATAACTTCAAGAGGAATATTTAATTTTTCACATACGGCACGCGCATACGATAGATCTTCTTCCCAAGGGCACTCTCCCAAATAAGAAAGTTCATCTTCAAGCCAAATTTTTAAATAAAAAGCAGTAATCTGATACCCTTGCTGCTGCAACAAAGCCAAAGCAACCGAGCTATCAACACCACCAGAAAGCAACATTGCTATTTTCATATCTCTATAATCATCTCGTATTAAAGCTTTACATTATAAAGACAGTATACATAAAAATTATAAATTAATCAGAAGACTTCTTCCAGAACAAAAGTTTACGTTCAGGCTTTACCCCCTTAAGAGATTCTTTCAATTCTTCTAACGAATCATAATAAGGAAAAGGTTTTGATCTTAATCCTGCTTCTTCTTGCTCTTCTTTTATTGTTCGTTTTATCCTTTTTTGTTCTTCTTTTTTTTGCTTAAGCCGAGAATCTATAACGCTACAAACAATTACAAGCTCTTTATTTTTAACAGCAATTTTACCAAGATCCTTTAATTGTTCTATTGCAGACATTATTGCACTCCTTTTTTTCCAAAGATCATCTAAAGTACATTGTTCCAAAAAATTCTCAAAAGATAGATCTTCACAAGAAGCTTCTTTTGATTTTTTTTTAGTTACATCTGACGCATAAGTAGCACAAGTTATATTTAAAAAAAGTATATATATTATTTTTTTCATAAAAAGATTCCCCATATAATACGTAACAACTTATTTAATAAATTAATATTTAAAAAAAATTACAAAATACAATTTATTACTAATCCTCAAGCGTTTGGCCAAATAAAGCATGAGTTTTTACATGAACATGCTCTAAAGAGGCAAGAAGCGCCTTTAAATTTTCGTCTATAGGATCTTGCGCTACAGCAGCACTCTCTCTAATTGATCCAACACTTGCTGTGCGAGACAGGCGCTCTCTGCCTTGACTCAATCTTTGACCTAACAAATTGAAGTTTTCATTTGTTACGCCTTCTTCTGTTGTACTTTGTGGAGAAACAAAAGATACAGAAGGTAAAGACATAGCTGCATCTTTACGATCTACTTCCACGTCAAGATTTTCAGAGGGTAAACCATTAACACTTTCTGAACGTTGTAATTTTTTTTGCGCACCAGAAAAAAGACACCCTCCAAAAGGCAAAGGCTTTGTTTTTTGCTCTTCTGCCTTTTTTTCTCTTTTTCTTAATAATTCACTTAATTCAACTTCTGAATGCACAAATTTTATTTTTTCAATCTTTCTTTGTATTTTTTCTTCTTTCAACTTATCAATCAAGGATTGACGAATAGCCTTTAAGCGCTCAGTTTGACCAGCAATTTCATTAGGATCTTTTACATTTCTTATAGCATGTTTTATTGAACGATTTTTTTCCCTAAGTTCATCTATACTCAAGCATTTCAAAGTAATACTATCAGCAGAAAACTCATGCTGAGGTGGCAAACCAAAATAGACAATACCACCATTTCCCTCAACATCCTTTACTCTTCCAGATAAATCTTGATCTGCAGAACTAGCAATACAAACTATACCTAAAGAGAATGCATATATTACTTTCTTCATAAAAACCTTAAAAAGGTGTAATTAGAATAATTTATTACAATAACAATCTATTTTTTAAAAGTTTATTGTTTTTAAAAAAATTATCAAATAGAGTTTTTATTAAGAGTATTTATACACAATTGAACGACATTTAAAAAAATCTAATTTTACTGTATTATTACACTTATATAGTTATGAAAAATATTTTAGAAAAAAGAAAGACATATTAAATGATCTTATTGAGCTTAAAAAATATTCTTACTGCTGCTATGCAAAACATATCAGGCATTAACAATCTTCCAGTTATTGAATTTAATTTAAACACTGATGAGCAAAAACAACAATTTGGTGATATTACAACTAATGGAGCTATGGTTATAGCAAAGAAAATGGGCAAAAACCCTCGCGAATTAGCTCAATTAATAGCACAAGAAATCAATAGCAACCATATAGAAAAAATAGAAATTGCAGGGCCAGGATTTATTAATATTTTTCTAAAACAAAATACTTTAAACGCCATAGCCCAAGAACTTTTTATAAAAAAAGATTCTTATTTTAAGCTCAAAGAAACATCCACCTTCTATAACATAGAATTTGTGAGCGCTAACCCAACAGGACCTCTTCATTTTGGCCATGGCCGAGGCGGTATTATTGGAGATGTTCTTTCTAATGTTTTGCTATTTTTAGGATATAAAGCATCAAAAGAACACTACGTTAATGATGCAGGATCTCAAATCAATAAACTTGGATTATCTCTCAAAATTCGCTGCCAACAGCAAGAAGGGCTTGATGTACAATTACCAGAAGATGCTTACCACGGTGAGTATTTAATAGATTTAGCCCAAAAGTGTTTACAAGATTTTCCTGAAGCGCTTACTCAAGATGATACTTTTTTTATGTCTTATGCGTATACTCACATGCTTAAAGGACTTCAAAAAACAACAAGCGATTATGGAATCACATTTGATACATGGTTTTCTGAAAAAACACTCCATACCAAAGCTATTGAAGATGCAATTGAAGAATTAAAGCGTAATAACAAAACATATGAACATGATGGGGCTTTATGGTTTAAGTCAACCGAATATGGTGACGATAAAGACCGTGTTTTAAAAAAAGCAGATGGGTCCTATACTTACGCAGCTGCAGATGCAGCTTATATGCTTAGCAAAGCAAGCCGAGGATTTAACTATTTAATTTTTATCTTAGGTCAAGATCATCACAGTTATCCAAAACGTCTTAATGGTATTAGGCAAGCATTAGGCCTCAATCACATCAATTTAGACTGCATTTTGTATCAGCTTGTCTCTATGAAAGAAGATAATGAGCGCGTACGAATGTCAAAACGAGCAGGAAAAATTGTTTCACTACAAGACATTATTGATACTGTAGGCACCGATGTTGCTCGCTTTTTTTATCTTAATCGCAAAGCTGATGCTCATCTTGAATTCAACATTGATCTTGCACTAGAAACAACACAAGAAAATCCTGTTTATTATTTACAATATGCCTACGTAAGAACGCATGCAATTCTAAAAAAAGCAGCAGAACATACAGAGTTTAATAACATTAATTATCAAGACACCCAGCACCTTACAAAAGAAGAAGCTCTTATTATTAAAAAACTTGCGAATCTCGAAGATTTATTAATTGATATATCTAAAAATTATCAAGTTCACTTACTGACCTATTATTTACTTGAACTTGCCCATCTTTTTCATAACTACTATCATCACAACAAAGTTATAGAGCCTATTTCTATAGATCAAAGCCGAGGTCGATTATTACTGGTAACACTTGTAAAAGAAATGTTTGAACGCTGTTTCAACATAATTGGAATTTCATTACCAGAAAAAATGTAATTTTTACATTTTTGTAAATTACTATTACCTGTAATCAATATTATTACTATTTAAAAAAATTGACATATAGCCTTATTAAGTGAGAAACTTCAGATTGAATTACAATGTATAATTATTTATAGATAGGCTAAAAATAATCCCTCTTTTTTTATTTTCACTTGCGATGCAAACATCAAATATTTTTACTAATGACTTACCAGCAGTCCCCTCCTTAAGGAGTCCTCGTGCATTAAAAGAAAAGATTACAAGAAGAGGCAACACCAAAGCGCAAAATCCCTCAACCAAAAAATCTAATGAAGATGAAATTAGAAAAAAACAAAAAACGAACAAAAGAAATAGAAGCACAAATATTAGAAATGGTAGAAGAAGCGACAATACAAGCACTAATAGAAACAGAAATACGATTTAATCAAGGACCTAGAAATGGATTATTAAAATCAGTTTTAACTAAAAATGTAAATGCAGATTTATTTTTAAAATTTAAAACCTTAACTGATGATCAAATAAAAAGAGGACTTAGTAATATTTCCTCAAATGAAGATCCAATATATATAAATGCATTAACAACAGCATTAAAATTATTTATTAATGACAGCCAAAATTTAGAGCTTATCCGAAAATTCCAGCGAGTCTAAAATTATGAATAGCAGAGGAGAAT
>CAZMYL010000010.1:0-18566 GCA_964570505.1 uncultured Pseudomonadota bacterium
ATAAAAGTCCTAAATAGCGAAGCCACGGCTTTTTAAGCCGTGTGAAAATTTACTAATTTGAATAGTAGATAAGTTTAAAGAAGAAATATCAAAAAATCGTGCTATTAATGCTTTATCGGCATCGCTTTTTATTGGCCCAACACTATTTGCTTGAGCTACATTCAACAGTAATGGCATTAATTCTGAAAGTAATATTTTTGCTATTTCATTATTATGAGCATCATTTGCTATTTTAATTGCATCGTTACCTTTTTTATTTTTTTGTAAAATAAGTTCAACTTTTTTTGAAGGACTAATTGTTTGAAGTATTTTAACAACCACCTCTTTATTATTTTTAGCAGCTTCATGCAATGCAGTTGATTTATCTCTGGTAATAAATAAAAATTCATCTTTTTTATCATTATTTTTTAAACTTGCAGCAGCAAAAATAATATCAAAAGCACGATTGCAAAAATCTTTAATACGTTCATTTTCTTGAGTATTTTTCATTGCAAGCAAATGTAATGCGGTATATCCAGTTGATGTTTTAACTGCGATATCTACACCTTTATCTGTTTGAGAAGATAAGCAAGCAAGACCTGTTAAATTTTCGTATTTAATTGCATGATGAAGCGCTTTGTCCGATCTAAAAACAGCATCTGTATTTATATTTACTTTCCAATTTTTAGTTGATGCTATCATTACTGTAAGTGCTTCTTGTGCTAATTTTTTTTCGGGCATACAGTTTCTAACAGCAAGATGAAAAAAAGTATCAAAATCATGCTTTTTTCTTGTTCCTGCGATTTCTAAAATCATAGGAAGTGAACTTTTGGAACTTTTGTATGTTTTATAATTAACAATATTACCAGTTTCTTTATTCATTCTTTTTTGAGCAGAATTTTTTACATCTCTATAGACCCACCAATGTGCATGGTCTGGAATTAAATAACCGCATAATAAAAATGTTCTAATAGTTTTTTGTAACAATGCATCTGAAGTATTCATATCTCGGTATATTAAATGTAATTGAGATAAAATAAAATGACATAAATTTTTGTCTATCCATGAAATAGATTCATTTTTATTGGCATAATAATATTCAAAAAAGAAATCTAAAACATGACTATTCATTATTGAAGTAAATTTATTGTATTTATATGCATACTCAAAAGGGGTTTTTCCTTTTGCATCTTTTATTGCAAGATTTGCATTAAAATTTTTTAATAATTCAAGTAATTCAAGATTATTATTTTTTGCAGCAATATGAGCTGCTGTAATTTTATTAAGACTATCTATAGGTAAATTAGCATCAACGCCTTTAGATAAAAGATCTTTAACTTTTAAAATATCAATTTTATTTGAACTAAAAGTAGTTGCCCATAAACTTATTGATGTGGAATTTGCATTAGCATAAGAAAAATGATGTAACAACATTATATGCGTAAACATTAGTATAAAATGTTGTTTTATATTCATATACAAGCCTTTTTTAAAAAAAATTATAATAAAAATTCATAGTAATTAAATTCTTATTTAATTTAAAAGAGTTTATATACGTTAATAGAAAAAAATTAGAATTCTTCTTGGTAAAATAAATAAAGGCCTACAGAAACAATGCATAACGCTGCTACAAAGAGCCATGAAATAGATTCATTTAAAAAAAACCATCCAAATAATGCTGCAAAAAAAGGCTCTGAAAATCCAAAAAATGCTATAAGTGTTGGTGAATACTTTTTTAAAACATGACCATATAAACTAAAACAAAAAGTTCCTATAGCAACAATTGTCATAACATAAAAACTATAAGGTAATAGTGATGTTATTGGGTTAATACCTTGATACCATTCATCAATAATGTATGAAACTCCAAGCATAACAATGCCACCTACAAACATAGTAATTCCATTAATAAGTGAATTGTCATAACCTTTGTTCATTAAACGTTTAAATTCTATCCAGCTATATGCATATAATGCGACGCTTAAAAGAGAAAGAGCTTCAGGAAGATTTAAAGATAAGAAACTAGAGAAAGCAGCTTCGTCAGCTGTATTAGACATAAGAATGGGAATTGTCCCAAGAGCTCCAATAATAAGTCCTATTATTTTTTTATAAGTAAATGATTCAAACCCATGAAGCCATGCAAAAAAAGCAGTAAAGAATGGATTTAAAACCAAAAAGAAAGCACTCTTTGCAATAGAAAGATGTGGTAATGCCCAAAAACATAAAATGTATGATGCTGCAATACCAAAAAGAGCAATATTTAAAAAACCTAAAAAATCACTTTTTTGTTTAAATACAATTTTTTTATTTAAACAAAAATAATAATAAACCAACAAAATAATCCCAGAAATAAACATACGTAAACTTATGTATGTTACTATAGGACCATATTGAACAACTGATTTGCCAAGACTAAGCGTTGTAGAAAAAATAGCATACATCAAAAATATTGCTGCTATACCAATCTGATCTATAAAACTAAATGATGTGAAATATTTATAAATTTTCATTATCCACCAAATATATTGTTTCTATCGACTTTGATTTTCCAGTTTTTGTTTCAACTTCAATAATCACGCCACTTAAAACATAGGGAGGCTCGGTTGCAACTTCAAATTTTGCGGGCATTTGTGTAAGCATTTTATTTAAAATAATTTCTTTTTTTACACCAATCATCGAGTTTAATGCACCCCCCATACCAAGATCGGTAATATAGGCAGTGCCACCAGGTAAAATGCGCGCATCATTGGTTTGAACATGAGTATGCGTACCCACAACACCAGATACTTTACCATCAAAATAGTAGCCCATCGCTAATTTTTCTGAAGTAGCTTCTGCATGATTATCAATAAAAATAATAGGCGTCTTTTGAGATAAATAAGTTAAAATTGATTCAACAGTTCGCAATGGACATTCAACATGCTGGCTCATAAAAACTCTGCCCATTACATTAATAACCCCTATTAAAAATCCTTGGCATACAAAAGTTGTAAATCCTTTGCCAGGAGCAACATTTGGTAAGTTTGCAGGACGAATAAGATCAGAATTATTTGCAAGATAAGGATAAATTTCTTTTTTATCAAAAATATGATTGCCAGAAGTTACAACATCAACTTTATATTTTTTAAGAATTTCCATAATATCTGGTGTAATTCCCATGCCATTTTGAAATGCTAGATTTTCTCCATTAACAATAGTTGCATCAACACGATATTGAGTTCTAATGCTCTCTATATGACGAGTAAAAATATTAAGACCTGGTTTGCCAAAAAGGTCTCCTATAAGCAAAACGCGAAGTGTATTCATGA
Organism: uncultured Pseudomonadota bacterium; assembly: GCA_964570505.1. Taxonomy (GTDB): domain Bacteria; phylum Babelota; class Babeliae; order Babelales; family CAIQNR01; genus CAIQNR01. The sequence goes on from CAZMYL010000010.1 coordinate 3,288, forward strand.
AGTAATCCTTATCGTGCATACTCTATTGCACGTTTTTCTCTAATGACGTTAACTTTAATTTGACCAGGGAAATTCATTTCATCTTCAATTTTTTTTGCAACATCACGAGCTAAAATTAATGCTTTATCATCATCTAAGAAGTCTTCTTCTACAATAATTCTAATTTCACGACCTGCTTGAAGAGCATACGCTTTTTTAACACCTGTAAAAGAATTTGCTATTTCTTCTAATTTTTCAAGACGTTTTACATAAGCAGTAAGCGTTTCGCGACGTGCACCTGGACGAGACGCCGAAATAGTATCAGCAATAACAACAAGCGGTGCATAAATTGACATAAAAACAACTTCTTCATGATGAGCAGAAATAGCATTAACAACAAGTGGGTCTTCTCCACAACGTTTTGCAATATCTCCACCAATAATCGCATGCGGCCCTTCAACCTCTGCAGTTACTGCTTTACCAATATCATGAAGTAATCCTGCTCTCATAGCAATTTTACCATCAAGGCCTAGTTCTTCTGCTATCATGCGAGCAAACATACCAACTTCAATGGAATGTTCTAAAACATTTTGAGAAAAACTTGTTCTAAAATGAAGTTTTCCAAGAAGTGTTACAATATCAGAATGAATTCCTTGAACATTACATTCAAGAATTGCTTTTTTACCATATTCTTCAACAATTTCATCAATTTCACGTTCACATAATTGAACTGTTTCTTCAATACGTGTTGGATTGATACGACCATCAAGAATAAGTTTTTCAAGAGAACGACGGGCAACTTCTCGTCTAATAGGATTAAATCCAGAAATGGTTATAATTTCTGGAGTATCAGTACTGATAACAAATTCCATACCTGTTGCCATTTCAAGAGATTTGATATTTCTACCTTCTTTACCAATAATACGAGCTTTCATAGTGTTGGCTTCTTCAATTGGTAAATGAACTACACTTGATGAATTTGGGCTTACTTGATCAATAGTATAACGTTGCATTGCACTAACAACTATTTGATTAGAACGTTCTTTTGCTATTTGACGAGTTTCTTCTTCAACTTTTTGAATCCACTTTTCATTTGCAAGTTTTACCTCTGCCTGAAGTGTATCAAATAATTCTTTTTTAGCTTGATCTTTACTAATACCTGCAATATTTTCCAATTTAGAAATAAGTTCTGCATATAAAGATTTTAATTTTTCTTCATTACTATGCATAACTTCACTCATACGAGACAATTTACGTTCAGTTTGTTGTATCTCTCTTCGTTGATCATCCAACTGTTCTTCTTTTTTTTCTAATGCCTCATATTTATCAGCTATTTTTGATTGGAGCCTTTCAAGCTCAAGGCGTTCTTTTTTAAGCTCAGCCTCAAACTCCATACGCTTTCTATAAATTTCATCTTTAACTTTAAGTTGAGCTTCTCTACGCTCATTTTCAGTTTCACGTTTTACAGATTTCCATTTTTCTTGAATTTTGTTCATTGTATCATGAGCTTCTGCCATTTTTTTACGAGCATAAAAAAACATGATACCAGTTACTATAAGACCAAGAAGGCTTATTAACTGTATTATTATTGTTACCATTTAAATCTCTCTTACAATCAACATGATGTTAAACATTATTATACTGATGGCTATGAAACCTTACACAAAATGCATTAGAGAAAATGGCTTGCTCTCGCTTTTTTATATAAAACATGTAAAACAAAAACAATCTTACAGCACAGAATTAAGCTTTTCCATAAGACGTTTTTGTGTTTGAAGAGCATCATTTTTCTGCTCTTCAAGTAAAAAAAGCTTGCTTGCCAATTGAAGAGCTGTAAGAACCGCTATCTTTGATGGTTCATCAATAGAATATTGTAAACTTTTCATAATTTGATCAACATGCTCTGCTGCTTTTTGAAGATGATCTTCAGTTTGATCTGTAATAAGAAAATAAGAGGAACCAAAGATAGAAACTTTTACCTTATTGCTCATCTAATACCTCCGTTTTCAATCAGATCATCGATATTCTTAATGAGCTCATCAACAACTTGTTGCGTAGCAGAACGCTCTTCCTTTAACTCTAGCTCAACTTTTTTTGCTTCATGTAAAAGCGCACTTTCGAGTTGATTAATTCGTAGCAACAATTGTTGATTTTCATCTATCAATTGCGCATTTTCTAATTTTTGACGCTTAATCAACTCAACAAGGCTTTCTATTTTTTGTTCTAATACATGCAAAATTTCCATGAGCATCTCCCCTTTTAAAATTAAAATTATTTCAAAAGCGTACTGCTAATGGAAATTTATTGTCAAGATTACGCTTGCATACTTACTTGAACAACCTTTGCAAACCCAGCTGGCTCAAAAATTGCCAATTGACTTAACATTTTTCTGTTCAATAAAATATTTGCTTTTTTCAAGCCAAACATAAAACGACTGTATGATGTGCCGTGAGAACGAGCTCCAGCTTTTATACGTGTAATAAAGAGAGATCTAATATCACGCTTTTTTAACTTTCTGCCTTTATAAGCAAAAGCCATAGCACGCATTAAAGTTTCTTTAGCACGTTTAAAAATATTTTTTCTTTGTCCCCAAAAACCTTTGGTTTGTTTTAATAAACGTTTATGACGTTTTTTAACAACTATACCGCGTTTAACTCTTGTCATGGTCGTATCCCATCCACTTTTTTTACTATTAATATGGTATTAACTGAGAAAGTCTTGCCATATCAGATTGACTGATATATGCATTTTTACGCATTTGACGCTTGCTTTTTCTTGTTTTTTTAGTCAACAAGTGGCGTCTCATTGATGATGTAAATTTAATTTTCTTTTTAGCAGTTTTTTTAAAACGTTTTTTAGCTGCTGAATTTGTTTTTACCTTAGGCATCTTTTGTCCAATCATTTCTTTAAATAAAAAATCTTCGACCAAGCTGGTCCTGCTTTTATATCTTTATCTTCACTAAGATGTTCTAACAAACCTTCATTTTGAAAAGTTTGATTAATTTTTTGAAACATTTCAGTTCCACGCTCATGCTTAGTTGCAACTTCACGCCCTCTAAACAATAATGTCACTTTCAGATGCTTCCCATCTTTTAAAAATCCAATTCCTTGCTTCATCTTGGTAACATAATCATGTTCACCAATTTTAGGCCTCAGCTTTATTTCTTTTATTTGTATAACCTTTTGATGTTTTTTTGCATCAGCTTGCTTCTTTTTTCTTTCATACAATTCCTTGCCAAGATCCATAATCTTAACAATAGGAATATCTTTTCCTTCAGAAAGCATAACTAAATCAAGGCCAGCATCTCGAGCGCGAAACATTGCTTCATCACGAGAAACAACCCCAACATTTCTACCATCTTCTGTTATTAACTGAACTTCACGAGCACGAATTCCTTCGTTTGCTACAATTCCGTTTGTAATTTTATCTTTCAAAGGACAAATACCTTCTTAACTAATTTATAATTATACACTTGAGCCTGATATAACATTGTATACTTTTGCTCTAATCGAATCAGCTACAACAGCATCTTCTTTTAAAAACCTAAGAGCCTGATCTCTTCCTTGAGCAATTTTATTACCTTCATAAGAAAACCAAGAACCAGATTGTGTAATAACACCATAATGCACAGACGCATCAAGCAAATCTAACTCTCTGCTTATACCTTCTGTAAATAACAAGTCTAATTCTACCTTTTTAAAAGGAGCTGCTACTTTATTCTTTACTATTTTTACACAAACTCTATTACCAACATGGTCTTCTCCATTGCGCAAACTTGCAATCCTGCGAACATCAACCCGCAACGATGCATAGAATTTTAACGCATTACCACCTGTTGTTGTCTCTTTATTGGCAAATGGCAAACTGTTAATAGTCTGTCTTATTTGATTAATAAAGATTAAAACAGTCTTAGATTTGTGTACTACAGGTGTCAATTTACGCAAAGCTTGAGACATTAAACGAGCTTGAAGACCAACATGAGTATCACCCATATCACCTTCAAGTTCAGCTTTTGGAACAAGCGCAGCAACAGAGTCCACAACAATAATATCAACAGCACCAGAACGTATTAACATTTCAACAATATCTAAAGCTTGCTCACCATAATCAGGCTGAGAAATAATTAAATCATTTACATTAATACCTAATTTGGCTGCATGCTCAGGATCAAGAGCATGCTCAGCATCTATAAATGCACAAATCCCACCATTACGCTGAGATTGAGCTATAGCTTGCAATGCAAGTGTTGTCTTACCAGATGCTTCAGGTCCAAAAATTTCAATAATTCTTCCAACAGGGTATCCGCCAATTCCGATTGCTTGATCTATTAAAATAGACCCGCTAGAAATAGCAGCGACTTTTGAGCCCACTGATTGACCAAGAAGCATAACTGCCCCTTTGCCATATTGCTTATCAATTTGAGCAAAAGTAACCTCAAGTGCCTTTTGCTTTACCACTGCATTAGGAGCAACCTTTGAACCGTCTTCATGCATTTCGGCATATTCTATACTTGTTGATGCTGTTTTAGTTTTCATAAAAGACTATCTTTTCCGTGTATTAATTCTTTATTGATCTTAATTGTAGCAGTTCTAAATAAAGACGCAAGACAAGCCCTTGAAAAGAGGTTATGAATCGTTGGATAAGCCTCTCCTTCTGCCATTAATTTTTTAGCTTCAAAATCTTTTAAAGATTCTTTTTTAAGCTCATCAAGCATAACGACAACAGCTTTATTTTTTGAAATTTCTTGCGTTACTTCTCCTGGAACAGTGAGATTCATAAAGTTATTTGGGTATCCTTCTTCAAGTAATTTTTGCAAATTTTCTTTTTCTTCCGGATTAATAAAGGATGTTTTTTCTATTTTTGTTCCTTCTATCTCTACTATTTCTCCATTTTTATGGGCAAGTAATACAGCTTTTTTAACAGCATTGCTTAAAAGTTCCTGTGTTTTCTCTTCTTTATAGTCACTTGTTACTTGATCAATCATAGTAGAAAATGCTGGCAAGTGCTTAGCCTTTTTTTCTGTTAATTTAAGAATAATGCCTTTTCCATCTTCTATAAAAATTGCATAATCGCCATCATTTCTTATAGAAAAAATTCTTTGAAATGAATCATCACTATTTTTTTCTACAGGGCCTATTTTTGACTCAGAACCATGATTTTTTTTAATAAATTCAAATAATTTTTCATCGTTTTTTTCTTTAATAATTTTATCAGCTTCACGAACAAAATTTCTTCTAAAATATTGTTCCATTAAAGATTTTTCAATGAGAGTTTTTACATTTTCTAAAGTGCTAAAAACAGGCTCTTTTCTATCAACTCTTTGAATAATTGCATATCCATCTGAAGTTTTAACAATTGGACTAATATCGCCATTATTTTTTAATCTAACAACAGCTCTTTCATATTCTTTATCTTTAGTTCCTCGAGCGAAATAATCTACAAGCCCACCATTTTGAGCACTGCTTTTTTCTTGAGAGAACTCTTTAGCTTTTTCTGCAAATGTTTCTGGATTAGACAACACTTGTGCATAAACAGTTTCTGCATATTTCAGCAATCCTTCTGTTCCTTTTTCTGCTAATTGATTAAAAATAATCTCTCTTACTTTAAATTGAGCTGGCTTTTCTACATAACGAGTTGCTTTGTTTTTTGCATAATACTCTGCAATTTCAGCATCGCTTATTTTAATACCAAAATGTTGCGCATCAAATTTCCATGCAACTCCAAAACGTTGTTCTGGAATCCAATACCATTTTTCATCATTTGATTTTTTTTCATAAAAATTTCTTAATTCTTCTTTAGTTATAGGTTCTTTTTGAATCTGTTGCTTAAAATAAGAAATATCAAATTTTTGAACAGAAAACTTTTTAGCAATATGACGCATGTTATATACATCTTTTGAAAAAAAGTTTGGTACATATAAAACTGATTGAGCTATTAATGAAACAAAATCATTTTTTATTTTTTCACTTAAATGAAATCGTATACCTTGCATTTCCGGAGTCATCATCCATTGAGTTAATGCATAAACATTAATTTTACCATCTTCACTTACTACAGATGATGGTAATAAATGACCTATTTCATTTTTAATAAAATGAGGATTTGCTAATTTTTCTTCTATATATTGATCAGCAAGAACAATAGCCAAAGAATCTCCAAGTTGCTGAACAAGTTCTTCAGTAATAATTTGTTGTAAAGCTGCAGAGCGTGTATCAGTATTAATACCCATAAGCTTCATATATAAATCAGCTTTTTTACCATAATGGTGCCGTATCAATTTTAATCTTTCATCTTCTTGATGAACAACATTTTGAAATGATTGCAAGGAGACAGAACGTCCATTAACACTAGCAACTCCATCAACTGATGATCCAAAATATTTCATCATCATACGAGTGATGCCATAACCGCCAAGTATTGTTAACGCAATAAAAAACAAAAATACTCTTGCAATAATATGTTTCATTCCCTTGCGAATTTTCATTATAACCATATCAACCTTTCTTTTTCTCTATAATTTGTACATCAGAAATGAATTCTTTATTTTTTATACGTTTAACTATAAACTCCAAATCTTTTTTATCTTTAAAATCACTTGTTACTACCTGAAACCATTTCATTTTTCTTCCTTTTTGCGTCGTACTTAGATGCTCAACCAAAGACGCATGTTTATCTATAGCTTGAACACGATGTAAAAAAACACGTGCAGCTTGTAGTGTACCAAACCCAGCAAGTCGAGCAAGGTAAACTGTATCATCAGTTTCTTTTATATGATCAATACAATTTTCTTTTGATTTCTTTTGTAGTGATTCATCGATATCTGATGAATCACTTGCATATTTATACGACTTCAATTCATCTAAACTTAAAGTAGGGATATCATCAACTTCATTGCCAGAAGCAGAATCTTGTAATTTTTCAGAATTATCTAAACCTGAATCTTCTTCAGAATCAATAGAATCAACACTATCTATTTGAGAATTTTCACTAGATTCATTATCAATGGAATCAGAATTTTCTGCTTCTTCAAATTCCACACTATCTCTGTCATTCATTGTATACAAAGCGTAACTAATACGATCTGCAAACGAATCTTCTTCTATCCGTTTTATAAAATAATCAACTGCTTTTTGTTGACCCCAAAAATATCCTGCTGCAAAAGTTGCAACGCCAAAAAATAACAACCCCGAAATTATTAAATTAAGCTGATTAGGCAAAACAATAATTTCAGAATTTTCAAAAGCATGTATCCATTTTTTAAAAAAACTTTTCATCACACGTCATCCTTTAAAAATTTTTTTAATATTGACATTATGGTACTATTTTTTTCATTTAGATCAAACTCCATAACTACGGAAGGATGAATAAAATGTGAATGTAATTTTTTTTGCAACATCCTCCAAAAAGTACATTGCCGTTTTGCATAATTGCGCGTTTTTTGCTGAATAGACTCTATTAATTTTGCATATGTAAAATTACTATCATCAGAAACTATATATTTTATAATATCATCGTAACCAATAATTTTTTTTCTTAATAAAAATTCTTGCCACTCAGTTCCTATTATTTTTTTTACTTCATCTATCCACCCCTGTTGCATCATAATTTCTGTTCTTTGATTAATGCGCTCGTATAATTCATGTCGATCACGATTTAAAAAAATCAATAAAACTTCAGCGGGAAATGGAACATACTCTGGAACAAGAGTTGAAGGCTTATGACCAGATGCAATAATATCAAGCGCTCTTATAATTCTATATCTATCTTGTATGGCTAAAGATTGAGCTCTTTTAGGATCATGCTGATACACAAGATTCCATAATTCTTGTGTAGATTTTGTATCTTCTTCTGTTTTTTTAATTTTTGCATCTAAGGCACTATCATTATGCTTTGGAGGAAAAAATAAAGAATTAATATAAAAACCAGAGCCTCCAACAATAACGGGGGTAGCACCTCTAAGCCAGATGTCTTCTATTGTTTCTAAGATTAATTTTCTATATTCAACTACTGTAATATCAATTGGAGTTTTACAATAATCAAAAAGATGATGTGGTATTATTTCATTTTTCCAATCTGGTTTTGCTGTTCCAATAGAAAGGGGCTCATATAATTGACCACTATCTCCATTGACAATTTCTATCGGTTCAAGCTTATCAAGCGATAATGCCAAATCTGTTTTACCAACACCAGTAGGACCATAAATAATGATAAGTTTTTTTGAATATTTCATAAATAAAAAGATTACCAAAAAATGCTTTTTTAGAAAAATTTTAAATTTTAAATTTCAAATAATGTATTACAAAAATTGACATTTTATGTTTTGTAGTTATATTATATAAAATACAGTTAGCAATTTAAATAGAATGAGGTTATGTATGAAAAAATTAAGCTTATTATTTTTGTTTGGAATTTTTACAAATAAAATACTTGCAAGTTCTTCCTATGATGCAAACAATGGGAATACTGTAAACTCTTTCAGTTGTAAAAAATTTCTTTATCAATACGGAAAAGACGCTATTCCTTATATAGGAGCTGATTTTTTTTCAGATTTGCCAAATGATGGTGTATTGTTAATCTGCATTCCAATACTAGTATCTTTAAGAATATTAGAAATAGAAAGATTAGAAAGAGTAAGATTAGAAAGAGAAAGAGAAAGAGAAAGATTAGAAAGAGAAAGAGAAAGATTAGAAAGAGAAAGATTAGAAAGATTAGGAAGAGAAAGATTAGGAAGAGAAAGATTAGGAAGAGAAAGATTAGGAAGAGTCAGCTAAATTAAAAAAAATTTGATTATAATTTTCTCGCTTTATGCCAATTTTCCTATGCTATTCATAATTTTAGTCTTACTGAAGTTTTCGGATAAGCTCTTATTAAAAAAACATATCAGATGCTCAAGAACTACTCAAATTACCAAGCGGTGAAAAGAATAATTTAAAAAATTTAATAAATAATAAAGAATTGCTTTTAAAAAAGCAGAAAAATGAATATATGCTACTTAGAGATGAATCAAGATCTGAATTTATTGACACATACAGAAATTCTTTACTTCGACAAATTTTACTAAATTCACCAACTATGGAATAGCAATAGATAGAAAAAAATATAATTCACTTAAAAAGTAATAAATAATTTAATGTGTATAAAAATAAGAAAAATTTTTCTTATTTTTATACACATATTTATTTATTGCATATGAGAGTGAAACATTCCTTCTGATGCTGGGAACAAAGATCGTAATTTTTGTATTGCATTATCTTCATCTACTTGTTGAGCTGCAGAAATTTCTTCGGCAAGTAATAACTCTGCTTTTAGCAAAATTGTCTTTTCTCCAAATGAAAGTTCTTTGACTCGCGATATAAATTTAAGATCTCGATATATTTCAGAAATATCTTTAAGAGAACCGGTGCTTATTTTTGTTTGGTATTCTTTATTTCTTTTATTCCAATTGGAACCTGTTATTTCTGTTTTTATTTGTTTTGCTGGTTGAGTAATAGTTTTGAGCATGTCATCAATATGGCATGTTGAACTTAATGGTCTAATGCCAACTTCTTCGATTCTGTCTTTTGGAACCATAACAGTCATATCTTTGTTTTGAAATTTTAATTCATAAAAAACAACAGAATTTCCTGCAACTTCTCTTGAAAAGACTTTGCAAATTAATGCGACGCCGTAACCTGGATATACCACTTTATCATTAAGTGAGAACATAGTACTTTTCTCCCCAAAGATATACTTATTATCCAATTAGGAAGCCTTATCATGCATGGATATAAGTATACCATTTTTTACAGATAGTTTCATTAAACTTACACTTATCTATTTCATCGAAAATTCACTTTTAATTACATATGGTTTAAAAGAAGTTTCTTGTATACTTACAAAATATAGTTCATAAGAAATCTTCTGATCTCTAAAAGGAATACTTCGTGAAAAAAATCTTATCGAATATACTGATTAGCAAAGACAAAAGTAAAGTTAGTAGCTTATTTTCCTTCAAAAGCCTTTCTAATAAGTTCTTTTGGGCACTTAAATGGAATAGTTTTGAGTCGATCATTTATCAAGCTATTTTTATGATTCATCAGTATTATTTATTTTCATACATAGATAAAAAATTATATGGAATTGTAAGTACATTTTTTGCATTATCCTATTTAGGAATAACTATAATAATGGGGGCACTAGATGTTGCTCTTATGCCATGGATTGTTAATTTCACTCAAAATAAAACGACCTTTTTAAAATGCATCACAAATCATATTGTTCCGCAATTACTATTTTTTTTATTTATACCATCTATTGTTTTTATATTTTTTAAAAATATATGGATAATAAGCAGTTTTTCTGTTTTTGAAAATCATCTTATTATAATGGCAGTTTTTATTGCATGCGAAGGTGTAAAAAAATTATTACGCCATTTTTTACAATTACTTTTTTTAAATAAATCGACAGCTATTTTAGAAATCTCATATATTATATTTTATTGCAGTATGGTATGGGGTTATTATGTGCATACTCATAATTTTTCTATAGAAAATCTTATTATTCCTTTTATTATTACTTCTATTTTAAGCATTATAGGAATGCTTTTTCGGCTCTATTTTTTTTATAAAAAATTACCATCATCTTCACAAAATCCAACAACATTATATTTGCCTTCTTGGAAAAAAGTTGGCCATTTAAGAATAATTATATCAATTAACCAAATTAGCAGATCACTTTTTTCGAGCAATATTTTGATTCCATTATCAACAGCACTTTTTGGGTTTTTAGAAGTTGCAAGAATAAGTTTTATAAATTATGTAAGTCATACATTTACATTTTTTATGTACAAAATATGCGCGCCATCAATAGGTGCATTTTTTGCAAAAGTAAAAACATTAACATCTCAAGAGCAAAATAAAGCATTTATATTAGTTATGAAAACAATAGCAGCTGTACTGTGTGTTATGATATTTTTTTTCATTAGTTTCTTTTTTATAAAAATATACAAAAATGAAATGCTCTCAAATTCAACAATATTTTTATTAATTGGTTTTTTAATTATTCATACCATAGAAAATATATTTATTATGTATGAAAAATTTTTAATAATGCGTAATAAATCAGATCTTTTAGCTTGGATTAATATAATAAATCTTCTTGTATCATATATTCTTATTACACATGGACCATCATTATTTATAGCGGCATTATTATGCTTTATAACTAGATGCACTATTTTTTTAATAGTATCATATTGCATATTTATGTTAAAATTATAAGCAATTATCGGAACAAGCTGTATCTTAAAAGCGATTCCATAACCATTTAAAGCAACAAATTCAAGGAGCTTTTTAAATCAACGATTTTACACTTGGCAATCATTTATATCAATCAAATGCCAAAAGGTAAAAATCTATCAAATAATTAAATATTAGAATATATAATATTATTATCAGAATTGATTGTATCAAAAATACTTATGGGCTGTATTTAAAAATAAGCAAACGAGAATCGATTTAAACAGAGTATTTTTAACCGTATTATGTATTTTTATATAAAGCTATTAAAAAGTTGCTCAATTTTTGTTTTTTTATTTTTTTAAATATTTATTTATCATATGAAACTATTGATTGCTTTATTGGCGATTTGATATACTAATTGTAATATATATAAAAAAGGGCAAAGAAATGAAAAAAATAATCGCAATGTTTTGTATAACTTTTAATGTTTATAGCTCAGGAGCATTTCAACAAATTACAAAGCCTACTGTTGCTCGTGCATTAAGACAATCATTTTATGATTATCTTAAAAATATGAAAACGAGTGCAACTCAAAATGTCAGAAATGATTTTTTAACTCAAGAAAAATTAAATGATATGCGCAGAGCTTATGACGCTACAAAAACCCCTTCTGGTTCATGGTACGAAAAAGCAAGAACTAATATTAAAAATTTTTTTGAATATCAAAATAAAAAATCAGATGCATTGCATGAATATGTTCATGGGCAAAAGCCAGATTTCTTGCCTAAAGAAGGACCTCTTTTTGATAAACAAGAAAAATTAAAAGACTTAAAAGAACTTTTACAAAACAAGGCATTAATGAGTCAATTATTAGGAACAATTGGTCTTGGTATGTATATAGAAGCTAACCATGAAAACTAATAAATACCTAATAATAAATGATAGTGCTATAACCCGTATTATATGAGTATGTGATATCTTTAATTCATGTTATACTTTGACTAATTTTATTATGAAAGTCAGAATATTTTATGAAAAAAGATCTTTTATTTTCAAAATTTTTTCAAGCAATTAATTGGAATCTTTTATTATATATTTTTTATAAAATATGCTTCATAACAGTCTCCTACAAACTTTATTCAAAAATATCATCTTTTTATTTTTCTCAATGGGCAATGGGTAATGCAATTGTCTTTTTAGTATTATTATTAATAGATCCAGGTTTTAAAAAATCGATTCCACGCTTTTATCCACTTTTTGCTCAAGATGATTATTATTACAATAGATTTATTATAGGTATAATTACCACACAAATACTTATATTAATAGCAGCTCTGATTGGCTTTTTGCACGTTATCTCTTTATTTATAAAAATACCAGAGCTTTACAATATCTTAGGAATGTTGTTTTTAATAGAAGGCATAGGAGGAGTTTTTCAAACAATTTATCATGCACACTTTAAAAACAAACAATTTAATTTTTTTAATATTATGTGCACCCTTTTAGAAATGATAAGTAATATTTATTTTATCATGACAATAAACAATGAATTAGATCTTATAAAGGCGCTTTTTATAACAAAAATAATTTCTGGAATAATGCTGATACTATGTTCATTATTTTTTATTTTTCAACTTAACAATGATCATCTTATTACAAAATATCCATTAAAAAATGGTAAAAAAATAATACATGATTTTATAATTCACTCATTATTAATGTGGGCTTCTACAGCAATAAAAGCACTAACCGAACGCAATGCTTTATTTCCATACATTACTCATATTTTTGGAGAAAATATTGGAAATGATTTTAAAATAGCTCATGACAGTGCATTGTTTTTTCAAAGAATTGGAATTAAATCTCTTGGCTCTGCCGACACATCGCTGCTTTCTTTTACTTATATAAAGTCAAATTCCAATAAAAATTTACGCCAATCATTTAATCTTATTGTAAAAATCATCTCTTGGATAACGCTATTATTAGGCCTTTTGAGCATTCTTGTTTTTTTTCTTAGATACACAGAATTATCACATAAAATTTCAGCACTTTTTTATATTGTTGTAATTGGTTATATTATCGAAATTTATCTTTCACCTTATGAACGAATATTAGAAGTTAAACAAGAATATAAAAAATTATGGACTGCCTACATTCCTTACCTATTTATAATAATAGGACTATTTTTAATTCAATTTTTTACAAAATTTTACATAAGTTTAGTCTATTTACTTATAATTATTCATAGCAGCCGTATTTTAAGCTCATTAATTTTTACATACTATGGGAAATTATCACTTTATAAAAATATTAATCAAGCTTAAATGATTTCTATTTTACATTTTTAAAAATCTTAGATATAATAATTCTATTAGTTAATTTAATTTAAAATGAGGTTATTAAGATGAATAAAATATTATTGTTATTATCTATTATGAATATTAATAATATTCAATCCTTCAATACAGGAATGCTTTTCCCTTCATACAGTACATATAAAAAACATTTAAATAAATATCAAATGTTATTAAACTTGCCAGCACAAGCTTTAGCTCACGATAGAAAAACAATAGTAAATACGGAGATAGAAGCAATGTTTTCGCATTGCAGCAATCCTTTTAAAATTATTCCGCTAATGCATACTAATAGACATTCAAATCAAATACTTTTCAAATATTCTGAGTTTAGCAAAAAAGATAATACACAATTTAAAAAACAAGTAGAATATCTTACCTCATCTGATCCAAAAGATGAAAAAAAGTTGGAATTAATATTAAAAACACCTTTAATGAATACAGTTCTCCTAGACATACACCATATAATATCGAGGACAATTAGTTTGAGAAAAACAGTTAAATCAATACTATATTGCCACTCCTGTCCCGTGGAAAGAATGCTATGCTCTTCAGATCCTCTTAGCGAAAAAGAAAAATCAGAAATCCTAGAAAGAGCAATCGATAAAATTGAAAAAGAAGCAACAAGAAGATTACAAACATTAGATGCCAATCACTATCTGATTCATTGCCATTCCCTTATAAGCAATATTTTTGAAAATATGCAAAAAGAAAGACAATAGAAACTATATAATAGATCCATCTGCAAAATGATGGATCTATTATAATAAAAACAGCACAAGAATATTCTATAAAAAACAACTATCATTTTTACTTATTATTCATAGTAGTCGTATTTTAAGCTCATTAATTTTTACATACTATGGGAAATTATCACTTTATAAAAATATTAATCAAGCTTAAATGATTTTTATTTTACATTTTTAAAAATTTTAGCCATAATAATTCTATTAGTCAATTTAATTTAAAATGAGGTTATAAAAATGAAAAAATATTCTTACTATTACTGGCAATGAGTCTAAATGAAGTCAAAAGTTTAGATGCACAAAGACTTGTTGATGACAAAGACTTGTTGATGACATAGATATAAATTATGAAATAGAAAGAATGATAATTAATGCTCTTCTTAAAGATTTTGATGGCGGCAAATCAGAAGAAGAGTATTATACACTTAATGATATTCTTGATAAAGAAATTAGGCGCCGCTCTTCTGATGAGCCTCAAGTATTAAGAAAAACAATGCAAGTAACAAAAGAAGAAAGATCTGCTATATGGAAAGATTCATCTCAAGATAGAGATGAAATAATAAGAAAAATAATGATCGATTATAGAACACTAAGAGAAAAACTAAATGCTCTTTTTAATGCAGAAAAAGTTAGGCGCGATTCTTTAATAGATTCTTCTGAAACACAAAAAACAGCTCAAAATAGAATAGATATAGTACTTAATGCTCTTTTTGATAAAGAAGCGGCTAAACGCGATTCTTTGGTAGATTCTTCTAATAGTCAAGTACAAATAGCAATGCTAAATGCTTTTACAGAAAGCATAAATCGTGGAGCAAAAGACTTAAAATTACAATTAGATTCTTCTTCTAATAATGAAGCACAAATACAAGCGCTAGGCTATTTAAAATCTAACATAACTTTTGACGCATGGTCCGTACGAGACAGGATACGTTATGCTGAAAGAAAACGTAAACTTGAATATTTTAAATAATTCAATTAGA
>CAZMYL010000011.1:0-16322 GCA_964570505.1 uncultured Pseudomonadota bacterium
TCTTCCTGATCGTTACTGCGACAACGTAGCGTAGCGGAGTGAAGGTTGCGGCATCGCATGTATTATGACTTTGTAGCATAACTTGCCCGAGTTCAACGAGGGTCTTAGATCGGAACAAATGTAAAAAAGGCACGGATTTTAAAGGGGTTTGCCACAACCCCTTTAAGCCTTAGCGGCAGCGTTTCTTTGGCTCTGCACGAGTAGTGCAATAAGTAATATTTAACTTTTAATATGATGATGAATTACATCCCATAATTCTAAAAAATTATCCATGTTCATTTGCTGAGCTCGCAGCTTAAGTAAATGTGATGGAATAAGTTCTAAGGCTATATGTGATTGGAGTAAATTATTACGTAATGTTCTGCGTGGTTGTGCAAAGCATGCATCAATAAATTTCCAAAATTTTTCTTCTTCTATAATCGGCTGCACATTGTGTTTTGTCTTAAAATGAAGAAGGCGAGAAAATACTTTTGGAGCAGGGAAAAAAGATTCAGGGTGTATTTTTGTTAGCATCTGCCAGTCAAAATAATATTGATAAAAGAGCGAAACATATCCATATCCGCGTCCGCGAGACTTAGTAATTTTTTGAGCCACTTCTTCTTGAATCATAATAACACCTTCAGGAATGTATTTTCTGAAAGCATGTATTTTGCGCAGAATAGGAAAGGTAAGATGGTAGGGTAAGTTTGCAAGAAGCGTCCAAGGAGCATATTCTTTTAGAATTTCTAAATCAACTGCTAAAAAATCACCAACATGCATTGTAAGTCGAGAATCTTTGCAGTCTGTTTCTACTTTAGTTGCCCATGCAGGGTCAATTTCAAAAACCCACAAACGTTCAACTGCTTCATGATGTAAAATTTCTCGCGTTAATGCTCCATCTCCACATCCAATTTCAAAAACAGAAGCCTTTTTAAGATTTGTTGCCAAAATAATATCCATCAAAACTTTTTTATCGCGTAAAAAATTTTGACCATGTTGTTTTTTTAAAGGAATACCATCAGAAAAAGGCTTTATGTTTTTTTTCATAGTTTTTTATTGCATTAAAACGTCGCGGAATATATCAATTTCTTCTATTACTTTTCCAGCACCATTAACTACACAAAAGAGAGGGTCATCTGCTACACGAACAGGAAGTCCGGTTTCGCGTGAAAGTAATCTATCAAGCCCACGTAGTAATGAACCACCACCAGCCATAACAATACCGCAATCAACTAAATCTGCAGAAAGTTCTGGTGGAGTATTTTCAAGCGCAAGGCGTACACCATCAACAATTTGAGAAATTGTTTCAAGAAGAGCTTCATGAATTTCTGGACCAGTAAGACCAATTGTTTTTGGAACACCTGTAAGAAGATCACGACCTTTTACTTTTATGTGAGCTTTTTCTATAGCTTCATCAATCATTGCAGCACCAGCTTCTATTTTTACAGCTTCGGCAGTTCTTTCTCCAATAAGTAAATTGTATTTGCGTTTTACATATTGAACAATTGCACGGTCCATAGCATCGCCACCAACGCGTACTGACTGGCAAAATACAACACCTTTTAAAGTTATAACTGCAATTTCGGTTGTTCCACCACCAATATCAACAATCATGCTGCCAACAGGTTCTTGTACAGGAAGGCCTGCTCCTATTGCCGCAGCCATAGGCTCCATAATTGGATATACTTCACGAGCTCCTGCTTGGCGAGCAGATTCTTCGACTGCTCTTTTTTCTACTTGAGTGATTCCTGATGGAATTCCTATTACCATACGAGGGCTAATGAGCGTTCTACGATTATCGTGTACTGCGCGAATAAAATAACGAAGCATACTTTCGGTCAATTCAAAATTTGCAATAACACCATCTCGTATTGGACGACAAGCAATAATAGATTCTGGTGTTCTGCCGAGCATTTCTTTTGCTTTATGACCAGCTGCAAGAACTTCATTAGTACCTGTTTTTACTGCTACTACAGATGGTTCATTTAAAATGATGCCTTTTCCACGAACATATACAACAGTATTTGCTGTACCAAGATCGATAGCAATATCATTAGAGAAAAATCCAAATAAACGGCGAGCGGGCATATATTTCATAATTTTTTTCATATTATAACTTTCAAATTATTAGAAAGATAATTCAATTCCTAAACTAATCGAGTTTGTTCTACTAACTTCATGGGCTGTAAGTAATCGTACAGGAATATCCCAAGTAAATATTACAGAAGGTTCAAATGAGTTACGTTGTAATACTTTACCAGAATCATACAAAACAGTAAGAGAAACATAGTCAGATTCCCATTCTGATTTTTTGTACAATCCATTAAGATTTGATGGTATGGTTTGATTTTGACGAGCATCTTTCCACATGTCTCCTGAGTGATTGGTATATGTATATTGAAGAGAAAGGTCAAACCCATCACGAAGATTTCCTAAAAGAATATAAGGGCTTACTCGTACAGTAAATCCAGCATCTAAATCAATTGGTCCTTCTAAGGCTCCAAAAAGATAGTTAGATTGTTCATCAACTGGAATTCGCTCTTGTATATTTTTTTTAAGTCGATTACAAAGTTCAAGTGAAAATCCAGCAGTTAAATCTTCTTTAAGCTCAAAAGAATCGTCAGTACTTACAAAAAAACCAGTTGCGCCATCACCACCAAAAGGCAGAGATCCCGTATTAAAACATTCTCGTTTTTTTCCGCTTGGTATAAGCATTCCAGCAGAAATACTTAATGCAACAGTTCTGCATTTTGCTTGATATTCCCAAGCTTTTCCATATTTAAAATAAATTACTGTATCAATAAATCCTGAAGCAGAAGATTGACTCGATGTAAGACCAAGTTGATTAAACATTTCACGACGTTCACGGTCAAGTTCTTCTTGTTGCGGTATAGTTAATGCCATTTCACGAATAGTGCTTTTTGGTAAAATAAATGCTTGATCAGAAGAAAGATGCATATATCCCGTATTATAACCAAAAGAAAAGCCATTATAGATATAATGCTCACCCTTTATTTGTAAGCCTTGCCCTTGGATTTTTTGTTTTACATACCAATCAATTGATCGTTGAAGTTGCCATTGAGGAAGTAGTGGTGTTGTTTCTCCAATAAATAAAAGTGCATTACTCATTTGTTTTTGATCATATACCCCCCATATTTCAGGAATACCTATTTTATCTTTTAAACTGGAAGCATATGCTTCATCAGCAAATACAAAAAAAAGATTGGAAGTAATGCCAGAATATTTTTCCAGTGTACGAATTGCAGGGGGGTTAATCCATGGAAAATAGCGATTATCAATAACTGCACCAAAGCAGTTTTGTAGTAAAAAGATACTAAAAAATATGACGAGGTTTTTTTTCATTACCATATGCTCACATCAATCAAAAGGTCATAGTATGTATTAAGAGCTTTAAGGTTAATCCCTTCTCATGCTTAGTCAAGTTGGTCAGCATTTACCAAAGGTTTGCGTGATAATAATAAAGGGTTGCTAAACAAGCAACCCTTTATTATTAGAGTAATTGATACAATTTTTTTATTGCCAGTTTTGGCAGATGTTATTCTCTTTTTTATTTTCATCATTATTTATTGTTAATTCAGTAGTAGCATTATTTTTTTGAGTATCATTTAAATTTTGCTTTGGGGTAGATTCTTTTTTTGTTCTTTCAATTAAATGATTAATATTTTCTAATCCTGATTCTGTAAGATTTGAAAAAAATTTACCAAGAAGATTTTCAGTATCTTGCCTTTTTATATAATAACCAACTCCAAAAGCAGCGGCTAATTTTGTCCTGTTCCATAGCTTTGCCAATTTACCTATTTTAGGTGCAGCAGAAAATACATACGTATTGCATAAAGAAAGTAATAAAATTAATGATATTTTTTTATTCATACAAATCCTTAACTATAAAAATTATATTTTTTTAAAGAGTAAATAAGTATAAGTATTATTTCTGATTTGTCTAAATAGGTGACCAGATAAGCGTTTACGCGAGCAACTGCCATAAAAGATATATTATTGCTCCAAGTGCTAAAAATGATCCAAGTGGTAATTGTAATGTTTTTTTATCGCTGCCATATGCTATGCAAATAACTCCATACAGCGATCCTAAGCATGATCCTACTGTAAGAGCGAACCATGCGCCATAAAATCCAATACATGCAGCAATAAAAGAAAATATATCAACATCTCCTCTTCCTATAGCTTCTTTTCCTATAATGCGATGCGATATAAAGCGAATGAAAAAAAATAAAGTTGCAGCAAGTGCCGTAGAAATAATGCTTTCTGCTACTGAAATGGTAAGCATATTATAATATGCTCCAATCCAAATACATGGAATAAGATACGAAGTAAAAATTGTGGAAATTAAAAGCGCATATATATCAGTAAATATTGTAATGCTTAGTATTATGATTATAAGTGAATAACTTATGTTATATGGAAAGGCATAATGTGTATAAATACAATAAAGCCCAAGGCTTATTAATTCCATAGTCGGTATAAAGAAAACAAGTTTAGGCTTAACAAAAAAGTCTTTAACTAGATAATAAGAAAAAAGAGCACTACATTTTATAAAAAAATTACAACATACAATTGCAAAAATATTATAAAAAAAAGTACTCATTTTAATTTTTAATTATCTTCTTTATCGATATCTTTATCTTGTAAATCACCTTTGACTGCTTCAAAAAGAGACTCTAAGTGATCAATCTTTTTTTGTTGTGTATCAAATTTAAAAAGAATATCTGGTGTATAGCGTCCAGGAATTTGTTTTGCTAAAGCAGCTCGTAGTGAAGGTTTGTATAATTTTAATGTCTTAAGCTTTTCATTAAAAAAATCTTGACCTTCAGGTGTATAAAAGAATACATAACACATTCCTTTATCTTGTGAAACTTCAACGCGACTTATAAAAAGTCCTGAAAGTTCTTTGTCATCACGAGTTGCTTCCCAATAAAGTTGAGAAATTACTTTTAAAAGAAGCGAGGCCTTTTGGGCCCGCTTAATATCAGAAACTTTTGTCATATTAACTGTTTGAGTTTGTTAACATACGCATATAATTTTGTTTTACTGCGCGCATATGACGTTTACGACGTTTTTGTGTAGGAGGTTCAAAATAAACGATACGTTTCATGTCTCTCACCACGCCTTCACGTTCAATTTTCTTTTTAAGTTGGCGTAGGGAACGTTCAACGTTGCCTGTTACATGAATTACGATGTTTGATTTTGTTTTTGACATGGAGTCTCAACTTCCTTTCAACAGACAGTGTCTGCAGTGTTTATCTTTAGTTAACTTAATATCAGTAAGAGTATCATTTTGAATTAATATGTCTAGTCGACTTTTTTTAATTAAAATGTTGCAGTCATGCCTATCATAAAGGTGTTTGTAAGATACGCGCCTTTACGGGCCATTGGTAATTGAGCTGCTCCTCCTAAGCTTATATTAGGAGAAAGATCATAATTAAGACCTAAGTTAACCGCTCCAAATTTCCATTCTGTGTCAGCTTCTAAACGGCTGATGTCATAGGCAGGATCATTAAATATAAGAGCTAAGTTGTCTTGTTCGTGACTTGCATAAATAGCTTGTACATATCCAGAAAGCTTATCGAGGAAATAATGAGCATTAAGACCAAAATTTCCTTGATATGAATTAGCAGGACTGCTTTTTACACTTGTTTTGTAAGGGTAAAGTCCTGATTGATATAAGCTTGTAGGTACACGCATTTGCAGTGTTGTTGAGAAATATTGAGTTGCAGTTGCTTCTCCAAATACTTCTATAGTGTCATTAAATGCAAAAGCACAACCTGCGGAAATAGAAACTCCATTGTGGCCATTGTTTCCAAATGGAAGAGAAAGAAGAATGTCAGGATCTTTTTTATCGCCCAATGCTGCAGTAAAGCTTAATGTTACGTGAGGAATAATTAAAAATTGAGTCCATTTATTATCTTTTTCTTCTTGTTGAACAGGTATGTTTCCTCGATAAGTTAAAGCTATAGTTGTATCTTCAATCCCAATTTCGTGCCAATCTTGGTAGTTTACGCCTATTTGGGTAAGTACTTCTTGCCATTGACGAGTAAGCCCATTGTAAAGGGTTAACTTATCTGCTGCAAATTCGGTAGCTTCACCGCTGCTTCCACCCATTGAAGTAATATTTGCATTTAAAGTTTGATCAACAAGACCTGTAATCGATTGGCGCATATCACAGACGCCTCCATAAATAGAAATTACAACATTTTCAAAAAGTCTTACAGATCCATTCATCCGGATTCCTGATTTTTTATATTGTGCAGGATTAATTAAAAAACCAAAGTTTTTTGAAGGGTCGGCGTATTCAGTAGTACCCATTGTTGCAGTAACAAAGGTAAAATCAGTTCCTGCTATTTCTGTTAATAATTGTGCTTGTTTTTGACCCGTAGGAACGTCTCCGTATGACATTGCAAGAAGTCCAATTCTTCCGTATACGTCACCTGCAGCAACTCTAATACCATCTTGATTGTTTGCAACGTCTGTTCTTTCTGTAAATAAATTAAAAGAAATTTGAACTCGTTCAGCAATGTCTCTCATAGTATCATGTGCATAGTCTGCTTTAATTTCACTATTTAAAAAATCAAAAGGATAATTAGGTGAAATGAGAGGAACTGCATCGTTATAATTAAGTTGAGTCCATGAGCATTCTGTTTCGACCCAAAAAAAGAGGGAAAGAAATGCTATTACTTTTCTTTTCATCACAAAAAACCTTTCTTAAATATCAGTTATGAGGTCAGTTATAGCACCTTGTTCTTATTGACGTCAAATAACACGATACTCTTCTTACTATTATTGTATGAAAATAGGGGAAAATAATTTTTTTAAAGCAAAAAAACCTATAACAAGAGCAGTGAAAATTCCTAGTAAAGTAATATAGTTTTGTTTTGATTCCCATTCTTTTTTTATTTTGAGCAGAGGTAATATTGCAAGTAAAAATGCAATTAATAAAAAGAGAGCTGTTAAATAAAAAAATGAATTATCATGTAATAAGCTAAAGCTTGTAAAAATACCTAATCCAATTAAAAGAACACATGTTTTTTGATTGATAATATTTCCAGCTATCATAAGTTGAACAGGAAGGTTACGTGCTTTTTTTGCAAAAGAAAGTAAAAGATTACTTGAACCCCATACCATTGAATGCAAGGTTCCTAGAATAGCAGAAAGGCATGAAATATGAATCATCATAATTAAGAGTGGTGAACGTGGAAATAAAGATTCAAGAATTGTTGGAAGTGGACTTCCAATGTTGTTTTTAAAAGTTTCTACTGGTATTGCAAGAAGTAATGATGTTACAAAAAGTAGATAAATAATTGCTACTATTATAACGGAATAAGTAATTGCTTTAGGTAGGTTTTTTTCTGGATTTTTAACAATATTAAAAAGAGATGCTGCAGATTCAAATCCAAAAAAACTAAAAATTACAATATCCATTTGTGCAAACATGGGTGTGATACCATAAGGAGCTAAAGGAACAAAATTGTTAAAATCTGCTTTTGTTAAACAAAGAATAGTTGTTGCAATTAAAGGAAATATAGTGCAAACAATTAAAATATTTTGTCCAATTTGTGAAAGAGCAGCTCCTTTAATATTTAAAAGAATTAATAAAAAAAGTGTTATCATTCCTAAAATATATTCTGAGCCATAAGGCATAATTTCATAAAGATATTGTCCTGCAGCATGTGTTAATAACCCCATTGCAATTAGAAGACCGAGTAAATAGCTTGTATTTGCAATAATTCCTATAGTATGCCCACCAGATATTGAAGCATAAGTATAAAAAGATCCTTCTTGAGGATATACTTGAGCAACTCGTGCAAAAGATTGAGCAAGAGACCAAACCCCTACAGCTACTAAAAAAAATGAAAATATTCCAATAGGGCCCATATTAGTTGTTAATGCTGCAGGTATAGTAAAGATGCCTGCTCCAATCATTGCATTCATACCAACAATGGTTGCGGCTGCTAATCCAATTTTTTCTTTTGTCGAGTGCTGAGACATATTAAATTCCTCTTCTGAAGTAAGCGTTAAAAATTTTAATGAAAAGTATACTATAAAATAGAGGACAACTAAAAAATAATTGAGATATGTACGTTTTTCTATGATCTGATAAAATCAATTAAATGGAAAATAATACAAAGAATTTAGAAAAAAATCTTATCTGCTCATACTATACGGGTGCAGTTGAACGCTCTAAGGTATGGGTTTTGGTTTCTGCCTTACGAGGTACAGAGCATGTTTGTTTTGATCGTACTCTTGATGTTCAAAATAGTATTTTTGAATTTTTTGTTCCTAGTGCGACAGAACATATTTTTCTTGAGGTTATGGATTATTTTAAGAAAGAAGGTGTTCTTTTGACTTTGGAAAAAAAAGAAAATCGACTTTTACATGATGCTTTTTAAATTATTTCAGTCTAATTTAAAATAAGTCTTTTTTTAATTGTTTCGTAATCGAGCAAGTCTATTAAATCACCAATGCCGAGTCCTTTTTCAGACCCTGTAAGCAAATATCGTATATACGTAAATGCTTCTTTATTGGCTATGCCTTTTTTTGCAATTTCAGATTTAATTTTTTGTAAGAAATCGTTTTTATTTTGTTCTTTTGATGCTTCTTTAATAATATTTTGTAATATATCGATATTTTCAGAAGCGCTTAATGCATGAGCATGTATTATAGAACAATCTGGAGACGCAAAATAAAATGTTAATAATTTTGCAGAATCATCAAGTGTAATCATTTCTGGAGCAATTTTTTGCAAAAGTTTACATAGTGTTTCTTTTGAGTATGTTTCAGCTTCGGGAAATCTGTTTTTAATATAGGGCATGCAAAGAGTGAAAAGCTCTTCAGTCGACAATTTATTTATCCATTTGTGATTAACCCAGCGTAATTTTTCTACGTCATATTTAATTTGGCCAGTTGTTGAAATATGATCAAAATTAATTGCTTGGGCAAGCTCTTTAAGTGACATAATTTCTTCTTTAAAAGACCCTCCAATAATTGCCAAGTAATTAGTAATTGCTTGAGGTAAAAAACCTGCTTGTTTAAGATCTCTAAGTGAAAATCCAAAATCACGCTTTGAAAGTTTTTTGCCATCTATATTGCAAAGAATTGGCATATGCCAAAAAAGCGGCAATTCTTTTTTGAAGGCTTTATAAAGTGCTGCTTGTGAAGCTGTATTGCTTAGGTGATCTTCTCCGCGAACAACACATGAAATGTTCATGAGCATATCGTCTACAAAATTTGCAAAAATAAAAGTTACTGAGCCATCTTGTCTTGTAATAGGAAAATCAGAGAAGTTTTTATAATCAAATGTAACAATTCCATGTGCAAGATCTTTAATTTTTGTTGTTTGTGTATGATCAAGCTGTACACGCCATACAAAAGGAGTCTGGTCTTTTTTAAAATTAGATTCTTCTTTGGATAATTTTAAACATGTTCTATCGTAGCGAGGAGGCTGTTTTAAGGCTATTTGACGTTCACGTTTCTTTTCTAATTCTTCAACTGAACAAAAGCATCGATATGCTAATCCCATATTGATTAATTCTTCTAATTTTTCTTGATAAAGAGCATTTCGTTGAGATTGAAAGTAAGGGCCATAATCACTACTTGTCTTAGGGCCTTCGTCAGGAGTTAAAGAAAGCCATTCTAAATCTTCTTGAATTTTTAAAGCTTCAGGATCGTAATTTCTTTCTGCATCAGTATCTTCTATGCGCAAAACAAATGTTCCTTGCTTCTGTTGAGCCATTAGATAGTTCATTAAAGCAGTTCTAATATTACCTAAATGCATCATCCCTGTAGGCGCTGGAGCGAATCGAACACGAAGCGTATCTTTCTTCATAGATTTCCTTAAAAAGCCTTATGTAATCATAAGTTTTATGATAGCGATATCTTGTAATATCGTCTACTGTTATTTCTAACAATAAGCTCTTTTTATATATAATTTTTGACAATAAATTAGTCTGTTTGTTAATGTTGTTGCCAAATCTTGATCATAGTCATTTCAAAAAAAGGGAGAAATACGAATGAGCCAATGTTTACGGATAACATTTATTGTTGAAAATTCCTTAAAACAGTCTCTTTTTGAGATTATTCAAAAAGAAGCAAAAAAATTACATTTGGAAGGCGTTATTCAGGCAATAGAGTCAAATAAATTAAGTATAGTTGCTTGTGGTTTTTCAGATCAAATTGAAGATTTTTTAGATCTTGTTTATAAGCAACTTGCGCTTAAAAAATGTAATGATCTCGAGGTTGAGCCTCTTTTAAAAGATAAAGACTACCGTGGTGTCTTTAGAATTATTGAATAAGTCGCTTTTGATTAACATTAATAAAGTTAATTTTTTAACCTTCTTTTTTTTAAAAGAAGGTTTTTATTTTGTACATTTAATACCAATTTATAATGAGTGATTAAAGCGTATGTAATCTTGTAAGCAATGCTAGGGTCAATAAATATTTTTCATATATTTACCTTTCATTGGCTTGTATTTATAATAAAAATATCAATGATTAATCGATTCTTTGAGCTGATAAACAAAGCTTTTTGTTCATTATGTAAGTGGGGAATATTTTAATAAGGTGAATAATAAAAACCTTATTTAGAGGAGCTTTAAAGTGAATAATGTCTTATTGCAAGTTTCATCTATTACTAAAAAATATAATGATGGAAAAATAGAGATACAGGCTCTTAAAGGTGTAGATCTTTCTATTTATAAAGGAGAGATTTTAACTTTACTTGGTATTAATGGTGCTGGTAAAACAACATTATCTTCTATTATTGCAAGCATTCATCCTGCTACAAGTGGAGATATTTTAAAAGATGGTATTTCTATTTATAAAAATGTTGTTGATTATCGTAAATCAATTGGATTTTGTCCTCAAAAACCTAATATAGATATGATGCTTTCTTTGGAAGAAAATTTATTTTTTGCCGGTCTTTATTTTGGTTTGCCAGAAGATTTTATTAAAGATCGTACACAGTACTTACTTGATAGGTTTGGTTTAACTCAATATAGATTTTCTAAGGCCTCTATTCTTTCTGGTGGTTATAAACAACGTTTTTTACTTGCAAGAACATTAATGCATAAGCCTAATTTAGTTATTCTTGATGAACCTACTGTTGGGCTTGATCCTCATGTGCGTCGTGATATTTGGGATATTATTAAAGATCTTAAAAAAGATGGAATAACCGTTCTTTTAACAACGCACTATCTAGATGAAGCTGAAAAATTATCTGACAGGGTATGTGTTTTGGATAAAGGGGTGATTCAAATTATTGATACACCAATAAATCTAATGGAAAAGCATAATCAAAAAAATTTAGAGGATGTCTTTGTAAAATTAATTGAATCATCTAAGGCAGAGGTTTGAAAATTATAATGAGTAAGGGACTTTGTATGATGACAAGTTTGAAAACATTTTATGCGTTGATTAAAAGAGATATGAAAGTTTTTAGGTGGGTTTTTTTTGATCGATTAATTAATGCATGTATCTGGGTTATTATTAATGGATTTATTTCTCAATATATTTTTTCAAAAATGGGTATGCAATCTGGATATGGTTCATTTATGGCGTGTGGCATTATTATTAGTAATGGAATTTTTGACATTTTAGGAAATACTTCTCGTTTAATTAGTGATATTGAAGGAGATAGAACGATTGATTATTACTTAACATTGCCTCTTCCTCATTGGCTTGGTATTACACGTATAGCACTGGTAAATGCTTTTCAGTCAATGTGTGTTTCAATTGCAATGTTTCCTTTGGCAAAGTTATTACTTGGAAGCAATTTTTCATTATCGTCGATTGTATGGATAAAATTTTTTACTATTTTTATTGTAGCGCATTTGTTTTATGGGTACAGCTCTCTTGTAATAGCAAGTTATATGCAAAATTTGTGGGGTATAGAAAATATCTGGTCTCGTTTTATTTATCCAGTATGGGTTGTTGGCGGATTTCAATTTAGTTGGAAAACATTGCATAGTGTTGCTCCTACATTTTCTTATTTTAATTTATTCAATCCTTTAGTTATGTGTTTTGAAGGTTTTAGAGGGGCTGTTTTTGGGCAAGAAGGATATGTATCATTTTGGATTTGCTTTTTATCTTTGGTTGGATGGACAATTATATTTGGATATATTGGTACAAAGCGAATGATGCGTCGACTTGATTGCGTTTGATCTATATTTTTCTTCTGGGCATGGCATAGGGTTCCTGATAGAATAAAAATTATGCATTTTATCAAAGTAAGGTATCGCTGTTATGATCCGGAGTTTTTTTTATTCTCAAATAATTATTTATTTTTTTATTGTTTTTTCGATACATGCAGATATTCAAAAACATACGCTTTACTTAGATGATAATGCCCAAGTAGCTAGTGATAGTATTGTTTGTTTTCCTCAGCCTGTAATTGTAAAAAAAATTATATGTAATTCGTCAAATGGTGTTTCAAGCTCTGAGATTTTATATGTATTAGGTATCAAAGAAAACGAAATTATTAGTGCTGAAAAATTTTGTGTAGGCCTTGAGAGACTTAAGAAAAAAAATATTTTTTCATTATTGCATGTTGAGATTGAAAATAAATCTGAGGGTGTTTTTTTAAGTCTTAAAGTAGAAGCATTTTGGATTGTTAGATCAATAAAAGTTATGGGAGTTTCTTTAGGCAAACAATCAATTATTCATCTTTATCAGCTGCGTATAGGTGAACGATTTTCTAAGGAAAGACATCAAAATTCAATCAATGAAATTATTAAAGATTTTAATAAAAAAGGATATTTTGATGCGTCTGTTCAAGCTTCTTTTGATTATGATACTTTTAGAAAAACAGTTCAGGTATCATTATTTATTAATAAAGGCCGGTTATATTTTATTGATAAAGTTAATTTGAAATTAGTTTCTGATCATGAATCTCAAATAAAAACAAATATTTATAATTTTTTACATAAAAAATCAGAAAAATATTTGTTATATAAACCATATTCTCAAAAAATTGTTCTTCAAAAAATAGATCAATTGCAAAAAATTTTGACTAATCAAGGGTTTATATATGCAAAAATCAATTCAACTATTTACCATAATTCTTTTGATAAAACAGTTATTGTTGATTTAACGGTTACTTTTGAAGGATTTCAAAAAGTAAATTTTTTAGGTAACTCTTTTTTCCCCGCTTCATTTTTGATGGAAAATATTATGCAATGCGCTCATGCAATAGGCATTGTTCCACCAGTAATTTTGGCAGAAGAAATGGTGGATCTTTATAGGTCAAAAGGTTTTTTTAATATTAAAATTGATACAGCTCAGGATAATGAAAATTATCATTTTATAATTAATGAAGGAGTTCGCACTAGGATTAATGCTATCCTTATTAAAGGATCTAAATTTGTAAAAGCTGATTATTTGATTAATCGATTTTTTAAACATTTATTACATGCAAATACTGATGAAAAAAAAATAAAAAATGCTATGAAGGCATGTTTTATGTGGTATAAAAGTCAGGGTTTTTGGGATGTTCAAGTTTTAAAAAAAGAATATATTTCAACAAAAAAAAAGAATGATATTATTTTTTCTTTAGTAATAGAAGAAGGGCCTCAGCGTCTTGTTAAAAACATTGTAGTAGAAGGTTTTTCTGAATTTAAAAAAAATCTTTCACCTTGTTTTTTAGATAATTCTTTAATTAATCAGCCGCTTTCTGAAGTGATGCTTTCAGACCAAAAAATGTTGCTTGAAAAAGAATGTAAAAAAAATGGTTATAATAAACCATTGGTAAAATATGAATTAATAGAAAAAGATGGTTTTTATGATGTTATATGGCATGTAAAATGCGGTAGAAAAATGCAATTTGGTAAAATCATTTTAAAAGGAAATTCTTCTGTAGATTATAATAAGATTTTAAATCTTGTTGTATATCGTGAAGGTGATGCATGGACTAAAGAGCGTATTCATGAAATATATGATAAATTTAGGCATTTAGGCGTATATAAAAGTGTTGGCGTTCAGCAAAGTATTATTCAACAACCTAATCAACTTTGTGATGTTATTATTAGCTTGGAAGAAGATGATCCTTTTGAAGTAAAATTACGACTTGGTTTTCAGCAAATAAGTAAAAATTTTGCATTTAAAAAAGGCTCTTCTTACAAAGTAGGGGGAGGTTTTGTATGGAAAAATCCTTTCAATCGTTTAGATGTTCTTATTGTTGATTCTACAATAACTCGTTTTGAAAGTCGTACGTATGCTTCATATAAGCAACCTTTGTTTTTTTCTATACCACTTGAAACAGTGCTAAAAGGTTACAGTAATGCATATCAAAATCCTGTTACCATGGGATCTCGTAAAATTTTGTATGAAGCATTGCAAGATGGGCTTTTAGTTGGTTTAACATCAAAACAGGAGCACGTCCAGGTTGGTATTACTACTGGATTTGAATGGATGAAAATTAAAAATATTTCTGTAGGACTTTCTCGTGCTTTGCGTTTTGAACCACAATTAATTGATGAGCGTGTTCCTTATTGGTTTTCAGAGCCTACTTTGTTTATTAATTATGTTGATCATGATGTTAATCCAAAAAATGGTCTTTTTTTATTTGCGTCATTAAAAACAATGATCCCTTTTGATTTGCGTGCAACAGGTCTTTTAAAGCTTATGATAGAAAATGGGTATTATATTTCTTGGCATTCAATTACTACAGCACTTCGCATACGATTTGGAAATATTTTTATGCAAAATTTTGAAACTATTATGCCTCCTGAGCGTTTTTATTTAGGTGGTGGAAATTCTCTTCGTGGGTATCAGCCAGATAAATGTCCTCCATTGGGTACGTATATTGATGAAGATGGAAATACTCAATGGGTATCTCAAGGTGGTAAAAGCATGGTAAATGCTAATATGGAAATTCGTTTTCCATTGCCAATCCCAAATCTACAGGGTGCTTTATTGCAAGATTTTGGAATTTTAGCTCCTAATGTTTATGATATTTTTCATACTTTTAAGCCATTAGCAGCTACTGGTTTTGGTATTCGTTATATTACTCCATTAGGGCCATTGCGTTTTGATATTGGTTGGAAGTGGCATAAACAATATGAACAAGATGTTTCTTATGCATGGTTTTTAACATTTGGCTATGCCTGGTAAATTATTATTTTTAATTTATGATCATCATGTAATAAAAAAGCTAAGAGTACTACTTAAAAGGTGAAGTTAATGAAACATACATTTACTAATAATTCATTTGTATTTTTTTTATTATTACAATTTTTTATAAATACAATAATTTTTGAATCACATGCACATACAGATGAAGTTAATGTAGATCTTGAAGTAAAAGAAGACCAAGCAATTTTAAATCGTGCGGCGCCGTCTGTACCTAATATTGCAGGGTTGCCAGATAAAACTTTTGGTAATAATGGGATTGTTCAAATTCCTATTGAAGAATATGTTGAACTGCAACTTTCATTTGCAGATGAGGCTCCTCAACTTTTTATTCCAGGTTATTTGCCTCAAACAAAATTAGCAGTTGATGCTCAAAGAAGATCTGTTATTGCTGTTTCGCAAATAGGATATTTTGTGGTGTATAGATTGCTTGAAGATGGCGCATTAGATACAACATTTGGAGATTCTATTCAAGGGACAAATCAGCGTCAAGGTCGTGTTATGACTAAAATCCCACGCTATCCTTTTGATTATATTCCTCCTAGTCAAAATGCAAATCCTCCGTATCCTGCATATGGATATGCAAGTAGCCAAGCGATAACTGTTAATCAAGCAGGTAAAATAATTGTTGCAGGGATAGTTAATAACTATAGATGGAAATCACATGTTGTTGTTGCTCAATATGATTATTTTGGAAATCTTGATACAAGTTTTGGAGGGTTTAGTTATTTTGATGGTAAACAAGATTCTATTTTTGGAAAATCACAACCAAATGCTCAGTATGCAGGCCTTACAGAAATTACATTTCCTTTTGAGATAGAATTAGATTCTATTAAGCAAGTGGTATGTGACTTTAATGGAAGAATTCTTGTTTTGGGTATTAGATATGTTAATGCAGGGTTAGATCCAGTGCCAGTTTCTAGTTTTATTATAGCGCTTACTCCTAATGGTAAACTTGATACATCATTTGGTGAAAATGGGGTAGCAGAATATTTATTTGGAAGTAATATAGACACTATTTTTAGATCATTAATATTTGATGTTTTTGGAAATATTATTGTTGGTGGTTCGATTTCAAAAATAACTCAATATTATGATCCTGGTTATGGGTATCGTGAATATGAAAATGCGAATTTTATTTAAATGAGCAGAAAACCCCAAGTTTTTTTAAAACTGGGGATGAATGG
>CAZMYL010000012.1:0-16197 GCA_964570505.1 uncultured Pseudomonadota bacterium
AGGCGAATGGCCGAGTTTGATTTTCAATGAGGAGGTTAAGGGGGAACTCCCTTATGTCCAGATTCCAAAGGTGTGGACAAGCACACCTTTGGTGCTGCCCGCATAGGGCAACAGATAATAATAAGAGTAAAATAAGATACAATCTGTAAAATATAAAAGTAAAAATTAAACAGTCATAATTCTCTTAAAGCCCTCGCGGCAGCGCTTCTTTGGCTCTGCACGCATAGTGCAACAAATAATATTTCATTAAAAATCAGATACGGTCTTTAAAAAATAAAACTAAAAATTAAAAGAGCGATTATGCTTTCTACAGAGTTTTTTTTATGTTTTTAATTCATTTTCTTGATTGCTTTTCTTCTATTTTTTTAATCTTACGATTATCAATTTGTAAAATTTCAGAAAAATAGGGAGTTTAAGGATGAGTAAAAAATATGCATTACGGTTGCTTGCAATAACCATGATGCTTTTAGTGCCTTTTGAAAATGTTTATAGTGCTGCGCTGGCGAGAGTTGCTGCTGAATCTACTGAAACTGCAGCGGCAAGGCTTGTTGCAGGAAAAGTAGTTAGTAATGCTATACAAAAAGGTGTTTCAACAGCAACTGCTAAACTATCTGAAGGTGCTCTTGCGAAGACGAATGCAACTGCTGAAAGTGCAGTAGCAAATTTAACTAGACGCGACTCTGCATTTATAGGAAAAACTGTTAAAGAGGAACAAGCGATTTTGGGTGAAATTATTCCTGTAAAAGTTAATAGAAGTGAATATTTAAGTAAAGTAAAGCTCCATGAAGCTGGTTTGAAAACGTCAGAAGTAACGCCTGCCAAAGGTCTAGCAACATCAAAAGATGGTGGATATGTTGATCCAAAATATTCATATAGTTCTAAAGGAAGCGAACCTGTATATGCACAACCTAGTTCTGCACAAGGGAAAGTTGTAAATAAAAGTAGCAGTCTGGTAGACGACGTTGAAAAGGGTTATTTAACTACTGAAGCTTCTTCTCAGAATGTTTTGAAGCGGACAGCTTCAGGCAAGCCAATTGCTAGCCGCCCAGCTCCTCCGCCTCCTACTGCTCGTTCGGGTGAGATTCCTCCTGCTTCTGGTGGAGCTCCTAGATCTTCTGTTAAAGAAAATTTATATGATATTCAACTACGTGATAAAAATGGCGTTGTTTTTAATAATGCTACATCTGCAGGTTTTGGAGCACGTTTTAAGCAGTTTTTTAAAGGTTCTGGAGGTGATAGAGGTAATTTAAGGGTACAGTATAGAGAAGCTAAAGCTACTTATTTATTAAAAGAAGATGCTTCAATGGCTCTTAATAATGGCACAGCAGCTCAGTTAAAGGGTGGTTTTGTTGGATCCTCTCATGGGAATGTTACATTTAAAGTAGAAGGTAAAATTCCATCAGGAGGTAAGGTTACAAGCAGGGTTGCTAATGATAAAGATGGGACTATTACTGTTACTTATAAAGGTGGAGAAAGTGTAAAGCTTACTCCTATAATTACTAGAGAAATGAAAGCAACTTTAGTAACTAAAGGAATAAAAAAAACAGATCTTGCACAGATATTTGTTAAGCGATTGGATACAGAAGCTTCGGTTGTAACTAAAGGTGGTATTAGTATAGGGACAGGGCCTTTGCGAATTGGTAAATTTACCCCTGATGAATTAGGGCCTGCTGAGCTTGGTTCTGCGCGAGCAGCAGCGGCAAAGGCAAGAGTGGAGTATCATAAATCAGAAAACCTTCTTCAGTCTGCATGGCGAGCAACTAAAGCTGCTCCAGGTGCAATTTGGAGATTCTCAGTTAATGCAACTAAATTTGTTGGTATGATTTTAATTCAGTCTATTGGGTTTTCTTTGCCAACAACATTGATGCATATGCAAGCTGAAAAAGCACAAAAAGAAGCACTTGAAGGTACTGTTTCTTCAGTACAGCCTTTTGGGGATCTTTTTGTTCAAATACCTCCTTCTCTTATTAATCATATTGATGCTTCTCAGTCTAAATTTATTTATGTAGAAATTCCTGATAAGAAAAAGCGTGGTGGTTCATTCTTTACCCCTGAATTTTATGCAAATGCTAATTATTATGTTGTGTATGCAGGAGATTACGCTCCTTGGGCAAGTACTTATATTGGAAGCCCTCAATTTACTGGTCAAATGATCAATTTAAATACAGGATGGTGTTTTTCAGGAAATGTTTCTGTAGATGATGCAAAGCCTTCATATCCGCTTCGTCCTCGTCAAACTACAAATTCACAAAATCCAACAGTAGAAACAAATTTAAATACCTTTATAAATGTTGCTGCTGCAAATGCAACGTCATATCATCCTTCGCCAGAAGCAACATTGTTTGGTATTGGTCGCTCTACCAGCTCTAATAATACAAAATTAGATCCAATAATTAAAAAGCTTTTCCAAACAGGTGATAAGCGATCAAGTACATTAGGCGAAGTTACTGGATTTGTACCGCCACCACCTTTGATGATGAAAGCGATTAGTGCTTTTAGAACTAAACGAAAACTGCCAGGATTTGGAAATATTGCATTGCGTGAAATGCAAGGTACAGGATTTGTTAATCATTTGCTTTCTCCGGAAATCAACTGGGAAGATCCAAATATACAGCCATTATATGGAGCAATTAATAATCTTCTTGCTAAGCAAATTGCGTATGATAAAGCAATTGTTACGAGTGCTGCTCCTGGTGTTTTGCAAGCTGCAGTCCAAGATGTTATTAATGCTGAAAATGCAGTGTCTGCTTTAACATCAAAATTTGCTGGTAAATCAGGTATGAATGCAGAAGAAGATATAAATCTCTATAATATTTATGTTTATGAAATTAGTACTGATCCTGAAGATGTTAAAACACCAAGTCTTAATTTTTTACTTAAAAATGTAAATCACTCATCTATTCCTGTTGCAGAATATGTTGTTTGTCTTGATTCTGGTGGAAATATAGTTCCTTTACTTATTCCATCTGTTGTAGAAAAAATTATTCCAGTTCAACCAAAATCAAAAAATAAAAATAATACTGAAGATGTTCCAAGAAAAACATTTACTGTTGATTACATTGTTAACCCAAGTATTACGTATCTTTCAAGTTTAACAACTGGGCTTACGTATCTTTCTAACGGTACAGGTCAGTTAAGTGCGCCACTTGCAAATTCAAAAGGAGTTCCTGATTTTACATTTGCAACAAATGCTTTAAATATTATTTATGGAGCTATGGCAACAGTAGGACAAACAGTTCCATCTATTAAAGCAGCGTATAATCAAATTTCTGAAATGACAGCATACCTTGTACGTAAAGCTTCAGCAGGTCCACTATTGCTTGCAAATGGGTATCAACTTGAAAGAGTTCCTCTTCAAGAAATAGAAAAAGGACAAACAACTGCAGAAACAATTGCAACAACTGCTTTAGAAGATATGAGTGATATTTTGTCTGGTGTTAGTTTGTACACTGGAGCAGTGTATGCAACTCCTACGCAAACCTTTATAGATACGGTTCAAAATAATATTCATATTTATAAAGTAACCATTCCAGGTGTTAATGGAAGTCCATCTGTTGGTGCATTAAGTTATATGAATAGTCAATCTGAGTTTGTTGATATTCCAGATTACATTATTGCAGTTACTCCATCTTCTGATAAAACAACTCAAACTATTTTGCCACTTGGTTTAAATACAGTTACTGGATCGGCAACACCTGCAAATACACAATTTTTAATGAGTTTAATAACTGGTCGTATCTATGATAGTAACTATAATCTATTGGCTCCATCTTTGACTGGTAAGATTATTGATAGATCTTATACTTCTTATATACCAACAGATGGTGATCTTGGTTCTAATATTAAGAATCTTAATACTTCAACAAAAAATTGGCCAACAATGCAAAGTGTTGTAGTAAATCCAACAGGGCCAAATGCTGGTGAGCAGGTACTTGTTGATCTTCCTTATCTTACAACATCGCTTTCTACTGGGTATATGCCAACAGCATTTAATCCAAATAATATTATTTTTGTAAATGCCGAAGATAAAAAAGCTTATCAAGCATCTATTACATTGCTTTCAGCTGCTCAATCAGCTCAAGCAGCAGCAATTGCAGGTGTTAACAAAATACTTGGTGCTGTTGCATCTGCTCCAATACCTTCGCAAATATTATCTCTTTATAATGCATCAATGGTTGAGCAATTTGATTTTGCTGAAAAGCTTTCAAAATCTTATACAGGTATTAGTCTTAATGTTGCAAAGTCTCTTAGATCAGCACTTGAACAGTATCAAATAGCAACAAGTAAATATAATGTTGCACTTGAAGCGTATAATATTTTGCAATCTAAAGTTAATGCTGGGGTTATTCCGACTGTTACTGCAGGAGAGAATGAAAAATTAGAAATTCCTCCGCTTTATTTTGTTTATTTTTCTCGATTTAGTTATGCAAAAAATGGTGGAGTTTTTGCATCTGATGTTTCGCCACTTCCATGGGTAAATTTTGAAGCAAGTCTTCAGTCAGAACCGATTGCGTTGACAGATGGTTCTGGAGCAATAACACCTATTCCTTTGGCAAATATTTTACCAAAAGAATTTTTAGGATTTGATTCAAAAAATCCAACGCTTTATTATCCGTATGCAACAAGCGTTAAAAATATACCGAGTCTTTTAAATACTTATTATATGTGGGCATCATCAGAAAGTTCAAAATATTGGGTTCAAAATGCATTAATAGGACCATTTAATTTTACAGGATCTTCTATTGCTGCAAGTGATAAAGCTTCTGAAAATTATTACAATGTATTTTTAACAGCAACTAGTAGAGCAGATGTGGCAAATGGCAACTTCTTTTATAGGGCTACTGGTTTTGATCAAGCAGATATTTTTGTTGTTGGGCATACAAAAGATGTTAATACTCCTTTGACAAAAATTAGTGATTTGCAAGACCTAGGAAAACCTTTTGTAATGCCTGGTGGTCCACATTGGTATATGATTAATTTAAGTACTGGTTATGTCTATACTCCTTATTCAACTGGCGCAACAGGCGCAGAGGATGGTACAGAGAGTGCTTCACCTACAGATCGTCGTTGCATTTATTATAAAGATGCTACTGGAAATCGTGTTAATGTTGTAAATGCTGCAAGTCCTACTACTCAAAAATGGTGGACATTGTGTCAGGCTGGAAGAGAGATTTCAAGCAATAACCAAACAGTAACAGTACCATTACGATTTAATACTGAAGATGTTATCAAAGTAGTGTTGAGCAATACTGTTGTTAAGGGAAGGGCTGCAACCGTTAAAGATTTGACAAAGAGTCTTCAGCAAATGATTGCAAATGTTCAGGCTGTTGGAAAACAACTTGTTCAGCAAAGTTTGTATCCTTTCTATTTTAACAATCAATTTGTGTTAAGTTTAAGAGAAGATCAGATAGAAAATGGTAGTTACATTTATGCAGTTGTTAATAATGGTGAATCATACTTGAGTAAAACAGGACCAACCGCAACAGATTATTTAGTTGTGTGCACACTTGAACTTGATGATGATGGATACTTGCTTGATGTTAAACCAACACCATCTCCATTACAATCAACTACAACTTCAATGATCAGTTTAGTAACAGGAACTGTTTACACTAATCAATTAGTTTCAAATATTTCAGAATGGTATGTTCTTAATGGATATAATATTTCAGAAACACCTTCATTGATTATTAAAATGTTGCCAAAAGTAGCACCAGATATTGCAAGTGCCTGTGGGGAATTGAATCAAAAATATATTTACAATAAAAAACAAGCACAGGCTGCTAGTTCTGCTAATATTTTTCCTGCACTTAATATTAATGCTCTTACTCCTTACACAACTGATGAATCATCAGCATATAAAGATATTTATATGTCGAATGAATCTGGTAAAACAAAATATTATGTTAAATCTCAGGGATCTGTTGTTTATCCAGTAACTTCAAGTGATGGAACTATTATTCCAACTGCAGGTCTTGCAACTATGTATTTTGACTTTAAAGTATCTTTGACAACTGTTGATCAAGATCAAGTTGGTGATTATGGGCTTTCATATAGTGTTAATCCAGTAACTAATGCTGTTGTTCCAGGGCAAGTTTTAAGTGGCTATATGCTGCAAGCAATGCGTTCTCATAATGGTGTTTATGTTTCTTCTGATGGAACTCAAACATTAGGGATCCCAGTTGCAGATATTTCCTTGCCAAAAGGTGATAATGAAACAACATTGGTTCCAGAAATTGGTAAAGATGGTGAGTATATGCGCTACTTTAATCAGTATGGAACAATTGAAGATGTTGGTAATAATGTTGATTATTCATATTA
This sequence comes from uncultured Pseudomonadota bacterium, assembly GCA_964570505.1. GTDB lineage: Bacteria > Babelota > Babeliae > Babelales > CAIQNR01 > CAIQNR01. The sequence continues at coordinate 6,322 of CAZMYL010000012.1, forward strand.
TCAAAATATTGCAATTAATGGTCTTTTTGCAGCTGTTAAAGATAAAGGCATTCCTGTTACTGACACTCAATTTTTAATTAATCCTGCTACTTCAAGATCTGTAACACCACAAATTATTAAAGAGCCTGATCAATTTGTTGACCTTGCAGTTGGAAGTGTTTTTGATATGAAGGGTATGCCAATGCGTAAGCCTGTAGAAATGGCATTTAAGCATTTGCGACCACGCTTTAATGTAGAAACATTGCCAGGTATTAAAGCTGCAAAACTTCCTTTGAGTGCGCTTGAAAAGGCTGCTTCTGTTACTTCTGGGACAGGGAATGTAACTGATAATTTATATTTAGTAGGTGGTAAATATTATTATAAATCAGTTGGATATACCCCAGTTGTTGATATTTATGGTAATACTCAAAATGATCCAGATGGAAATCAACTTATTGCTCAAACGGTTCGTTATTTTGATTTTAATGGATCGGATTCTACAATATCTCCTACTGCAGATACAGGAGTTGGTATTTGGTATCAAGTAACAACTACAACAGGTAATGTTCCGTATGCAGTGCCAATTGATGATTCATGGGTAGATAATATAAATGATATTGATGAATTATATTTAACAGACATGCGTAACTATTATGGTGTTGAAGTGTATGAAGATGGAACTCAACAATTAACTACTCCAGTTACTCAAGGTGTTGATTATACAAAAGCATTTTTTACTTGGGGTAATGAATCGCTTTTTGATGAATCATTTACTATTTCTGCTATGTATCATAACGGTCAGTCATATGCTCTTTACCAATATGTTCCATTTAGTCGTGTTTATAAATTTACAAGTCCTGATGGTCTTACTTTATATGATTATTTATATGTTCCATCTGGAGACCAAGAGTTTGATGCAGATGCTAAGGTTAAGGTGGTAACAACTTCTTTAAATAATCAAATAGTACAAGAAGCAGTATTAAGTGTTACTATGGGAGATGCAATTCAAAATGCAATTAAGGCTGGTTATATTTTATATGCTGTTCAATATGAACTTGAAGCGGGCGAAGAATCAATTATTGTTGATGAAACAATGTTAACTCCTAAGACGTATACTATTCAAAATGATAAAAATGAGTATTTACAAATACTTCCAAATATTACGTATCAAACATCATGGGAAAAAACTATTTATGATACACCGCAGCAAGTAGAAACATTTAAGGCAATAGGAAATAACTTAGTTAAAGGAATTCCATTTGTCTCTCAAATTATAGGTGGAAGACCGCAAGGGTCATTAACAGCTCCAAAATTGACTGGTGGTCAGCCTGATATAGTAGGAATTGTTGATCGTCAAACTGGTGGACTTCTTTCTCTTGTTGCTGAAGGGCAAGATGAAAACGGCTTTGTTTCAAATCAATATTGCATCACTCAAGGTCTTGATAATGAAAAGGGTATTCCTAAGCCAGGAACACTTATCCCTTATTACTCAGTATTTGGTACTCAGGTTTATGCAATGACTTCAAATTATCCTGCATTGGTAAATCCAATTTCTGGATCATTATTAAATCAAGGTCATTATATTACAATACAAGCTGATAATACTAATGAGTATTTGTATAAATACGTTAATCAATATGTATCGCAAAATCAGTTAGATGCTATGAAATCAAAATTGAATATAGTATATCAATCTGATGGTGTAATAACATTGGCATATCAAATTTCAACAAGAAATTTAGCAGGAGTGCCAGGAGTGCAAGGGCCTATGGCAAATACTTTGTTCTTTACTACATCACCTGATCAACGTGTTCTTTACAAGATTCCATCAGTAGAAAAACTAAAATCATATTATGCATCTGATAAACGTACTTATATAGATATTAGTGGTCTTTCTATTAGTGCATATCAAAATTATGCAGATTCTGTTGGTATTTACCCAGTTGGTTCTTATATTGATTATGAAACAGGGGTTGTTTTTGTAGTGAGTCAATCTGATTCAACAGTATTTTATCCAACTAGTGTTGGATTAACTCCTCAAGCGCTTAGTCTTATTCATGATCAGTTTGAAAATCGGCTTGTGCAGTGGGTCAACGGAGTTCCTTATTTAGAAACTCCTGAAAATGTACAAATGAAAATAAGTACAAAAACTCCATAAGTTAAACAGTGATGTTGTAAAGTTAAGAAAGAGTGCTTTAAAGCACTCTTTCTTTTTTTTGTAAATCTAGCTAATTCGATTTATTGAAATATTTTTGATAGAATTAATTTCTATTCTTTTTATAAAATTATCTATTGTAAGGAGCTTCGTATGATTAAGTGTACTGTCACTGATAAGCCTTTGCTTGAGCACTCGGCAAAAGGTTATGTGTTTTTTGTAGGTGAAGGTGAATCTTTTTCGCCAGAAGTAAAAGAATTATTGCAAGAGCACTATGTTCTGTTTGAAAATCTTGTTCAAGAAAAAAAATTTACAGGAAAAAAAGGATCTACATTTGCATTTCCTTTTATGCATAATTCATCAATAGCATATATTATTTTATCTGGAATTGGTAAAAAGCAGGGTTTGTATTATACATTAGAAATGTTAAGGGAAGCTGTTTCTCGTTCAATTCGTTGTGCAGAAAATTTGAAAATTGAATCACTCGTAGCGCATGCTGCTAATGAAAAAGATTTTGGTCATTCTATTCAATATATTTTGCAAAAAATGGCGTGCATTTCTATGAAGGCAGCATATGCATTTGATCAATTTATTACAGAAAAAGATGCGCGTATTTTTAAAGTAGAATCATATACTTTTGTTGTTGAGTCTAAAGATTTAGAATCTGCTCAAAAAGGTGCGTCAATAGGTATTACTGTTGCTGAAGCAATTAATCGCGCTCGTCTTTGGGTTGATTTGCCTGCTAATATTATGACCCCGCATTCATTTGCAGATCATGCAAAACAAGTTGCTCAAGATTATAATTTGAATATTACTATTTTTAATGAAGATCAAATAGAAAAAATGGGAATGGGGGGGCTTAAGGCAGTTGGGATGGGTTCTCAGCATGATAGTCATTTAGTTATTGTTGAATATAAAACTAGCAAACAAAATGCGCCAACACTTGCATTTGTTGGTAAAGGGATAACATTTGATTCTGGTGGTCTTAATATTAAGCCAACTGGTTATATGGAAGATATGAAAGATGATATGTCTGGTGCTGCGGCTGTAATTAATGCAGTAGCTGCGCTTTCAGAGCTTAAGGCAGAAGTTAATGTTATAGGTTTTGCTGCGCTTGCAGAAAATATGGTGAGTGGAAATGCAAATCATCCTGGAGATATTATAACTTTTTATAATGGTAAAACAGCAATTGTTGGTAATACTGATGCAGAAGGGCGATTGGTTCTTGCAGATGCGCTTGCATATGCTGAAAAAAATTATAAGCCTGATGCTATGATTGATATTGCAACGCTTACAGGAGCATGTGTTCATGCAGTAGGTCCATTTTTTAGTGGTCTTATGACACAAAATGAAGATTTGTTCTCTAAGATTGAAGCTGCATCTATTACTTCTGGTGATCATGTATGGCGTTTACCTTTAACAGAAGATTATAAAGTAATGGTTAAGGGTGAACATACCGATTTATGTAATGATGGGAAAACAAAATATAAAGCTGGTGCAACTAATGGTGCATGCTTTTTGAGTAATTTTGTTGGAGATGTTCCTTGGGCTCATATTGATATTGCTCCATCAGCGTTTAATGTTCCGGATAAGCCTTATTTTAGGCCAGGTATAGCAACAGGAATGGGGACTCATTTATTAATTGATATTGCTTTGCAATGGAAAAATTAACATAGCTTTAACTTTTAATGAGATGTAAAAAAGGGCCGAAAGGCTCTTTTTTTTTGTGTTTAAGCTTCTGTTTTTAATTAATGGAGGGCTGTTGAGGAGTCCTTATTTTAATTTATACTAGTAATAGATGTTTATAAAATCGGGAGGTTTTTGCTATGAAACAAAGTGCAATTTTTATGATGTTTGTAAATGTACATTTTTTTTATGCATCTGATGAATTGGTCCTTTTTAAGGATATTAAAATAAGTTCTTTGATTGATAAGCAGAAGTTTGAATTGGCAAATAAATTGGGATGTTATGTTGATTGTGATGAATGGGATGATTCTTTATTGCTTATGAAGCATCTTGATTTAAATGAGAGAGCTCGTTTATTTAATAGTGCTTTAGATGCTGAAGATTTAGATGGAGTTCTGACTTCTTTGATGGATTTTTCTATTAATTCAAAAGGTTTAAAGACTGGCAATACGCCTTTAATTGTTTTAATTAAAAAAGCATGTGATGTAAAAGGTGATGAAAGTTTTAAAGATAGTTATAAAAAATATGTAAAAATATTTATTGATTTTGGAGCGTCTCTTTCTTTGGTTGATTTACAAGGTCGTAAAGCAGCCGATTGGGCAGAGTTTCAACATAAAGAGTATTTATTACCATATTTGTTAAAAAAATTAGCGTAATTTTTTACCAAATAATTAAACAAGTTGTAGGTGCAAAATTTTCTACAACTTGTTATTTTTATTTTTATACGTTGAATTTTATGTGTAATTGATCGCCATCTTGAACAATATAATCTTGTCCTTCGGTTCTCATTTTCCCTGCAGTTTTAGCAGCTGCTTCTGATCCATATGTTAAAATATCTTGGCAAGAAAAGACATCTGCACAAATAAATCCTCGTTCAAGGTCAGAATGTATTTCTCCGGCTGCTTTTTTGACAGTTAATCCTTTTTTTATAGGCCAAGCATGTGCTTCTTTGGGTCCTACAGTAAAGAATGTGATAAGTCCTAGTGCATGGTATGCTTTTGTTATAATTGTGTCGATCCCAGAAAATGTTATATCGAGCATTTCCATCATTTCTTTTTTTTGTGCATCGTCAAGTTGAGCAAGTTCATATTCTGTTCGTGCGCAGACAGGAATAACACGGTCTTGGCCAAATCGTTTAACTATTGCTTGGTAGAATGGATTGTTATTAAATCCATTAAGTGCAAAATCATTTTCTGACATATTTGCTGCAATTAAAAATTTTTTTGCAGTTAATAGTGGAATCATTTCTAATTTTGTGTTTGTAAATAATGATCGTACTTCTTCTATATTCATAGCATTAAGTGCTTCTTGAATCTGTTTAAGAAGTAGTGCTTCATCTTCAAGAAGTTTTTTTTCTGTAGGTTTATTTTGTACAGCTTTCATAGTACTTGCGATTTTTGCTTGTCGTTTTTCGATCATTTCTAAATCTTTAAGTGCTAGTTCTGTAACAATGATATCAAAATGATCAAGTGGGTTTACTGGGTCATTGTCGGTTGCTTCAAAGCATCGAACAACATGTAGGATTAAATCTACTTCTCTAATGTTGCTTAAAAATTGGTTGCCAAGTCCTTCTCCTTGAGCTGCTCCTTTTACAAGGCCTGCAATATCAACAAAAGACATGGTAGCAGGAATATGTTTTTGAGATCCGTATATTTTTGCTAAATCATCAAGTCGTTTGTCTGGTACTTGGGTAATTGCAAGATGTGGGTCGATAGTGCAAAAAGGATAGTTTTCTGCTGGAACTTGTGATTTTGTTAAAGCGTTAAAAAGGGTTGATTTTCCTACATTTGGAAGGCCAACAAGGCCTGCTTTAATGGTCATATTTTATAAATCTTTAAGGTTAAATAATTAAATTTTTTTTTATATTATATCATTCAATTTTTTATGAGGCTACTTGCATAATGGCTTTATGGTTATATTGAGCTTAATTATTAATCTTTATTTTAATAATCACTCAGTTGAAACTATAGGGGTGAGTTTGTTAATACTAATGATAGTTAAGTGTTTATTGTTAGTTTTTTTACATAAGGAGAGACGTATGTCTTTATTGAGAGTTGGTTTGCTTGTGGCAAAAACTGTATCTTCGCTTGCTGCAATAGGATTTGGTTTGTATGGTCTTGGTATTGAAAATCCAATTATGAATAGTATGAGCTGTTGCGGAGATTGGATATTTGGTGCGCTTGTGATTACAGGTGCTGTAAATATTGGAAGTTTAGTATGGTTCAATGTTTTAAAAAAGGGTGAATGTTGTAGCAGTAAGAAATGTTCTAAGTAATCATTATAAGGGGCTCTAAGCCCCTTGTTTTTTATAGTGTGTATTTGCTATGCTAGATATGATAATCAAAATATTTATCGGGGGGTTATGTCGAATGCGAGCTTATTCTGATTTGAATTAATTTTTAAAAAATTTTGAATTGGAGGTTGTTATGAAGAAAAATAAATTATTTTTTACATTTTGTTTTAGCTTATTTTTAAATTTGCATGCTGTTCAAGATAGTGCTTTAAGTGGTGTTATTCCAGTAGAAAATGTAGAGCACCATCAAAGTGCTGCTCATTTAACTAATGCACAGCAGTATGTGATTGTTCAGAATATTGCCGATATTGAGCATGTTGAAAGTGGTATATCTGCTCAAGAGATGGTGATAGAAAAATGTAAAGATGTTTTACGTGTTGTTGGAAGAAGAGTTTTAAATGCTTGGTATTGGATGATTAAAAAAATTGGATTTTAAAATTTTTTCTGTTTACAGATCAGATCGTATCTCATTTTTAATAAAATATTATTTTTTGACCTATGCGTGCAGCACCAAAGGTGTACTTGTCCACACCTTTGGAATCTGGACATAAGGGGGTTTTCCTCATCAACCTCCTTAATTAAAATCAAAATGATGCTGCGTATGTAACGTGATAGCAACCGGGAGCTGTAAATCTTCCTGATCGTTACTGCGATAATGTAGCGTAGCGAAGTGAATGAGATAAGTTTGATGTTAAAAAGAGCCGAAATGTTTCGGCTCTTTTTTGTCTTTTTATTGATTGATAAATAATACTTATAGATTATTCGTTTATTTCTGCATCAATAGTTTCGCTATTGTTTGATGAAGAAGCTTCTTGTGTTGTTTCAGTATTATTATTTTGAGATTGTGCTTGTTGTTCTTTGTAGATTTGTTCAGCAACTTTTTGAGAAGCTTGCATAAGTTCGTTGCTTGCTTTTTCTAATTCTTCTGCATTTTCTGCGTGATCTTTAAGTTTTGTTTTTGCAGTTTCTAGAGCAGCTTTAACATTTTCTACTTCTGTAGCGTCAAGTTTTGCTTGATGTTCAGAAAGTGTTCTTTCTACGTCGCTGATAAGACCGTCAAGTTTGTTTCTTTTTTCTACAAGTTCTTGTTTTTTCTTATCTTCTGCTTCATGGTCTTGAGCATCTTTTACCATTTTTTCTATTTCTTCTTTGCTGAGTCCGCTTCCACTTGTAATGGTAATTTTTTGTTCTTTTCCTGTACCTTTATCTTTTGCAGAGACGCTTACAATTCCGTTTGCATCAATATCAAAAGTAACTTCAATTTGAGGTGTTCCGCGACGTGCTGGTGGAATATCATTTAACTGAAATTGTCCAAGAAGTTTATTGTCGCTTGCCATTGAGCGTTCACCTTGATATACAACGATGCTTACGGCTGGTTGATTATCTTCTGCTGTTGAAAAGACTTGAGATTTTTTTGTTGGAATAGTTGTGTTGCGTTCAATAAGTTTTGTAAATACACCACCCATGGTTTCGATACCAAGAGAAAGTGGAGTTACGTCAAGAAGAAGAACGTCAGTAACGTCTCCTGCAAGTACACCACCTTGAATAGCTGCACCAAGAGCTACTACTTCATCTGGATTTACAGAACGATTTGGTTCTTTTCCAAAAAAATCTTTTACAAGTTGTTGAACTTTTGCAATACGAGTTGATCCACCAACTAAGATAACTTCACCAATGTCGCTTTGTGAAAGTCCTGCGTCAGCCATTGCTTTTTTGCATGGTTCAAGTAAGCGATCAAAAAGATCTGCACAAAGTGATTCCATTTTTGCACGAGAAAGTTTGATATTCATGTGCTTTGGACCGGTTGCATCAGCTGTTATATAAGGAAGATTAATTTCTGTTTCATGCAATGTTGAAAGTTCGCATTTTGCTTTTTCTGCTGCTTCTTTAAGGCGTTGTATTGCCATTTTGTCATTACGAAGATCGATGCCTTGCTCTTGTTTGAATGTATCGATTAGGTAATTCATAATACGTTGGTCAATGTCGTCCCCACCTAAATGAGTATCTCCGTTTGTTGATCGTACTTCAATAACACCGTCATTGATGTCTAGAATAGAAACGTCAAATGTTCCACCACCAAAATCGAATACTGCAATAATGCCTTGTTTCTTTTTATCTTGTCCATATGCAAGAGCTGCTGCTGTAGGCTCATTTATTATTCGTTTAATATCAAGTCCAGCAATCTTACCAGCGTCTTTTGTTGCTTGGCGTTGTTGGTCATTAAAGTATGCAGGAACAGTTACTACTGCTTCTGTTATTGTTTCTCCTAAATAATCTTCTGCTACTTGTTTGAGTTGGCTTAAAACTGCAGCGGAAATTTCTTGAGGGCTGTATTCTTTGCCTTGAGCTACTATAGAAACATCACCATTATCACGTTTTGTGATTTTGTAAGGAAGGTTTTTTGCTTCATTTGCAACTTCTTCAAATTTGTGACCAATAAAACGCTTTGCAGAAAAAATTGTATTTTCTGGATTTGTTACGGCTTGACGTTTTGCAAGTATACCTACAAGGCGACGACCTTCTTTATCAAAAGATACAATTGAAGGGGTTGTGTTGTTACCTTCTTTGTTAGGTATAACTTTTGCAGATCCGCCTTCCATAAATGCTACAACTGAGTTGGTAGTACCAAGATCGATACCAATAATTTTTTTAGCCATGTTTTTACCTTTATTTTTTAGTTTTACTGTGTCAAAACTTTCGATTATTATGATAAATACTATTTTTTTAATGTCAACTAAAGACTCATATTATTTTAGTGAATATCGCTCATATTTCTTTATAAAATACTATATTATTATTTATTGGTATTGTTATTATTGTAAGTTTTTTATTTTTCTTTATTTTTAAAAGCCTTAATTCTGAGCTTTTTTTGAAATTGTTATGTCGTATAATGGATTATTACTGTTAAAAAATTAAGCTTATCTTGTTTGATAGGATTCATTGTTAATGGAATTTTTTTACTTATTTTGATTGTTAGGCACCCGGTGTGTGGATAAAGATGCGCCGAATCACTCCGTCTTTGACTTACACCCTTTATAACGCTGGGGGCAGGGCTTTGGGGGTGTAAGTCTTGACTTCGTGTTTTTAAAAGGATTTTTAATGATAAAAGAAAGGGAAGGGGGAAGGGGGAAGGGGGAAAAGAATTTGATAATAAAATTAATAAATAAGTAAGGAGGAATAAGAATAAGTAAGAAGGATTGTAATAAGAAGAATTAATTTAAGAAAAGATAAAGATATGGAATTACCTTATAGAACTATAGTATTACGTACTCATATCAAACTACTTGATAACCAATCACACGTATACGTGATTATTATACATTAATTAACCAATAGAACGTTTGTATATGGTATTAAGCATACTTTTTTATTTATGCATTTTTTAATTTTTTTAAAAACAAAAGAATACCATTAAAGGGAAGTAAGGGGGCGTTTTACAAAATCAATTAAGTTATTTTGTAAATATAAAGCAACAGAACGTACATTAAAGACTTTTCTTGATTTAGATGCATTTTTTGTAAATTAAATGGCTTGGATTTCTCCAAGCCATTTAATTTACTTTGATATATTTATCAATAGCCATTTCGAACTCTATTTTCTAATTCGGAGATCCTTTTATCATAAAACTCGTATGTTTCTTTAGCCTGTTTATAGTTAAAATCATCTTCTGAGCCTATTGTTTTAGTATACCATGCTTTTAAGTCTTCATTTTCTTTTTTCCATAGAGAAAGTATTTGGGAGATCTCTTTATTTCCCTTTATTT
>CAZMYL010000013.1:0-15590 GCA_964570505.1 uncultured Pseudomonadota bacterium
TTAGCTTCTGCTATTCACAATTTCAGGCTTGTAGGAATTTTCGGATAAGCTCTAAGTTAATTAAATTTTCTTCTGATTCAAGTCAGGAAGATGTTGAGAGAGAAAGCTTCATATTAAAACCTTATCAGATTAAAGATTTAGGAAATAAAATAAATGATGCTTTAAAATATAATGATATCTATACCAGATGTTTACATTGCAATACTACTTTATTGGTTAATGATTCATTATGGAAACGACATTTTAGAGAAATACATTTAGAATTCTATAACTATAAAAAAGGAGGTCAGTGCATTTATGATGAGAATTGTAATTTTAAAGGTAATCCTTCTAGTTTAAATACACATTTATTATCACATATACAAGCAAAAGTTTTTCAATGTAATATATGCAATTTGTATTTTTGTACAAGCAGTGTTTTAGCAAGTCATAAATGTAAAGAAACAAAAAAAGTAATGCTCGAAAAATTAGTGAAGATTCCGATCAGGAAGAAGATGATTCTGATTTAGTTAAAAGAAAAAAAATAGATTCAACTAGTGCTTATCAGATAGCGCATATTGAACAAGAGGTGTTTTCTCATGAAAATATTAAATTACGCGGAGCATTAACTAATACCCTTGCTTCTCAAGTAAATATTAAATGTCATTTTTGTAGTATTATATTACCAATACATGATGAAGTATGGAGAGATCATATTTATAATCATGTAAATGTTAAAAAAATTAAAAATAAAGAAACTAATAAATTGAAATGTTGTTATGATTCTTCTTGTTTACAAGAATTTAAAGTAACTTCAGTTTTAGTTAATCATGTAATAATGCATATGGGTTTAAAAATTTTTAATTGTAAAGAATGTTCTATTTGTTTTCCTTCAGGAAGTTCTTTGTGCCATCATCAGAAAAAAATGCATCAAGATCAATCTAATGAATGAATTATTTTATTTGATCAATTGATTTATACAGAAGGTTGTATTCGTTTATCATCGTATCGATAGTAAAATTTTTTTGTACGGTAATTTTTGCTTGTTGCCCAATTTTTTTTCTTAATGTTTCATTATTCATAAGTAGTTCAATAGTGTCGGCAAGTTCTTGAGCATCGGGATGATGAATAAGAAGTCCATTTTGTTGATCTATAATAACATCATGATATTCTTGGCTTGAAAAAACAATAGGAGCAATTTTATTATTCATTGCTTCAAGTAGTGCTATAGAAAGGCCTTCTTTATATGATGGCATTACAAAACAATCAAAAATATTGTAATAGCATTGAGCGTCTTGCCCCACTATAAAAATAACTCGATCATCAATTCCTAAATCATAAGCACGTTTTTTTAAAGCGTATTCTTGAGATCCTGATCCAATTAAAACAAGACGTGCTTCTGCTGATTTATCATAAAGTAAAGCAAAAGCAGTTAAAAGTAATGAATGATTCTTAATTAATTCAAATCTTCCAACAGATCCAATTAAAAAATGAGAAGGTAGTAGGTTTAATTCTTTACGTGATATAGCAAACGTATCTTGTTGTTCATGAATCGGAATTCCATTTTTTATTATTTTTACAGTTGGTTTTGTAAACCATGGTGCATAGAGCGTAAGCGATTGAGCAACTCCATCAGATACAGCAACTATATGGCCATGATATTTTGCAGTAATGCGATCTAGGAAGTTTCTTATAAAACCATTTTGATCAATATTATTATGAAATACTTCTACATGAGTAATCTTATACCATGATGCAAGTATTCGTCCTAAAAAATTTGCTGACCATAATAACGTATGAATATAATCAGGTTTAATTTCTTGAGTTATTTTAAAAAGTTTATAAATAAAAAAAGGATCGTAATGCGCTATTAATCCAGTTATGTGATAGGTTTTTACAGGTAGTTTTTGAATTTTTTCAACATAAGGTCCTGAGTTAAAATAAATTACTGTATGCTCAAAGTAATTTGAGTCTAAATGTTTAAGTAATTGATATAAAACAGCTTCAGCTCCGCCTCGATTAAGTCCTGTTATTATATGTAAAAGACGTTTTTTCATAGATATGCTCAGCCTTTTTTTATTCAATTGATTTTTTTATTTTATATATAACAAAAGGTTTGTTTTAGTACAAAAAGAAGTATATCTCTTACTTGAGAAGAAGCAAAACTCTGTTATTCTGAAATAGAATACTACAAAAATTTTATAAAGAATTGTTTTTATGAAGAAAATGGAATCTGGTTTATTAATTGCCTTAGAGGGTATAGATGGATGTGGAAAGTCTCTTCTCGCTCATAATATTTATTATCAATTAAAGGATTTAAAGAAAGAAGTTTTCTTAACTAAGGAACCAGGTGGGACCTTATTTGGTGAAAAAATATACAATTCATTTATAAATTCTGATTTTATGGTTAGACCTGAAACTGAATTTTTATTATTTGCAGCAAGTAGATCTGAGCATTTTGATAAAATAGTAATTCCTCAATTACAGCAAAATAAGATTGTTATTTCTGATCGCATGGGAGATTCTTCTTTAGTCTATCAGGGATATGTAGGGAAATGTGACATTTCAATGTTAAAAAAAATTAATTTTTGGGTTATGCAATCAATTCTTCCTCAATTAACTTTTTATGTCCGTGTTGATGCAGAAACAGCTTTAAATCGAATTACAAGTAGAGGTTCTGTTGTTGATATTTTTGAAAAAAAATCTTTTTTAAAAGATGCAATTATTGGATTTGATACATTATATAAAAATCGTACGGATGTTGTTGTTATTGATGGTATGCAAGATCCGCTTGTATTAGCGCATCAAGTTGTTAAAAAAATTTTAGAATATTATGAATAATCTACATACAGCATATTTATATATTGGGCGGCATGAACAAACTTATGATGCTGTTATTCTTTTTTTAAAAAAAATATTTTGTAAAAAAAATAATTGTATGAATTGTGTTGATTGTAATCTTATTGTAACTAAGCAACATCCTTCTATTGTTTGGTTTTATCCAGATAATAAATATGTATTAGATGATTTTGATATTTTGTTAAAAAAAATATCATTTATGTTAGAAGATAATTCGCAATTTTTTTTTATTATAGATCAGGCTGAAGCTCTTTCTGTTGCATGTAGTAATGCTTTGCTTAAAATCATAGAAGAGCCTCCCTATGGGTATCATTTTATTTTTATTGCTAATCATACTCAGTCAATTTTACCAACAATACAATCTCGTTGTATTATTCAGAATATTTATAATAAAAATTCATTTGTTGCAGAAAATAAATATGCAAAATTTTTTATAGAAAAATATGATCCACAGGATTTTTTATTATCGCTTTCTAAAGATACTGTTTTAGAATCGGACGTTTTTGATCTTATTGATTATTTAATAGATTATTATACGCAAAAATTAATACAAAAAAGAGCCTCTGGATCGCTGAATGATTATGATTTTTTTATGAATTTGTTAAATTTTTTGCAAAATGCTGTTCAGCATAAAATTATGCCTGGTAGTGGTAAAATTTTTTTAAAAGAATTTTTTCTTTATAAAGATATGCTAGAAAGACAGTATGAAATCTCTTAAATCATTTCTTGATGCATCATTTATAAATTCAAATTCTTGGCAATTTAAATTAGCCTCTCAATGGTCTTGTTTAGTTGGAAATCTTGCTAATATTATGAGTTTAGAAAAGATCTATGGAACTACGATTATTGTTGGTGTATATGAACAAAGTTGGATGCATGAGCTTTATATGCTATCAAGCATGATTATTAAAACAATTAATGAAAATCTTGAAGGTTCAAAAATAGATAAAATTCAATTTAAATTAGCAACTCGAAAAAAAAATATTGAATCAAAAAAGATGAATATCTCTCAAATGAATACAATGGTAGTTAGCTTAAATAAGCGAGAAGAGTTAGCCCTTTCTTGCATTAAAGACGTTGAACTTCGTCAGTCATTACAATTGTTTTTGATGAGTTGTAAAAAAAGAAATGAATATGAAAAAAAATAAAATAATAAGTGCTGTTGCAGGTAGATCTGGGGGGCATATTATTCCATGTTTAACACTTGCAAAAAAATATACAGATGATGGATATCAGTTGTTGTTTTTTACAACTCAACAAGAATTAGATAGTCAGATTCTTAATAATGATACAACAGTTACATGGCATATTCCTCTTAATATGATGAATATTCCTTATAAAAGGGTCATGTTGTTGCCTCTTTGGATAGGTCAATGTGTGTATAGTTTTTTTATGAGTTTGTATCAATTTATACGACACAGACCAGAGAAGCTTATAAGTACTGGTGGGTATATTTCTATTCCTGTTTGTTTAGCTGCAAAAATGTTGTTAATAGAAGTAGATATATATGAATTGAATGTTGTTCCTGGTCGAGCTACAAAATTTCTTGCATATTTCGCTTCTAATATATTTATTTGTTTTTCAAAAACAGCAGATTATTTTTCTAAAAAAACAACTGTTGTGCCGTATCCGGTTCGATTTGCTTTGCAAGATTTAATACATAAGGAAAATCATTTATTAAAAAAATTAGATAGTTCAAAAAAAACAATACTTGTGCTTGGTGGTTCACAAGGATCTCATTTTATTAATCAACAGGTTTGTCAGTTAGTGAGTTTATATGGATCTTCTGTTCAAATTATTCATCAAACAGGAGCAGAGCATATCACGTTATTAAAAGATTTTTATGAATCTATTGGTATGAATGCAGTTGTATTTTCATATCAACATAATTTAGCAGATTTTTATAATAAGGCGGATATAGTTATTTGTAGGTCTGGAGCAGGAACTTTATTTGAAACACTTTTTTTTAAAAAAATTTGTTTAACAATTCCTCTTGAAGCAGTAGCTGGTAATCATCAGGTTGTTAATGCATATGCTTTACAAAAAGAATATCCAAATTTATTTTTTGTAATTCATCAAATTGAGTTACAAAAAGATCCTATTTTATTGTTTAATAAGGTATCACATTTTTTTGATCAACCCATACAGTAGGAGGAATTCCTGAAACATCACTGCTGACAGTATAAAGCAATGGGATGTTTAAAATATTACCAGGCCCATTAATAATAATATTAAGAGCAGATTCTCCTTTAAAGTTTAAATTTGGAGGATTTTGATTGGTAAGAAATTCTGAAGGTCCATATTGAATAAGACATTCAGTGATTTGTTTTTTAAGTTCATTAAAATTATTAATAGAAAGATCTATCCATTCAGGAATTACATCAATTAATTTATTTTTTATTTCTTCTGTTGTTTTAACAGGATCAAGATATTGAATTATTGAAGATAAAATATTAAGTGGTGAATAAAGTGGCGGTTGTACTGTGCAAAAATAAGGTTTTATTTGAGTTGAATAAGAACTGAATGTTTTTTGAAAAACAATATAAGCATGGGCATTGTTTTTAGAAAAAAGACCTATTTCTTCTGGTAGTCGATTATTAAGAATAGCAAAACCATTATTGTTATTAATACCATTTGGAAGTGTGTAATTATACAATCCTGTTGGACCTTCAAACGATATTCCTTTGTCGATAAAACGAGGAATTGGTATCGTGAAAAATTGTGATAATAACTCTTGTGCCTCTGCGTCATCAGGAGCACTTACATCAAAAATATATAAAATATCTTTTTTCTTTGAAATAGGGGGTCTAATTATATAAAAAGAAACTGCTTTACCAACAGGAATTTTTATTAAAGGTTTTTCGACCATTTTTTTTTGACGAGCGCTAAATATTGATCCTGTATATAATGCCCATGTGGAATGCATTTTTGATGAAGTAAGCCCAACTAAATTGCTTCCTGTGTCAGACATTTTTAAATCAGTAGCACTTGGATGCCAAATAGTATACAAAATAGGGTTAATGCTTCTAATTTTACCATTAACAGGTTGTTTATAATTTCCTACAGAAAAGCCTGTTTGTACTAATTTATTATTAGGTAAAACTTCATAATTATAACACATAGGTCCCACAACTGTCTGAGTAGGAATAAGCGTAGATGGAGAGCTTACACCAAGCCCTTGTTCAGAAATTATAAGAGTTCCATTTGGATAGGTAAAAACAGAAGGTCGCAATAGCATATCATCTTGAGATTGTAGTGTATGAAAAGTATCTGGTTCTAGTGGTATAGTTATGGTTGTAGTGATTGTTAAAGTAGAAGTAAGACTTGCAGCATAATTTGATGTTGAAGAGAGTGAAAATGTTAATGGAAATATTGAAGAGCTACCATTATAAATCATTCCAATAAAATCTGAGCTTAAAGTTGGTTTTTTTAAATTTCCACCAACAAGTTCTGCATGAACTCCTGATTTGTTTTCAAAAACATTATAAATATAAATATTAGGATCGTTTTCTGCTCCTAAAGAAGTATGTCCTTCTGTAAAATTAGCGCCAACAATTTCAAGATCAAAATATAATTTTGTTTTATAAAAATTTGTTCCAGAATGAGATCCTGGATTTAAATTCATAGACATGCCAACACCGTCATGTGTTGGAGCACCAAGAATCATTTTTATTTTATTAACTTGCGGTTTAACGGTAATAGTTGAATTGTTAAAAACTTGAAAACTGTAATTTTGAGAAGAACTTAAATAACCACCTTGCGCAGCAAAGCCTTGTCCCATTGCAACTATTCCATTTCCTAACCCTTTAAATGTATCTACAACTCCACTAAGGGAGTAACTTGTTTTTACAAAAAAACAGAAAAATATATTTATAAAAATTTTGATTTTGCTCATTTTTTTGAGCTCCTTTTTTAGTACAAAATAGATTTATAGATCTATCTTACTAAGTAAGGCAGGGTCAATATTTAAATGATTGTATTTATACTAAAAGTTGATAAATATCTTTTGAATTTAGAGTGTCGCAAAATTCGCCTGTTTTAGAGTTTACATAAACTGATTGCAGTAAAGGGTCATAGATAAAATGTTTTTTATGCGTTAAAAGTTGTGCATGAAAATGTATCCAAATTTGAAATGCAGTATGCAGTGGAAAAACTTTAATTCCCATAGGTCTATTATCATCACATCCAACGTAAATAGCAGTGGTAAGCTCTGGTGTTGATCCAACAAACCAACATGTTCTGGAATCATTAGTTGTTCCTGTTTTACTGATCGCATCAGAGTCTATCCATACGCTACTTGAGTTTTTTTTATTTTTTAAACCAATGCATAATACTTTATTTATTTGACTCGTAATTTTTGAAGAAATAACACGCTCGCTTTCTGGTTTAGTACTGTATATTTTTTTGCCAAGATCATCTTGTATAAATGAAATAATCGAAGGTTTATTGTAAATTCCATTATGAGCAAGTGTGGAAAAAAAAGATGCTACTTCTATTAAGGGGCTATCTATGCATCCTAAAGCAAGAGAAGGATAAGGAAATATTTCTCCTGAAAAATGGCATCGTTTTGCAAGTTCAACTATTTTTTCAGCTCCAATATTAAGAAGAACTTTTATGCTAATAATATTATTAGAATAGGTAAGCGCACGAGCAAGAGTCATTGATCCAGCAAAGGTGCGATTATAATTGCGAGGCTCCCATGTTTTTCCATTAAAATTAATTGTGAGCGGCTCATCAACAGCAGTATCACAAAAGCTTATTCCTGCTTCAAGTGCAGCTGCATAAATAAGAGGTTTAAAAATAGAGCCTTGTTGTCTTTTTGCAGAAAAAACTCTGTTGTAATAAGATGTTTCATAATCAAATCCTGTAACGATTGCTCTAATTTGTTGTGTTGCTACATCAAGAGTTACGAGCGCTCCATCAAGGTCTCCACCATAAAGAAGTCGTAATTTTTTTCGATACTCTTTTATAGTATTTTCTGCTTTTTTTTGTATTTCAGAATCCAGTGTTGTTTGAATAACAAGACCTCCTTTTTCTAAAACTTTTTTATCTAAAAAAGTCTCAATTGATGTTCTTATGTATTCTCGAACAGCAATAGGTAATTCATTTTCACAACGATTATGATCTTGAATAGAAACTGGGATGGCTTGTAATTGAGTACATAATTCATGTGTAATAAAATGCAATTTTTCCATTTTATTTAAAATGATATTTCTTCTCTTTTGCGCAGAAAGAGGGTAATGAGAAGGGAAGTAATTGCCAGGTGAGCATATAATAGCAGCAAGAAGGGCTGCTTCATCTTGAGATATTTCTTCTATATTTTTATTCCAAAATTTTTGACAAGCAGTTTGTACCCCATAAATATTTGGTCCAAAGTAGACTGAATTTAAATAGTATTCCAGTATTTGTTCTTTGCTGTATTGGCGTTCTATAAGAAGCGCGTATAGCTGTTCTTTAAATTTTCTATTGAATGTTTTTTTGCTATCAAAAAAATGTAGTTTTACCAGTTGTTGTGTAATAGTGCTTGCACCTTGCATTTTTTTACCATGATAAAGATTTACTAGAATCGATCTAATAATTCCTTTAAAAGAAAGACCTGGATGATTAAAAAAATTCCAATCTTCTGCCGCAATAAAAGCATTTATAACATGTAATGGAATTCGATGAATACTTACAAATTCATAGGTATTATTTTTAAATTTACCAATTTCTTTTCCGTGAATATCTAAAATAATGGAAGGTTTTTTTGAAAATTGATTATCAACTTCAATCATATTAAGTATGGGATGTTCTAATACATACCATAAAGCTCCTAGTGAGCCAGCGCCTATACAAAAACTAGTTATGAAAAATATAAGAATAATTTTTTTTATATACATAGAATGTAAAGTATAACAGATAGAAATAAGAAATTAAGAAACAACTTATGAGTATATTTCTTTTGAAGAGGTATACTAGTGTTTAAATTAAAAAAGGCCGCTGGAAAAGCGACCTTTAATTTTTTTAGAATACTATGTAAAAGTTTATTCTAAGTCAGAAAAATCATCATCTTCAGCATCTTCATCGATATTGGTAGATGATTTTTTTGTTGCTAATTTATACATTGCATAAACAACAAGAGTAGCACCAAGTACAACAGCTGCAGTTTTAGCAACTTCAATTTTTTTCAAAGATATAACACCTTTTCCATTTGCTGTTGTTGTAGTTGTGTAATAAGTATTTTTATCAAATCGTGCTTTTGTAGAATCAACAGATTGTTGAAATCCTTTTTGAGTTGTGTTTTTTACAAAGTTAGCGCTATCTACCAAAACAGTTTTTGTTTTAGCAAAAAAACCAGCCTTAACTGCTGCTGCTTTAGCTGCTTCTTCTGCTTCTGGAGTAACTACTACTTCTGGAGCAACTACTACTTCTGGAGCAACTACTACTTCTGGAGCAACTACTACTTCTGGAGCAACTACTGCTTCTAGTCCATCTGTCGCAACCATATTGATTGAAGTTAATAATAATAAACTTAATGCAATCTTGTTATTCATTTGAAAACTCCTATAAAAAATATTATATAAATAACGAGCGTAATTCTACTTTATCATATCTATTTGTCAAATTGAGCTTATCTGTTAGATTAAGCGCATTAAATTTTAAGGTTAAAGAGATGATAAATGCTATAATTGATTGGGTTTTTTATCCAAGTATAATATTTTTTTTAGATTTTTTTTTAAAAGGTTTTTTTTTAAAAGATATAGTAGATGTGGTGTTAATTTTTGTGATAACAGCAATTTCTCAAAAAAAATCATTTACTTATATAGCGTACCTTTTAATAATGCTTTATTTATTATCTTTAATATCTTCAGATGCTTTTTCATTTATATTATTTATGTGGATAATTTTACTATGCATAGCAACTTATATAAGAAATGTTTTTTTAGATTCATCAATTTTTCCCTATAGCTTATTAACTTTATGTTTTTTATTAAAAATAATTGTTTTTAGATGTTTTTTTAATATTCAATCATCTGATTGGTTATATACAATTGGTCAATTTATTGGTAATGTATTATTACTTTTGATTTCTTTGAAATGGTTTTCTGCAGTCAAAGCAAGCGGTCGCAAATAAGAAATAATCTTATTTGAGGAAAGTCCGGACTCCTAATAAACAAAATGCCTCGGAAAATAGAGTAATCTTATGCTCGAGGGAGGCGTGAGCCTACGGAAAGTGTCACAGAAAATAACCGCTACTTGGTTTTTCTAAGTAGTAAGGGTGAAAATGTGCGGTAAGAGCGTACATTTGTGCAGAGTAATTTGTGCAAGGGACAAACCCCATTTGGAGCAAGACAAAATAGGCATGTGTCGGTTGTTTATTCCGGTTAAACATGCGGGTATGTCGCTCAGATACATGGCTGCTGCTTATTATTTTAATAAGAACAGAATCCGGCTTACAAATTGGCTGCAGAAATTATTTTTTATAGAGAGTGAATTTCTATGAATAGCTATTTTCGTAAATATATTTTTAGCTTTTTTAAAAGCATGTTATGGATATTTCCCTTTCTTTCGTTTCTTGCTGGTTACTTTATAATGAATTTCTTTTTACCAACAAATTTAATTAAAGTTCCTGTAATTGTTGGTAAAAATGTTGTTGAAGCTTTTGAAATACTTTCTTCTGTTAATTTGACCATGAAAATTATAGATAAGCATCAAGATGCAACACTTAAGGAACCTATAATAACTCAACAATATCCAAAAGCGGGTGTTGGTATTAAATCTAATAAAATATTAAATGTTGTTATTTCAGAACCGCTAAAGCCATTTTTAATGCCAGATATTATTGCTGAGTCTCAAGCGCATTACAGAGATACATTAAATAATTATAAAAAAATAGTTATTCCAGTTATAACTGACAATAAAGAATGTACTCAAAAAGTAATTGCTCAATGGCCAGAAAAAAATAGCGTTCTGGAGTCTTCTTTTATTGTTTATACAAGCGCATCTGAAGATATTTTTATTATGCCATCAATGGTAGGAGAATCTGTTTTTGAAGTAGAATCGCTACTTAATAAAAATAATATTCCTTATAAATTGTATGAACAGAAAAAAAAGTCACATAATACGTTGCTTGAAACTTCAAAAATAATTGAACAGCAACCTGCAGAAGGTTTTTTGTTTTCATTAAAAAAACCTCCATTTGTTCATCTTACAGTGGAATGAATCTGTTATTCTGATTAAACACCAAAATTTCTTTTTGTATTTGTGTATGAGTCTAATCCTGCTTGTAAGTCATTTTCTGTAAGTTCGGGCCATAAGCATTTAATAAAGAAAATTTCACTATAAGCTGCTTGATAAAGTAAAAAATTACTTAATCTTTGTACGCCGCTTGTTCTAATAATAAGTTCAGGATTGGGGATTCCATGAGTCCATAAATAATTAGAAATGGTAGATTCTGTTATTGATGATTCTTCAAGAATTCCATTTTTAACATCACGAGAAATTCTTTTTACTGCAGAAACAATTTCTTGTTGTCCGCCATAGCAAAAAAGAATATTTAATTGCAGAGCGGTATTATTTTTTGTTGATTCTTCTATTGTGTTAATTATTCGTAAAACATGTTCTGGAAATAAATTTCTTTCGCCAATAAAGCATACTTTAACATTATGTTTTTGCAGATAAGGTAAGTTTTTTTCACCTTCAATAATAATGCATTGAAAAATAAAATCTTTTTCTTCTTCTGGTCGTTTAAAATTTTCGAGAGAAAATGTATAAAGAGATAAAAATTGAATATGATGTTTTAAAGCAAAATCAAGAGAAGTTTTTATTGCTTGTGATCCACCTTCGCGATATCCAATAGAATATGAAAGTGCATTTTTTTTAGCCCAGCGTCGATTGCCGTCCATAATAAGAGCCAAGTGCTTAATCATCAAATAAGTCCTTTTGTTTTTCTTTGTGATGTTTTTATTTTTGATAATGCGTTATATGCATTATGAGCAGCATAATACACAAGAATCATACATCCGGCAAAACAAAAACGTTCTATTGCAACTACAGGAATAAGACTTATCCAGTCACTTGCATTCATAGGTTTTGTGTAAAGCCATATTACAGATCCTATTGCATGAGCTACAAAAGTACTTATTAATGCGTGAGTTATATATGATGGTTTTTTATTAAAACTTAAAAAAAGAGGAATGAGCCAATAAAGTGTATAAGGTGCGGCTTGAAGGCCTATTGGATGAATTAAAAATGCAATAATGCATAAGACAGGGGCTAGAAAAGAAATTAATTTTGATTTTGAAGACCAGTAATATGCTGCACACAGAGTTGGTATATGATATGCTGTTATTTTTGTAAAAAGAAGTTGGTATGAAAAAAGTGAAGTGCTTTTAAGAGCAATTAAAGAAATTATAACATAAGGCATTCCAAGAATTCCTAAGAGCGGCATTATAATTCCACTTAAAGAAAAATATGAAAAATAAGAACCTAGTATGGGACTTATGAGAATTAATCGTAATATAGAAAATAAAAAAAATGATGAAAGTGCTGTGATAGCAATTTTTTGTAAATGTTTGAATTTATGAATCATAGTAGATTATCCTTATATACAAGATAAAAATTAAAATAATAAGTTACTACGATTGCGTGAATAATCAACTCATAATGAAAAGGAAATATTATGAAATTTAAAGCAATTATTTTTGACATGGATGGAACAATTATAGATACAGAACACATTTGGAAAAAAGTAACACATGATCTTATTAAAGATAAGGATCAAAATATAAGCCAGGACTTTCTGGAAGAAATCAATAATGAGCTCAAAGGTATGGCTATTAATAGAAGTTGCGCGATTATCAAAGATAAAATGAATTTGGAACATGCACTACATGATCTTATGGAAGAAAAGCGTAATCGAGCTGGTCATATTTATAAAGATGGAATTAACTTTATAGATGGGTTTAAAGATTTTCATAAAAAAGTTTTAAATTCAAATTTAAAAACAGGTATTGCTACTAATGCGGATGATTTTACTTTGCGATGCACAAGAGAAGCTATACCGCTGCATGATTTTTTTGGTGAGCATGTTTATAATATTTCTCATGTTAATTATAAATCAAAACCTGATCCGGATCTTTATTTGCATGTTGCGCAAGCCCTTGGTGTTGATCCAGTCGAGTGTATAGCTATTGAAGATTCAGCTCATGGGATAAAGGCTGCTAAAAGAGCTGGTATGTTTTGTATAGGTATTAATACTGCAAAAAATAGAGAAGCTTTAAAAGAAGCTGATCTTATTATTGATCATTATGATGAAATAGAGCTTGAAAAACTTTTAGAAACACTTTGAAGATAAATAATTTATATATTTTATATATGGTGTTTCTTTAAAAGATTGCAATTAATCCTTTTAATGATTTATTATTTCATTTGTAATTTTATTTTTATTTATTAGGGGAATAAGTTATGAAAAGAATTATTAAAGCAAGTGTTTTTTTATTATTAACCTGTATTTCTTTTATTGAAGCAAAAGTTCCTAAGAAAAAAAATAAAACTATACCTGTAAAAGCATATCGTTGTGATATTGAATATCCAAATTTAATTTATCCTAGGACTACAACTTTTCAGGAAGCTCGCGAAGTAAAAGAAACCGCTCTTCTTGCTTTTGATTTAAATGATGTTGTTTTTAGTAAAAACATGTCAGTTATTCCAGAAGTTATAAATGAAATACGTAAAAAAAAGGGATTTTTGTATACCATTCGGTTGGGTGTAAATGCTAAAAAATTAAACAAAGAAAGAGTGTTTATTAATAGTGATGGTAAAAAAGAAAAAAAATCTTTTGATTCAATTTTAACAAAACACGATTGTCCAAATGATCCATGTCAGCAATATATTGATGATCTTCGAATGGCAATGGTGCGTGTTAATAATTTTAATCCTCCTATGGTTAAATTATTGTATGAATTGCATATAAGTGGTCATCATAATTACATGTTTTCTAATATTGGAAAAAATGTATTAAATGCAATAATAAAAAATTTATCTTGTAATAAGCCTAGTCTTGATGTGATTACTCATAATGAGTATTTATATTTTATGACTTTTTTAAAAAACACAAATCATTCATTTATAACTGGCCCAGAAAATAATTGGATTGTAAAGCCGAATCCAGATACTTATACAATATTTTTAAATAAGCATACTAAGAAAAAAAAGAATCGTATTTTTATAGATGACAAAAAAGAAAATGTTATTGCAGCAATAGAAAATGGATTTGATTTTGGAATTGTATATAAAAATCCACAAGATTTAACAAAAATTCTTTATAATGTTCTCCATTTAGTAAAAAGATAATTTGATTTTTATTTTTAATAATATATTATTTTTGGTATCTGTTTTTAAGCTTAAAGTAGCATTGTTTAGATAACCTCCATTTCCCCTATCCAGCGTTCTGCAGGGTGGGGGAATTTTAGTTTTATCTTTTTTAAGATTAAAACTTCTGTTTTTTGATCAATCGATTATTCAAGTTCTATAGTTTTTTGTATTTGTAATGCAGGCATAAGGGTTTCATCTATTTGATCATAAAAATTTTTAGTTAAATATGCTCTTCCCGAATCGCCACAAATCATTACAGCAAGGTCGTTTTTTTGCAAGGTTGGAAGTTTTTTAAGCACTCCTGCAGCAACGGCTCCCGAACTAGGTCCAACTAATAATCCATAATTTTGAGAAAGAATAGGCAACATACCAAGTCCTTCATCATCTGTTATGGGAATAATTGAATCAAAAACAGAAAAATCTACAATATCATTAATAAAATCCATGCCCATGCCTTCTATCTTGTATGGCTTTGGATTGCCGTTTGTAGATTGATATGAGGTTGCAGCATCTATTGCATACACTTTAATTGCTGGATTTTTTTCTTTAAGATAGCGACCAACTCCACTCACAGTTCCTGTTGTTCCTGCTGCTGCAAAAAAATGTGTAATTTTGCCTTCTGTTTGATTCCAAATTTCTGCGCCTAACCACTCGTAATGTGCTGTTCTATTATCAACATTGTAATATTGATTTGGCATAAAAGAATTAGGAGTTTTTTTATGTAAAGCAAGTGCTTGTGAGTGGTAACTTTCTGGATCTTCCATAAATTCTTTGGAAGGACACATAACAAGTTCTGCGCCGTAGGCAACCATTGTTTGGTATTTTTCCTTACTGCATTTTGGAGTTACTGTAATAATAACTTTATATCCTTTAATAGCTCCAATCATTGCAAGTGCAATTCCATGATTACCTGATGAAGCATCAATAATAGTGCCTCCAGGGCGTAAAACACCTTCTTTTTCAGCTTTTTCAATAAGATATAATGCTGAACGGTCTTTAACACTTCCACCTGGATTTAAATATTCGAGTTTTGCTAAAACAGTTGCTTCAGTTGCAAATGGAATTTTAACAAGTGGGGTATTGCCAATAGACTCTAAAAGTGTTTTATACTTCATTTTTTTATATTCCTAAAGAAATTATGATGATTTCTAAAGTATACTTTAAAATAAAAGAGCTTCAATTTATAAATTTGATTTTTATTTTTTTGTTTTACAGATCGTATCTAGTTTTTAATGAAATATTATTTGTTGCACTATGCGGGCAGCACCAAAGAAACGCTGCCGCTATGGCTTAATTTTTTATTATTTTATCTTACAGATCGTATCTCATTTTACTCTTATTGTTACCTGTTGCACTACTCGTGCAGAGCCAAAGGTGTGCTTGTCCACACCTTTGGA
>CAZMYL010000014.1:0-15563 GCA_964570505.1 uncultured Pseudomonadota bacterium
TTTGATTTTAATGAAGGAGGTTAAGGGGGAACTCCCTTATGTCCAGATTCCAAAGATGTGAACAAGCACACCTTTGGCTCTGCACGAGTAGTGCAACAGGTTATATTTCATTAAAAGTTAGATGGGATCTGTAGAATAAAAAAATTAAAAAAATCATAACTTGCCCGAGTTCCACGAGAGTCTTAGATCGAAATAAATGTAAAAAAGGCATGGATTTTAAAGAGGTTTGCCATAACCCTTTTAAGCCTTCGCGGCAGCGATTACTTTTATGTTTAGATTTTTAAGTAAGATACGATCTGTAATTAGATACTTTTTTAAAGATAAGTAGCTTAGCTCTTTACTACAAACTTTTTTTTAAAGTAGATTTTTAAATTCTTACATTATTTTAAAAAGGAGTTTTGATGAAGAGATGTATATTTTTACTACTATTATGCTCATTACATACACAAACAAAAAGCAAGCCAGAAACAAAAAATAAAAAGCCAAATGCTAATGCAGAAAAAACAAGCAGAAGAGCAAAAGCACGTGTAAACTTAACAAACTCAACAACAAATAAACAAATAAGCAAAGAAATAAACATAACAAATGAACACGATAATCTCATAGATTCTAAAGCTGAAAAAATTAAAGAACAAAAAATTACAAAAAATCAACAAGATACTTTATCTCTGCTTAATAACGCATTTCAAAAAGGTGATGCAAGCAGAGCTTTTGAAACAATAAATACAATACATCATTCAGAAGCAAGCGAAAAAAATGCTAATTTTTCTTTAAATCAATAGTACATTATAAAAGGGGCTCAAGGCCCCTTTTATAAATTAAATAAAAGACTCTTCTGGATATTCTTCATACATCATAAATCCGCGCTTATGTGCATTTAATTTTTTATAAAACTTTTTAACTGCTTTAATTAAAGCAGCATGTTGCTCTTCATCTTCAATAATCTGCTGAACAGTTTTAATAAAAATTGTAGATTCTTCAATAACATTATGAGCCATAATACTCATACCATTGGCAGCAAATGGATATTCTATTTTATAGAGATCATGTTTATACAACATAAAAGCAACAAGTTTTTCGGTATCGAGAGTTAAACAATTTATAACATGAATAATACTTTTAATAATTTGCTCTTTTTCTCGTTTTTTTTCAGACAAATCTTGTTCTTCTATTGTAGAAAGCTCTTCCGAAAGAGCCTCTAATTCATTATATATTTTTTTAATACGTATTTTATTTGTAACATACCATTGAATATTGCCATCATGAAAAACATTACCCCAAGCCTTAAAAGCTGGTTTTAATAAAAAATGAGTAGATCCAATCATTTGACTACTTAAAAAACCAACAATAGCAGAATTGACCAACATACCAACATATCCTGAAAGTATTGATGGAAATCCTGGCATCCAGTTCCATTTTGCAGCTATTTTTTTTTGCAATTCAGCATTTTGCAAGCCTAAAGATTGAATTGCATCTTGCTGCCTTTTGAACAATTCAATATCAACTGCATGAATACGCGCTGCAACATCATTTAGATTATTATCAATTTTTGACAACTTTTGACCTGTTTTTATAATATCTTTCGCAAGATCAGCATTGAGCGTATTGGTATAAAATCTATTATTCCATGCATTAGCAAGCTCTGTTTGAGTTTGACTAATTATTTTTGAATTTTCTAAAGCATTCATTAACATTTTATGCTTAATAATAAGACCAGCTCCTAAAGCAACCCCAGTTCCAATAGCAGCAACACATGCTATGCGGGTATATTTATTTATTTTTAATTCTGAAGCAATATTTTTTTGCAAAACTTGCAGATGCTCTTTATTAAAATCATGCAACACTGAAGAAATCTCAGCACTATTAATAGTTAAAAAGAAAGTCAGCAAAAAAGAATGTAAATATCTATTAATTTTCATAACTAACCTCACATATTATATAAAGAATAGGTTTAAATTATTCTATCTGAATAATAAATAAATACAAGCATCCTCCAAGAAGTAAGCTCACTATGCCTTTAATGCTTTCTTTAAATATGCAGCTGTGAAGCTTTTTTTAGATTGCGCTACCACTTCAGGTGTCCCTTCTGCTACTATTGCGCCTCCTTGCTGACCCCCTTCTGGCCCTAAATCTAAAATATAATCAGCAGATTTAAGCATATCTAAATTATGTTCAATAACAATAACCGTATTACCTTTAGCAACAAGCTTATTTAAAACAAGAATAAGCTTTTGAATATCATTTGAATGAAGTCCTGTAGTTGGCTCATCAAGAATATATAAAGTTTTATTTCCACGTTTTGCAAGTTCATTAACTAACTTAATTCTTTGAGCTTCTCCACCCGAAAGCGTTGTTGAAGATTGGCCAAGTTTTAAATAATCAAGCCCAACTTCGCACAACAAAGAAAGTCGCCTTGTTATAGTTTTATGAGCTGCAAAGAATGACATTGCTTCAAGAGCTGTCATATCTAAAATATCTGCTATATTTTTACGTTTATAAGTCACTTGCAACGTTTCTCTATTATAACGACGCCCTTTACATGCTTTACACACCATAGTGACGTCAGCTAAAAAATGCATAGAAACAGTAATACTTCCATTGCCAGAACATTCAAAACAACGACCTTCTGGTTGATTAAAACTAAATCTGCCTAATTTATAACCACGAATCATACTTTCAGGAAGTAATGCAAAAAGTGCTCTTATTTCATCAAAAATACCTAAATATGTTGCTGGATTTGAACGAGAAGTTCTTCCTATTGGTTTTTGATCAATAACACTTAAAGCAATAATTTGATCGATGCCAACTAAATCCAGTGTTGGAACAACTCTTGATTTATCACCCTTTAAAGCATTTTCAACAGCAGGAACAAGTTCTTCCATAATTAATGTACTTTTACCAGATCCAGAAACACCTGAAATACAAGAAAGAATTCCTAAAGGAAACCGAACTGTTAAATCTTTAAGATTATTTTTACGAGCATGCTTTAAAATTAAAAAACCTTGTGGCGTTCTTCTAAAATCTGGCGTTACTATTTTTTTATCACCAGAAAGATATTTACCCGTAAGAGAATTTTTATTTTTTATAATTTCTTCTGGAGTTCCATACGCAGTAACAGTACCGCCATGAATACCTGCCTCAGGACCCATATCAATAATATAATCTGAAGCAAGCATTGTATCTGTATCATGCTCAACAACTACTACGGTATTACCTTGATCTCGTAATGCTTTAAGGGTTTTAATAAGACGATCATTGTCTCTTTGATGCAAGCCAATACTTGGCTCATCCAAAATATATAAAACACCCGTAAGAGCAGACCCTATTTGCGTTGCTAACCTAATGCGCTGACCCTCTCCACCCGAAAGCGTTCGAGCACTTCTATTAAGAGTTAAATACGAAAGTCCAACATTATGTAAAAAAGTTAATCTTTTTTTAATTTCATCAAGTAATGTTTTTGCTATTTCTTTTTCAGTTTCTTGCAACTGAAGATTGCACATCCACTGCAAAACATCTTCAATAGATAAATCTCCAAGCTCTATAATATTTTTATCAGCTATACGAACTGATAAAGCATATTTATTAAGACGTAATCCATTACAACCTTTACAAACAAATCTACGTAAATAATCTTCTAGTAAAAATGAATTTTCATCATCAAAGTAATTTCCTATAGATTCAAACCATGGAGTATTATTTGCAACAACCCCTAATCCTAAGCAATCTTTACATGCCCCAATAGGAGAGTTAAATGAAAAAAAACGGGGTTCAAGCTCTGGAAACGAAATGCCGCAAGTAACACACATACGCTGAGAAGAATATAATTGAATTTTTTTTCCAGAAATAACTTTTATAAAACCAGCAGAAAACTCTTCTGCTTTTTCTATAGCTTCTTGCAGTCTTGATTGTTCATCAGGAGTTGGAATAAATGAATCAATAATAATATCAATCGTATGTTTATATGTTTTACCCAAAGAAAGATCTTCTACTTCATCAAGAGAACTAAATGAATAATTTTTATTATCAATAATAGCTTGATAAAAACCTTGATTATAAAAATGACGTAATTCGTTTTTGAATTCGCCTTTTTCTTGCTGTGCTATAGGAGCAGTAATAATTATTTCTTTTCCTTCAAAAACATTTTGAATATGTAAAGCTATACTTTCTGGAGAAAGCGCACCTACTGCATGATTACAATGAGGACAATATGCTTGACCAATACGAGCAAAAAGCACACGTAAATAATCATAAATTTCAGTAATGGTACCAACTGTTGAACGAGGATTGTTACCTACTGTTTTTTGCTCTATAGCAATAGATGGGCATAAGCCTTCTATATGATCAACTTCTGGTTTTTTATCAATACCCAAAAATTGGCGTGCGTATGTTGATAAAGACTCTGCATAACGGCGCTTTCCTTCTACATATAAAATATCAAGCGCTAAAGAACTTTTACCAGACCCTGAAGGGCCAGTAATCACCGTTAATGTGTGCTTTGGAATTGCAACATCAATGTTTTTTAAATTATGTTCACGAGCTCCAATAACACGAATCCATGAATTAAATTTTCTTACCATCGCCAAAAGCCCTCATCTGCAAAAGATTTTTTATCGCTCTTACTACAAAGAAAATATATCAAAAACAATACTTTATTATTTTATCATTTTTTTAAAATTCCGCTTTGCTTTTTGCGTAAACATGCTCTATAATAGTCCTACTGATTGAAATTTTTAGATTTTGGGATGGTGAGTGTAGCTCAGTTGGCAGAGCATCGGGTTGTGGTTCCGAGGGTCGTGGGTTCGACCCCCACCACTCACCCCAAAAAAATACGTCGGGATGTAGCGCAGCTGGTAGCGCACTCGCTTTGGGAGCGAGGGGTCGTCAGTTCGAATCTGGCCATCCCGACCATTTTTTTTATTAAATACATATTTTGAAATAATATTTTCATAAAAAAGGTTGTCATTATTAGTTATTTAAACATAACAATAAAAAGAAAATATACATCATATGCTATCAATTGATCGTCGCTATTTAATGTATTTTGATTGGATAAGCTTTTTTTTAACTATTGCTATTGCATCAATAGGACTTGCATTTGTATATAGTGCAACAAGCACAGAAACAGCTTTATATTCTTTGTATTTTAAAAAACAACTTTTTGGAATATGTTCTGGTTTTATTTTATATTTTGTTTTTTGCTTTACTGATTATCGAACTTTTTGCAGAATAGGATATTTTCTTTATTTTTTTGTTCTTTTTTTACTTATTTTTACCCTTATCAAAGGAAAAATTGGTATGGGAGCACAGCGATGGATCGATTTAAAAATTGTTAAATTTCAACCATCAGAAATTGCAAAATTATTTTTCCCTTCATTCATTACTTATTATTTATATTCAGAAAATGATGTTCCACTTTACACTATGAATAGCTTTTTACCCATTTTGTGCATGCTTGGTTTAAGCAGTATTCTTGTTTTAAAACAACCAGATCTAGGGACAGCTATAATTTTATTTGCATCAGGAATTATTATGTTATGGCTTGCAGGAATAGGTAAACGTTTTTTTTATTGGGCAATTGTCATAAGTTTATTTATTGCCCCCCTTGGATGGCGTGTTCTTAAACCTTATCAAAAACAACGTATTATGGTTTTTTTAGGAGAAGGAGATACGCTTAAAGAACGTTATCAAATTGAACAATCAAAAATTGCCATTGGTTCAGGAAAAATATATGGCAAAGGATTTTGTAATGGCACACAAAATAAATTACTTTTCTTACCAGAAAGCCGAACTGATTTTATTTTTTCTGTAGTTTGCGAAGAATGGGGATTTCTTGGAGCTACTTTAATACTCATTTTATATTTGTTACTTTTTTTTCGAATTATGTATCGACTTAATTATGTAAAAACATTTTTTGGACAATTGCTTGGTATAGGACTTTTAATTCCTATTGCTCTTTCTGCAGCAATAAATACTGGTATGGTATGTGGACTTCTTCCTATTGTAGGAATTCCATTACCTTTAATGAGCTATGGGGTAACTGCATTATGGATAACCCTTGCAAGTTTAGGATGGATTCAAAGTATTGTTATGAGAATTTTTTAAAAAATATTAATTATAATTTATTCAAAATCATCGTCATTATTTTCAAAATTTTCTTCTGTATTATCTGGCAAATCTTTATCTAAAGCATCATCAAAAAAATCTATCTCAAAAGCACTATCATCACTATTTTCATCATATTCATTGTAAGACTCTTGATTATTATTTTTTGTTTCTGCAACGCCTTGAGGCTTACTTTCAAAATCATCTTCTGCATAATACTCATCTTTAAATTTTTTATATTTTTCTTGATTCGTATTTTTACTATTTTTTAAAATTTTTGGTGATCTTTTAGGAGTAATTCTTCTTTTTTGAAGACTTTTATTACGTTTTTCTATAAGCATTTTGCGTTTTTTTCTACGATCAATTTCTCGTGTTCTTTGATTAGTAGTTTCTGCATATTTATTAAAAGCAGTTAAAGCAAGCATTGCTGCCATATCACTAGATAAAAGAGGACAAATAAAAAAAAGATTTAAAAAATAAAATATTATTTTTTTCATACAATCCTTATTGTATTTTTAGAAAAAATCATTACTCATCTTTTAATCTAGTACGATTTCTTTTTTGAGGCCTATATGTAGACTCTCTATCTTGATCTACAACATTTGCACTTCTCTTCATCATAAGTTTGCTTTTATTATCTATTTTTTGCTTTGATACTTTTTTCTTTTTTGGCCAAACAAATAAACTCCAAACTTTTTTTCCTAATTTTTTATAACCAGATAATGCATTTTTAGTAACTTCTATTGAATTATTTATAATATCTCCACCTTCTTCATATTCATAAAACTCATACTCTCCATCCTCATTTTCAAAAATATATCCAAGAGGATCATCAGTAACAGAATCAAAAATAATAATATTATCATTATCATCATATTCAAGGTCTCCACCATCGTCATAAGCCAATGGTTCACCATCTTGATTAAAAAAAACTCCTACACCATCATCATGAAAACCAAATAATTCCGCATTATCTAGCTCATTTTGCATCTGACTATATTCTTGATTATTTTGATAACGCTGATTTTCATTAGATTGATTATATTTTGATACAACTGGAAAATGCATACAAAATAAAAAAATTAAAAATAATAATTTTTTCATAATAACTACCCTAAAATTAAATATCTTTTTATTACTGTAAATCTATCATTTAAATATTTCAAATAGCAATGATAAATAGATGCTTATTCATAAAAAAGCATAAATATAGCTTATTGATTGTTTTTTGTTCATGTTTGGCAAAACTAAAAATAATAATAAACTAAACTCTTACACTATAATCTTAAAAGGGAATATCCGGATGGAACACAGAGAGCCTCTTGAAATTATGATGCTACAAGAAACACCTGAAGAACAAAACTATGACTTTACTCCCCAATCTTTTAACGATTATTTAGGACAAGAAGCACTTAAAGAAAAATTACTCATTTATACAAAAGCCGCTCATATGAGAAAAGAAGCCCTCGATCATATGTTACTTTTTGGCCCTCCTGGTTTAGGAAAAACAACACTTTCTCAAATTATGGCTCATATTATGCAGGTTAATATAAAAATATGTAGTGGACCTATGATGGAAAGAACAGGCGACCTTGTTGCAATATTATCAAGTCTGCAACCACGAGATATTCTTTTTATTGATGAAATTCATCGGATGCCTATTATTGTAGAAGAAGTCCTTTATAGTGCAATGGAACATTTCAGAGTTGATATTATTATTGGACAAGGAGCCGGCGCTAAATCAATTAATCTCCCTTTGCATCCTTTTACACTTATTGGAGCTACAACTCAAAGCGGAAAACTTTCTGCTCCACTGAGAAGCCGTTTTGGAATTACCGAACGATTAGAATTTTATACAGATACAGAACTACAACAAATCGTTCATCAAAATGCTCTTTTTTTAGGTCTTGCTATAGAACCTGAGGCTGCACTTGCTATTGGTAAATCTTCTCGAGGAACTCCACGAATTGCAAAAAAAATAATTCGCAGAGTTCGTGATTTTGCTCAAGTACAAAATATAACAACAATAAATGAATCTATAACTCGTAAAGCTCTCGATTTTTTAGGAATTGATGAAGATGGACTAAGCACAGTAGATAATCTTATTTTAAAAAAAATTATTGAACATTGTGCTGGAGGCCCTGTAGGCCTAGAAACTCTTGCATCTTTAATTGGAGAAGATAAAGAAACTATAGAAGACGTATATGAACCATTTTTATTACGACAAGGTTACTTAGAAAAAACAGCTAGAGGTCGACAAATCTCCTATAAAAAGCTACCTTTTCTACAAAAGAAATATTTTGGACAAAATACATTGATATAAAATCCAGTAAGGAGTTTTTGCATGGCTGGTCATTCAAAGTGGGCAAATATTAAACATAAAAAAGCAAAAGAAGATGCTTCTCGTGGAAAAGCTTTTACCAAACTAAGTAAAGAAATAACCGTTTGTGCTAAAGAAGCTGGAGATGTACACGCAAACCC
This sequence comes from uncultured Pseudomonadota bacterium, assembly GCA_964570505.1. Taxonomy (GTDB): domain Bacteria; phylum Babelota; class Babeliae; order Babelales; family CAIQNR01; genus CAIQNR01. The sequence goes on from CAZMYL010000014.1 coordinate 8,584, forward strand.
TAGACTGCGAACATTAGTAGAAAAAGCACGTCACATTAATATGCCTCTTGAAAATATTAAAAGAGCAATTCAAAAAGGAACTGGTGAACTTCCTGGGGTTTCTTATGAAAGCCAATCATATGAAGGATACGGACCAGGCGGTACAGCTGTTATTATAGAAATGTTAACAGACAATAAAAACCGTGCTATTGCAGAACTTAGACATGTTTTTTCTCGTAAAGGTGGTACTATTGGAGAAAATGGATCAGTAAGTTGGATGTTTAATAAAAAAGGTGTCATAAAAGCAACCGGTCCTCTTTCTGAAGACGCACTTCTTGAAGTACTTCTTGATTTTAATGTTGATGAAATCACTAAAGATGAAGATCTTTGTATTATAACATGCGATCTTAAAGATCTTGAAAATGTTAAAACAGCAACAGCTTCTTCTGGTATGAAAATTGAAACTGCAGAAGTTGAATGGGTTGCAAAAAATAAAATGGAAATTTCATCAGAAGATGAAGAAAAAGTTATGGAGTTTTTATCAGCTATTGATGAACTTGATGATGTTCAAAATGTTTATTCAAATGCTGCATAATACAAATTCTAAATTAAAAATTTATAAATTTAATGCTTTATTTGCATAAAATAGGGCTCGAATTACACTTACCATTCTATGGAAAATCATTTTACGCACCTTCACTTACATACTGAATTCTCATTGCTTGATGGAGCAATAAGTCTTAATAAGCTTATTGATTATGGTAAAAAACATAATTTAAAAGCACTTGCCATTACCGATCATGGAAACATTTTTGGAGCAGTTGAATTTTTTCAAAAATGCAAAAAGGCTGGGATTAAACCTATTATAGGAATGGAAGCTTATTTATGCGAAGATGTAAATGTAAAATCTGTAGATAATAAATATTACCATCTTATCATTTTAGTGCAGAATGAGATTGGATATAAAAATCTTTGCAAATTAATAGCTTTTTCATTTAAAGAAGGTTTTTATTTTAAACCACGTATAGATTATTCAGTTTTAGAAAAATATTCTGAAGGTCTTATTGTAACTACAGCATGCCTTGGCGGACATATTCCTAAACTACTAATGTCTGATCAAATGGAATTAGTTAACAATCGAATTGACTGGTTTTTACGTATATTTGGAAAAGAACGATTTTATTTAGAAGTACAACCTGAAGATCAAGATGAACAAAAAATTTTAAACAAAAAAATATTTGATCTTGCTCGTGAACGAGATTTACATGTTGTTGCAGCAGGTGATTGCCATTATCCTACACTTGATGACCATGAAGCTCATGAAGTTATGCTGAGTATACAAACTCATGGAAAGCTGCACGATCCTGATAGATACTCTTTTGGAGAATGTCGTGCTTTTATGCGATCTCCAGAAGAAATGCTTTCTATTTTTCATGAACATCCTGAAGCTGTATGGAATACAGGTAAAATTGCAGATATGTGTAATTTTGAATTTACTATGGGGGTTCTTCATTTTCCAACATTTGAAGTACCAGCAACATTCACTCAAGAATCATATTTTGAACACCTCTGCCAAAAAGGATTAGAACGATTATTTTCTAATGGATGCATTAATCAAGAATATAAAACAGAATATCAAGCTCGACTCGATCTTGAAGTCCAGCTTATTATAAAAATGGGTTATGTTGGATACTTTTTAGTTGTAAGTGATTTTATACAATGGGCAAAGCTTCATAACATTCCTGTTGGTCCTGGCCGTGGATCTGCTGCGGGCTCTCTTGCAGCTTGGGCATTGCAAATTACCAATATTGATCCAATTAAATATAATTTACTTTTTGAACGATTCTTAAATCCAGAACGGGTTTCTATGCCCGATATAGATATCGATTTTTGTATTGAAGGCCGAGAAAAAGTTATTGAATACGTTAAAGAAAAATACGGACATGATAATGTATGCCAAATTATAACATTTGGTACAATGATGGCAAAAGGGGTTATAAAAGACATTGCCAGAGTTCTTAATATTCCATTTGAAGATGCAAATGCACTTACTGATTTGATACCAAATCAACTTAATATCACGCTGAAAGAAGCAAAAGAACAAGAGCCAAAATTACAAGAAATGATTGATAATAATCCAGAAGTTGCTCGCATTTTTCATATTGCTGAAAAACTAGAAGGGTTAACTCGGCATGCTTCAAAGCATGCTGCAGGTATCGTAATATCTCCTGAACGTATTGATGATGTACTGCCCGTGTATATTCCTTCAAAAACAACTGATCTTGTTGCTCAATACGCAATGACTGAACTTGAAGCATTAGGTTTTTTAAAAATGGACTTTTTAGGATTAAAAAACTTAACGCTGATCGATAGAACTTTGCGCATGATAGAAAAAAATCATGCTCTTAAAATTAACATTGATATGATTCCTCTTGATGACCCAAAAGCATTTACTTTAATTTGTGCAGGAAATACATCTGGAGTCTTTCAGTTAGAATCTAATGGGCTAAAAGAAGTTCTTAGAAAATTACAACCTAATAAATTTGAAGACATTATTGCCGTTAATGCATTGTATCGACCAGGTCCATTAGGTTCTGGTATGGTTGACGATTTTATTGAACGAAGACATGGAAGACAAAAAGTCGTTTACTTAGTTCCAGAAGTTGAACCGATACTTAAAGAAACCTATGGAGTTATTGTTTATCAAGAACAAGTAATGAAAATTGCTTCTGCTGTAGCAGGATATTCATTAGGTGAAGCTGATATTTTACGTCGTGCAATGGGTAAAAAAAAGGCAGAAGAAATGGCAAAACAAGGCGCCATTTTTGTAGAAAAATCACAACAACGCGGTATTGATGGTAAAAAAGCGCAAGAACTTTTTGATCTTATGGCATATTTTGCAGGATATGGATTTAATAAATCTCACTCTGCAGCATATGCACTTATTGCCTATCAAACAGCATATTTAAAAGCACATTACCCTGCAGAATTTATGGCATGCTTATTATCTTTAGAAGCTCAAAATGCAGAAAAAATGGCTTTTTATTTAGAAGAAGCAAAAAACAGAGATCTTACTATTATTCCACCAGACATTAATCGGTCAGATATTGATTTTACAGTAAGTGAAGGGTCAATTTTATTTGGTCTGCAAGGTATAAAAAATGTTGGATCTACAGCACTTAACAATATTATTGAAAAACGCTCTGAAAAACTTTTTATTGATATGCTAGATCTTTGTATTCGCGTTGATTTAAGAACCGTTAATAAACGAGTTCTTGAACATTTAATTTTTGCAGGGGCATTAGATACATTACCTGGTCACCGTGCACAAAAACATGCAGAACTAGAAACAATTATCGAAACTGCCATAGAAAAAAAACAAGCACTTGCAACTGGACAAATGGGTCTTTTTGATAGCCCTAAGAAAAAAAACAATGAATACGAACCATATATTTTTCAACCAATTGAACCTTGGAACGATAAAGAAAAATTAGAAAAAGAACTTGAAGTAGCTGGGTTTTATTTAAGTGCACACCCTCTGGATAGTTATAAAAAACAACTAAAAAGATTATCAATTGAATCGATAGATACAATTTTTCAAAAATCCTTACAAACTAAATCTCTTGATGCACTGACTATTACTCTATTTGGACTCATTAAAAGCAAGCGCACTATTAACACCAAAAAGGGTGATAAAATGGCATTTGTACAGATAGAAGATTACAGTCAACAATGCGAACTTGTTATCTTTCCTAGCGTTTATAAAAAAATTGAATTTTGGCTTGATAATTACACTGTTTTTGTTGTTAAAGGGAATGTTGATTTAAGCAGCACTACTCGCTGTAAAATACTTGTCAACGAAATGGTTCCCGTAGAATTATTTTTTCAAGAATGGAAAGTATTTACACAAGTAACTCTTGAATATAAAGAAAATCAAAAAGAGACACCAACTGATCTAAAAAATATTTTACCTGCAGGTAAAATACCACTTTTTATTCAGTTTATAGAAAACGGTAAAAAATTAAGATTACAAACATCTAAAAAAGTACATCTGACAGAGCATATTGTAGAAAATATTGAAACAATATGTTCTATTAAAATAACAATTTAAATCTATAGTATTGAATAGAAATCAACTTTTTCCTGATGCCCTAATTGCATAAAAAAATGTATTACTTTTTGCCGATAAAGATTATTTTCTGGAGCAGCACACAGTAAATATTCATAAATAATTGCTGCTTCAAAAAATTTACCTTCTTGTGCGTATAAGAGAGCTGCTTGCTCATAAGCAATGTCCGCATTATTATCTTGAAAAAATGCTAAGATATCTGCTTCTAATTTTTTAATAAAAGCAAGATCATTATATGAATAAGTAAGCAATCTATGAAAGGCAAGAGCTTTTTCTTTTTCACCCCTACCAACACATTCTGCAAGTCTAAACCAAGCGACACTTTGTCTAGTTTGAGACATTGTTTTCATTCATACCCCTTTTTTACTTTACATTATTCAATACTACCTCATATAAAGTACCAACCATAATATAATAATCAGAATATGAGAAGTTGTTTTAATAAAAAATAAAGTAAAAAATAATGGTAAAAAATATGGTGCCGGGAGACGGAATCGAACCATCGACACTCTGCTCTTCAGGCAGATGCTCTACCACTGAGCTACCCCGGCATATGATTTGAATACATATTTCAAATAAATATGCTCATAAAAGTACTATTATTAGCAGTTTTGTCAAATATTACTTTTTTTATATCTGCTTATTTAAAATAAGATATTATTTTAAGTAAAAAAGATTAAATTTTATCATTTTTAAAAAAAGGCTATAAGCTTCTTGTTTGCTAATAATAATTACCTTTGTTACTCTTTACCTAAGTTATAAAATATAAAAATATTACCTACTAAAAAATATGAAAAATATATCACTTCAATTTGAAACCATAAAAAATACCGTTAAATCTTTAGTTCAGGAAAGTACAAATCTTGCTGAATTAGAAATTATTCGAATCGATTTTTTAGGCAGAAAAGGCCAACTTTCAAATCTTATGAGCGCCTTAAAAGATCTTTCTATTGAAGAAAAAAGAGAGCTAGGCCCTCTTGCAAATAACATCAAAATTGAACTTGAAGAATTTTTCAATACAAAAAAAAGAGCATTATTTGATAAAAATTTAGAAGAAGAAGAAAATAAATTTTTACATTTTGATGTAACTGCATACAAGCCTCATCATAAAAAAGGATCCTTACATCCTCTTACACAATTAACAGAAAAAAATATTAGTATATTTAAATCTCTTGGATTCTCGATTGTTGACGGCCCAGAAATAGAAACAGAATTTTATAATTTTGAAGCACTTAATATTCCAGCTAACCATCCAGCACGAGATATGCAAGATACTTTTTGGATTGATGTTCCAAACATGCTTTTGAGAACACAAACATCAAATGTACAGATTAGAACTATGCAAAAAGGTAAATTACCTATCGCTATGATAACCCCAGGTAGAGTATATAGACAAGAAGCTACTGACGCATCACATGATTTTATGTTTAGTCAACTTGAAGGCCTTGTTATTGATAAAAACATTTCCATGACAGACTTGTTTAGTACTCTTAAAACATGGCTTCGCCTTGTTTTTAATAAAGAAACACTTTCTTTACGAATTAGACCAGGATATTTTCCTTTTGTAGAACCAGGAATCGAAATTGATATTACATGCCCATTTTGCACCCAAGGATGTTCAACATGTAAAAAGAGCTGCTGGATAGAAATGGGCGGTGGTGGACTTGTGCATCCTAATGTATTACAAGCTGGTGGCATTGACCCCAAACTTTATAGAGGTTTTGCCTTTGGTTTTGGAACAACAAGAATGGCAATGCTCATGTATAAAATACATGATATTAGATTGCTTCATACGAATAATAAAGAATTTTTAAAACAATTTTAATGAAGTGATGAGAAGTAAAAAAAGGAGTAGTTACTGTGGATATCACAAAAGTAGTAATCCCTGCAGCAGGAAAAGGAACACGCTTTCTTCCCCTTACAAAAACAGTGCCTAAAGAAATGCTCCCTCTTCTTGAAAAACCTGCAATACAACACATTATTGAAGAAGCATTTTTATCAGAAGTCAAAAATTATATAATTATTAATAGTAAAGGTAAAACTTCACTAGAAGATTACTTTGACAGCAATAACGATCTTTTATTGTTCTTAAAAGAACACAACAAAGAAGCGCTTTTACATACTCTTAATAAAATTAATAGAACTTCAACTTTTACCTATATACGTCAAGCAGAACAGATTGGCCTTGGCCACGCTGTTTCTCTTGCAGCACAATTAATACAACCAAAAGAATATTTTGGAGTTATGCTTCCTGATGACATCATCGAAGGAAAAACTCCTGGGCTTGAACAACTTATTAGAATTGCACGACAAGAAAAAGCAAGTGTTATTGCAGTGCAAGAAGTACCTATTGAATGCGTTTCTTCTTATGGAATTATTGAGGTAAAAAAACATATAACACCAAATTTATTTCAAGTTTCTCATATTGTAGAAAAACCTCTTCAAAAAGATGCACCTTCCAATCTTGCAGTAGTAGGCCGTTACATTTTATCTCAAAAAATATTTACCTCATTAGATCATCTAAAAACTTATGGCTCAGAAGAAATTCAACTGACTGACGCTATTACAAACATGATTCAAAATAATGAAAAAGTATTTGCTTATAAAATTCAAGGCCTTCGCTACGATATAGGAACACCAGTTGGGTGGGTAAAAGCAATTATTGGAATGGCACTTCAACATCCACATTATTCTAACCATGTTAAAACTTTTTTAGCTGATATAGAAACAAGCAATTCTTATGTTTATAAACCAGCTAAAATAATTCAAAATTCTTTATAATAATAGGGGCATTACTGCCCCTATACAAATCGACTTAGAGCCTATCTAAAAACTCTTAACTATTAAAAATGTATTAAAAAAGATAAAATCC
>CAZMYL010000015.1:0-11695 GCA_964570505.1 uncultured Pseudomonadota bacterium
TTAGCCGATAAACAAACGAGATGCTCTACTTATTTAATTTTCGTACAAGCTCTTAAATTGACTTGCAGTACAAAAAGGTTTTTCTTTTATTGGTAAAATAGAATCACCCTGCTCACATACACTGTCTTTACCTGCCAATTCAAATTCATGTAACCCTTGTAAATCTGCAATTTCACAAAAAGGAAATATTCCTTCGTTACAAATAGTTCTAGACCCATACAAATGAATTAAAGAAAAAAATATAATATATATATTTTTCATAATTTATTCCTGTAAAAAAATATGAGCACCAAGCTTTTTAAGTTTATCTTCAAGCCCTTGATAACCACGTTTCCAATGATGAACACCAGCAATAGTAATTATCAACATTACTGCAAAACCAAGTAAATTTTCACACGGCTTAAAAAGCCGTTGCTTTGCTATTTAAAAATTTTATTTATTGATTTTTATGTGTTGTTTTTTTATGAGAAAGCAGACAAGAATTTAAAGGAAAAACAATGAAACATTTATCACAATGAAAAAGTTTTAAACCCATATGCATTATTACATGATTAAATAAACGGCTCCGATCATTAAACTCTGTTGGACAAGAGTCATCATAACAACATTTCAATTTATTAGTTTCTTCATTTTTAGTTTTTTTTAATTCTACATGTTTTTTAATATGATCTTTCCATTTTTCATCAGTTATTGGTAAAACAAAATCACAAAATTGGCATTTAGTGCTTATTTCAGAAGCTATTGGATAAAATAATAACCCCATTAATTTAATACTTGAATGAGAATATATTTTTTTCTTATCAATACCAGTTGTTTCGTGATCAATGCCAGTTGAATCTCTTTTCGCTCTTTTAACTAAATCAGAATCATCTTCTTCCTGATCGGAATCTTTACTAAATTTCTGAGCCTGCTCTTTTTTTTCTTTCTGACATTTATGCTTTTGCAAACTACTTTTTGTAGAAAATGCAAAATTACATCTATCACATGGTAAAATAGAATCACACTTCTCACGTAAACTGTCTTCAGCTGGCAATTTAAATTCTGATAAAGTATCTAAATCTTCAAACTTACAAAAAGGGAAAACAGGTCTAGACCCATGTAAATGAATTAAATAAAACAATATAATATATACTTTCTTCATAATTTATTCCTGTAAAAAAATATTAGCACCAAGCTTTTTAAGTTTATCTTCAAGCCCTTGATAACCACGTTTTCAATGATAAACACCATCAATAGCTGGTTAATCACTATTACTGCAAAACCAAATAAATTTTCACACGGCTTAAAAAGCCGTGGCTTCGCTATTTAGGAATTTTATTTATTGATTTCTATGTGTTGTTTTGTATGAACAGACAAAGAACTATTTGAAGAAAAAACCATGGAACATTCATTACAAGTAAAAAGTTTTAAACCCATATGCATTATTACATGGTCAACTAAATCGCACGGGTACTTAGACTCTGTTGGGCAAAAGTCATCATAACAACATTTAAATTTATCAGTTACTTTATTTTTAGTTTTTTTTAATAAATTTACATGAAGACAAATATGATCTCTCCATTTTTTATCAGTTATTGTTGAAATAAAATCACAAAATTGGCATTTAGTGCTTATTTCAGAAGCCGTTGAATAAAACAACAACCCCATTAATTTAATATTTAAATGAGAAAATGTTTTTTTCTGATCAATGCCAGTTGAATGTATTTCTTTACTTCTTTTAACTAAATGGGAACCATCTTTTTCCTGATCGGAATCTTCACTAATTTTCCGAGGCTTACTTTTTTTTACTTTCTGACATTTATGCTTTTGCAAACTACTTTTTGTAGAAAATACAAAATTACATCTATCACATGGTAAAATAGAATCACACTTCTCATCTAAAGAGGCTTTTCCCTCTACCGATTCAGATCCTAACGAAATATTGGAATCTTCAAATCTACAAAAATTTGGAACATTTAAAACTTCAAACCCACTAGAATCCTGACGAGAAAGCCTATATGTTGTGTTCAAAAAATCATCCACTTGATTTTGACCTTGTCTCGCCACCAATTCAAATTCTGAGAAACTATCTAAACAACCTTCAACCCCAAAAAAAGGATCTCTAAGATCATTTTCTGGCAAGAAATTACTCGCTCCATGTAAATGAATTAAATAAAACAATATAATATATACTTTCTTCATAATTTATTCCTGTAAAAAAATATTAGCACCAAGCTTTTTAAGTTTATCTTCAAGCCCTTGATAACCACGTTTCCAATGATGAACACCAGCAATAGTTGTTGTTCCTATTGCTGCAAGACCTGCTAAAACAAGTGCGCAAGACGCTCGAATATCACTTGCTATAACATGCGTTCCATATAATGTTTCCACTCCACGAATAACAGCAGTATCATAATGCGCTATTTCTATTTGCGCTCCCATTTCTACCAATTGACGTGCATGAATTAAACGATTTTCATACACTGTTTCATGAACCTTAGATGTTCCTTGAGCAAGTGTTAAAGCAGCCATTGTATACGCTTGTAAATCTGTTGGAAAACCAGGATAAGGAGCTGTTTTAATATTTACAGATCGAGGATTTTTAGTTGCTTTAATTTTCACACCCATACCACTTGGATGAATTAGAATTGTATGCCCCATTTCTTGCAATTTCATTAAAAAAATTCCCATCGCATGAGCAGGAGCTTGTGGTAAATGAACATATCCTCCAGTAATTGCACCGGCTACTAATAATGCTCCAGCTTCTAAACGATCAAAAATAATAGTATGATCAACCGCTTTTAAACTCTCTACCCCTTCAATAGTAATAGTAGCAGGAACAGAAACATCAATACGAGCTCCCATTTTTCGAAGTATTGCTATAAGATCAAAAACTTCTGGCTCAAGAGCAGCGTTAATAATTTTTGTAGTTCCAGAAATAAGTGTTGCAAACATCATTAAATTTTCTGTTGCGCCAACACTAGGATATTCTAAAAGAAGGTTACGAGACTTTACATGTTCTGTATGAGCTGTAATTCTTTCACCAACTTCTGTTATGGAAACACCCATTTTTTCAAAATTTTTTATATGATAATCTATGGGACGAGCTCCAATAACATCACCTCCAGGAAAAGCAATATCAGCCTGACCAAAGCGCGCAAGTAACGGTCCCATAGCAAGAACAGATGCTCGAGTTTTTTTCATAATTTCAAGTTCAACTTGAAATCCATCAAGACCAGTTGTATCTACTTCTAAAATATTTTGTTCTTTATCAAACGCAACAACCGCTCCAACTTTTTCTAATAACTGAATTATGTGCAAAACATCATCGTTTGCAGGAACATTACGTAAAATAGATTTTCCACGAGTCAAAATAAGAGAAAGCATAATGACAAGAGTTGCATTTTTTGCACCTAACAACAAACTTTCACCTTCAAGAGCTGGTGATTCTTCCACTATCAATAAAGGAACAGTGTTTGATTTATGATGAGAATTAGGATCAAGTATTGTCGAATGTGATGTGTCAAGATGTGGAGCATGTAATACCATAGATCCTCGTAAAATTAAATTTAAAATTGTTCTATACGTGAAAGACTGTAAGTGTATACTAAATAACTGTCGTTTACAAAAAATACCGTAGTGTCAACATTTTTTGAAGGAATTCTATGAACAATACACCTACACATATGGGAAAACTTGAAGTTATATGCGGTTCAATGTTTTCTGGAAAATCAGAAGAATTAATAAGACGATTAAAGCGTGCAAAAATTGCTAGAAAGTCTGTTATCGTATTTAAACATTCTTTTGATAATCGTCGAACCTTCATTGAATATGTTGTATCTCATGATAAAAATAAAATAAGTGCTATTTCTATTGAAAATCCAATCGAAATTTTTGAACATATTTCTCCTGATATTCAAATAGTTGCAATAGATGAAGTTCAATTTTTTCAAAATGATATTATCAATGTTATTCTTCGCCTTATTGAAGCAAAAAAACATGTTATTGTAGCAGGGCTTGATCTTGATTTTAGATCACTCCCTTTTGGGTCTATGCCAACATTAATGGCAATAGCTGATGATATTACAAAATTAACAGCTGTTTGCTTTGAGTGTGGACATGATGCACATTTTACTCAAAGAATTATCAATGGGGTTCCTGCAAAATATGATGATCCTATTATACAAGTTGGAGCACAAGAACAATATCAAGCACGTTGTAGAAATTGTTTTGTTATCGATAGAAAACCAGTATGGCAAAGTCTACAGTAAGTTTTAGCTGTTCAAATTGTACTTATACAAGTGTCAAATGGATGGGATGCTGCCCTTCTTGCCAAGAATGGGACAGTTTTATTGAAGAAAAATCAATGCCATCAATAACATCAAAAACTCCTAAAGGCATTGTTCATGGTGCAGGTTCTCAATTAATACTTAAATCACTTAATGATGTAACTATTATGCACCAATCACGACTACGTTCAGGTATTAATGAATGGGACAATGTGATTGGTGGTGGCATTATGCCTGGATCACTTTTAGTACTTACCGGAGACCCTGGAATAGGAAAATCAACCTTACTTTTACATGTTGCATATAAACTTTCTGAAGCATACAAAGTTTTTTACTTTTCTTCAGAAGAATCACTTGAACAAGTAAAACAACGAGCATCTCGCATTAAAAGTATTAATAATAAACTTTTATTCTCCGATCAAGCTCAGATTGAAAGTATTATAGAAACAAGCCAACTAGAAAAACCTGATATCATAATTATAGATTCTATTCAAAATTGTTTTTTTGCATCATCTCATAGTTTTCCAGGAACAGTTGGACAACTTCGTGAAACATCGTTTGCTCTTATGAGACTTGCAAAAGAACATAATATTGCAATTATCATTACTTGCCACATTACCAAAGAAGGCCAAATGGCTGGTCCAAAAACATTAGAGCACATGGTTGATGGAGTTTTTTACTTACAAGGAGAAGATCGTTGGCATACTCGTATTTTACGAAGTATAAAAAATCGTTTTGGACCCATTTATGAACTTGGTTTTTTTGCAATGACTCATACAGGTATGGAAGAAGTTCCACATATTAATCAATACCTACTTGATGAGACATCTCACGCTCCAGGGTCAGTACTTGTAAGCAGCCTTGAAGGATCTCGGCCTTTACTTCTTGAAATTCAAGCATTAATTGTGCCAACAAAATTTAATGTACCTCAACGTGTTATTACAGGCCTTGATCATAAAAGAGTTGTTCTTATTGCAGCAATTTTAGAAAAATATTTACACATAAAATTTAGCGCACATGATATTTTTGTAAAAGTAAGCGGCGGAATAAAAATCAATGAAAGTTCAGCTGATTTGGCTATTGCATTGGCATTACTTTCTAGCTATTTTCAAGACGCACTACCAGAAAAAGCTATGGCCTTAGGGGAATTAAGTTTAACCGGCTCTATCAAACCAATTAATGGAATAGAAGCACAGCTTAAAGAGGCCCAAAAATTTGGTATAAAAAGCTTATTTGTGGCAGAATCACAAAAATTGTCAGATCAACATGTAATAAAAATAAAAAATGTTTATCAACTTTTAGGTTTATTTGGAACCAAAATGGTATAACATATGCTATATTTATTAAAGAGGGTATTTTGTATGAAAAAACTATTTATACTATTTTTTGCATTATCATGTATACATGCTGCCGACGAAAAAAAAGATCCAGATAAAGAAGTAAAAGAATCAAAAATACCAACGCAAAAACAGCTCCTTGTATATGAGCTTATAAAAAAAGATAATCCTGAGCATGCTGCTAGATTTTTAAAAAATTGTATTGATGCGTCTATAACTGAAACACCAAATTTTAAATAAAAAAACAATGATATATAAAATAATTGTAACGTTACTTATCCTATTACCAACTACCTGTTTTACCTCAGATTCCTTGGAAAGGAATTTAACAAAAACACAACAAGCGCAATTTAAATTTTTACGTCAATTTAATAGAAGTTCAAAAATCTGTACTTATCAATTAAGATACCTTGAATGGTGCACAGATGTTAATAAAGCTATGGCAAAAAGAGAAGGTAAAACATTAGAAGAATTTATAAAAGAAGAAAATAAGTTAAGTGAAAATTTTAAAAAATAAGAATTTTTTACTTTCAGTAATTATAATAATTTTAATACCAGTTTCTTGCTTGCTTCTTTACTCTTTTAAAGATGATTATCAAACCAAATTAACGCTTTCTGAAGAAGATGCACGAGCATATGCAACTGATGCGATAGAATTATTAGAAAAAAAATCAAAAGATTGGACTGTTTTATCAGCCCAAATGACATCAAGCCCTGAAACCATAATGGGATCTCGTTTTATATGGCAAACAAAACCAAAAAATATATATAAACAGTTTATTGGTTCATACATTTCTGATTCTTTTTGGAAAATACGATTTTTGCTTTTTAAAGGAAAACCAGACGAACGTGCAGAAGAATATGCTGTTTTTATTAATAATGAAGGAATAATAACACGCATACAGCGCAAATTTTCTAATAAAAAATCACTACCTTCTTTATCAAAACCGGTAGCTCGAGGCCTTGCTCTTGAAACAATAGAAAAACTTTACAAAATAACACCTTACGACCTTAAAGAAATTTCTGTAACTGAATCAGAATTTCTTGATAGAACAGATTATATATTTACATTTCAAGACCTTACCTATGCAAATAATGAAAATAGCATTGATACTCGAATTGTTGTTTGTTTAGCGGGTAATATAATTACAGATTTTTATAGATACATAGAACCACCTCAAGCATGGATGATTAAAGAACAAAAATCAGAATTATATTTATATTATTTTACTATTTTTAATATTTTGTTACTTATTTTTTGCGTAATAATAGTATGCACAAAAACTATCCAATCATTTTTTTCTTTGTTTTTTTTACGATCATTTTTAGTCTGGTTTATTCCTATTTTTTTATTAGCTACTTTTTATTTTTTAAATATATTTCCATCATTTACTTTCAACTTTTCATCAACCGAATCTTTTGAAAAACAACGTAATATAATTTTTATAAGTGGCATGATAGGAATTATGTGCATTACATTTTTTTTAAATTTTTATATATCACAGCTAAAAAATTACATTTCAAATAAAAACAATTATTCATTTAATCAAATAATTTTATATGGATTTTCTATAGGGACTTTAACCTCATTTTTTATTTTAATACATGATTTATTTTTTCAGTCTTATAAACCTTTTCATTTAACACTTTTTACCTATTCATATTTTTCAGAATGGTTTAATTTTATAAGCGAATCTTTATTATTATTTTTTATAATAGGCTCACTTTCTTTAATTTTAACCACTTTTTTTAGTACTTTATCAAAAAATAAAGCCCTTTTTTTTAGTGCATGTTTTATCATTACAGGACTCAATACACTGCTTTATTTTTTCAGTACCCCTACTATAATTTCTTATTTAATTACAGGACCACTTTTAAGCATTATTTTATATGCATTTATATCTTTTTTTAAAATAACAATTCCATTAATAAGCATTCCTGCAGCTGCTTGCATAACCTTTTTTTTACTTATAAAGCACACTATGCATTCTTTTGATTTTTTCTCTATATCAATAATTTTCATGCTAATTATATGGACTCTTTTATGGACTAATAACGAATATAAGTCTATAAAAAAAATTAAAAATTAAAGTCATTTATAAAAAAAACATTATTGCTATTTTTTATAAATTTCTGATAGCATATAAAAATATATTGATATAAGGGGAGATATCGTATGAAAAGATTAATTATTTTATTTGTTTTCTCTTTTATAGAACTTCAAACAAAACCATTTTCATCAACACATAGAGCAATGAAAAAAGACCCAAAAGTACAAGTCTTAATAGCTTATTATGCAAGAAAAAAAAATATTGCAAATACATCATTACAACAATCAAATCAAAATTCTAAATTAAATAAACATAAAAATAAGCTATATACCTTAACAGTTTGATACTTGATTATAACCTCTCTGCTTTGTTACGTTTCTAGCGAATAAATATTCGTATATAAGGAGATGTATATGCAAAAAAGGTTATTTTTAATCGGGCTTATAACATATGCGATTCCATGCATAAGCAAAGTAAATATAGGAAGTGTTTTATTTTTTAAAACACTAGGAAAAGCTTTTCCTCAATTTGCAAATGTTCAAAATAAAAAAATAGAAATATTTTCAACACCATTTATTTTTCCAATAGAAAACAATGAAGTAATAAAATCTTTTTTGCCAGTTGATATTAAAGAATTACTCAATTTACACTCAGATGCACATATAAGTTATTTTTTACGAATAAATACATCTGTAAATAAAATTAAAAACATAAAAAAAGAGTATGAATCAATAAACAATCCATGGAGTTTATTATTTCATGGATGGGCATACCGTAGCAAAACAGCTCATCCAAAAGTTATAGATTGGGGGATTTTTAACCCAATTCCTTATAAAAAAAGTCTTCCAATAAAAAATTATAGTGGGCTTGATGCAGATTTAATAAATCATCAATCGTATTTTGTAAAAATAAATAAAATTAATGAAGAAAAAATTTATGTTGAACAAAATGGTGAAATTAATTATTCAACAACACTCCCTCTTAATAAAAATCGTTATTTTATAAATATGTGGACATTTGGATACCTTCACGAAAACAATGAAGCTATTGTTATTTATGAACTTATTATTAAAGAACCTTCTTTAAATGAACGAATAAATAAAAAAACTCAAGGAGTTTTTTTCTCTGATCTTTTTGATAGAACAAATTTTAATATTAATAAAATTAATAATCGTCTTAAAGATTATATGCTTTATCTTAAAGATAATTTTTTTAATCCTAAATACCCATTTAATGAGGATGTAAAAAAAGCATTATTACACATTTCATCTCAACCTTACAAATCTGAAGATACTATAACTTTAGAAAATTTTATTAATACCCTTGAGATGATAAACGAAATAATAAAAATAAAACCCTTAACAGAATATTCTCTCATAAAACTTGCAGAAACCGTCTCTCAAGAATTGCATGCAGGTAAAAATATAGAAAAAATAAAAAAATCTTTAAAATCACTTGCACCTAATGCAACCGCAGACCAAATATCTAAAATATTTGAAGAAGCAAGAAATATACCTATTTCTAATATAAATAATGATAAAACTCTCGATTTTGAAAAAAAATTAAAAGAAGCACTTAAAAAAGTAAGTAAATTCTTTTACGAATCAAAAAATCGAAAAGAATTTATTAATAAATGTAAAAATGCTCATTTTGATAAAAATATTATTAACGATACTATCTATAAAACTAATGTTTTTCAAAATGAGAAAAAATTTATCATTAAAGAAATAAACCATATTTATGAAAAAATACAATTTGCGATGAAGCATCAATCTCAAAAAGAAAAACAAGAAAAGTTAAAAACTTTATCTCATAAATTATTAAATTTGAATGAACAAGTTGATCAAATAAATTCATTTAAACAAGAGAAAAAACTTATAACATTAGTACATGATAGACTTCCAAAAATTATCTCTCAATTCAAAAAAATAACATCAGAAGAAGAACGTTCAACAAAAAAAATGGCTTTTACAAAAAAAGATTTAGAAGAAATTATTAGTAAAATTAAAAAACTTTCAAATAGTTCTTCTTATAATAATTTTATACATTCTGTTAAAGAGCTACAAATTCCAATTTTTTATACAAAAAATATGGATTATCAAAATTCATACCTTAATACTGTTAAAAAAGTAATAAAAAATGAACTTGATGTTATCAAAAATAAACGTACTGGACTTAATAAAGAGGTGAAAAATCAAATAAAATCTTTAGAAAAAGAAATTAAAACAATAACTTTTACTACTATAGATAATTTTTACAAAGAATTAACTGTACTCAAAGAAAAAATTAATGATAATGAATAATTTTTTTAATTAAAGGAAATTATTATCTTATTTAATTAAAATACTTAAGGCATATATTTTTATGAAAAAAATGTATTTATATTTTTTTTTTAATAATAGATCTTCATTCATACAATAACGTACTCTTATTGGCTGACAATTCCGAACTTTATCCATTATTAGAAAAATTATGTAATTCTCCAGAAATTTCAAAAATTTATATTTTACAAAAGTTATCTTATTTTTATCATATCAATAAAAAAATTATCTCTGTCCCTTTATCTAATAAGGATATTTACAGCATTTTTAATTTTATATTAAAAGAAAATATTGATTTTGTAATAGCTAATGAATCAACAATACTCAATAATGGTATAATTAATTTACTTAACCATTACTCTATTGCAAATATTGGACCAACAAAAGAAATGCTTTTGATAGAAAAATCTTATGAAAAGTTTAAAAATTTTATATCAGAATGTGAAATTCCTTATACTTCTTATGTAATTTGCTATTCTAAAAATCATGCACAGCAAATACTTATAAATCATACTTACCCACTTTTAATTAAAACTAATAATAACTACTATAAAAATAATATTATTAATTCTATTAATGATGGAATTGAACTAATTTCAAAATGGTTTTTAAACAATTCTGAACCTATTATTATTGAAGAATATTTAGAAGGTGAACAATATGAAACCATTGTATTAACCGATGGAGAAAATATTTTACCATTTATTTTTTATAAGAAAAATAATTATTCATCTATAAAAAATTATTCTCAACATAATATTTTTTTTTCAAAAAATACTTTTCATGAACAATTAATTATTAAAACAATAATACATCCTTTATTAAATTATATAAAAAATAAATTACAAACAAAGTTTAAAGGTATAATTAATGTTTCTTGCATAGAGCACAATGGTATTTATACTGTTTTAAAAATATCTTTTCAATTTAAACATTCAACTCTAAATTACTTACTCAATCATTTAAAAACAGATTTACACACACTTTTTATAAAAATGTTAACAGAGCAAATTAATACAGAAGAAATTAAATGGGATGAAAGATCAAAAATTGAAATTTTACTTGATGAATTTAATAAAAATAATATTTAAATATTACATAAAAAAATAAGGCCTATGAGTTTCATAGGCCTTATTTAATTTGGCAGCACCTGCTTTCCCAACCCGTCTCCAGGTAAGTATCATCGGCGATATAGACTTAACTTCCGTATTCGGAATGGTAACGGGTGTATCCCTATATCTATAGCCACCAAAAACTTTCAAACTTTTTCTTGTAATCAAATTATGTTTGTAAGTCATTAATCTTATAGCAATTACACATTACTAAATTAACTATAGTTAATTATTATATGCGATCAAAAACATTCGATCTATTAGTATCGGTAAGCTGAATACTTTACAGTACTTACACACCCGACCTATCAACCTTGTAGTCTTCAAGGGATCTTAATTAGGAGTATCTAATCTTGAAGCGAGCTTCCCACTTAGATGCTTTCAGCGGTTATCTCTAACGAACTTAGCTACCCAGCGTTGCTTTTGGTAAACAACTGGAACACCAGAGGTTCGCCCATCCCGGTCCTCTCGTACTAGGGACAGCCCTTCTCAAATACTCTACGCCCACGAAGGATAAGGACCGACCTGTCTCACGACGGTCTGAACCCAGATCACGTACCACTTTAATCGGCGAACAGCCGAACCCTTGGGACCTTCTCCAGCCCC
>CAZMYL010000016.1:0-10130 GCA_964570505.1 uncultured Pseudomonadota bacterium
GTCGCAGTAACGATCAGGAAGATCTACAGCTCCCGGTTGCTATCACTTTACATACCAAGCATCATATCGAGCATAATCATAGGCGGAGCAAACATGAGTACCTATTAGATAGGCAATTGAAGACATTAATTTTTTGAGAAAAAAGCAAGATGAAAATTGCCCTACCAACGATAGAGATAAAAATTATAGTAAAAATTCATGTTTAAATCACTGTTTGAGGTTATGAGCCGGAAGGCGAGTGGCCGAGTTTGATTTTAATGAAGGAGGTTAAGGGGGAACTCCCTTATGTCCAGATTCCAAAGGTGTGGACAAGCACACCTTTGGCTCTGCACGAGTAGTGCAACAAATAATATTTCATTAAAAGTTAGATGCGATCTGTAAAATGAAATAAAAAAATCATAACGTGCCCGAGTTCCACGAGGGTCTTAGATCGGAACAAATGTAAAAAAGGCACGGATTTTAAAGGGGTTTGCCATAACCCCTTTAAGCCTTCGCGGCAGCAATGTTTTTAACCCCTCGCGGCAGCGATTGTTTATTGTAAAAAAGCATATTCTTTAAACATGCATTCAATAATAATGATCTTTTGTTCAGGTGTAAGATCATCTTTATTTAATTCGTCGATGTATTGCATATATGATAATTTATAAATATGGGATAAAGATGAGCAATACTCTTTCAGCTGTGCTATCCAATAACATGACATTCCATGGTAAAATGAAGAAAGTTCTGAAAGTTTTATATAACGATGTTTATTTAAATGTAATTGAAATTGCAAAAGATCGTGTTTAAGAGGTTCTGTTGATTGCATGCTAGTCAGGGTATGATATGTTTTTTTTATACCTTTATAAGCACCGTAAAAAACAAGTGCAGCAGGTATTGCTCCAATTAAAATAATGGGTAGTTGTGATTGATAGTTAACACGTAGAGCAAGAATTTTGTAAAATTGAACATCTAAATCAATCAATTTTACAAAAATTTTAATAAATGGTTCGTATGCAATAAGAGTAGTTCTTGCTGCTTGATAATCATCTGATATTTCATTAATAAGAGGACTTATTTTTTCATAATCTTTATTTAAAGTATTGAGTGTTTTTCTTATATCATCAGATAATTCTGAACTTGTAGAAAGAAGGTGGTTAATATGAGTTTGATTAGTTTCTAAAATTTCTTTAAGTGTAGAACTAATAACTTTTGCATCTTTTCCAACAGAATTTCCATGCTCAAGAAGTTCTTTGAGCAACAATAATGCTTCAGAACTTTGTTTAATTACTTCTCCTGCACCACTACTTGCAACTATTTTTTTTGTTAAGATATCTATGATTTCAGGTTCAGCATTACTTCTTGGAGGAGTCTTTTTTTGAAAGTTCCCCATGCTTGTAGCTGCTGATGTAATACTCTCTTCTAGAGGTTGAATTTTTTGTTCTATAGATGTAATGGTTTTATCTATATCAGTAACTTTATCTTTTAAATTTTGAATAGTTTTTTGAGAGTTAATATCTTGATCAGAAAAATTTTCTAATAGAGTTGGTGTTACAAGTGCAGGAGTTGATTCTTTAAGTGATGTTGCTTCAGCTATAATAAGATGATTTATTCGATCAAGAATGCTTTTTTGTTCTATCGGATTACTGTTTGCAAGCGCCTCAAGATTGATGCCATCTTTTTCTATAAGTTGAGAAAGTTGTTTGTGAGATCTTATTTCTAGAACAATATTCTTAACACTATCTTGATAATTTTTTTCATTACTTTCTATATGCTTTTGAGTTGATGTTATAGTGTCATAATGCTTTTTAATATTATCAACAGGTTCTTGAATTTGTTTTTCATAAAAAAGTGATAATTTTTGTTTAATTTCAGTAATTGATATTTTTTTTGTAAGGATATAATACATTATTCCAGTACTTATACTAGTAAGTGCATAGAGAGGCCATTTGCGAGAAAAATGAGAAGGGATTTTATTATAAGTAATGCGTTTTCTTTCTTGTAAAAATTGTTTTTTACTTTTTGATACAAGAGTATAATCAGCATCAGTGCAAAGATTTCCAAGAATGATAGCAGATTCATGGATGCTCGTTCGCAGCTGATCTCTTTTATCTTGTATTTCATTATTCCAATTAAGTGTAATGCTTAAAGTAGTAAGATTAGTTAAAAAATGGCTTATTGGGGTATGTTGTACGTGAGCCCAGTAAGATTCATATTTTTTTGCTAATTTTATTTCTTGAATGAGTTGTTGCTTTAAAATCTCTGTTGATTGACTATTTGCTTTTAATGAAAAAGTTATTAAGGCTATTAATATATATAATGCTATATATATTTTTTTATATATCATATTTTATTCTCTCTTAGAGTTTAACAATATTTTTTAGGCTTAGTTGTATAGATATAAATATCTTACATGATTTTTTTTTTCAGGCAAAAAGAACCCTTTTTTGTAGGTTTTTTATAAACTGAGCTTATTTTTAGTGTAGATTTAAAATAAAAAGTAGAAGACAGATGTTTAAAAGCCTGGTATAATAAGGGTTCTTAAAGGTTAAATGTATTCTCATCATAATTAAGGTTTAATAGCATGGCACACGTAACTGAGTTCGAGCGATACGCTATATTTTCAACTGGCGGTAAGCAATATCAAGCAATTGAAGGGCTAACTGTTCAGATTGAAAAACTTGAAGGACAAGATGGGGACATCGTTGAATTTACAGATGTTCTTTTCCGCAAGATCGGTGAAGGTCAATTTGAAATTGGTCAACCGACACTCAAGGGTGCAATTAAAGCTGTGATCTTAAAGCAGATTAAAGGTCCTAAAGTGACTATTTTCCGCTTTAGACGTCGTAATAAATATCGCGTTAAAAAGGGTCATAGACAATTGCATACAGTAGTACGTATTCAAACAATTGGTGCATAAAAGCATTATTTTGTTAGCCTAATTTTTATAGAAAAATTAAGGTTTACGCTTAAAAAATTAAAGAACACTTGTAAAAGTGTTCTTTTTTTTTATATTTGAAATTTTGTAAATATCTATATTTTGTGTATTATATTTATAATTGAATAATATAAATATAAAAATAGTTGGTAAGATATATTTATGGGGGGTTATATGGTCAAAAATGTAATAGGCGCTCTTTTTTTATTAGGGTGCATTTCTATGTTTGCAGCTTCAAATAATGATTCAGCAATTTCTGTAGGCCAATTGGAAAAATGTGTACATGAAGAATTTATGCTCTTTGCAGATAGAAACGGAGACTTGATAGAAAGAAAAAGAGTTGATCTAGGTTTAGTAAAAGTGGAATCTACAAAATATCAAAGTTATACAGCTCTAGTAATAAAAGCGACTCAAGAAGAACGCGCATTTATTACTAGAGCTAAAGATAATGAACAAAGAATTTTGAGATTAATTCAATTTAATACCGATGAATTTGAAATTTTGATTGAGCAAAAATCTCGTTTGCGTGGATGGATGGAATCAAATACTTTTTTTAATTTACAACCTCTTATTAAAAGAAAAATTAAAGAAATTGATGATTCATTATCAATTAAAAAAACTTCAACTGTATAAATTATAATTTAATTTTACTCAGATAGCTTGTAAATTTTTCGTAAATCTTGTTCTTTTCCACCAAATAAAAGCATGTCACCTTCTTGAATAATGTATTTTGAGCTTACAGGAATAAAGTCCTCATTAGCCATACGAGCAACGCAACGTACATTGTAATTTTTATGTAAGCTGAGTTGATCAAGAGATTTTCCTACAAAACTTTCTGGTGCTTCTATTTGTCCAATAAAAAAATTTGGTGTTATATGGAAAAAATGTTC
Source organism: uncultured Pseudomonadota bacterium (assembly GCA_964570505.1). GTDB lineage: Bacteria > Babelota > Babeliae > Babelales > CAIQNR01 > CAIQNR01. The sequence goes on from CAZMYL010000016.1 coordinate 3,808, forward strand.
TGTAAAAGGAGAGCTGAGTCGTTCTGCTAGTGTAACGCCAATTTCTTGTTCTGGGATTACTGTTTCATCTGCTCCAATAAGCGTTACAATTTCTTCATGAATTTCATTAATAGAACGTGTAATTACTTTTTTTACATTAAGGCGTTGTTTGAGTAGCGCTGTAATTAAAATTGATTGAGCAAAATTTTCTCCAGTTGCAACAATTACAAGATCCATTTGTTCTACGCCTACAGATCGCAATGCTGTTTCATCAGTTACACGCATACATACTGCTTGAGTAACGTAATCTTTTATAGAAGCTATAATGAGGTCGTTACTATCAATTGCAAGTACTTCAATGCCTCTTGAATTTAATGTTGTAGCTACATTGTAACCAAATCTTCCAAGTCCTATAACACATACTTTCATTGTATAGATTCCTTTATGTTATCATTATTCGTTCTTCTGGATAGCTATAATCTACTTGTTCTTTTCGTTTGCTTACTGCAAGAAGTAAACAAATAACACCAATTCTTCCAACAAGCATGGTAAGACTAATGATTATTTTTCCAACATTTGAAAGACTTTCGGTTATTCCAGTTGATGCTCCTAATGTAGAAAATGCAGAAACTGATTCAAAAACAATGTCTATAAAAGGAAGCCCTCGTTCTGAAATAAGGAGTATGAGTACTACACCAGTAATCCAAAATAAACTCAGTATTATAATAGAAAGTGCTCTGTAAATTTGATCAGTCATTATTCTGCGACCTTTTATTTCTACAGAATGTTTATTGGTAATAACCGAATGAATTACAGCAAGAATAAGAGCTGTTGTAGTCAGTTTAATGCCGCTTCCTGTTGACCCTGGCGCAGCCCCAATAAATGCATTAATCATGATTGTTAAAATTGATGCATTTTGTAGATCATTAATGTATATATTCAAAAATCCGCCGCTTCTGCAGCTAATTGCCATAAAAAATGAATTAATCCATTGCATTGGAACGCTTAGAGAAGCGAAAGTATTTGATTTTTCAAGTATCCAAAAAAGAATGGTATTAATTAAAGTAAAAATTCCATAATAATGTAATACAATTCGTGTTTGTAGTGATAGTTGAGTTTTCCTAATATTAAAATAGTTGCGTAATTTTTTAAAAATTTCTTTCCATGAAATAAATCCAAATCCACCAACAAACATGAGAACGCAAAATGAAAGAAGCATTGTTGGACTATTGATAAATGGAACCATGTTATTAGGAAAAAGGGTCAATCCTGTATTGCAAAATGCTGATATAGAATGAAATATTGAATAAAAAATTGCTGTACTTAAAGGGTATATGTTTTTTATTGAAAAAAATATAAGAAGAGCTCCAATTGTTTCAAAGAAAAAAGTCATTCCAATAATAAATAGTATAATTCTTCGTGTATCTTTCCATGATTCAAGATCTAACATTTCACCTGCTACAACTTGAGTTGCAAGTCCAAGATTAACAAAAAGAGAAACAACAAAAAGACTCAAAGTAACCAGTCCTAACCCTCCAATTTGTAATAAAATCATAATAATAAAAAGTCCAAAATTGGAAAATGATTCTATTGGTATTGTTAAAAGACCAGTAACACATGTGCATGATGTTGCTGTAAAAAAAAGATCAATAATTGGAATGTGTTTAATTCGTGCAATAGGAAGAGAAAGTGCTAATGTTCCTGCAAAGATGGTAAGCATTATAGAAAACAAAATAGTTCTGCTTGGTGAAAAAATATGAATTCTTTTTTGCATAAAATTGTGTCCCTAAGTTATTAAAAATTATTTAAAAACTAATACAGTTAGTATAACCAAAATTAAGAAGGTTAAAACAAGAGTATTAAAGTTTTCGTCAATAAATTTTTTAATGAATTTACCCCATTGATGAACTACGGCAGCTACTAAATAAAATCGTGCACCACGTGCAATAAAGGAACATATAATAAAAGGTATTAGAGGAAGTCTGCAAAAACCTGCAGTTAAGGTAACTGCTTTAAAAGGTATGGGAGTAAATCCTGCAATAAGAACAGCCCAGTTTTGATAAAGTTTGTATTGATCACACAAATAGCTAAATGTTTCTTGAGACGTAAAAAGATTAATTAAACTTTCTCCTATTATGTGCCAAACAAACATTCCTATATAGTAGGCACATATTCCACCAATAACTGATGCTATTGTTGCTACAGTTGCATAATAAAAGCTTTTTCGAGGTTTTTCTACGCAAAAAAGTATAAGCAGTGGATCTGCAGGAAAAAAGAAAATTGCTTCTATAAAAAAGAATCCGGCTAAAATTGGAACTCCAAATGGTGAATTTACAAAAGACCCCATCCAGTCATAAAGTTGCCGTATTTTGCCTGATATCCATTTAATGCTATTCATTGTACATTCCTATTAAATTTTAATTTTTAATTACTTCCAATTTTTAAGTGTTGTTTCAATGTAATTAGTTAAATGATCTAAAGATATGCGTTCTTGTTTAGTTGTATCTCTATTTCGTACAGTTACGCATCCATCTTCTTGTGATTGAAAATCGTAAGTTATACATAAAGGTGTACCAATTTCGTCTTGACGTCTATAACGTTTTCCAATTGATCCTGATTCATCTAAGTCTACAGACATTCCAGTTGATTTATACTGTTCATATAAAGCGGTTGCTTGTTCAGAAAGTTTATTGGTTAGTGGCATAAATGCGACAGTAATGGGTGCAATAGTAGGATGTAAAGCGAGAATGATACGTTTTTCGCCGTCAATTTCATCTTCGCGATAAGCATCAAATAGAAGTGTTAAAAAAAGACGATCAGTACCAACAGAGCATTCAACAACATGAGGTATGTATGATGTACGACTTTCTTCATCAAATACAGCAAGTTCTTTTCCGGAATGAGTACTATGTTGTGATAAATCAAAATTGCCACGATATGCTATTCCTTCAAGCTCTTTCCATCCAAAAGGAAAGTGATATTCAACATCAGAACAGTTTTTAGAGTAATGAGCAAGCTCATCTTTTTCATGTGCTCTAATTCTTATTTTTTCCATACAGACGCCAATTGATGAATAAAAATTTAATCGATGTTGAATCCAAAAATTAAAAGTAGTTTGTGCATCTTCTTCTTTGCAGAACCATTCAATTTCCATCTGTTCAAATTCACGCATTCTAAATAAAAATTGTTTTGGAGTAATTTCATTTCTAAATGACTTTCCGATTTGTGCAATACCAAAAGGAATTTTAACGCGTGATGTAGTAATAACATTTTTAAAATTTACAAAAAGAGCTTGTGCTGTTTCTGGTCGTAAATAGGCAATAGAAGATCCATCTTCCATCGCTCCAAGTTGAGTTTTAAACATCATGTTAAAGGCACGAACATCGGTCCAATCATTTTTTCCACAAGAAGGGCATCCTTTTGATAGATCAAATTCATCTGCTCTAAATCTTCGTTTGCATGCTTTGCAGTCTACCATAGGATCATGAAATCCAGCCACGTGTCCGGAAGCTTTCCATATTGCTTCTGGTCCTAAAAGGGCCCCTTCCATATGAACAACTTTTCCAAATTTATTTTCTAGAGATTGCGACCAAAGCTTACGAATGTTTTTTTTCATCAAGGTTCCTAAATGGCCAAATTCATAAATACCATTAATTCCACCATAAATTTCTGCTGATGAATAAACAAAGCCTCTACGTTTACACAACGCGACGAGTGTTTCAAGTGTTACTGGAGTTTGCATTGGTTTGTTACCTTTTGCGTTTGATAGTTTTTATATACTTTATTAAAAGTATTAGCATATCAGAAGTATTAGTTATCTTTAAAATTTGTTTTTATATTTCATTATAAAAATTATGAACTGATTATATACCAGCTTAAATTTGGGTTATTATAAAAAAGCTGAACAGATCTATAGGCGCTTAATACAATAGGACCATTTGCAATTGTTCCTCCTGAAAATGTTACTTTATTTATAGTAGTTCCTTCAAAAATAATTGTTAAAATCTGGCCATGCACAGGAGTTGTTGGAAGGTTAATAGTGTACGCTGATAATTTAGAAGCAACTGTTACAATTAAAACAGAAGTAGAGGCAGAAATAGTTACAGATCCGCTTAAGGTACTAGCAGTTGCGTATTGAATTCCTTGTAAACACATTAATCCATTTAAAGTAAGACCTGTAAGCGTGCCTGTGGAAGTAATATTTGGTTGAGCAGCAGTGGTAAGAGTGCCTGCAACATTGGTAGCAGTTACAGTTGTAGCGTTTATAGTGTTTGCAGCAAGAGATCCACCATTGGTGATATTGTTGTTTGCAAGATTGATAGCACCTCCCATAGTAAGTCCGGTCAGAGCGCCTGTAGAAGTTATGTTTGGTTGAGCAGCGGTAGTAACTGTGCCCTCCACATTGGTAGCAGTTACAGTTGTAGCATTGACTGCGTTTGCAGTAATGGTTTTGCCATTAGTGATGTTTTGATTATTTAAGTTTAAAGTTCCCGTCATTGTTAAAGAAGTAAGGTTTCCAACTGAAGTAATGTTTGGTTGAGCAGCGGTAGAAAGCCTTCCTGCAAGATTGGTCGCAGTTACGGCTGTTGCATTGACCGTATTTGCAGCAATTATTTTGCCATTAGTGATGTTTTGATTATTTAAGTTTAAAGTTCCAGTCATTGTTAAAGAAGCAAGACTTCCAAGCGAAGTAATGTTTGGTTGAGCAGCAGTGGTAACTGTGCCTGCAACATTTGTAGCAGTTACAGTTGTAGCATTGACAGTGTTTGCAGTAAGAGATCCGCCATTGGTGATATTGTTGTTTGCAAGATTGATAGCACCTCCCATAGTAAGTCCGGTCAGAGCGCCTGTAGAAGTTATGTTTGGTTGAGCAGCGGTGGTAAGAGTGCCTGCAACGTTTGTAGCGTTGACAGTGTTTGCAGTAATGGTTTTGCCACTGGTTATGTTTTGATTATTTAAGTTTAAAGTTCCCGTCATTGTTAAAGAAGTAAGGTTTCCAACTGAAGTAATGTTTGGTTGAGCAGCGGTAGAAAGCCTTCCTGCAAGATTGGTCGCAGTTACAGTTGTAGCGTTAACAGCATTTGCAGTAAGAGATCCGCCATTGGTGATATTGTTGTTTGCAAGATTGATAGCACCATCCATAGTAAGTCCGGTCAGAGTGCCTGTAGAAGTTATGTTTGGTTGAGCAGCGGTAGTAAGAGTGCCTGCAAGATGTCTAGCAGCTACAATAGATGCTGTAATATTTTTACAGTCTATGTGTGTAGCGTTAATTTGATTTGCAGTAAGAGATCCACCACTGGTGATATTGTTATTTGCCAGATTGATAGTGCCGCCCATAGTAAGTCCTGTAAGTGTGCCTATAGAAGTTATGTTTGTTTGAGCTGGGGTGGCAAGAGTTCCTTTAATGCTTCCAGCGTTGACAATTGAAGCGGAAATAGTATTGGCATTAATATTTCCTGCATTAATATTCCATGAGCTGTTACGTGTAGATGATGTATATTTTTTATAGAGATCATCATTATCTATTAAAATAAAAATTTTAGGTTTAGTAGTGTGGTTATTAGAACAATGTAAAGAATGAATAAAGTTTTCAATTTCGCTAGCCAACAGGCCGTTTTCAATAGTGTTATTGTGAATTTTAAATATAATTTTTTTGTTAAATTTTATAATGCATCCATCATTACATTCTTCTGCTTTTAAAAAAAAAATATTTCCGGAGAGAGCTTTTATGTATTTTATTAATTGAAGTTTATAAAAATTTTCTTTTAAATTTGAAATTATAGGTGAAGTATTGATTTCAATAAAATCATTCATCTTACTGTTAAAAATAAAAGTAAAAGAAATTATCAAAAACAATTTTATTATTATTTTAAACATTATATGAAATTTTCCTTTTTTATTTTTTAATTATGAAAATGCTTTTAATATTTAATAATGTATTTTTCAATAAACAATATTTGTATAAAAGAGTAAAATCTTATTCAATAGCTTATCCGAAAGATTTGTTTTTTAATTTTTTTAATTCTACAAATCGCATCTTTTTAGAAATTTAAACATAAAAGTAATTGCTGCCGCAAAGGCTTTAAGAGAGTTTGGTGACCCTCTTAAAAATCTGCACCTTTTACATTTGTTCCGATCTAAGACCCTCGTGGAACTCGGGCAAGTTATGCTATAAAGTCATGATATGCGCGATGCCGCAACCTTCACTCCGCTTCGCTACGTTTTCGCAGTAACGATCAGGAAGATCTACAGCTCCCGGTTGCTATCACTTTACATACGCAACATCATATCGAGCATAATCATAGGCGGAACAAACATGAGTACCTATTAGATATATATAATCG
>CAZMYL010000017.1:0-9997 GCA_964570505.1 uncultured Pseudomonadota bacterium
CTTCCTGATCGTTACTGCGAAAACGTAGCGAAGCGGAGTGAAGGTTGCGGCATCGAATATATTATGGCTTTGATAGCATAACTTGCCCGAGTTCCACGAGGGTCTTAGATCGGAACAAATGTAAAAAAAGGCACGGATTTTAAAGGGGTTTGCCATAACCCCTTTAAGCCCTAGCGGCAGCGATTACTTTTGGCTCTGCACGAGTAGTGCAACAAGTACTATTAATACTTTTCAAAAATTTTGAGTGCATTAAATCAAATAAGTTTTAATATTTTACCAATAATAAAGGGGCGCTTAAGCGCCCCTTTATCTATCTTATATATCTATAGAATCACCAAGCTTCATCTGCAAATTTATACTTTTCTGATACACTGTTATTATGCTCAGCAATCATTTTATCTCTTTGAGCAGGTGTTAAATTACCCTCTTCTAACCTTTCTTTTAGCCTAGTAAGAGCCTGTGATTGAGCTTTAGTATTAGCTAAAACTAATTGAGCTTGTCTATTGCCCCCTAAAGCTTTTGTATCATCTACAGGGTTTTTAACAACAGGTTTAAGCGTCACTTTTTGATTCAATTCATTTATTAATGAACTTTGTAGAGAAGATTGACTATTCTTATCAACTTTTGGTTGCTCTACAACTTTCACAACGGATTCATTATTTTTATTTACAATACCTGGCAATGGCGGTGCAACAGGAATTTCTCCTGGTTTATAATTCGGATTAAATTGAGAGAATAGTGATGTTTCATTTTTCTTAACTTCTTTAATAACAGATTGTTGCGGTTTCTCAATTTTTGTGCCATGTCCTTCAGCTACATACGCCGGACCTCTTTCAATCGTAATTGGTGTACGTCTGTTTTGAAAACCTGAAAGAACACCTTGTTGATCAACGGTTTTAAGCTGCGCTCCTTTTTGAATACTTTGTAATAACGCTTGTCTGGAGTCGCTAGGTCTTTCAACAGACGTTGTTTTTTTAAGATTAAAACCACCACTTTCAATTTGACTTAAAAAAGCAGGCCTTCCAGAATTTTGCTGCGGAAGCTCAACTTTTTGCGTTGAAGGAGCTTTTGAAGTAGTTGGTAAAGATTGATTACCTGAATCAGATTTAAAAGAAACTCCGTTAAATACGGGTGCTGGGCCAGGAGCTGCTGGAATCCGAGCAGATGCGCCTTGTCTAGGCGGCACAGGAGGAGGTACTTTTCCTTCCTTTTGAGAAACCTTGCTGCTACTAAATCCTTTTTGCGCACTAGCTTCTTTTGCAGCCCTTGCAGCAGCAGCTTCTTTACTTAAAGGAAACATTTTTCGTACTTGTGCTACATTTGCTTGTATTTGTGCCTTTTTTGATCTTTCTGCAGCGCTTGCTGCAGTTTCTTTTGCTGCGCCTCTGGCTGGTCCGCTCAATGCATTATTGCGAGTCAACACTGAATGCATATCAAGCACTATCAATAAACCAAAAAGTCCTAATAACGATTTTTTATTTTTCATACCACACCCCTTAAAGTAAAAAACTATTTATTAGTATATAAAAAACCATCCACATAATATTAGAGATTTGAAAAGAAAAAAGAGGTTTTAATTAAAATAAGGCCGCTTTTTACACGGCCTTATTGGCATTATTTAAAATAAATTTTGCTTTAAACAGAAATTTCCGCTATTTAAGAAGGTTTAACTTGCTCGCCACTTGGTTAATTTATACTTAATTTTCTTTCTAATTCTGCTTTTCTGTTTTGTAATTTAAATTTTTGATTTAATGCCTTAATTCTTGCTTTTTCAACATTGAATTCTTTTTTTTCTAATTTTTTTAAATTTGAATTATTTATTTTATAAACTTTTTTATCTATTTCTTTATTTGTATCGTTTTCTTTTCTTATTGCGTTAATAGAAGAAGCCTTATTATTAAAACTTTCTGTCGTAATTTTTACCTTTCTCTCTTCTTCTTTAATTTTTTTATCTACTTTCTCTAATTTTTTTGCTAATTTTTCTTGTTGTTTAATAGCATTTTCTTGTACTCGTTTTAATTTTTCGGATTCTTTTTTACGTAAATCACCTTCTTTTTTTTGTTGTTTTAAAGTTTTTTGTTCTGCTTTTTCATTTTCTTTATTACGTAAAATCTCTTCTTTTTTTGCTAGTTTTTCTTGTCTTTTGTTATTAAATTTTTCAACCCTTTCTAATAAAGGTTTTAATCTTTCCTCAGCTTTTGTAACTATCGTTCTGTGAGCTTCTGTTATTAATGTTTTAAATGATTGATTGTCTATATAGTCTTTTTTATAATTATCTAATTTAACTTTTATATTGTTAATATATTGAGCATCCTTATCAGATAATGGGTCAGAAAATTTTTTATTTAAAGAAAGTTCTAAATCCTTTGTAAGGTCTTTTGTAAATTGACCATCTTTATAACTATTAGTTCCATTACGCCCTCTTGCATTAAAATCTGCTTCTTTATATTTTTTAGCCCTTGACGCTAAATTACTCACAACGGTAGATGTAGATTTTTGTGGCGCTACATCTTTAAGAGTAGCCGTAGGAGCACTCTCTGACCTTTTCAAAAGCACCTTTGCTTGGCTAACCCACTGATCTAAGATTTCTCTATTCTCAACTTTACTATTTCCCACTCTAGTATTTAAATCTAAAACTTTTTGTGCTGCTTCTTTAGTTAAAGGACCATTTCTTAACGAATCATTAATTGTCTTCAATTCTTGCACTATCAATTCATCTTTATTTTGAAATGAAGTTGTCTCAGGCTTATTTGCTACAGAAGGTTCTTTAAAAGAATTAGACAGTGAAGTAGATCTAGCAGGTCTTGGCGGCACTTCAGGTTTGACAGGTCTGCCAGATTGAGCAAGTAGGGAAGCAGGTCTTGGCGGCACTGCAGGTCTGGCAGGTTTGGCAGGTAGGGAAGCAGGTCTTGGCGGCACTACAGGTCTGGCAGATTGAACATCAAATAAAATTAAATTTACAAAAACAATTACCAAATTTTTTTTATTTTTCATTCCTCGACTCCTTTTACAATTACAAATATCTCTTTTAACTATTTTCTACAGGTTCCAATTTCTTTTTAAGCCATTCTGGTTTTGGTGCAGGAACTGGTCTAACTAACTTTTTTCTTGGAGTTATAGGTGGTTTTATTGCTGATTCGTTCTGGCGCAATTCTTCAAATGACTCTATTAATTTCTTATTTATTGCTTTATATTCTTCTTTTTGATTTTTGCTTTCTAAAGTTTGTTTTTTTATTTGACTAGGAAGAACAGAACTTTCTTTTGATTGTAATACGTTACTCAAATCACTAAAAAAATTTTTTTGACTTTCAGTACGCTCTTTTTTAACAGGAACTATTTCTACAAAATCATCAACTTGTTCTTCTTTTTTCTTTTTAATACCAAGTTTTTTTTGAACAAAACGATGAGCTCTTCTTGCCAAAGACGGATCTGAAGCTCGTTCTGCTTTTTTTAATAAATAATTAATTTTTTGTTCATGCTGTTTTATATCTTCAGGTTTAGACAAAGATCTTTGTATAGATTTAATTTCTGCTATATATGTTTTTGGTTTTTCAAGTCTACCAAGAAGCTCTGCTTTCTGTTGAATTGAATTAGTTTTTTTATTAATTTCAATATTAAAATCTACAACTTCCTTGGGTTTATTACGAGCTTGAAGTTCTCGTGCTACAACTCGACTATTGGCACTAGCTGGTGAATACAATGATGATTCAAAAGATCTTACACTTTTTACTGGAGCGCAAGATACATAACTAAAAAAACAACAACCTATAATTAAATATTTTTTCATAAACAATCCTTTTTTATATACATTAAGCATTGCTTGCTCGTTTTGAATCATTATTTTTATTAATTGGCAAAGCGGCTGTAGGAAATGTTTTTCCCTTTTGTGCAACTCTTCCTAATGCTTTTATAACAGCATCAGGAACATTTCGTTTAACAGTTGTAGGTGGAAGAAGTTTTGATTCAGGAGCCTTTATATCAGCAGCTTTTACATCAACAACTTTTGGTTGCGAATTATTTACATTTACTTTTGTATCGGCAGAATTTATCACATTAGTTTTTGAAATATCTTTATCTGACGTTGCAATTACTTTACTTGTTACTATTTTAGGCTGATCTTTAGCTTGCTCTTGTTTTTTTTGAGCATCTGCTGCTTGTGCAGCAGCATTCTTTTGTGCTAATGCTTGATTTGCTGCTTGGTTTGATTGATCAGATGGAGGAACAAAAACAACAAGTCCTTTTGGCAATAATGATTGTATTAATAGTATATTAACAATAATTATATATTTTTTTATCATACATTTCCTTTATTGAATCCCTACAAATTTTTCTGATTTTAAAGCAGAAGTTGCTGTTGCATCTATTGGTAAATGTCCGCGATCTAATGGATTTATTACTCTAATTTTTGCGCTACCAATAAATCTACTTATTTTTGTATTCAAAGTTGCTGTATTTCTACGAGTATTTGCAACAACTTGAGTAGCAGATAAAACCTGAGCATCTTCAGCTTTAGATAATGTGCTTGGTTTTTTGTTACCAGGCAAATGAGACGAGCCATAAACAACTTGTGAAACTCCTGAAGATTTTTTTTCAAATGTTGATACAACATCTTTTACTACAGGCCCACCTACTGTAGCAATTGGTTGATCTTTAGAACTTACAGCAGCTTGAAGATGATTAGACGCTTCGGACTGTTCTTTATCTTTTACAGGAAGATCTTTAGATAAAGTAATTTCAGGACTTTTTGATGGACCAGAAGGTATACCATTTTCTGTATATTTTGTAGTAACACCTTTAGTACGTACTTTATTACTATCTTTTCTTACTGTAGCAACACTTGCAGATGGAGATACTGCTTCAAAAATACGTTGTGTAGGATTGCTTTCTTGAATAGATGATTTAACACCTACTTGAGAATCAGTAATTTTTACTTGTGTAGACCCACTAACACTTACGGCACGATTACCATTAGCAATAGTTGCTCCACCTAAAGAACTTACTTCTGCCAATCGCCCAGCTGATGCACCAACTTGAGGTTGAGAAACTGTTTCTACTATAGGGCGCGGAGCTACGTAAGTAACTTTTTTAACTTCAAGCACAGGCCCTTGAGGCTTTGAAGGTTTTTTATTTTCTACTACAATCTCTTTTTTTATTGGCTTTGGAGCTATAGGAGGCTTTTCTTTTGGAGCTGCTTTTTTTACAAAAGACATTTCAGGCTTTACAGCACCTTGATTTGATGCTTTAGAAACTGGCGCTTCAGGTAAAACCTTAACAACAGTACCCCCTCGAGTAGGTGGTATATAACTATGAGATCCTACTAATCGAGAACCTCCGCTGGTAGCAGTAAATGATTGGTTTTTTTTTGAAGCAAAAGCAGTTTGAGTTTGATTTTGATTTTGTTGAACCTGCCTTGCAGTTAAAACACTTTGTTGAGCTTTTATTTGTTGCGCTGTTACACCCTGACGTTGCCCTACTTCAAGCGGCTTTATTGTTGAAGTAATATTTCCAGATCGTGGTCGTGCAGATTGAACATTGTGAAAAATAATAACTTGTATTAAAAATATTTTTTTAAAAATATTCATTTTTACCCTTTTTAATTACAATCACGATGTTTTTAAAATAGATAAAAAATATTCTAAAAAAACAAAAACCTATAAAACAAGACTTCATATAAAAAAAAGACTTTAAGAATAAACTATTTTTATGTATTCAATTTTTTAAATAATCAGGCTTTGGAGCTGTTGGACGAGGTGGCGTTTGATCTTGAGGCTTTGGAGCTGTTGGGCGAGGCGGCGGACTTTCTTGTATAACTTTACTTTTTGCAGGCCTTGGAGGAACTATAGGAAGAACAAGTTCTTTAGCTAAACTGTCTCGTACTATTACAGAATTACTTTGTGGTTTTGGAAAATTAAATTCAGGCAATTGATGAGTATTACTATTTTTTTGATTTTGAGGAATTGCATAAAGAGGCTCTTCTGTAACTTTTACTACGGGACGCTCATAAATAGGCTGTACAGCAATTTTTTCAGCAGCAATTCTATCTTCTTCTTTTCTTAAAATAGTATTCCAAGAATCTGGCCTAGCACCTTCTTTATGAACTCCTGGCAATTTAAACCCTGTTGAATTTTGTGTATTAACAATAGCTGTATTTTGCTTAAACGTTCCACTATTAAAAGTGCCATCTTTAACTGAATTGATAGTAGATGATTGAGATTTATTAATAAAAGTACCAGAAGAAACAGTCCCCTGATTTATAGCACCTCTTTTATTTAATGCAGGATTATTAATCTGTACCTGCTGTGCTTTTTGCTGCCCTTCTATGGCAGCTTTTCTTGCTGCAACAGTACCAGGTGTAATAGCCGTTACAACTTTTGAAGCTTCAAAAGTAGCTTTTTTGCCAACTACAGATGGAGCAAAAAGATTAATCATAAAAATTACTGGCGCGGTTAAAAATATTTTTTTAAATATATTCATATCTATTCACTGTAATATTATTGTTAATTTTAATTCTTAGTTTTTTGCCTATTAGGAACTGCATAAATGGCTCCACCTACTGATGTTGTTTGCTTACCAGATGAATTTACAAAACTAAGTGTTGCATAATTTGATGGCTCTTCTTTTGGTTTTGCAGGAATAACTCCGTTTCCTCTATGCGAAATTTCTGCATACGTTACCTCTTTACCTGCTATAACTAGCTTATTTCCTGAACTTGGAGATGAAGGCGCAGGTCTGTTTGCTAATTCCTGTTTCATTGTGCCCAACGTAACATACATTAAGTTTGGATTTTGAGTTGTTGAATTTTGAGGTGCAGATTGCTGAGGGGCAGATTGCTTAGGTGATCCCGGAAGAGGCTGCTGCATTTGACTTAATGGTTTTGAAGTTGGAGGCAACGGTCTTTGAGCTAATGAAGCACTAGAATCGGATCTTAGTGCTGGTTGTACTAATGATGGAACTGCAGTAACTTTTCCAGCAACTACTCCATGAGTAGGTTCTATACCAATAGATAGCGGCCTTGAACCTTGTGCAGACCCTCCGTATAAAGGATTTGCAGTCATTGGGACTGTTGCTTGATTTAAATTTACTTCCAACGATGCTTTTTGTTGGGCTTGAATTTGAGCAGATTTTCTTGCTGCAGGATTAAAAAAATTTGAAATTCTTGTAAACACACTCGGTTTTGAGCCAGCAACAGATGATGCCTTAGGTGTTCCTGTAGGTGCCTTTATTAAAAACGGAAATGTGAAAAGGAAAAATATTCCAATAATTATTTTTTTCATATAAGCCTTTTTAATTTTATTACTTTTTAAAAGATCTAATTATTATATTAATTTATATTTGAAATTATAGTCAATGATATTAAATATAAAAAAAGAGGCCCAGGAGTTCCAGGCCTCAATAGTCAGAATACGAAATTTTTTAAGAAATACGTTTAAAATAAGCTAGAAATTCTTTATTACCATCCATACCAGCAAGTGGTGACGTTATTAAACCTTCTAAAGTAAACCCTCTATCCTTAATACCTTGCGTTACTTGCTGAATAACTTGTTGATGAACATCATCTTCTTTAATAATACCACCTTTTCCAACATCATCACGACTTGCTTCAAATTGAGGTTTAATAAGAACAATAAGTATGCCATCTGGTTGCAAAACATTTATAACAGCATCCATAACTTTAAGAACTGAAATAAAAGAAAGATCAAGTGTTATAAGATCAACTTTTTCTCCAACAGTTTTAACATGTCTAAAATTAGTTCTTTCAATAACTACAACACGCGGATCTTTTCTAATTTTTTCATGAACTTGCCCATACCCAACATCAACTCCATATACTTTTTTAACACCATATTGAAGTAAACAATCAGTAAATCCACCGGTTGAAAGTCCAGCATCAAGTGCAATTTTCCCTACAATGTCAGGCTTAAATTCTTCAAGCGCTCCTTCTAATTTAAACCCTGCACGGCAAACATACTTTGGAACTGCTGAATCAACTTCAAGAAGTGCATCTTCAAAAATTGGAGTGCCTGCTTTTGTTATTACAACTCCATCAACTTTCACTTTTCCTTGCATAATAAACCCCTGTATTTGGTTACGGGTTAAATGTGGATTTTGAGATTGCACCACTTTATCAAGACGTTCTTTTTTACTCATAATACAAACCCTTTTGCCCTCCCTTAATTACATTATGTTTTTGACTGCATTAATAATTCTTTAATAAATGGAGAAATTGGATAGTGATACAACTTTGAAAGCTTTTCTTCTTCTGCAATAATTTTTTTAACATTCAAAACAAACATAACACCTTCTAATGTTTTAAATGTAATACGTTCTTTTTTTATAGCTTGTTTTAATACATTACGAAGATCCTCCATCGTTTTTACTGGTTCATTATTAATGTGTGTAATAATACAACCTTCACGAATACGAGAAAGTCTATCAAGCTGAGATCCTGGCACTACATGAGTTATAATAAGAACTGGCTCTATCTGATTTTTATATTCAACAAATTTAATTAAAGTTGGAACTGATTGAATCAATAATTGAACATGATTTAAAGTAAGTGGCTGAAGAAGCATTCCACCAAAAATTTCATAATCAAGTTTATCTTCTCCAACAAATATTTTTTTAATAGGAGAAAGGTCTGTTTGTCCAAAAGTAAAAAATATTTGCATTGGCTTTCCATGACGATAAATAAGCATTTCTACTTTTTCACCAACTTGCCAACGCGCAATATAATCTACAAATGAAATTTTTTCTTCACTCCATGGCACACGCAAATCACCATATTCATCAACACTTATTTTATTAATTTCATATATCATATCTCCTGCTTTAACACCTGCTTTATCAAGCGGACCTTTAGGATATACATCAACAACATAACATCCACTTGGCAAAGGATTACCTTCATAAAGCGCAAGATCTTCACTACCATTACTTACAAGTACACCTAGATAAGGTTTTTTAATAAGTTGTTTAATGCGTAAATCAGAAAGAATTAATTTAAGTTCGTTGACAGGAATAATATAACCAACATTTTGAGCACTCAAAATACCAGATGAAGTAATACCAATAACTTCTCCATTCAAATTTACTGCTGGGCCACCAGAACTTCCTGGATTAATAGGCGAAGATATTTGAATATAATGACGACCATTCATATGCTCACGACCACTTACAACACCTGAAGTACTTTTAAGAGATGCTTGCCCAAGAGGATATCCAAGTGCAAGAACTTCATCAGCTCTATTTACAAAATCAGAATCACCAAGTGCTAAATAAGGTATTTTTGTAAGTGTTGTTTTAATAGTCTTCATTCCCTCTGGAGTCACTTTAAGAAGCGCTAAATCACGCTCTGGACATCTTCCAATAACTTCTACTTCTACAATTGCTTTTCCTAATGAAGGAATTTTAATCCACACACATTTTGCCTGATCAACAACATGCATATTAGTTATTATTTCACCATCTGGACTAATAAAAAAACCACTACCAGAAGAAGCATTCAGTTGAGGAGTTTCATATGGTTTTAAAATATTAGTTTCTGCAATTTGAGATAAAATTTGCACAACTGTATCTTTTGCTTTTGTTTGAACAGGACCCCATGGCTGCTGAGCAACAACTTTTTCTATTACTTTTACTTCTTGTTGTGGTGTAAATTCATGACGCTCACGAGCATCAAGAGCGCTAATGGTATAAGCGAGTTCTTTTTGATTTTGAAATACTACAAAAAAAAGAGACCCTACAACTCCTACCAGCAGCATTGCCAGTGCACTTAATAAAAAACGATTATTCATATAAACAGCTATCCTTTCTTTACTCTATTTTTTTATTTGCAAAAACATTATCTACATCATATATACAAAGGAAAAAATTGTATTGCAAAATATTAAGAGTATTTAACAACTTAATTTAGCAGAATATTTTTTTAAATTTTTTTAAATTTTTCATTTTACAGATCGCATCTAACTTTTAATGAAATATTATTTGTTGCACTACT
>CAZMYL010000018.1:0-3720 GCA_964570505.1 uncultured Pseudomonadota bacterium
CGTATGTAAAGTGATAGCAACCGGGAGCTGTAGATCTTCCTGATCGTTACTGCGACAACGTAGCGTAGCGGAGTGAAGGTTGCGGCATCACATGTATCATTGCTTAATAGCATAACTCGCCCGAGTTCCACGAGGGTCTTAGATCGGAACAAATTATTAAGGTGCAGATTTTGAATAGGTCACCAAACCCTCTTAAAGCCTTCGCAGCAGTGATTACTTTTGGCTCTGCATGAGTAGTGCAACAAGTTATAATAAAACTAAAATTACATAAGATTTATAAGCTGAAATTTTTAAGTAAACTCTAAAGTTATTTGTCTGCAGCAAGTTTTTTAATGTTAGCAATTTCTCTTTTATTTAAAAATCTCCATTGGCCAAGCGCAAGCCCTCGTTTTGTAAGTCCTGCAAATCCAATTCGTTCAAGTTTTGTAACGGTATATCCTTGAGATTCAAAAATACGACGTACAATACGATTTCTTCCACTATGAATAGTAATTCTAACAGATGATGGAGTGTAGCCAATTTCTAATTTATCTACGCTAATAGGGCCATCTTTTAAGTGAAGTCCGTGTTTTATGGCTTTATAAGATTCTTGGCTTAATGGCTTGTCGAGTATAACTTGGTATACTTTTTCTACTTCATAACGAGGATGAGCTAATTTGTGCGTAACATGGCCATCATTGGTAATGAGTAAAATTCCCGTTGTATTAATATCAAGTCTGCCTATAGGGAAAAGTCTGCTTTTAAATTTCCCATCACCAATAAGGCTAAAAATAGTTCTTCTATTTTTATCATCAGATGCAGTTGTAACATACCCTGCAGGTTTATAAAGTAAAACATAAACAGGCTCATCGGTAGGTTGTGCAGTAATAACTTGTTTTAGATAACGTACGGTATCTTTTGGTTGTAATTCATAACAAGGATCTGTTACAGGCCAATGATTAATAGTGATCTCACCTTTTTTAATAAGATCATTTGCTTTGCGACGGGAACAAAATCCAGCATGACTTAAAAAAAGATCTAAACGTGTAGGTGAGCTCATAATAGCCTTTTCTATAACAATTTCTAAAAATATACAAAGTCTAAGTGTAATAGGATTATTATTTTCTTTCAAAAAAATTATATTATTACAGTAAGCAATTTTTTACACCCCCAACTATTTTTAAAGCTTTCATTTAAAAAGGTTTTTCTCTTTTCCTCTATAAAAGACCGTTGATTTTTATTTTATATTTGAATTATTGTAAGTATGTGAATTATTTCTTCAGAAGGAGTTTAGAGATATGATAGGAAAGTTGTTATTAATGGGTTTAAATTTGTTATTTGTAGATAGTCTTAATTGTTCAGCTACCGTCTTAAATAGAGTTGCTAAAGGTTTTGAAGCTGCTCGAGGGGTTCGTTCTGGAGCTCGCTCTCAGTAAAATTGTGTAGATATACATGATAAAAAATCTTTAGTGGTGGTGGATGGTAGTTCAAAATCGCCGCATTTAGAATCAAATACAGTTGAAGCAAACGATGATAAGATGAAACGTAAGGTTGAAGAAATTTTACGTAAACGAGCTGAAGAACAAAAAATTAGAGATCTTGTTGCTGAAACTGTAGAAAGTGCGCAGCAAGGATATGAAATAGAAATGCAAGAGGCTTTAAAAAGAAATGAGCGTTTAAAGCCGTCACAAATTAGATATTTGTTAGAAAATACAATACCTGATCATACTATAAAACGATTAGATGAATCAGTGCGAAGTCAGAGTCAGAATAAAGTTGGTTTTACTTTGCATGATGTTGTAAAACATAGAAAAGCATATGATATGGCTAGTTATTGTGAACAAGATAACATCGCTAGGTTTGGTGAAAAAGCAAAAAAAGCTTTTCAAGATTATAGTGAAAAAAGAGCAGAAGAAAAAATAGAAAAATTTTATGCTAAGCTTGCAAGACAAGAATATGACAGAGATTTTGATAAAGTAATTACTGATAGTGTTGGTGGATTTGGTTATGAAGATGCACTATCTACTATATCAAAAGCAGCAAAACAAGAAGTGAGGCTTGCAGGAGCGGGTTTGCTTGGAGGTGCTGTAGTGGGAACAGCTTTGGCTAATGTAGCAAATCGTAATGCTCAATTAAATCAAGAAAGATTAGCAGCAGGAGAATCAGCAGATGAAATAGTAAATGGTATTTTAAATTATACGGATACAGAAGAAGCTTTAAAAAAAGAGCTTATGGATCAAAAAGCTGCAGAAGAAGCAAAAATGAGACAAATTTATGGTGATACTCTAGATGGTTTTTCTGAATTAGCAGATTTAGCGTATGAAGCTCAAAATGAGTTAAAAGAATTACAAAATAATAAAAATGCTTCAGTTAAAGAAGTGAGAGAGCAAAGAGAATATGCTAATGCTTTATTAAATGAACTTGCAGCACGAGAAGCGATTATTGCAGAAAGATTAACGCATAATGGTCTTGATACAGGTCTTAATACTCAAAAACAAAAGGCTGAATTCTTAAAAGATTTTATGAAAGTTAATCAAGCAGAAATTCAAAAAAGAATGGGATATTTTGGTCGTGGAAGAGATCTGATGACAGATAGTGGAATAGGTTTAAGAAATGCTTATAATGCAACAGCAAGTAAGTTTGCAGATGCTGTGGATTATTCAGTACTTAATCGATTAGGTAATTCGATAGTAAATTCTTCACTATATAATTCTTTAGCAAATGGTTTATCAAATGCGTCAGATTCAGCTCGTACTAGATGGAATAGTCTTAAAGATTGGTATGCTAATCGCAGATTGGTTAATGCAGATTTAAATGTAGGATAAGTTAAATAATATAGTAATACATTTCTTGTGTCTGAAAAAGAGGGCTTCAAAAAGCCCTCTTTTATTATATGTATTAGAAAATACTATTGATTTTTATTTTATATTTGAATTACTATGTTAATAGTAGTTGTAATTTATTTCTTAAAAAGGAGAGAGTATGAAGATTTTAAGGAGTTTGTCCTTAATGAGTTTAAGTTTTTTACTTGTAGAGAACCTTAATGGTGCTGCAAATGCATTAAAAAGGGTTGCTGCGTTAGGTTCTGAAGCTGGAATAGTTCGTTCTGGAATTGGAAAACGTTTTTATAGTTCAGCAGAAGAAGCAGCAGAAGACGCAGCAGCAAAAGCAAGAGCAGCAGCAGAAGACGCAGCAGCAAAAGCAAGAGCAGCAGCAGAAGAAGCAGCAGCAGAAGCAAGAGCAGCAAAAGCAAGAGCAGCAGCAGAAGAAGCAGTACAGAATCGAGCACGAGAAGTAATGCGCAGTGAACAAGAATATAATAATGCGTGGGAAGATTTTGCAATAAATGCATCAGAAAATCAAGCAGTCGAAGACGCAATAGCACGACATTTAGCTCTAAAAGCTCAAAAAGCGGCTGATAAAGCAGTAGCTTTTGATAAAGTAATTACTGATAGTGTGGGTGGATTTGGTTATGAAGATGCAGTATCTACTTTATCAAATGCGGTAAAAGAAGAAGTAGCAGGAGCGGCAAAGTCTGCAGGTTCAGCAGCGGCAGAGCTTACAAGAGCAGCAAGGTTTACAAAAGAAGAAGCAGGGCTTGCAGGAGCAGGGTTGCTTGGAGCTGCTCTATCGGGAGCAGGTATGGTTAATTTAAGAAATCAAAAAATAGCAAAAGCAGCAGCAGAAGCAGCAGGAGAATCAGCAGATGAAATAGTAAATGGTATTTTAAATTATACGGAT
>CAZMYL010000018.1:3820-6725 GCA_964570505.1 uncultured Pseudomonadota bacterium
AGTCTTAAAGATTGGTATGCTAATCGCAGATTGGTTAATGCAGATTTAAATGTAGAACAAGTTAAATAATATAGTAATACATTTCTTGTGTGTGAAAAAGAGGACTTTTTAAAAGTCCTCTTTTTTGTTGTTTTTACATAAGGTTAATAAATCGTTACACTGCCTGTTGCAGATGTACAGTGTTAATTATTCAATATTTTTCGATATATGCAGCGTATGGCAATAAAACAAACTCCTTTAATGATTCAGTATAATGCGATTAAAGTTGACTACCCTGAAGCACTCGTGTTTTTTCAGGTTGGAGATTTTTACGAACTTTTTTTTGATGATGCAAAAAAAGCAGCACATTTTTTAGGGATAACGCTTACCAAACGGGGAAAAGAAAATGGTCAGGATATACCGCTTTGTGGAGTGCCAGTACACACGGTAAAACATTATTTAGGAAAGCTTATTAAAGCTGGTTTTAGTGTTGTTATTTGTGATCAACTGGAAGCTCCTACTCCCGGTATGCTCGTTAAACGAGGAGTAACTCAGGTGCTTACTCCTGGTACACTTACAGAGAGTGCATTTCTTGATGAAAAATCAGCTTCCTATATTTTTACCTTTGTACCAGAAAAAAATAGATGGGGACTTTTGTTTGCAGAACTTCTTACTGCACAATTATATGCAACAAGTTGCGATGCGGGTGATATTAAAGTTCTTGAAACTGAACTTGCACGTTTTTTCCCTGACGAAATTATTATCAATAATGTTTATAGTGGTAATGTAGTTTTTAATTCTTTTAAAAAACAGGGGTACTTTACTTCATTAGTGCATCAAGAAGAAAATAGTTCTGTATGGATAGATAAACAATTTGAAGAAAAAGTACGAGTAGTTATAGAAGAAAAAGAACAATTAAAACAAGCATTAAATACGCTGTATAGCTATATGCATAAACATCATCCAACATCAATTGGTATGTTTAATTCTATTCATTTTTATGAACCTGATGATTTTTTAATTCTTGATCAGGCAACTCAACGTAATTTGGAATTAGTCACTAATACATATGATGGATCGCGTAATCATTCATTGCTTGCTGTTTTTGATAAAACAATAACAGCAACAGGTGCACGTACTTTAAAAAAATGGATAGTAAGACCATTAATAGATGCAACAATGATAAATCATAGACTTGATGTTGTTGAGTATTTTAAAAATAATTATCTGCTGCTTCAAAATATTAAAATAGTGTTACAAAAAATTGGTGATATAGAACGTGTTGTTGGTCGTATAGCCCTTGAAAGAGCTTCGCTTAGTGATTATGTACACCTTACGCATGTTTGTTTAGTATTAGCAGATATTCAAAATATTTTATCTGCTGATAAGCCTTTGCTTTTGCAATATATTTATGATGCGTGCTTTGGTTTTGATGATCTGAAAGCTCTTTTAAAAAAATCTATAAATGATGATAGTATGTATGATTGGACTATAAAATCTGGATATAATTCAGAACTTGATGAGCTCCGTTTTTTAATGATCAATAGTAAGCAAGCACTTCTTGATTTGGAATTAGAAGAGCAGAAAAAAACTGGTATAGGTTCATTAAAAATTCGTTACAATACTATGTACGGTTATTATATAGAAATAACAAAAGCAAATGCTCATTTAGTTCCCGATCGTTACACGCAGCGTCATTCATTGGTAGGAAAAGAACGCTATATATCGGTAGAATTGCAAGAGCTGGAAATTCGTATTAATAATGCACAGCGTGATGCTCAGTACAAAGAAGAAATTTTGTTTAAAGAAGTAACGTATGAAGTTCGTCGTTATATAAGTAGTCTTCGTAAGTTGGCAACAATGCTCGGACATCTTGATGTTTTTGTTTCATTTGCCACATGTGCATTTGAATATGGGTATGTTCGACCAATTTTATTGAATGATCAACAATCAATTGTGATTGATCAGGGGCGCCATCCCGTTGTTGAACAATTGGTGGGAAGTAGTTTTGTTGCTAATGATACTCAGCTTACAGAGGCTCAAAGATTGTGGATTATTACAGGTCCTAATATGGGTGGAAAATCAACCTATCTTCGGCAAGTTGCGTTAATGAATATTATTGCTCAATGTGGATCATTTGTTCCTGCAGCATCTGCAAGGTTGGCTATTCTTGATAGAATTTTTACTCGTATTGGTGCTGGAGATAATGTTGCATCAGGTAAAAGTACTTTTTTAGTAGAGATGGAAGAAACTGCAGATATTTGTAGATATGCAACACATAAAAGTTTGGTAATTCTTGATGAAGTAGGTCGTGGTACAAGTACTCAAGATGGACTTGCGCTTGCACAAGCAATTGTTGAATATTTGTATAGTACAGTCAAAGCTCGTTGCTTGTTTGCAACTCATTATCATGAATTGACTCGTTTAGCAGATTTGCACGAAGGTATTAAAACGTATTTTACGGCAAGTAAACAAACAGATAATGGTATTGTTTTTTTACATAGATTAGTTCCTGGTATATGTAATAAAAGTTTTGGTCTTGAAGTTGCAAAGCTTGCTCAATTGCCACTATCTGTTATTAAGCGCGCAGAAGAGCTTGTAGAAGATTTTTTTTCTGTACAATCAACTTCAATAAGTACTGATATGTATGAATATGATTACAATCAAAAAATGATGCAATTACAGGAACAGGTAAAAATATTGCAAGATCAATTACTTTCTTTTAAAAAATTGCAACAATACGATGTTATGGAATTAACACCTAAAAAAGCATTTGATCTTTTGTGGGAATTAAAAAATAATTTATAAATTTTTTTGTTTTACAGATCGTATCTTTTTAAAAACCTAAACATAAAAATAATTGCTGCCGCTAAGGCTTTAAGAGGGTTTGGTGACCTATTCAAAATCTGCACCTTAATAATTTGTT
>CAZMYL010000019.1:0-4702 GCA_964570505.1 uncultured Pseudomonadota bacterium
ATTTTAGCCGATAAATAAAAGAGATGCTCTATTTATTTAATTTTCGGATAAGCTCATAGTGATTAGTTTTTTTAATTGTAAAGGAGTATTTATGAAAAAAATAATCTTGGTAGTAGCAGTTACATTATGTAATGTGTCCGTAAAAGCTGCTCAATTTCCAACGCCACTTGAACAAGCAATGCGTGATCAACAGCAAAGAGATGCGCAAGCTAGGGCTGCTGCAGAGCAAGCAAGGCAACGTGCAGAAGCAGAGAGAAGAGCGTTTAATGATAGGCAAAATGCAGAAATTAGATCATGGAGTAAAAGATAATTTAAAAATTAATTTTTCTTTGTTCAGTTCCATCATATTCCAAAACAACATGGCATGCATTCTCAGTTATTAAGTTTTGTATTATATCAGGCCATTCAATTAAACAGAGTGAGTTGGCCTGATAGAGATATTCTTCAAAGCCTGCATCAATAAAATCTTGTAAATTTCTAAGTCTATATAAATCAAAATGAAAAATTTTAAGTCCGTGCGGTGTTGTGTATGTAGTTACATATGCATAGGTCGGGCTTTGAACAGATTCTATAATCCCAAGTGATTTTAATATTGATTGAACAAGTGTTGTTTTTCCTGCGCCAAGTGGTCCAGAAAGAGTAATGATATGAGGATTTTTTTTTATGATGATCTGGGCTATGTTATCCATTTCATTTTTAGAAACAATCCATTGTGTTTGCATATTTTCCTTATGTTTTTATTTTTTTATAGCTTATTAATGGTTTTTATTTTTAAACGATTTTTTTTAGAAAGACTATTTTTTTTGATTATTGGAATATTGTCAGATATTTCTTCTTTAATTGGAATATTCATTGCTGCAGCTTCATACATTAATTCATCAATGTTTGGGGCTGTTTCAGTTTCATTATATATATTAAATTTTATTACTTGAGAATTAATTTTTTCTGTTGATGAGTACTCTGAATGTGTGCAAATTTCTTTTATTTTTTCATAAAAAATAAGTGGATCTAGAGCATCTGCATTATATAAATTTACAGCTTCAATAAGTTCTCTATCTGCTGAAACAACTACAATTTCTTTTTGAGGGTTGTCTTGAGTAAATTTTATAATACTATCATCAGCAGACTGAAAAGCTCCTGAGTATATAATGGTTATTCCGTGACTTTTTTCTTGTAATGGATAGGTGCAGGGGCCTGCATCAAAAACAACTATCACTTTGTGATTACGTTTTTTTATATAACGGCCAAGAAGATTAATAAAAGCAGTTATATGCATTTCAGAAAGCTGGGGGCCATGTATAAGTTTTAATACATTATATCCATCAATAATTAGTATCATAATTTCCGTAAAAAACTGCTGTTTAAATGAATGTTATAACAAAAAGAATAATTGAAAAAGGATTAAATAGACAGTATTATTTTTGATTGACACCCTATAAAACTAAGGAAACGCCATGTCACAACTTATACATATGCGTCAACGTATTAAGGCTGTAGAGACTATAAAAAAAATAACGAGTGCTATGCGTTTAATTTCACGTTCTTTTCATACCAAGCTTGATAAGCAAAAAAAACCTTTAGCAGAGTACCGACAAGCACTTTGTAATTTACTTGGGTATGTAAAAACATTATCTCCTGAGTGGCAACATTCTCGATTTTTTCCTGATGCTTCAACTACTAAAAAAGAGCTTTTTATTTTAATAGGCGGTCAAAAAGGATTATGTGGCAATTTTAATACAGGTATTTTTTATTGGATTGACAAGCATAGGGCTCGTTTAACTGATTCTGATGCTACAGTTTTGTCAGTTGGAAAAAAAATAAATGATTATTTAAAAAAACGTACAGTTTCAGTGGATTATGCATTTCAAGAAGTTAAAACTTCAAACATTAATGTAATTACTCAAGAAATTTTTAATATTTTTATGCACGGCTCCCAGTTTTATACGGATGTTACTATTATTAGTAATACTTCAAAAAGTTTTTTTGCTTATGAAACTCATACAACAGTTTTAATTCCTTTTATTCCATGTGAACAATCAGATCAAAATGCAGTATTTCAAGATTATCAGTGGGAGCATTCTCCTGAAGAGGTATTGCAACTTCTTGCAGAAAATATTTTAAAAATATCAATACGTAGAGCTATTTTTGAATCTCTTCATGCTGAACAGTCTGCTCGATTTATTTCTATGGATAATGCAACTCGTAATGCTAATAAATTTTTAGATAGTATGAAACTACATTATAATAAAGCGCGCCAAGCAAAAATAACTAAAGAATTAACAGAGCTTTCGATGTCCAATTAAAAATGCTTAATGCTTGTACATAAAAAAAGTAAAAGGAGTGGTTATGAAAATAGTAAAATTAGTATTTTTTTTGAGTCTCATAGTAAGAAATAGTTGCATAAATACTGCTATAGATGTTACTGCTGGGCAAGGATCTGAAATTATTATATTTATTCATGGTAGTATGCAACCACCAGAATGGCGTTTTTCTGATGTCCTACGTGTAATTCAAGATAAAATAGAAAATTCAATTTATTTAAAAGCAGCAGAATATCTTAGAAAAGATCCATTTTTTACCTTAGGGCAAGCTATGCAGGAAGAGGGTCTACAGCCTATAGATTTATCTAATAAAACTAATGCATCAAGTATTGTTGCTCGTATGTGTGAGGTTCAGTATCAATGGCAAGAGGCTAAAAAGTTACGTTTTTATTACACATTTGGATGGAACGGAGTTGTTCATTTATATACTCGTTATGAAGAAGCAAAAAATTTATTACAACAGCTATGTGAAGAGCTTAAAAAGTTTCATGAAAAAGGTTTATATCCAAAAATAAAAATTGTAACGTATAGCCATGGTGGTAATGTTGCACTTAATCTTGCAGCTGTAAAAGATGATAATCCTGAATTTTTACATGAACCAATTGAAATTGACCAATTAATTATGTTTGCAACGCCAATTCAACTGGCAACTGATTATTTAGTGGCCCACCCTATATTTAAAAAAGTGTATCATTTTTATTCATTTAATGATGGTATTCAAACAATGGATTTTACAGCTCCAAAACAGTTTTTTTCAAAACGTACATTTAAAAAAAGAAAAAAATTTAAGCTTCCAGATTCTCTTGTTCAGATTCGTATGAGAACTACCAAGTCTCTTCATGCAAAATATAAACATCCTCATGTCGAAAAGCTTGATTATACTTTTTTATATGACAAGCGGTTTAGGCATATTTATCATGATCCTAAGCATACAGAATTTTGGAATTTTCAATGGGGATCTTCTACCTATCGAGATATATTTACATTATCACCACTTCCAGTGGTTGTATTTTATCCAACTATTATTGCAACACTTGAACAAAAAGTTTCTACATGGCATGAAATTATTTTTGATTTTGCGCCTTTTTATGAAGGTGCTGTTATTAAAAATAAAAAAACAAAAAAAACTATTGTCGTTAAAATGCTTACAAAAGATCAGTTAGATATTATTTTTGATTTAGCAAAAGCAGCAGGAAGAAAATCTATTGATGTTCATGAGCAAAAAGAACACTTACGTGCTGCAATGCAAAAAGCTCAAGATGAATATCACGAAGACCATCCAGACTATGTTTCAAAAAAACATAAAATTATGAAGCTTTCTCAGTTGATGAGATAGCTTCATCCTATAGCAATTTTTGTAAAGTTATGTTCTTTTGCTTCGCTTGTTGTAAATAATTTATGTTTTATAAGAGCACGATTAACAACAATATCAATTAGTTGAGGAGTTACAACCGCAGGTTCAAGAATAAGAGTATCTGTTTGTATCATATTAATAATCCCTGCTAAATCGGCATAAGAAAGTCCGGCTGTCATTTTTGCAATAGCCTCAATTTTATTATTATTTAAGTTTTTTTCTACTGAGCGTATAAATGCAATGTTATTCTGTTTGTTATTTATTAGAATGCTATCCCTATATGTTATAAGAGCATCATAACGTTGCTTTTCTTCAGGAAGGGGCATTTCTATAAGATCATCAATTCTTCTATATATTGCACTATCAAGAACATCTTTGCGATTTGTAGCAAAAATAATCATAAAATGAGAACTGTGTTCATTGGTATGATTTAAAAAACTATTAAGAAGAAGGTATGCTTTACTACTTGTAGGCATATTTTCGCGTTTATATAAAAATGATTCTGCTTCATCAATAAATAATACAAGGCCATTACTTTTTTCTGCCCAGGAAAAAAGTTCATCAAGTGCATTAAGAGCTTCACTTTCTTGAAATTTAGCAAATGATGGTCCACTTATAAATGCATATTCAAGTCCAGATTCTTTAGCCAATTTTTTAGCAAACATAGTTTTTCCTGTTCCTGAAGGTCCATAAAGGAGCAGATTTCTATATTTTATGTTTGTTGCGCCAGCTTTTATTTTAGCATGAATAGTAGAGGTTATTTTAATAATATCATCAAGTTCTTGTTTAAGTTTTTCGCTAAAAATCATTGCAGAAATAGTATTTATTTTAAATGAAAGTAAAGGCGATTTTATTTTTTCAAGAAGACTTTTTTTTGATGATTCAATAATGAGCTTTGGTTCTTTATATCTGCGTTCAATTGCTTTAATAAGGGCAGGTATTGCGTACATTGCGGTAAGATATCCTGTTGCACTTAAAAAAGTTATGAGAGCCATTTTTTTGGCATTATTGATAAATAATTTTTGTA
>CAZMYL010000019.1:4712-5235 GCA_964570505.1 uncultured Pseudomonadota bacterium
GGCTATTCCACCAATTTGAGCACATATATCTTGAATTTTTGTATAATTTCTTGATCAATTTCATTGGAAAAATTTTTAAATTGTTTCATAAATTCACTATTTGGTGAAATATGAGTAATAACTGCTTTTGTAGCACCATTAATTAGATTTTTCCCTGTATTAGAGCTATAGTCAGTCCAAGGCAATTCGCTTGTATATGCAACTATTCCTTTAGCTATATCATTTCCAATATTTGTAGCATTGAATGCATTGATATTTAAAAAATGTATAAAAAGAATTAAAAAAAGCTTTTTCATATTTTAGCCACATCAAAAATAAAAACATTTCTTAATTCAAATTGTATTATTTCTAAATGAAGTTTGTCAATAAACATAAAAATATAATAAAAGGCTTACGCTTCTGGATATTTATCATGAGGATTAGTTTTTAATTTTGCAGATCGCATCTAATTTTTAATGAAATATTACCTGTTGCACTACTCGTGCAGAGCCAAAGGTGTGCTTGTCCACACCTTTGGAATCTG
>CAZMYL010000020.1:0-5032 GCA_964570505.1 uncultured Pseudomonadota bacterium
AAGAGCTTGTACGAAAATTAAATAAGTAGAGCATCTCGTTTGTTTATCGGCTAAAATAGCCGGAGAATTAAACCAAAAGGAGATGCTCTAATGCTTATGATAGCAGATAATTTCTGGAATGAAATCAAACAAATTTTACCAACAAAAAAATCACATATTGGAAGACCGCTCAAAGATCAAAAAACAGTACTGAGTGGTGTTTTTTATATCATGGTAACTGGCGCACAATGGCGCAATCTACCTGACTATTACGGAAAGCCAAGCACAGTTCATGGTAGATTTAGAACTTGGGTAAAGTCTGGTTTCTTTAATCAGATACTTTCAAAATCAATTGATACTGCTATTCAAAATCTTGGACTTCCAGAATGTTTTTTAACTGATACCTCTTCTGTTAAAGCCCCCTTTGCATTATTTGGCGGCAAGAATCCTACTGACAGGGCAAAGAATGGCATTAAAAAAGGCATTGTAATTGATTGGAATAGAATTATTCTTTCGATTATTATTGATACTGCCAACAAACACGATTCAAAGCTGCTTATGCCGCATATACCCTATCTTAAAAAGTTTTTAGATTGTCCAAAAGTAATGATAACTGATTCTGCATGGGATATTAAAAAACTTCGTCATGATTTGGTAAAAGAAAATCTCGCATTGCTTGCTTCAACGAACATTCGACGTGATAAATCAAAGAAGAAAAACAGTCCTAAAGGCCGTTGGAGAATTGAACAAGTTTTTGGCATTCAACAATGGAATCGCGGCATCAAATGTTGTTGGGCAAAGACAAAAGATTCCTTTCTTGCTTTTTGTCAATTAGCTTCTGCTATTCACAATTTCAGGCTTGTAGGAATTTTCGGATAAGCTCAAAAATTAATATCTTCATCTATGATTATTAATCCTATATCCAGCAGTCCGTATGTATCAGATCAAATACCTTCATTTTTTGGGTCACTCATGACAGCATATGATCTTTTAGATCGCCAACCAGCCTCACCAGAAGATTTAAAAGGTCAAAAAAAACAATTAACGTTTGAACGTTTAACAATACAAATTGAAGAAGCATTAAAATTTGCTGGTTTAGAGCATCTTTTAAATCTAAATATTCAAAGTGAAGACCCTTTACGTTTAAAGAGCACAAGATATAAAGCTATTTCTGAATATTGTAAAAAATCTTTTCCATTTTTAGAAGATTACAGATTAGTGAGTTTGGCAGAAGATATAGATACTTGGGTTGCTTTTGAAGACATTCATAAAAAAATCATTGATAAAGGCATTACTAATGATTTAAAAAAGCAATATTTAAAACAAGCGCAACTTTTAAAAGATCAATATCTTCAAAATAAAATAGTGTTTTTTCAGTTTCAAAAGAAAGAGCAAGAAAAAGAAGATAAATTATATGAAGCTATGGATATTACTTCTGCCCAAGAATCTAGACAACCAATAATAGGACGTAGCTTACTCATTCAAAAGTTTTATGGAGCTAAAATGGAAGCAAAAGGCTTACAAGCAAGAGCACAAGCAACTCAAGAATCAAGACAAGAAACAACAGCAGAAGAAGAACACAAAAGAAAAATAAATAAAATGGAACAAAATGAAGAAGGTTTAAGAATAGAGCTTGAACGTATTGGATTATGCAGAATATGCTTAGAGGCTTTAAGAGAAAAAATTTTGAAAATGAAAGAAAATAATTTAATAAGACTAGTTCAGAAAAATAGTCTTATTAAATTATTAGATGATCGATTAAAGCAAGAAAAAGAAAAGCAAGAAAAAGAAGAACGTTTAAAAAGTGAATATTTAAATGAAGTTGCAAAACTTTATTGTAGTAAGGTATTACCAGAAGAAAAAAATCAAATTTTAGTTGATGCAATACAAATATTGCCTCAACTAAAATTGTCTAAAGAAAATGAAACAGCATTACTAAGTCAAATAAATAAAATAAGCGCAATAAAAGAATAATTAAAAACAATTGCTGCCGGATATACTTAAAGAGGGTTTGGTGACCCTCTTTAAAATCCGTGCCTTTTTTACATTTGTTCCGATCTAAGACCCTCGTGGAACTCGGGCACGTTATGCTACAAAACCATGATACATTTGATGCCGCAACCTTCACTCCGCTACGCTACGTTGTCGCAGTAACGATCAGGAAGATCTACAACTCCCGGTTGCTATCACTTTACATACGTAGCACCATATTGAGCATAATCATAGGCGGAACAAACATGACTAATCTATTAACATCATCTGCTTATGCAGATAAAAATGTGTAAACATATGGCGGCAGCGATTACCGTAAAATACATTCGGGATAAAATTTTTCCTTTAGTATTAAATAGTCAATAATTAAGCTCTGCTAGCAAAATCTTAAATATTGCTTGACTTTTCACAAATTGCATTTATTCTTATAAAGAAGAATTTTTTTAAAAAACAAAATGGAGTTATCTATGAAAAAATTAAGTTTATTATTTCTAATTGCAACAATTGGGCAAATTAATTGTGGCGACGCTATGTCAGCCGAAGAAATTATACCTTCACAACAACAAATATCAAATTTAGAGACTGCTTTTTCATCACTATTTAACAAAACATTGAATTTACAATCCCAACTAGAAGAAGCGCAAGCAGGACAAGCACTAGCAAAAATACACGCAGAACAAGCACAAGCAGATTATAAAAAATTAGAGGAAGAAATTCTGAAACTTGAAGTAACAGCAGGCAGCCTAGTAAAAGAACTAGCACAAAAAGAAGCACTCCTAGCAGCACAAGAAAAAGCAGCACGAGTAGAAGCAGAACTAGCACAAATAGGAACACTAGTAACAAAACAAGAAGAAGCACTAGAAATGGTAGCACAAGAAAAAGCAGCGCTAGTAAGCGAACTAGCACAAACAAGAACACTAGTAACAAGACGCGAAGAAGCACTAGCAAAGGTAGAACAAGAAAACAAAAATCAAACAAAAATAATAGAAAATCAAACAAAAATAATAGAAAATCAAACAGCACAAGCACAAGCAGATTATAGAAAATTAGGGGCAGCTTTTATTGGACTTGGAGCATTTTCTGCTCTAAGTCATACACAAATTGGTAAAGATCTAGGAAGTAAAGCGGGAATGTATGGAGTACGTGCGAGCAAAGCAGCTCTTACTTCTGCCACTACGCTAACAACTCAAGCAGCTCATAGGTCGTTAGATTGTTTAACATCATATGTTATACCCGCAGCAAAAAGTGGAGCACAAGTAGGAAGCAAAGTTATTGCAAAAAGTGGTATTGGTTCAAAAGCAGTTGACGTTACTAATACTTATATTGTTCCACCAGCTCGTGAAACATTAAATTTTTTAACATCACAGGACACTTTAGGACTGAGACTTTGTTGTCTTCCTTTTGGCTTACTTGCAGGACACTATGTAAATCGTAAAAAAAAATGGAAAGAACCTTTCGGTATTCTTTTAGCAGTTCCGCCTTTAGTTGCGGGATGTAGCGCAGTAGCACAAGTATCACATCGAGCTACTACTGACTATATTATGCCAGCAGTAAAAACTGCAGCTTCAGTTGCATCTGCAACTACTACTAACTATGTTATACCAACAGTAAAAAATACAGCTTCATCAGTATATAATATTTCTTGTGACGTTGTTGCCCCAGCAGTAAAAACTGCAACTCAAGAATTAGTTGAAATTTTAAAATCAAGAGATGCGCGATATCATCTTATTCCTTTAGGTGCAATAGGAGCGATTAAAATTAGTCCTTATATTTCTGGATTAGTTAAAAAATCTTGTGAAGGTTTCAAAAGAAATTTAGATATTCAAGCAAATTATAGCGGATCATTAACTGTATATAAAAATACAATTGATAAAAATGAAAAATCAAAAAAAGAAGCAGAACTCAAATTTCTTGAAAATGCAGGAATTTATGCAGATTCGCTTCTTAATAAAACATCAGTAGCTGAGTAATTTAAATAGCAGTTTCTATAAGTACGATTGGATCTTGCATAGCAAGATCCAATGCTGTTTTTTCTCCAGATTTTGTTACATATTTAATTTGTTTTGCAATATCTGGAAATCTTTTTGCAATTTCATCAAATGTACTTAATTTTTGTACTTCTTCGTTGCTATCGTTCCAAGTTTTATATTGATTATTAAGTTCTGCAGCTACTACATCTTTAAGCCTTGAAAGTATTTCTACATTATTATGTTGAGTTGCAAGATCATATAAAGTAATTGAATTATTGCTTTCTGGGGACCACCAAATAAGATCTTTATTGCTTATCATTTTTGCAGCACTAAACATTTTTGGAAAATCAGATTTTTCATAATAAAGTCCTAATAAGCAGAGATATGCTCCTTGTTTAACATCATTATTTTTTATATAATCAAATGCTGATTTTTTCTTACTATCTTTTATTTCGATATCAGCATCTAAATTGATTAATAAAGGAATCATAATAACTGCAATATCTTGATTTTCACATGCATAAGACAATGCTGTTCTTCCTACAGAATCTTGCACATTTATAGAATCTTTTAAGATGTCTAAACAAGTTTCTAAGTTTTCATATTCATTACTTTGATCTTGATCTTCTATTTCTAAATTTTGCGCTAAAATATGAAGTAATGTTTTTTTAGTAGATTTTTCTTTCCATGTTTTTGCTTGATTTGGGTATTTTTTTATAAGAGCATACAGCATACTAATATCTTTATTTTTTTCTCCTACATAACTATTAAAAATTTCATTAATTATGGATTCAGAAATTATTTGGCCATCATTATTTTGAAATGGAACACTTAAAAGCCATGTTGTTATAATATTTCTATAAACAGAATCTTTTTTTAAAGCTTTTAAAAATTCTTTTTCAAAATTTGTATTCTTATTTTTTAAAAGATCATTAAGGTGATTAATTGTTTGGAATTCTTCGAGTGATTTTTTAATTATTTTATCTGTTGATTTTCCATAGATAGCAACTAAATCGTACAATGCTCCTATAGGAATTATTTTATTTAAATGAGCAGAAAACCCCAAGTTTTTTTAAAACTGGGGATGAATG
>CAZMYL010000021.1:0-3792 GCA_964570505.1 uncultured Pseudomonadota bacterium
CCCGGACGTGCAGATCACCTTGTTCTTTAGCCTGCCCCTGCCAGGCCTGCCCCCGACCGTGATCGTGGAGGCGGCCACCAGTCCGGTGAGCAACGGGGGGCGCTAGCGGGCCTGCATTCCTATAGAAGATGAATTAAATATGCATTTGGTAGCGAGTTTAGTTTCATTTTTTTCTTATGATAACGAATGTAGTGATTTTAAATTAGATGTTAAATTTGGAGCCTTATTGCATGCTCCTTTTGATTATGCTTTTACCTATAAATATAAAACAGAAAATACATATTTTCTTAAATATAGTATTGATAATGAAACTGAAAAAGAAGAAATTAAAAAAGTTAATAGATGCAAGTTGTTTCATTTTATGAAATTTTTAGATTTTTATAAAAAATATAAAATTGAAGACTTGTTAGATGCGTCAGAAAAAGGACCAACTGGATTACCTTTTGATTCATTAAAATCAACTCCTTTGCAATACGCTTGGATGCAAGATTATTTACGCATAAGTTATGATTTGAATCAAAAAAGTAATGAGAAAATAAAATTTTTTAAATCAGTAGATGATTTTGAAGAAAGTTATACCTTTAAAGTTATTGATACTTTAAAATCACATGATATTTCTGAAAAAAGTATGTTAAAAGAACTTAGAAAATTTGATAATTTTTCTAGAGATACACCATTTTTTCGTAAAAATTCTGGTTCTTGCAAAGTGTTTAAAATGCAAGAAGATTTTTCTGATTCAGTAAAGCAAAGGCTTGGTATTAAAATTACTCGTGTGTAATTTTGGCTTAAATTCAGTCTAGATGAATGCTTTAATTTTATTTTTTCTAAAAACTCTTTACTCGAGCGCCTTTTAGAGAGTACGCTTACTATAAGTGGCTATTGGAATAGTACATTTAAAAGGAGGTTGTTATGAAATATTTATCTGTGCGTATTTTGATAAGTTATTTTTTATTTTTATCTGTTATATCAATAAGTGCAATGGAATTTGATGTTTCGGGGAATTCTTATGGTCCTCATAGTTATTACTATGGAATAGGAGATAAGTTTGAATCTGCTTGTAAAGCTTGTGTTAAAAAAGTAAAAGCTATGGCTTATAAAATACATAATCATTTTTGCACTATTCCAGGTAGTAAAACGTCTGAAAAATCAGATAATGTAGTTTGTATTCCTTGCGCCCCTCAGCGTTAAGAAAGCAACTATAATTATAAAATTTAATTATTAGTAAATAAGGAGGAAATTATGGAAAATTTAAATATAAAACAATTAACAAGAATGGTATTATTAATTTTGGGTATTGTTGTTGTTCAAAGTTATGGAATAGAAGATCCAAATAATGTTGAATTTGAGTCAGAAAATTTTAGTGAAGATGAAAATAGTGATCTAGATGGAAATGCTGGTATGCAAAATGATGATGAAGGTGCGCAAGCAGATACGGAAGAAGATTATAGCGAAGATGAAAATAGTAATGATTTAGAAAGTCTCTATTATTTTGAAGATTCTGATTCAGATAAAGAAATTGATTTAGATGATTTAGATAATGGTGATGATTGCGATACTGAAGATGCTGATTATTCAGATGATAGAAGTGATATACCTTCTGATGAAGATGATTTTATTTACAATTGTCCTTTAGGATATAAGCCAAATGGAGTAAATCATGAATAAAATTAAAAAATAATTATGGTTAAAGTTAAACTTTTAATCAAAACAGTTAAGAAAATTATTAAGGCAAAGAAGAAATAAGTTTAAAGAGCGATTATTAATGAAAAAAGTATTATTTGGTATATTGTTTGTTTTAATAACATCGTCGTATTGTATTACAGATTTAACAATTCAAGAAAAAATTTTATGTAATAAACTTATACCGTTTTGGGAAAAATTTGTAAGTATGCCTGAAAGTAAATATACATTATTGTATCATATAATGTGTTTATTTGATCCTTCTTATTCAGCATCTACAGAAGAATCTATTAGAAAGAATGGGCTATTTTCATCAAACCAATTAATTAAGAATGGAATAAGATCTCGTAGAAAAGAAATTGTAACATCTAATATAGCTGAAGATTATAAAGATTTCCTGCCCAATGAATTTAATAGTGTATATTTTATTCCTCAATACTTTTTTTATGAAAGAAACACTAGTAAGTTTTTTGCTCCTAGTAGAATTGTGCGGTATCTTGTACGTAAAAATAATCATGATGTTTATAATGGTCTTGTGCGTGATCAACCAGATGCAAAAAATATGTATCAAAAATCAAAAATTCCATTAACTGAATATATAAAAAGTAATTCAGAAGAGTATTTTCCTGAAGTTATAATTAAAGATAAAATTTCTGCTTCTGAATTAATTTTTTACTATCCAATAACAAAAGACGATTTTAGATTGATTAATCAGGGTGAGCAAGAAGATGAAGAGTCTCGTAAATATTATAAAATAGATTAATCATAAAATCATTAATCTATTAATCAGCAAAATGATAGCGAGTAAGTTTTAAAAAATACGTTGCATTGTCAATAATTTCTTCATTTAGACCACTTGCCTGTTTAAGTGACTGATCAGTTTCTTCAATATCTGTAAGTTCAATTGTTCTAAATAATGAAATAGATTCAATAATTTTACGCATTTTTTCTTTTTTATCTTCCAATGTGTCTTTATCTGTATAAATATCTTTGATTATTAACCCAAGCGTTGTTATACCTTCGCTGTTTTTAGCTTTTAAATTTACCCCATTGTCAAGAAGTAATTTTATAACTTTATATTTATCGGAAGAATCGCTTTTTGCTGCAAGTGTTAAGGCGTTTTCGCCAGAAGATGTTTGATGATCGACCCTAATAATATTTTTGTGCCTTAGTAAATATTCTACAATGTTAAAAGATCCTTTGCTGGCTGCATATGTTAGCAGGGTGTTCATTTTTTCATCGATAATTAAATTTACTGTTGAATCGCTTTCTTTTAAAAAATATGCAATAGCTCCAGTTGCTTGCAAAGAGTTATCGTCTATTAATATTGGAAGCTTTTGAAAGTCGTCTATTCTTTCTTCTGTTAAAATGGGTAACCCGCTTGTAGCATACAAATTGCTTAAT
This sequence comes from uncultured Pseudomonadota bacterium, assembly GCA_964570505.1. Taxonomy (GTDB): domain Bacteria; phylum Babelota; class Babeliae; order Babelales; family CAIQNR01; genus CAIQNR01. Next base: position 3,085 of record CAZMYL010000021.1, read on the forward strand.
CGCCGATAGATGTATTGAGAATCATCTCCCCTGCATGATATTTGCGTTGTAACTAATGGTATTTCATCTATTGAAACAGCCCTCTCCATAAATCTCATTAAAGGGCTTTTGTCTTGGCTGTGTATTGTAGAAATTAAAAAAAATGATACAAATAAAGCTTTTTTCATAAAGTGTTACCCCTAAATATGGCTTAATTTTATTATTTCTATTAGAATAATTATATTGTATTTTGCAATATTTGCAAGGTTTTTTAATCAGCAAAACATACTGTATATTGATATAAATAATCTTGTATTTCTTGTAACCAATCTATTCTAGAAGAGATTTCTGGCGATATAGGTTGTTGCTGTAAAAAAAATATCTTTGATTCAATATTTTCTCTGCAAGCTCTTAATTTATAAATTCCATAGGAAGAATGGCTATGATCAATAAGCTTTTCTGCGAAGTCTTTTTTTGAACATGCATCTATTGCTATATCTAGCGCTGTTTGATCACATCCATTTTTTATTTCAACATTTGCTCCCTTTTCTAATAAATTAATTAAAGATTCAGAGTGGCTTTCAGTAACAAATGGGGATTGTGTTAAATAGATAAGAGCAGTGCACCCAGCCTTTGTTTGAGCATTAATTTCAATACCATCTCTAGTTAATAAGTATTTTATTTAAATGAGCAGAAAACCCCAAGTTTTTTTAAAACTGGGGATGAATG
>CAZMYL010000022.1:0-3484 GCA_964570505.1 uncultured Pseudomonadota bacterium
TTTATCTTTTTTAATACATTTTTAATAGTTAAGAGTTTTTAGATAGGCTCTAAGTAATTTAATACATATAAGTAATGACTTTGTTACACAAAGAAATTGGTGGCCGCATCATAATCCTAAAAATGATGCGATGAATATTTTTGTTGAAGTAGGAGAGCTTGCAGAGCATGTTTTTTATTTAAAAGAATTAGATTATTCGTGCCATGCAATAAAGGAAGAATTAGCAGATGTTACTTTAGCGTTATTCTCTTTTTGTTATGTTGCTGATGTTGATATTATTCAATCAATAAATTCTGTTATTGGTTCAAATTTTATTTCTTCAATTGATGTTTCTTATCAAGATTTTGAAGAAATAATTATAAAAAATGTAGATAAATTTACATTAAAATCTTTTAAATTTCCTTATCAAGTTGTTTTGTCTTTGCTTAATAGGTCGAGTCAATTAGCAGATATATTTGTGTGGTCAACGTTAGAAGATTCTTTTAAAAGAGCTCAAGAGAAGCATAGTTTTGTTTCTGAGCACATAGCGTATCTTTTTGCTCATGTCGTTTATTTATCATTTTTAATAAAAAATGACTTTGTAACAGAGTTTGAGCGTAAAATGAAAAAAAATATTTTAAAGTATCCAGCAGAGACTTCTTCTGGGCAAGATTACATTGCCATTAAAGATCAATTTCGTGGGCGAATTGAAAAAAAATAAATTTTTGTTAGTATTAAAATAATTAACAGGCAATCCAATAGTCAGTAATTTTTTTCTTAAGAGGTTGACATGAAAATACGTGAAATTTTTATTTTTACATTAATTACTTTTGCTATTGTTGGATTGGGTGTTGCTTTTAATTCTTTTTATATTGTGGACCCTGGTTTTACAGCATTGCATTTACGACTTGGAAAAGTTATAGATGTTCGTGAAACATCTGGTTTTTATGCAAAAGCTCCATTTATTGATAATATTATTTATATCAATAATCGTATTTGTAAATCAGTTATAGAAACTACGGCGCTTTCAAAAGACTTACAATTTGTTTCTATAGGTGTTGCTATTAATTATAAAATTAATGATGCAGTTAAATTGTATCAAACAGTAGGAACTGATTTTGAACGTGTAATTATTGATCCTTTTGCGCAAGAAAGCATTAAGGCGGTTGTGGCAAAATATACAGCTGAAGATTTAATTCAGTATCGTCATGCAGCTAAAGATAAAGTTTCTTTAGAACTTGCAGAGCGGTTACTTCCTTTAAATATTATGCTTATTGATTTTAATTTTGTGCATTCTGATTTTTCAGCTGATTTTATTAAAGCTGTTGAAGAAAAACAAATAGCAGAGCAAAGTGCTAAAACTGCAAAAAATTTGACAGAAAAAGTTAAAGAAGAGGCATTGCAGGTTAAGTCAAGAGCTGAAGCTGATGCGTATGCATTGCATGTTAAAAAAGATGCTGTTACTAAAGAATTGATTGCCCTTAAAAAAGCAGATGCGTTACTTAAAGCAATTGAAAAATGGGATGGCAGATTGCCAAAAGTTTCAGGTGGTAATACACCTTTTATAAATTTAACAGCAGAATAATAGCGGTCTTGAATAATTAAACATTATAGGTGTTAATTGATGAGATTAGCACCTATAACTTATTAAACTTATTTTTATTTATCCTTGAATATCTCGTATTCCAAGAATTTCTGCTCTAAGCACTGGTTGAACTTTTCGTGACGTTAATTTTAAATCATGACTGGTGTTTTTTTGATATATGGATTCATGTTTTTCTGATTCTTGTCCAAAAGGAATAGTAAAGCCAATAAGATATTGCAGTCTACTTTTAAAAATAGAGTCATAAGAGGCTCCTATTGCAAAGGTAAAATATTCTTTAAAGCGGCATCTAAATCCACTTGAAATTCCTGCAAAATTTGGCCCTATTTTTTCTCTATAATAATAAAATCCACCAAGCAAAGACATATCAATAAAATCAGCTTTGCTAAAATGATAGCCGCAACTAATATCGCCACCTCGCATTGCAGATTGGTACATATCATATTGATCAGGCCCCGTTATTTTTTCTGCAAAAGGTATATATCCATTAATTCTAAAATCCCATGACTCACCTAAAGTTTCTGCTCCTACTGCAAATTGGTTATAATCCATTTTTTTTGTTTTTCTAAAATCATAATACGTATTAATTCCATATACTCTTTTTTTAATTTGTTTTCTAAGTCCTCCACCAACATTAAGAGCTATTTTTCCATTATTAAAGACGTGCCCTCTCATTTCTGCAAAAGGCATACATTGCGTAGGGTTTGTTGTAAGTGGAGAGTAAAACATTTCTACTGTGCTATAACCTCTATTAAATCCAACACCATGCCCTATTATATTTCGTACTGAGGTGCGACATCTATATTTAGTAATAGATTGCATGCTTTTGATATAATCAAAAGAACCTGTACTGCCAATTGCATGAGCGCAATATACTATATAAAAAATTGATTTGATTTTTATTTTCATTATTGTCCCTATAGGTAATGTATTATGAATTGTTGTTTCTGGTATCAATTGTTTGCGTACCAACAATTTCTGTTCTTTTTACTGGTTGAATCATGATAGAAGAGAATTTGTTTTTATTTTCAATTGTTTTGTAATCTGGTCCGCCACCAAAAGGAATAGTTATAGTAAATTCGTATTGCAATCGATATCCATATATTTTGTCATAAGAATTTGTGAGTTCAATAGTAAAAAATTCTTTAAATTCACACGCTAAACTAAATTTCCCTCCCCAAAAATTAGGACCTCGTTGTTGTTCATAAAAATATGGTCCAGTAGCTGCATAAAAATCAAAATTTTTTGATGTTTTAAAATGATATCCAAGAGTTAAATCAAGACCTTGAAGTGCAAAATCATATTTTTTAATATCATAAATATCAGTAATTTTTTTTCCGAGTGGGATATAACTATTAAAAATAAAATCCCAAGAACTTCCAAGCCATTCAAGCCCAAAACCTATTTGATTATAATCAAATAGTCTTGTGGCTCTATAGTCATAATAAAAATTGATACCATATATTCGTTTTTTTGATTGTTTTCGCAATCCAATGCCAACATTGGTCGCAAATTTGCCTGTATTTAAAACGTGCCCTCGAAGATCTACAAAAGGAAGATTTGATAAAATATTAATTTGACGAGGAGAAAAAAAACTTTCTAAAGTGGTGTAGCCTTTGTATCCAAAACCATCACCACCTATGTGCCGAAAAGCAGATCTACAGCGTTGCTTTTCGGCAGAATCAATCTGAAATGATTGCGAAGTTGTATATATCAAAAGAATTATTAATGTTAAGACATTATTTTTTTGAAAAATCATTATACAAATACCTTTTTAGTTTTTATAAAAAACTAAGTGGCATTGTATAACGTGTCAATTATAATAATTTAAACATGTGTTTTTTTAATTAGAGCCTATCTAAAAACTAAATATTGTTAAGAATGATGATCTGAAAGGTCATT
>CAZMYL010000023.1:0-3208 GCA_964570505.1 uncultured Pseudomonadota bacterium
TATTATTGATAGAAAAATATTATGGGAAGGAAGCTTGAACATTCTATCTCAAAATTGTAGTCGGGAGATTATGAGAAGGATAAAAAATAAAAATGCTGCGCTAGAAATGTTTAATTTTCTTGATTTAAGTGAGTTTATAGAGGTGCACTTTTTTAGTTTTTATTTAGCAAAAGTTTGGTTGTAGTATATTTTTTATCTCTTGTAATAAATGCAGGCATCGTCCCTTCAAGGATATCAACAATTTTTTTATTCATGTCAGGGTTTTCAATTGATCCACTTTTATAAATTGCTTTATTTCCCGCAGATTTATCAATCTTAGCATATATTATTTGCTCTGCATCGCATACGACAGCTAAATTTGGATTATGTGTAATAATTATTACTTGTCGTTTTGATTTAGCTTCTCTTATACAAGGAACAAGCAATTCATATATACTTTCATTATCTAAATTTTCCTCAGGTTGATCTAAAATAAGCGGACAGTCATCTTTATCCAGTAGTAAATAAAATATTAGTAACAACACTCCTCTTTCTCCCGCTGATAATTTTGTTAAGCTTTTTCCCCCTAACATCAGTTCATATGAAGGAAATAAATAGTCGAGAGAGTATATGTAATTATAAAAGTTTAACAGTTGATCTTTTCTGAGTTGGTCTTGCAAGTTGCGCGATACTTTATTCGAAGCGTCAAAGCTAAGATGATAGATAATGCTTTGCAAAAAATCTAACGTACCCCGTTCATCTGAAAAGTTTGCCCGATCTAGAATTTTCTTTAATTCCTCCATGCCTTCTTCTATACCATAGAAAGTTCCTTTAAAACCACGATGCACATAAGAAAAAAATGTACTCTCAAAATTTTCATGTTTTAAAGTAACGCTAAAAGATGTTGGATAGTCAGCACTAGATAATTTATGGGCATCAATGAATTTTGATATGGGCATATAGAGCTCTTTATATAGGTTTAAAATGTTTGATTTCGCCTCATATAAATCTTTAACAACCGTCTCCCTTTTTGCTATCAATAGGCTCAAAGAAGAATCTAGTTTTGTTTCTATATAGTCCAGTACAGTATTAAGATATGTAAGGCTTGTTTTATCATCTTTAGTACCTATAATCTGGATCTTTTGTTTCTGCCATTGATTTAATTTGATTAGATATTCATTATAATTTTTTTGAGGTTGTGAAAGACTTTTTTTCAGATTCTCTATCTCCAATAGATTTTTTTTAAGTTGATTAGGTAGACTTTGGCTTACAGCAAGGTCAATTTTTGAATTATAATCTTTTAATTCATTTTGTAATTTTGTCTTATTTTCAGATAACAATTTATCATCAATAGTGATATTTATTGGTACATAGTTTTTTAAATCAATTAAGCTTAATTGCTCTTCTATACTAGTTTGTAGGGTAGCATACTGTTTTTTAAAATTTGCAATTTCGCCTATAATATTATTGATAGTTGCTATCTTACTCGATACTATCTTTTTCGCTTCGTCTATTTCTCTTATCTTTTTTTCTATGTCAGCATTTTTATTAGTAAGATTTTCTAGAGATTCAATAGACTTCTTTAAATGTGCTTCTTGTGGCTTTGACACTTGAGGAGGTTTGGACTTTTCTAATGCATCTAACTCCTGTTTTTTTACTTTTATTTTTTCCTGTAGTTCCTTCTTATAAATATCAGTTTTTGCTTGCTCTAACTTAACAATTTGTTCATTAATTTGTGATAAGTTATGTTTTAAATTTGCTATATTTTGATGTATTGGTGATGCCTGATAAGTTATCAATTCATCCAAAGTATCTTTATTCAATTTTTGATCATCAGGAACATGTGAAAAAATAACTTTTTTTAGTTCACTTTCAAAGAGGCGAACTTCATCTCCACAAAGAATTTCAAAATAATGCTGTGGTATATATTTGATTTTTTCAGTATTAAATAGTTCGGGGTTTTTGCTTAATGTTGTCGTATCTTTATCACTGCTGTACCAGGTAAGTGTACTCGAGAAATGTTGACTTTTATTATTCTGTGGATTACGGAATTTGTCTTCGTTTAAGAATGAAAACATTTGGTAGTTTTTTGTATTTCCTGATAATCCTAAGATATCAGCTAGAGCACTTTTGCCATTACCTTTATTACCTATAATTACAATTAACTCTGAATTGAAAGCTAGTTCTATATTGTTGAACCATTCTTCATGCAAGTCTGAGTCGGGAATTTTACTAAGATGAAGTGACTTAATATATTTTGTCTTATTTATCTCAACTTTAGTTAGGATATCAGGGACATTACCTATAAAAATTCTACTTTCAGGCTCATATATAACCTGCTTTAGTCCATTAAAGGTTGTATCAGCTTTTATCCACAAATTCTCTTTTAGAGAATAGTCTTTAATATTATGATTATCTGAACATATGATCATGGGCAAAAGTCTATTTATATTCGGAAAAACATCTTTTTTATATCCATCACAATCGCTTAATTTGCCTACTTCATATATATCAACAAACGCTACAATTTCTTCTTTTATTGCCTGTTTATAACTCAGTGCGTTTGTTATATTTTCAACTGTGTTACTTTTCGAACCTGCATGTATTGATACCAAACCGTTTAGTTCGTGAATTATCTTACAGGTATCTTTTAAGTCGCAAAATATTTTTTCATCCCCTTGTTTTTCAACATCGGCAGGTGTTAAATTTAGTTTGCCTTGAATTTTTGTCCAAATATCATTAATGTCTGATTCTTCGTCAAAAATAGCAATAAAATGTATTGATTCACTCCCACCAAGTTCGCATCGCAGTTCTATGCCGGGAAATATTGTGATATCATCACCTGCAAGAATTTTTAGTTCTTTTATTCGCTCTGTATCTATAACATGATGATCTGTTATGGCTACTGCAGAGATATTATTTTCTTTAAGGGTATCTATAATTTCTTTATTAGTTATTGATTTGTTTGCGTAATCAAAAGAACTAGGAGTATGAAAGTGCAAATCCCATTTCCTCCATTCTGAACCTTTTGTATATATCTTCATAGTTGAATGATAATTATTTGTCTGTAACAAATTTAAACTTTAATTACTTTACCGCAACATATATATCAGCCTCATTCTCTTTCTTATACACCTCAAAATCTCCGGTATACGTCCTTTCAAGATCGGCCTTCCATATCCACTTCCACACTTTTATCAACTCCTGCGGTAACTGACCTTCAACATGA
>CAZMYL010000024.1:0-3050 GCA_964570505.1 uncultured Pseudomonadota bacterium
TTTAGCCGATAAACAAACGAGATGCTCTACTTATTTAATTTTCGTACAAGCTCTTACATAAAGAACTTGAACAATGTCTAACTTTAAAAGATTTATATTCTTTTAAAAAAACAGTTAAAAAGCATTTAAAGACTAATGGCATATCTTCTCAGGCTTCCAATGAACTATGTCGTTTAGCTAATAAAAAAATAAAGAGTCTTTTTGAAAAAAAAGTAGATAGAACTACTCAATACAAAGAAGATGAAGTATTTTTAGAAGATCCTAATATTTTATTTATTTTCAAGAAAAATGTTCAAGATCTTTTTGATCTTAGAAGAAAAATATCATCAGATGAATATGAAACAAAACTTCGCGAATTGGTAGAAAAACATAACTCTAAGATATACGGTTTTAAAATTAAACATTCTAATCTTGTAGAATTAATGGGACCCTATACTGAAGATATTATAAGTAGGAGTAAGTTTTTTGGTTTCTATTGTGATCTATATAGTATAATTAAAAAAATAAAAGAAAATTCTGATTCTGTAGTATTTGGTGAAAAAGAGATAGAAAAAGAAACAAATTCAGAAGATAAAAAAACTTTAATTGAAGAAGTAACAGAATTAAAAGAAGATCTCGAAAAATCTAAAAAAGAATTAGAAACATTAAAACTTAAAATACCATTTCACGATGTACAAAAATTTATACCTCAAATAAATCCTGCACCTGCGCCTAAACCTCGTGTTGCACCTTTACCTCGTGTTATTGATCTAACATTAAAACAAGCAAATGAACGGTATCTGCAAGATACATTTGAAAAATCTATATTAACTGTAGATAATTTGCGTTCTTTACAAAAAGGTATTAATTATTATTTCGATAAAGGATTAATACGAGTTGTTCCAAAAAACGTATTATTACAAAAAATCGATGGAAAAATATTAGAACTAGAAAGCAAAAAATTGAACAAAATATAATAAACTTTCTTACTCAAATTTTATAATCACAAATTTTTCAATTTAAAAATTAAACACTATACTTTTTAAGTATCACAATTTTAGAAAGTGTAGTGTTTTTTATGATTCCAATAATTCTTTTTTATGGTCTTATTTCTGGTGTTTTTGCGTTTGGTAAGCAGGCTATTTTACATATTCAGCCATTTTTTTTATCATCATCGCGTTTGCCTTTAACAGGACTTATTTTTTTAGCATATCAATTTAAATACAACAGGCATCAAGTTTACTATCATAGAGCAACAATATTTTTTTTGTGGCTTTATGGAATAACGCTTTTTATTGGAGATGCGTTTAGATTTACTGCAATGGTTACTATTCCTGCTGCAAACTCTGCTTTAATATCTGCAACAGGGCCATTTTTTACTGCAATTTCTGCTCATTTTTTACTTAAAGAATATTTAACTATTCGTAAAGTGCTTGCTTTAATAATAGGATTTTTAAGTATTATTCCACTTATTTTAACCAATATTACAGCTGCATCAGCATCTGACCTTACAACCAATCAAATACTTTTTGGATATGGAGCTTCTTTGCTTTCTGTTCTTGGTTTTGTTGCTTCGGCATATGCTCTTAAAATTTTAACAACACATCTTAAATATCCACCACTAACAGCTTCTGCTTTTGGTACTATTATTGGTGGTGTTGTGGGCATAACTGTTTCATGGTTTTATGAAGTATGGAATCCATTTCCTGTAACTACAGTTCATGAAGCTTTTCCTTTTTTACTTTTATTATTTGTAGGGCATAACATTATAGGATATCCAGTTTTTGCTTATCTTATTAATAAATATCCTGTAACACTTGTATCTTTTGGGCAATTAACATTGCCTCTTTTTACTGCATTATTACGATATTTTATTTTTGGAGATCCTATACCAGTAGTTTTTATTATCTCATTATTACTTTTAAGTGGTTCATTTTATATTTTTTATACAGAAACAAAAAAACAGACATCTCTTTCATAATAAAAAAAAGGATTATGCATTATGTTTTTAATTATTACAATGTATGCATTATTTGCAGCTACATTCATTTTAGGCAGAGAAGTTGTTGCCACGGTGCCACCTATTTTTTTTATAGGAATTAGAATGCTCCTTGCAGGCAGCCTTCTTTTTTGTTTTATTTATTATGCTCATCGCAAAGAACTTAAATTTAAGAAGTCAGAAATTCCATGGTTTTTAGGAATTATTTTTTTTCATATTTATATCGCATATGTTTTGGAATATATAAGTTTGCAATATTTAACAGGCGCTCAAGTAAGTTTACTTTATAATTTATCTCCTTTTATTACAGGCATATTGTCCTATTGCATTACTCAAGAAAAATTAACAAAAAATCGTATACTTGGTTTAATAATTGGATTTTCAGCATGCATACCCATGTTATGGGAAACTTTTTTAAATCAAACTTTAATGCCTTTAAATTATGCAGAAATATTATTATTAATTTCTATTACATCATCATGTATAGGTTGGATTTTTATGAAAAAATTAACTCATACCTACAATCATTCATATTTAGTTGTTAATACCATAGCAATGCTGGGTGGAGGTACACTTGCTTTAATAACATCATTATATACAGAAGCATGGCCTCATTACTCATCAATTATTCATAATGTTTCATTTTTACGAAGTTTATGTGGACTCATTTTGATTGGAAATATTATCTGCTATAACTTATACGGATATTTACTTCACCGATATTCAACAACATTTTTATCATTTTGTGGATTTTTTACACCACTTTTTACTGCTCTTTTTGGATGGCTTTGGTTAAAAGAAACTATTAATATTTCTTTTATTATTACAATTGCATTAATTACGTGCGGTTTATACATTTTTTATAAAGAAGATTTAAAGCTTGGTTATATTAAAAATAATTAATTGACATTTTTATATAAAAATAGAAAATTGCAAATAAAATTTAAACGCTATTATATAAAGGATGTCTATGAAAAAATTTGCAATAGTATTTTTAACTTTAATTACTTTTAATAAAAGAGCTTGTACGAAAATTAAATAAGTAGAGCATCTCGTTTGTTTATCGGCTAAA
>CAZMYL010000025.1:0-2104 GCA_964570505.1 uncultured Pseudomonadota bacterium
GCGTCTTCATTATACTTTGCATCTTCCGGACAAACAGATTTCTGCCAGACATCAAAAACGTCTTTCACTTCATCTTTTTTCACACCGTAAAGCTGATACATCTTATCATCCCATACCAAATCATGAGGACCGATCTTCCACTCCCAAACCCCAATATTTGCGGCACTTGTGGCCAAGTAGAACCTAGCGTTTGCATCACTCGCGATTTGTTCTTGAATTTCCGATGCTTTTAAGCTGGCTTGCAAACGAGTATTTAGTTCGCCAATTTTTTTATTTGCTTCAATAGATTCTTCACGCTTTTGCCGATCCAACCTTTGCTTGAAAAAGCTAGCTATTGCCGTAGCCCAAAAAATAACAATAAACTTAACACTTTCATCAAGACTAATGTAAATGTTTCCGGTCAAACTCAACACAACATAGGCCAAGAAAATAATCGTGGAAAATATCAGTAAGCTATACTTTGCCCGCGTCATCATATATGAAGCAAATATCAAGCCTGATAGGCCAGCGAAGGCCGCTACAATCTCTGTGTTTTCCTTAGTCATCAAGAACAGCAAAAAGAAAGCCGTAAAATACAATAGAATATTACAATATAATTCCACACTCTTATGCTGCCGGCTAACTATAGCAATAGTAGACAAAAAGAACACAACTAGAGTAGCCTCGATAATAGCTTCCGCATACTGTTTGCTTATAAAATTAACAACCGCCACTAATAACAACACTAAGCATATAACTGCAGCTGCTAAAATATAAACACTTCGCTGATTACGACGTTCTATTTCATCTAAATCGGTTACTACACCATCAATCATCGTTGTGTGTTTTTAAGCATGACAAATTTATTATACATCATCACTGATTTGTGGAATATTTATCAATTCCGAATTCGCAAACAGATTTTTATTGAAGAACCGACTTAACCTGATCGACAATTTCCGCGAGCGTTGTATCAGATTTTACAATATAGCCTTTAGCGCCTAGCTTGGCCGCTCGACTCCTCTCTTCACCCTGACTAATATTTGATAACACTATTGTGGGAATATTAAATCCCTCGTTTTGCATAGTCTCTAAGGTCAAAAAACCATCCATTTGCGGCATTACGATGTCTAATAATACTAGGTCGAATTTTTTCTTTTTCTTCAGTTCGTCTATGCCGGATTGGCCGTTCGGTGCAGTTACAACGTCATAGCCTTCATCCTGAAGATTCTTTGCAAGGATTTCTCGCAATGGTGGCTCATCTTCTACAATTAGTATTGATTTGGTTTTCTGTTTGCTTTTATTCATGCTTAGGAAGAATTATAAACTAACGGATTTGATTTGCATATTATACGCTTAATCTATTTTTTATGATTTTAAGCAATTCATCAATAGATGTATCGGCTTTAATAAGATACCGCTCTGCTCCCAGCTCCCTAGCCATAGCCATTTCTTCGCCTTCATTAATATTTGATAGCACAATAGTTGGGGTTGTATTTTCAAGTATATTTTTTTGTTTTAAAAACTCTAAGCCTTCTACCTTTGGTAAATACATATCAAGAAGTATTAAATCATAATTCGAGTTTTGTATTTTTTGTACTGCAATCTGCCCATCGCTAGCAACTTCAACTATATAACCCTCTGTTATCAAGGCCTTTTTTAGAGCACTACTTAATGTCTTTTCATCTTCAACTATAAGTATTCTTAGCTTTTTACCATCCATCATATTTACTATTATATAACAAAGCCTTACTAAATAAGTAATTCTTTAAATAAAGCTCCTCAGTTGGTCATCGATATCGCCTGCCCCCATAAAAACCACAATACTTTTTTTAAACATTGGCTCAACCTTGCTAAAAGCTTGTTTAAAATCTTTGCAAAAAACAGCTCTCGGTGTAGTTATTTTTTTAGCCAAACTTTCCGAATCTTCCCCTGTATCGCTATCACGGCCGCGAGCAGTGTAGAGGGGTATAATATAAAGCTCATCAGCCGATACAAAAGCATTTTTGAATTCTAAGAACAGCTTATTGAGCCTATCACGCTGGTGAGGTTGAAACACACAAATCAGTTTTTTTGTTGGATTGGCTTGTTTTAGGGCACTCAAGGTAGCTTTAATTTCAGTTGG
>CAZMYL010000026.1:0-2047 GCA_964570505.1 uncultured Pseudomonadota bacterium
CAACACTAGTACTATTTCCATTTGGACAGCTTTTTAAAATAGGTTTTGTGAATCTATTTGACATCGCAGTGTTACTCTTGGCGATAGTTACTTTGTGGCGTCGTCCAAAATATCCTGAGTGGTACAGATATTTTGTATACTTTGTAATTGCTTCATTGTTTTCATTGTTAGGTAATTATCAATTGTTTGAATTCAAAAGCTTGCTGTATCTGATTCGCCTTTGGTCATATTCAATGGTTGCAGTTTATATATCTAACTACGTTGAAAACAAAACAGCCGTTAGCTATTGGCTGTTAGATATTAGTATTGCTAGTGCAACATTCGGATGGATACAGTATTTTATCTGGCCTGATTTAACTGCCTTAAAATATCTTGGGTGGGATGACCATTTGCTACGAATGGTAGGTACCTTTTTGGATCCTACTTATTTAGGACTTATTTTAGTTCTTGGATCTATAATTGCACTTCATAAAAAATATTACATTGCATTTTTGTTTTTAGTATTTAGTATTGCTTTTACATACTCAAGATCTTCGTATTTAGCTTTATTTGCAGTTTTTATTATAGATTTAATTCAAAATAAAAATATAAAAAAATTTGTAGTCCTGAATTTACTATTTTTACTTTTCCTATTTGTAGTACCAAAAGGAATAGGTGAAGGAACAACCTTAACAAGAACTGTGAGTGGAAATAATAAATTAATTAATTATGCAGAATCTGTAGAAATATTTAAAAAATCACCAGTATTTGGTGTTGGGTTTAATAATATTTGTATGGCAAGACAAAAATATTTAGGCGATATAAATAATGAATCGCATTCTTGTAACGGAGCAGACTCATCAATTTTATTTTTATTAGCAACTACAGGGGTGGTTGGTCTCATGTTGTTAATCAGTTGTTGGTTGTGGGTTGTGAGTTTGAACCACTCTACATACTATAATCTACTTACTACTAGCTTCGTTGCTGTTTTTATTCACTCCATTTTTGCAAACAGTTTATTTTACCCACATACAATGTTTTGGATTTTTTCCTTGATTGGATTACAAACTGAAGTTGATAGTAAGAGTAGTTAAGGTTTCGTTTCCAGAAGGGTCAACTGCTTTTACTTCAAATTTGTTCTCACCTTCATTTAATGTAGTTGCATATGAAAAAGTATTGTCATCTTTTAGCATGACAACCCTTCCGTTTACTGTAAGGTCTACTACTTCATCAACATTTCCTTTGATTGATAATTGCCTTTGGCTATTTCCATATAAAGACGCACCATCAGTAGGGCTTGTAATTTCTAGTTTTGGCTCTTCATTATCAAATACTACTTTAAATTCTTGAGATTGGGTGCTTTTGTTGTTACTCTGATCATTTGCAATTGCAGAAATTGTATTTTCACCTTTCTTTAAATTAAACACATAATTAAATTCGCCATTATTGTTTGCAACAACTTCATTAGACGATCCATTTGTGGTAATTGATATCGTTGCACCACTTTCTGATTTACCTTTTATTTCTAATCTTTCATCCTTTGTATATTCTGGAATTTGTTCAAATTGTGGTGGTGCAGGTGGGGTTATATCATTTATTTCAACAGGGCTACTTGATTTCTTTAAGTCTCCAATAAATCCAGCAAGTTTAACCACTAAGGGAATACCTACTACAAATAATACAACAAGAGCAAGTATTGAAAGAAAAACGTATTTATAAGCATTTTTAATATTATTTTTTTCCTCAACCGAAGCTAATCTGGAATATCTGTTTCTTGTCATTGTATAATGCTATATTACTATTAAATACTATTTAATTCAATGAAAGACAAATACAAAGCTGTTTGGGTAAGTCATTCTTCAATTGCAGACTTTGTTGCCTGCCCCAGAAGCTATTATCTACGTAATGTGTATAAGGATCCAAAGACAAATCATAAAATAACTGTTACATCACCTGCATTGTCACTTGGAACTGCAGTCCATGAAGTTGTAGAAAGCTTGTCTGTCCTACCTGTTGATGAAAGGCTAAAGATATCACTACTTAAAAAGTTTGATGTGGCATGGAATAA
>CAZMYL010000027.1:0-1814 GCA_964570505.1 uncultured Pseudomonadota bacterium
TACAACGGTCTCCAAAACCGTTGGCGAGGGTTCGATTCCTTCATCGCCCGCAGATTATGATTGAAGGTGGAATAAAAAATAATAAAGACCCTGATAAAATTCTTGGCTTTAGTGAAGTTAAAGAAGGTAATAGTATTCGATTTACTTGTATTTTAGATGAGCAAGAAGTTGGTTCAATATCGTTAACACCAATTTCTGATGGTATATATACAATAGGGGGTCTTTTTGTTGATCCAAAAAATCGCGGTAAAGGTATTAGTTCGCAACTTGTAAAAACTGTTAATGAGTTTTTAGATAAAAATCACGCTGTGGGTAAATTAGTTAATACAATAAAAGGTGATTCCGCAGTAGTATACGAAAATAATAAATGGGTTAAAGGCGAATTTAAATCTCAAGGTGCCTATGGTGGTTATGAGTATATATACGATGCAAGTAAAAATTAAATATACTTACTTAACCTATTTTTTCTTGGATCTAACCAAGTAATATTTTTATCTCTTTTAAACCAAGTTTTTTGGCGTTTGGCATAGTGCCAGATTTCAGTATTTAATTTCTCAATCATTTCTTGTTTGGTTATTTTACCTTGTAGATAAACTGCTCCATAGCGGTATTCAAGTCCAAGCATTTCCATACGCTTCCAGGATACTCCACTATCATGGAGCTTTTTTATTTCTCGGAGCATTCCTCTTTTAATACGAGCAAGTAAGCGAGCTTTTATTTTCTCTTTTAAGATTTCATCCGGTAGGGTTAGGCCTATTTTTGTCACTTTGTATTTCGATTGTGATTTTACTTTAGGAACTTTGCCGAGAGCTTTGGCTATCTCGATTGCACGTATTAGTCGGACTTTATTATTTTTATCAATACTTTTTGCACGACTCTTATCGAGCTTTTTTAACATTTCAAAAAGTTTTTCTACAGATTTTTTTGATAGAGTTGACCTGAGCTTTTCGTTCGGCTCTACTTCTGGAAGGATCACTCCGTCTACAACTGCATCTATATAGAATCCTGTTCCACCACAGATTATCGGAGTTTTTCCTCGGGCTAATATATCTTCTATTTTTTTATCAGCGAGTTTTTTGAAATCACTAACAGAAAAAACTTTTTTAGGAGAAGTAACATCAAGCAAATAATGGGGAACACCTCGCATTTCTTTCTTTGTAATTTTTCCAGTACCTAAATCCATCCCTTTATATACTTGCCTTGAATCGGCAGAGATTATCTCACCGTCTATTTTTTTTGCTATTTGCACAGCAAAATCACTCTTACCAGTGGCAGTTTGACCTAATATGACTATAATTTTTGGCTTCTTATTCATTGAGCTATTTTATTGAATTATTGTTCCATAAAAATATGAAATTTTTTGCTCTTTACCCTCTCTACGGGGGCTACGACGAGCCTCAAAATTTCATATTTTTATTACACTCTCATATTCGCATAAAAGATGTTTTTTTGCTATATTATCTGCATGTCAATCAAAAGTTTTTTAACTGAAAAATTAATACGTGCCAAGATGAAAAACTTGCCGAAAGCTCAGCAAGATATGTTTATCAAGCTTATCAATGAAAACCCAGAACTTTTTAAGAAGATTGGAGATGAGGTAAAAGCTCTAACCAAAGGTGGTACAAGCGAGATGACTGCTACGATGCAAGTTATGCGCAAATATCAGGCAGAGATTCAAAAAGCAATGCTTGGATAACTAGAATTAAAAGCCCCGACGAATGTCGGGGCTTTTAATTACTTCTTCTTTTTTCTACCAGCAGCCTTTTTTGCAAGCATTTCTTTCTTGATTGCAAGTCTTTTCTTGGTCTTTCGAG
>CAZMYL010000028.1:0-1638 GCA_964570505.1 uncultured Pseudomonadota bacterium
AGGGTGGTGGTGAGGGAGGAGATGGCTTCGTAATTACCTAAAACATTCTTAATATTACCCATTCTTCTATCAAAATCCGATTTGCCATCGCTAGTTTGATACCATCCATAGGTTTTTCTAATATCATTTATTTCACAATTCCATCATTACTTGCTGCCCTTCTTAAAAGGGATTCTGTGTTACCATTTTGGTGTATAGGTATTTGGTTGTTTAGATCACCTAAAGAAACTTTAGCTCCAAGTGTTAATTGAATACCTAATCTTGATTCTAAATCGTTAACATAGCTTTCTGATTGCTGCAAATGATCATCAAAAGATTGGTTTATTACACTTCTACCATAGCTGGAATTTAAGGCGGCATTAACGCTATTTAATGTATTTTGACTAATTGAATTTGGATCTTTAGTTTTTGTTAAACCGCTTGCGATACTTTCGTAGTAACCATTTCCGTATTCATGATTCAGTATATCTTTTATTAAAGACCTAGCCTCTGAGCTATTTCCTATATCCATTTGGTTATAGCTAAATGTCCATCCAGAATTACCGGTTACAGCATTAGATAATTTATAAGCCTAAGACTCATTAACCTCATTTTTCATAAGAACCTCTTTCAGGAGGCTTTGATACTCTGATTTTGACATTGGTGTTTTTATTGATTAATAAGCTTTACAAAAGCAAAAATTTTATCACTTACCTTGTGATAAGACATAATTTTGACAGGTCTTGAGTCTTTATAGTATTTTTCATCAAGTAGCACAACATTTTTTACAATTTCCTCATTAACGAAAGAACCGCCGCCATCCTTATAACCAGGGCAAGGATAAAAATCTCCAAAAGCGTAATTTTTACCTCTATTATTCAAATTAAAACTAACGCCTACATCTTTTACAGCATCATCCAGATTACAGTAGATAATAACGCCGTTATTACGATATAACATAGGTCTCTTTGCGTTGTTATACCATAATTTTAAATTCAGAAGCGCAGTCTGCTTAATAGGAGGTAGACCATCATATACCTCTCTTTTAACCTCATCTACAAATTCTCCTCTGTAACATAAACCACCAAAAAACTTCTTATCTAGGTCACTGTTGTAATGAATTCTGTTTACTAATAAATAACCAGAATCACATGCTAAAGCTCCTTTGGAAAATATTACAAAATACAAAACTAGAGCGACAAAAGCTTTTAACAAAAACTTGCTATTAATTTTTCGAGTTGGATCGGTAATGAGGTTAATACCTTTGAATTCTGTGTAGTTTAGCATAAGTTTATCGTTGAGTTTGTTGTGGTAATGATTCGAATAACATGAAGTTTATATTATCAAAAATGACATAACCCAATATCCTGACTTTTCCCCCGTTTAACATGAAGTAATATTTATATTTTCTCAGAATGTGCGGTGACTTCATGCACTTTATTTAATTTTTACTTTTAACAATTTCCCTAAGATTATAAAACTCTTTTTGTTATCAATTCGAAAAGAGAAAAAAACTGCATATAAGAGGTAAAAGGTATTTTTTACGCAAAAATTGAAGTTCAGTCAAGAAAATCTTTCATTTTTCTCAATTTTTACGAAAAGCTGTCTCATTTTGCTTAGTATATTGAATGTAAACCAATAAAAATTTCTCTAAATTTT
>CAZMYL010000029.1:0-1589 GCA_964570505.1 uncultured Pseudomonadota bacterium
GATTTAAAAGAAATTATTCAATCCAAACCCCAACAAACAAAGCAGTGGCTCAAATCCAATGAAGTCCGCAAACTGTTAAACATCTCTCCAGGAACTCTCCAAAACCTCCGCATCAACGGCACCCTCTCCTACACCAAAATAGGCGGTATCATGTATTATGACAATACAGATATTGATAAGTTATTAAATGGAAACAAGGTAAAGGCCCTACCAACTCTTTTTAAGTAACCTCATTCCGTAAAACCATCCAACTTTGTCATCCTATGTTTGCAAAAGGAAGTTCTTTGAAAATTTTATAAATTTATTTCAACAGAAGAAAGAGAAAGATAAAAGCTAAATCTTGTCATTGGTCAATTAAGACTGTTCGGAATGCTAGTTCCTTTCTCTCTCTGCTTTTGAACTTGGACAGTTCATTGGTCATAAAGACCGTATTTAGGATTGATAAGTCTCAAGCAGATTTCTTCCGTTTACTTTAATTTCCTTAAAAACAAATGTATGAAAAAAAGTAACAATTATGTTGGAATTGACATCTCAAAATTAACTTTTGATGTAGCTATTTCTGGTTCTGATGACAAGTATAAGTATTTTAAATTTGCTAACAATCATGAAGGTTTTATGATGTTTTTAGAACATTTAAAAGTATCTGAATCAATTTGTGTTATGGAAGCTAGTGGTCCATATTATTTAAAATTAGCCACTTTTTTGTCAGAGCAAGCAATAGATGTTTGTGTGATAAATCCATTGGTAATTAGGAGGTTTTCTCAAATGCGAATGAGTAGAGCAAAGACAGATAAAAAAGACGCTATGCTTATTGCAGAATATGGAAAAACAGAAAATCCAGGTATATGGAAACCTGAAGCAAATCATGTTCTAGAGCTTAAGCAAATGCAAGCCTATCTAGAACAATTAAATAAAAACAGAACTGGATTTGTAGTTCAAAAAGAAGCATTTAATCAAAATCCTATTAAGAGTGAAGCCCTTGAAAAAAGTATCAATTCTATTTTAGAAACCATAGAACAAGAGATGAAAAACATTGAAAAAAAAATGGAGTTAATAATTAAAACACATCATCAAGAAATGTTTAGTCAACTAAAAAGTATACCAGGAATGGGAACTAAAACATCTTTGCTATTGATTGTAATATCTGGAGGCTTTAGTAAGTTTAATAATCACAAGCAACTTGCTTCGTATGTTGGAATATCACCCAGAATATTTGAATCAGGAACAAGTGTTAAGGGTAGATCGAAAATTTGTAAAATGGGAATGAGTAAAATTAGAGCTTTGCTTTACATGTGCGCTTGGTCAGCAAAAAGATGCAATGAAACTTGCAAAGCATTATATGATAGATTGGTAGAAAAAGGAAAATCGAAAAAGCTTGCCTTAATTGCAGTTGTAAACAAACTATTAAAACAAGCTTTTGCGATTGCAACAAAAAAAGAATATTATTCAGTGAAAATTAACTAAAATAAATTTGGAAAAAAACACAGTTCATTCCGAAGGAATCTCTTGGATTATTATGGCATGAAAGTTGGCATTAATTTAGATATCAAACCAAAATCTATGAGTAAATTTTTTCTTTTTATATCATT
>CAZMYL010000030.1:0-1576 GCA_964570505.1 uncultured Pseudomonadota bacterium
ATGCTTTCAATGGCAGGATGTTTGGATCTCGATTAATTTTTGGGGAGTTTTCAGTAAATGATGCTGGTAGCATAGGATTTAGTTTTAGTATGAATGGAAAAGTAATTGGCAGCATGTTACTGAAAACTCCCCAAAAAATTTGAGATGATATAAAATGGCAGCTTTTAATTTTCATCATCAAGAACAAGGTAGTGTAGATGTCTCTTTCATTGGCAGAATTTGGTCATAGTTTATTTAACAAGATAACCTCTAGGGTTACCTTAAAAAAATACAAAGTTATTACTTTCGAGGATATTGGCGCATGGTAGTTGTAAGATATATAAAATTTCGAATAACAAAAATGAGTACAAACGCTTGAAACGGACCTTATCGAAAGAGAATAAGTTAAGTGATCTTAGTGAAGAATTAGTAAATGACAGCCTAATGGGTGAAGCAATAAAGAAGCTCTCTGCTCATAAAGAGGTTTATATTCTTCACGACCCATCGGATATTCGCAAACCCCATTCGAGTAAAACAGAAAACATTGGGAAAGTAAGGGATTTAAATAACCAAATAATCAATGGCTACAGTAGCCATAACATAGTAGCGGTTACTCCCAAAGATAAGACAGTCCATCTTTTATCTCATCAGCTATACAGCAATAAAGATCCTCGCTTTCTCAAAGCGGAATATGTTAAAAAAATAGAAGAAGACAAGGCGTTTGCTGAAAAAGAATCAGCTGTAACTCTTTATAACTCACAAGACTGGTTTAATAAAAAAACACTGACTAAAAATGCTATCAAACAAATTAATAAAGCATTCAAGGAGCGTGTTCCTGAAATAAAAATAACCCACGTTTTCGATCGAGAGTTTGATGACGATGAGTATTTTTCTTTAATTTTTGACCTGGGTGATGATTTTGTCATTCGTGCGAAAAAAACCAGAAGCGATGTGATTCAAAATGATATTGAAGAAGGAAAAAAAGAAAAACTAATAGCCAGTTTATTTGAGCACAAACAAATCATACCGATTCAAAAAATTAGACTAAAGAAGCAGATTTATCAAGATGTTAAACTGTACATTGAATGGAAAAACTATCAGCGCTATACAGCCATCAAGATTACTTTAAAGGATCGAAATGATAAAGAAATCTTCACTGATCCAATGCTTCTTATTACTAATAAAAAAATTAAAATAGCAGAAGAAGCGCATCTTGTTTACCAGATCTATTTAAAACGCTCTCGCATTGAATGTGTTTTTAAATTTTTAAAAGAAGGTTTAGGGTGGGAAGATATGCAGCTCCAAGACTTTCAAGCCATCAAAAATTTATTATCAATTTGTTTTTTTATAGCTGCTTATTTATATGAAATCAAAGAGCAGGAAGTTCAGGATGATTATGTGGTCTTGCTGGCCAAGTTAGGTGGTGGAAAAGGCATTGTTTCCCGCCATTATATTTTAGAAGGCATTCATATGATGATGGCAAAACTTAGAGTTGACCGCATCTTGGAAGAAGAAAAAGCTTCTGAAGAAACCCTACAAAAAATGCTTTCAATGGCAGGATGTTTGGATCTCGATTAATTTTTGGGGAGTTTTCAGT
>CAZMYL010000031.1:0-1550 GCA_964570505.1 uncultured Pseudomonadota bacterium
ACTTTTTATTAAGTTTTGTACAAGTTTGTCGGCACTGCACATAGCCGTAGCCGTTACCAGCAATGTTAAAGACCGCAATTCGCAACGAAGTAGAAAAAATAATCTTCATTACAACTTGACAATTCAATATAGCTTTTATTTTCTTCTGGGAATGTATGTATTGCAAAGTGGCTTTCACCAAGAAGCCATAAACCTGTCCATCCAATAGGGGTAAAATAATATTCTTGAAAATTAAGTATATCAAAACCACTTAATCCAAGTAGCTCACTAAAAGTATTTTTTAATTTTGTCGGGTCAATTTCGTTTACCCATCCGTTTTTATTCCAAATTTGTGCTTTCATAATATTCATTTTTTGGTATTAATTCACTAAAATTATTCTTTATATTATTAGGGTTTCCTTTATAAAATACTAATACATTTTGATGCCTTCGCCCTATTTTACGTCCAGCGTTCATGTGCCTACCAGTTCTCATTGGCAAAGTGCCAACGCTATTCATTAAAATAATATCATTATAATAAATATATCCTGCCTCTACCATTATGTTAATGGTATTAGGTACAAGTCTAATATATTCGCCTTTTTTATTTCTTACTTCGCTTGTAACAATTACAGCAAATCTATCATTTTTTAGCTTATTATAAGTATTTTTTAATACTTTTTCATAAACTTTAAAAAAATCCTCGTGACTCATTGTACTTAAATCCTCTTTTAAGTCACTATAAACTTCCAAATCTGCATAAGGTGGGCAACTAAATATAAAATCCATCGAATCATTTTCAATATATTTATCCATATTTTCAGAAGTATCGCAAATATATTTACAATTTAGGTTTTCCCTATTGCATTGCATTTGGTTAAAATCAACCTGTTCTTGTCTTAATTCAATTCCTTCAAATGGTCTTTTTAAGTAGCCACTAATAAAACCAAAAACAGTATCCCCTGCGAATGGGTCAAAAGTTGTGAACCCCTCCTCTGTAAACCATTTTATCATAAGTTCGGCTAAAACAGCATCTAAAATGCTTGAACCGTTCATGTTATTCATTACATCTTTTTCCGAGTTTCCACCAGCCAGAACATTTTTTCTTGCTTGTCCCGTATCATTTATTAATTTATTCCACCGTTGTTTTCTATTAATCCAATCTTTATCTGTTGTGTTTAAAATACTGAATGGCGCAACTCCAAAGTAATCGCTCATTGTTCTTTTAGCATCTAACACAGGGTTTCCAAATAAATCATAAGAAACACTGCTGGTAACACGTGGTATAGTTAATTGGGGGTTTTGTTCGTTATTCATCATTTGTAATTTCTATTAACCATAGCACCATCCGTTAGGTTTTTTAGCTCATTTTATTTTCTTAGGCCTCCCCACTTTTGGGCTGTCTTTGATTATTACCTGCATCCCCTCATCAGTGTACTTGCGATTGCCGTGTTGGTCGTGATCGTAATGTAGTTTATGCACAAGCTCGCCATCAATGCGCATCTTGCGCAAGCGATTGTAGGTGCATAGTTTTTGTTTAATGATGTCGCGCTCGTCCATGTTACCACTCC
>CAZMYL010000032.1:0-1500 GCA_964570505.1 uncultured Pseudomonadota bacterium
ACGATTACGATACCGAATATTTTGACGAGCACATCAAGCCTTTTGGTTGCACCTGTGAGAAGTGTAAGGAGAAAAAGATAAGTAATTAGAATACAAATTTTATTTGACATCAACACGTGTGTAATATATAATTATCCACACAATGTATTTTGTTGCTTAAAAGATTTAATCTAAAATTAAAGCAATAAACCTACGATTTCGAGTTATAGCTTGTTGTGGGGGTGAAAGTCAGAAAGGCTCTACTGCGGGGTGCGACTAGGCTGGCGTAAGCCAGAAACGAAAGCACTACGATGAAGGTTTGCCGCCCTTCCACTCCCACAACAGATTATAACTAGCTAGATAACTTTCTTTTCTTAATCTAAAGAAGGTGGCTACTTCGAAATGACAATCATCTTTTTTGTCGCTGATTTCTTCCACTGAACACAAATACTTATTATTTTTTAAAGCTTTCAAGAAAATATAGTCGCCTCTTTTTGGGTTTTTGTTTTTAAATACAGTATCTGGAAATTTTACTATTTTTGAGATATTCGCTAATAAAAAATCAAATTCTTCTGCTGGTCTCTTATCGTAAATATGTTTCAAAACTCTCGTATTTATATAGGTTTTTCTTCCTGTGCAACCTATTCCTTTCATTGTCGCTATCGTTATTTCGCAAAGTAAGGCTTGCACCTCTTGCACAATAGCGTCCTTGTAGGTATTTCTTACATATCTATTTGCTAGTTCTTCGGTGACATGATTTTTCATTAGGTTTAAGTGTATACTATAAAAATGAAAAATGAAATTATTATAAAAAGAGCCGAGAATTTTGTTAAAAAACTACTGGGCAAAGAAGGAACAGGGCATGATTTTTGGCATATTGAGAGAGTGAGAAATAATGCAAAACTAATAAATAAAACAGAAAAAGGAGACTGGTTTGTTATTGAACTTGCCACCCTACTACATGATGTGGGGGATTGGAAAGTGATAGGTAAAGAAGAAGATGACTATTCAATTGCAGAAAATTTTCTAAAATCTCAAAAAGTGTCTGAAGAGATTGTAAACAATGTTATGTTTATTATAAAAAATATGTCTTTTGGTAAATCTCTTAGCAGTAAAAAAGTAAATTTTTCTAAAGAATTTTATATCGTTCAAGATGCAGACAGGTTGGATGCGATTGGAGCGATTGGTGTGGCAAGAGCATTTGCGTATGGTGGCAAGAAAGGTAGGTTACTCTATGACCCAACGAAAAAACCTCGAACATTAAAAAACTCTAAAGATTATAAAAAGAGGGGTGACTCAACGGTACATCATTTTTATGAAAAACTGTTTTTACTTAAAAATTTAATGAACACTAAAACTGCAAAGAAAATCGCTGTTGGCAGGGATGGGTTTATGAAGAAATACTTGGAAAGGTTTTTTGACGAATGGAATGGGGAAGTTTAGATGAAATAAGTTTTTGGAATCTTTGCGAAAAATGCAAATCGGCTACTACTCAAGCTTCAAAAGTAAAAGCATAGCGCC